>CAWCBK010000001.1:0-25220 GCA_963793805.1 Methanobacteriota archaeon
AGGGGGGAAGGACACTCCCGCGAGGCTTCTTGAGGATTTCGGGATATCGCTTGATGATCCAAGATTCTGGTATGAGGGACTGGAGATAATTGATGGTATGCTGAAACAGGTGGAGGAACTGGTTTGATCGTATGGAATTTGAATTTTTTCATACACTATCCATTGCTTTTTATATTCATATAGCATGTAAAAGAAGCTTGAGGGACTTATGGAAGAACCAGATATAAATTATATCTATGAAAAACTCAAACATGTATGTATATGAAGATTTTATCGACCCAAGGAGTGCACCGCAACATCAAATAAACATACAAGCACTTTCATCTTATATATCCAGTTACGAAACTCAACAGCTAATTAAATTGAATCGAAAATTAGCAAATGCTACAATTTTCTTAGCTATTGCTACAGTCTTTTTGGCTATAATCACTTATCTGAAGCCATAGATGACAATATCTGGAATTTTGCAAGATATAGAGTCACAAAGACAAAGGAAACATCACTGTCGGTAATTTTATATAACAGTATCACAATAAAAGTTAAGGTCGTAAGATGCCGATACTGAGGGATGCAAGTATTAATGAAATTTTAAAAATAGTTAAAAATGCGATTATTAAGGATAAGATTGCTTCAATTCTTTTTTTGATTTGTATTCTTACTGCGATATATAGTATGTTAATACTCGTAGAATGGCCAATGTCTGATTACGATAGAAAGTTTATTGGAATAAATAAAGACATAGACCATAATGGGCCAGCAGGAAGTTTTAGAATTACAGGAGAGTACAGGTCAAAAGATATAATTAGTGCAAATAAAGAAATTGAGCTTTATATATTTGAAGTCGATTATTACGTTAACAAAGAATCTTTTAAAGAATTTGTAGGCGAACGTAATATTTGGCCCAATTACCTTGATGTAAGAATATGTCCAGATAATGCTAGAGCAAGTGGTGATTTGGAATGGAAAAAAAGCCGCTGCATTAATGTAAAACTTAACAAAACACAAGAAGATTGGTTTGTTGATTATAACTATCAGTCCCCAAATCAAATGAATAAAATAGAGTTTTTAACAAGCGGTAGCCAATCTTTAAGTGTTTCCTCCGGTCTCAAAAGTTATGTTATAGATAATGTATTTTACATAGAACCTTATAATACATATTTACAACTGCAATTAAATAGAAGAATGTATGCTTTGGGATTACTTGGAATAATAGTAACATTAATCGGATTATACGAGTTTGCAGTAAAATTATTAAAACGCTAACCGAACCTGGGTCTAACTGCTTTTTATGCCCCAACAGTTCTCGAATATCCATGTTAATTCTTAATCGCTATACCCCACACATCTGCTGCGGTTGGTGCACTGGTGCAATGGTTGACGCGGATACGCGCGGGTCAAATTATCAGTTATAATAAAATCCCCTAAACTTCACACATCTCCGATAGTAAGAACAACCATGCCGGGACAAAAGCCACTTCTCTGCCATCCATGCTTTTCCTGTCAAGAAGATCTTTTGTTATGACCAGACCCCTGTCAACCCCGTAACTTTCCATGAATTTTACCAGCCCTTTTAAATCCGCTCCAGTTATTTCGTTCTGATATTTTACCTCTACAGGCAGGATTTTATTGTCCGTTTTTATTATGAAATCCACTTCGTTATGATTTTTCCAGTAATATATTTCATATTTTACAAACTATAGTTTACAAAAAAATCATAAATTTGACAGTTTTAGTTGACAAAAATTAAAAGAAACTTCAAATAAATCCTCCATGATAAAATTTAACTCCCTGCCGGACAAAGAATGAACTAAAAATTGGAACAAATAAAAAGAGGACCATGCCCAAAGACCTTGTATTCATAACAGTAATCGGAAAAGACCAGAAAGGAATAATCGCCCGCATCTCAAACGCGGTTTTCAAGCATAATATCAATATCGAAGACCTGAACCAGAAAGTCATGGACGGTTATTTTGTGATGACCATGCTGGCTGACATGGCGGATTCCAGGGTATCAATAGGGGATATAAAAAAGGAATTCGCAGAGATAGAAAAGCAGATGGACTTGAATATCCAGGTCCAGCATGAGAATATCTTCAAGGCTATGCACAGGGTGTAGACATGGAATATTCGATCGATGAGGTCATGGAAACTGTGCGCATGACACTGTATCATAATTTTGATATCAGGACAGTGACACTCGGGATCAACCTGAAAGACTGCATCGATACTGATATCGAGGTCTTTAGGTCAAATGTTTACAACAAGGTCACAGAGTACGGAAAGAGGCTTGTTCAAGAAGCAGGTGAGATCGAGGACAAATACGGTATCCCGATAATCAATAAAAGGATTTCAGTGACGCCTGTCTCACTTATAGTTGAGTCATGCGGGGAGGATGCGCCTCTTGAGATAGCAAAAACGCTTGACAGGGCAGCCCACGATGGCAATATCGATTTTATCGGCGGGTACGGAGCACTTGTCCAGAAAGGGATGACCCGGGCAGATTCGCGCCTGATAGATTCGCTTCCTGATATGCTCTCAGGCACGGAACGGGTATGTGCTTTCCTTAATGTCGGCTCGACAGTGTCGGGTATGAACATGGATGCAATAATAAAGCTCGGGAATATCCTGAAGGACATTGCCGGGAGGACGGATAACGGCATAGGCTGTACGAAATTTGCCGTATTCTCAAACGCGCCTGAAGACAATCCTTTCATGGCAGGCGCTTTTCATGGCGTTGGAGAGCCGGACTTTTCGCTCAACATAGGCATCAGCGGTCCGGGTGTTGTGAGAAGCGTTGTAGAGAAGAACAGGGATTGCGACCTGACAGGGCTTTCCGAGGTCATAAAAAGAACAGCCTTCAAGATAACAAGAGCTGGCGAACTTATAGGAAGGGAACTGGCTTCAAATATGAACGTGCCCTTTGGAATCGTGGATATATCGCTTGCATCCACCACGAAAGTTGGCGATTCTGTGGCAGGGATAGTGGAAATGATGGGTATCGAAAAGATGGGCGCGCCTGGCAGTACTGCTGCTCTGGCGCTTCTCATTGACGCCGTAAAAAAAGGCGGAGCCATGGCTTCAGGGAACGTAGGCGGATTGAGCGGCACATTCATTCCGGTGAGCGAGGATTCCGGCATGAACGAGGCTGTGAAATGCCGCGCTCTTTCAATTGAGAAACTTGAGGCCCTGACCGCGGTATGTTCTGTTGGGCTTGATATGATAGCCATCCCTGGCGACACGCCTGCTGAAACCATTTCAGGAATTATAGCTGACGAGCTTTCCATCGGGGTTGTGAATGGAAAGACCACGGGAGTAAGGCTCATTCCTGTGCCGGGAAAGATCGCAGGGGATTATGTGAACTTCGGGGGATTGCTGGGTGAGACCTATGTGATGGACATCAGTAAATTCAGTTCCCGTGACTTCATACTGCGCGGAGGAAGGATGCCAGCCCCGATAACGAGCATGAGGAATTAAGAATAAATTGAACATGGATGACAGGGATCTGACAGATTTTCATGGATCAGTGCGCATCCTTTTTCAGCTTTCTCAAAACTCAGTTCGTTCAGAGACTTTCTGAAATCATCGCCAAGCTCTTCAAGCAGGTCTTTTGTTGTTATACATGACATGATCTATTTCTGCTCCTGTTTTTCCGGGAGAAGTATCATTGAAGATATACTTGCGATATTGCCTTTTGTTCCTATCAGGATAATAATATCTTCCGGCGCTAACTGAGTATTACCCGCAGGATTCGCGATCGTCTCTTTCCCGCGCTGGATAGCAAGCACCGTAACACCGAACTTTTGCCTGAATCCGATATCTGCAAGCGACTTTCCTGCCAGGGGCGAACCATCCCTTATCCTGAAAGTCTCGATCTCACTATCCGGGAGATGCTGCTTTAACTCCGGGAACAAAGCATGCTTATGGTCCACCTTCCTCAACATATCGTAACCATCCTTTCTTATCTCACGGATGTGGTTCTCGATCTCGTTCACAGGGATAAAATACCTGTGCAGCACCCTTGAGATTATCTCAATAGAGGTCTCGAATTCTTCAGGGATCACATCGTTTGCGCCCAGTGAATAGAGGGGATTTATTTCATTAATATAACGAGTCCTGGCAATAATATACACGGATGGATTCATCCTCCTCGCAAGTTCAACTATCCTCCTGGTCGCTGAAGCATCGGAAATGGCGATCAAAACTGAACGCGCGTTCAATATATTGACCTTTTCAAGCATCGACTCATGGGAGGCATCGCCGTAAATAATAGGGATCCCGCGTTTTTTCTCACTCCGCACGGTCTCCGGATTAAGCTCAAGAACGATAAAAGGGATACGGGATGCATCAAGCGCTCTTGAGACATTCCTTCCGTTAAGACCATATCCCACAATAATAACATGATTCTTCAAATCTTTTCTCTCTATTTTGTCATCATGAAAACGTCCGAACTTCACCACCTGGGGTAAAGGCAATCGTTCAGAAACATCTGCAAAACGTCCGCTTCCCTGTATCATGAATGGGGTGAACACCATTGTTATTATGGCAGATGCAAGGAACACCTGGTAATCGTCAGTTGAAATAAGACCATAATTCAATCCCTCCTTTGACAATACGAAAGAGAACTCACCTATCTGGGCAAGCGCCACACCGACAACCACAGCTATCCTGGCAGGATAACCCATTAAAGCAGGAACCAGCGTTCCTACCAGGAACTTGATAATGAGGATACCGATCACTCCCAGAACGACCACCAATGGATTGCGAAGCACAGAACCAACATTAAGAAGCATTCCTATCGAAACAAAAAAAAGGATGCTGAAAATATCTTTCAGTGGCAGCATCTCGCTGAAAGCCTGGTGTCCATACTCTGACTCAGAAATGATAAGTCCTGCAATAAATGCCCCGATAGCGAGTGACAGGCCGACAAGGGATGTCAGATAGGCAGTGCCAAAGCAGATCAAAACTATGCTTAACAGAAAAAGCTCCCTGCTGTGGGTCTGGACAACCCGGTACAGCATGAAAGGAACCACAGAACGGGATACCACTATCACCATGACAACAAATGACAATGCAAATATAACGTTCAACACCACCTCTAATGGAGAAAAGCCGGATATTCCGCCAAGCATCGGCATAAGCAGCACTATCGCAACAACGCTCATGTCTTGAAAAATAAGTATCACTGTGGTAAGCCTGCCTTGAGGAGACTCTAATTCGCCGCGGTCAGAAAGCACCTTCATTACTATTACGCTACTGCTCATTGTTACCAGAAAACCCACGAACAGGCCCTGGGTTACGGATGCTCCAAAGATTATCGCAATTATCATCACAATACCTGTGGTCAGAAGGACCTGAAGCAAACCCACAAGGAACAGCTTACGATTCATACTTAGAAGCTTATTAAGTGAGAATTCCACACCTATCAAAAATAATAATAATATTATTCCGATCTCTGCCAGTATCTCAATAGATGCAACATCCTTTGCAACACCAAGCGCAGACGGGCCAAGCAGCACTCCCGCGATCAGATAACCCGCAACAGGCGCTATACGCAGGTGATAAAACAGAAAAGTAATACCGATAGCGACACCGAAAATGAATACAAAATCTCTCAGGAAACCAAGTTCTGCCATACCGACTACACACTTTGTTTTTCCAGATATAAATAATCATCATGCGTAGTATATAAGCATCTGAAAGTTAGATTTATTTAGACCGGATCGACAGGATTTACAGGATTAATCAAAGTTTGTTTGATATAACAACCATAGCCGGTCTCATCTGCGGTCTCTTTGCATGGCCTCTCGGATTGAAACTGAGTAACAAAAGAAGATGTTAAATAAAAAAGTAAAAAAGCCACCGAAACACAGAAGGGCAGTGAGATAATATTTCTCTATGCTCCCTGCGACTTCGTGGCTGATATTTAATGTCAAAACCTGACTATTTTACACCCAAATGCGCCATTATTTCCTTCTTCTCATCATCACGTATCCAGCGAAGAAAATCCCGACGGCCAGTAGAGCCGTAAATCCCGGTACTTTTTCCGTGGACTCTGCGGCAGCGGTTTGCGTGGGTGCTGCAGTCGTTACCGCGGTTTGAGCGGGCGTTGCTTTTTGTGGCTGATAGTTTTGTCTCATCCGTGTGGCACGCTTCGCAATTCAATCCAGTCGCCGAGGTAAGCTTCCCTATCTTGTTGAAGGCATGAAGCTTATCTATGTCGTGGCATCTTATGCACTGGGGCACTACTACCTTCCCTTTTTCTTCATGACATCCCTTGCAGTCTACCTTTGTGGAATGTATTACGTGCGCAACCTCTGGTCCTACAGCCTGAGAGGTGCCTTTGTGGCAGTTGTAACATGCCGTCTTATCATCTACTGCCCCGTGGATGGTTGCCACGCTTGACGCAGGGTGGCAGTTCTGGCATACGAGTATCATTTCTGGCGATTTAATGGGTTTGACGATGTTTGGAGGGCTCTTATGGCATTTTGTGCATGATGCATCCTTCCCGTGTACTTCCACAAGGTCTGTATGGCAGTGCGAGCAAACCGCATCGCTCATAAGTTTGTTGTGTACCTGTGTTATGGTTGTATGGCAGTATGCGCATGTCTGGGTGGCAACCTTCCCGGCGTGAACCTGGTGGATAGGTCCATCATGGCATTTCGTGCATACAGGGATGGAAACAGAATCCTTGTTCCCGTGGCAGGCCACGCAGTCCACCGGCTTATTGGCATGTATGACGTGTGGAGTGCCTGCATGGCATTTCTTGCAATCGACATCCTTTGCCGTAAGTGATGATGCCTGGAAATTTTCTTCAGCCGCATACGCTACCATCGTGGCAAAGACTGCCATGACAATCAATAATATTAAGATTTTTTGTTTTCTCATACCATGTACCCCGTTTTTTTAAATTATATTAATCAATACGGTATATTATTCTTTCGTTTTTATCTTGTGTGTTTGCAGTCCTGAAATTTTTTCGCATAGGATTTTATCAACGATTGTTATTAAAATAAATCAAAATAAATTTCTTTGATTTTTTAAAAAGTGCTCCGATCGGGATTTGAACCCGAGTCACTGGCTGTCTTTATTTCAGCGCATATCACGCTTAAAACTTGAAAGGCCAGAATGATTGGCCTGCTACACTATCGGAGCTTCGGACGCTTAATAGAACACGACTGTATTTAATAGTTTGGTAGGAATCCGTAATATCTGTAATAAGCATGATAATTTTACAGTCATATACACTAATATCTCTCCTCCTATAGAGAAAGTATAATATTCATCTGAATTATTCTGGTACCTATAATGGTGAAGGATTCAATAGGCGTAATATTCGGAAAAACAGAATCGTTAACATTCAAGTTCGCGGTTTCAGACAGCACTGCGACAAAGAGAGCAGATTACGTTAAGGTCTGGCACGAAGTGGACGGCTGGACACTGGCCCAGGTGGCAACTATCACCCGGTCAAGCGAGGGCTTCTCTATAGAGCAGGCAGTGGATGTGGCTGAAGGCTCATCAAAGGTCACGGATATGGACCAGCAGATAATCGCTGAAGCGGCAGTGATAGGCGCAAGGGACAAAAATGGGGCCCTTCGCGTACCGAAATCACCTTTCAGTCCTGGAGATAAGGTCTTTAAGGCTGATGAGATGCTAATAAAGCAAACTCTTGGACTTATGCGAGGGGACGTTTACATCGGACTGCTTGAAGGGCAGAACATAAAAGTCAACCTTGATGCCAACAACCTTGTGCAGAAGCACTGCAGCATACTTGCCAAGACAGGAGCCGGAAAATCCTATACAAGCGGTGTGATACTGGAAGAGCTCCTGGAAAAGAACGTCCCCCTGCTTATAATAGACCCGCACGGGGAATACGGCACACTGAAATTCCCCAATCAGGAGAAGCCTGGGATGTTCGAAAGGTATGGAATATCGCCGAAAGGTTACGAAGACGTGGTGACCATATATACGCCTGCTAACAAATCACTCAATCCATCGGCTGACTGTCTTTTCAGGTTAAATGGCATTAACCTTGGTGTAAAGGACCTCATGCAGTATTTTTCAGATGAACACTCGCAGAACCAGACAGGCATACTATTTGAGGCAGTTTCGAAACTCAAGGCTGAAAAAACAGAATATACTATTGAAGATATCATTTTCGAGGTCGGGCAGAACAAGAGCAAGATAAAATGGAATGTGATAAGCAAGCTTGAAGCGCTTCGCGAAACAGGCATATTATCTGATAAAGCAACGACCATTTCCGACCTTGTCCAGGATGGAAGAGCCTCGATAATAGATATGAAAGGCGTAAACCCCGACCTTCAGGCATTGATAGTCGCAAAGCTTTGCAGCGACCTGTTTGAAGCGCGAAAGCTCAATACAGTGCCTCCGTGCATGCTGGTGCTTGAGGAAGCGCATAATTTCTGTCCTGAAAAAGGATTCGGGGGAACGGTAAGTTCAGATATTCTCCGTACCATCGCATCAGAGGGCAGGAAATTCGGCCTCGGCCTCCTGGTAGTATCACAGCGCCCTGCCCGCGTGGATAAGAACATCCTTTCACAGTGCAATACCCAGATAATAATGAAAGTGACAAATCCCAACGACCTTCAGGCTATCAGCAAAGGTCTTGAGGGAATAAGCTCAGAGGTCGTGGATGATATCAAGCGGCTGTCTCCAGGGGTTGCCATGATCGTCAGTACTTACATAGAACGGCCAGTGCTTGTGGATATAAGGGTCCGAAAAAGCAAACACGGTGGGGCAAGCGTTCCCGTGGTAAAGCCGCCAATTTCGCCAAAGATAAATATCGAAGTTCCCGAAGGCATGGATACTGCAAAGGAAATTATCGGGGAACAGAAGACGATTGAGGGAATGGGAAAATTGCCAGGAAAATTACCGGAAAAAATGCCTGGGAAATTACCAGAAAAAATACCACTAAAAATACCAGAAAAAACAACTGAGAAGTTGCCAGGAAAATTAACGGAAAATAAACCCAAAACACGAATTGGTGAATTGTTATACGGAAGGGAAACTCTCGAAGAAAAAGAAGAAGACAACGAAAAAGAAGATGAACCAGATAAAAAGGGACAAAAGAAAGAGCCCGCAAAGAAAAAAAAGCAAAAGGATGACAAAAGCTGGTATGCTAAAATGTTCGGATCGAGGAAGAAATGACGACCCTGATGGAAAAGGCGCATGCCGGATTGCTGACTGATGAAATAAAGCATGTTGCAGCTAAAGAGGGGACAGGTGCTGATGAAATAAGGAAATGCCTTGCGCTCGGGCATATCGTGATACCGAAAAGCGTCAACAGCAGATCCACACCAGTTGGCATCGGGAAATTGATGCGCACAAAGATTAACGCCAACATCGGCACTTCAAGGGACTATGTTGACATCAATGCAGAGATAAAAAAAGCAATAATCGCGGAAAAATACGGCGCCGATACTATTATGGATCTCTCAACAGGAGGCGACCTCGACCTTGTGCGCAGAAAGATTATTGAAGCTGTCAAAATCCCGGTTGGTTCTGTCCCAATATACCAGGCAGCAGGTAAGGGTATAGAAGCCATGACTTCTGATGATATGTTCAATGCGGTGCGAAAACACGCAAATGACGGCATTGATTTCGTGACCATCCATGCCGGTGTGAACCATGAATCTTTCAGGCGTCTAAAAAACAGTGACAGGATACTCGACGTAGTGAGCCGCGGCGGCGCACTGACCCTTTCATGGATGAAGAATAATTACGAAGAGAATCCCTTTTATGCAGAATACGATTACCTTCTTGAGATCGCGCGTGAGTTCGAATTGACCATCAGCCTCGGCGACGGCATGCGCCCCGGGTGCATCAACGACGCCTCAGACAGGGCAAAATTTGAGGAATTCATCCAGCTTGGAGAACTTGTAAAGCGGGCGCGAGCCGCGGGAGTGCAGACGCTCGTTGAGGGACCTGGGCATGTTCCAATAGATGAGATCGGACTTTCTGTTACAGCAATGAAACACCTGACCGGAAATGCGCCGCTATATCTTCTCGGTCCGCTTGTGACAGATATCGCCCCCGGGTACGACCATATCACTGCTGCGATGGGCGGCGCGGTCGCTGGAATGCACGGGGCAGATTTCCTTTGCATGACCACTCCGGCAGAACACCTGGCCCTTCCCGATGAAGACGATATCAGGGAAGGAACGATTGTAACAAGGATTGCAGCCCATGCTGCAGACCTCACAAAGGAGGGGGTCAGGGAGAAGGCGCGAGCGGCTGATCGTGAGATGGCGCTTGCGAGAAAGGAGCTTGACTGGAATAAGCAGTTCGGGCTTGCAATAGATAGCGAGAAAGCAAAAAAGATACATGCAAGAAGCAAGAACACAGAGACATGCAGCATGTGCGGTGAGCTTTGCTCTATTAAGATGATGAAGGATGTGATGGGAAAGAAGTGACCCGAATATTCCTGCGCCCTTACTTTTTTATCATTATCGTCCTGAAATGTGTAAGCCTCTTTTCCCATTGTGCATCAGTGCCAATCTCAGCATGGCATTTCCTGCAATCATCAGTATGGCATTTAGTACATGCAACCCCTCTCTCCCTGTGAATGGTAATAAGATGCCCCCCGCTTGGCAAAAGCGGGTCCGGATAATCATGGCAATTGTTGCAGGATATGTTGCCGTTGACAAAGACCGGCATACCTGGAGTAGCGCCGTGGCATTTTTCGCAGGTGACATTATTGTCTATCGGATGATTTTCATGCGATATTTTGTGGCAGGCCAGGCAGTATTCCCCTCCGCCGGTATGCCCTTTGACCTTCATAGCCTGAGGAATGAAGGGCTTGCCCGATAAATGGCACCCACCACAGACATCACCGGACACGCTGACTGTTAAATTACTATCGAGTTCGCTTTCTGAAACCAGGTCAACTTTCACGATAGGTAATTGCGGAATTTCTTCCGTTCTATATCTGCTGTCATAGTTTATTATAATCAATAATGCAAAAATGGCAATTGTTACAATTAATAAATGCAATGTAGTCCTGTCTAGCCTCATTTGTTCGTCCTGTGCAGTATGATCAAAACTGCAACTGCTAAAATCAACATTAAAGCCGGGATCAAGCCTTCAAGGAATCCGTATTGATTGCCTGGTGGAGATTTAGTCATATTTTCTGAAGCATTTTCATAAGGAGCTTCTATTGTTTTAACAGGTGTTGGCGGGGCAGGTTCCCTGATCATTATCTTGCCTAAAATCGGTTCTCCGCAGCCATTATCTTCTTTGCCGTTTATTAACATTACCGGGGCTGACAGTTGTATCTGTCCTTCTGGACCAACTGAAATATTATATGAAATTATGGCGGAATCTTTTGGCGATAATATCCCTTCATATTCCAGACTGCCATTTATGAAAGTAGAGTTTTCAGGGATCGAATCATTTATTTTTACTCTTGATGGCATGTCCCCGCTGTTCCTTATAGTAACGGTTATTGCAACATTGCTGCCTGGTATAACCACCGGCGAACCCGGTTTTTTATAAACCTGCACGCATGGGCCATGCACCTGAGTAGAAGGTGTTGTTGAACGCAGGCTCCATGTCATGTTCATATCTGAGTATGAAAGCTGTGCAGACGGTAGGCTAAACGTTCCGGGACCCGGGGCTTTTGCCTTGTATTTAAACTCTTTTGTCTCGAATGGTTTAAGGTCGAATGTCCAATTAAATGACTGGTTATTCACGGTTAACTGCCTGCCTGGTGAATCAGTCAGCTTCAGTCCTTTTATATAATAATTCTGATAATTTGTCACTCCGATAGACACAAAAATCTCGCCTCCCTGGAGCCAGCGGTATATTTCATTCGCATCAATAGAATGATAAATTCTCTCAACTTCCTGCCTGCTTGGCAGCATGCTCTCTTTTGTTGCGGATTTCTGGAGTTGCACTGAGGGTAGAAGGGTTATGGCCTTCGTTGCATCATAATAGTATGTGATACCTTCCTTGCCTCCTTTCACATATGCATGTATAGCATAATTTAGCTTTTTAGGTAGAGCAGGGAATTTTAGCTTCATATTAATTTTATGACTGTTTGGTCCAAATGCATTTTTCTGGTTCTCTCCTGAGAGTGTGGGAAGCTGGTAGTAAGGCCTTCCTTCTTCGAAAATAAGCCCATCCGTATCAATATAGACAACATTGTCATTTGATTCCGCATCCCCATGGTTTGTAACTGTTAATTCAACCGGTATTTGTTCATTTATACGAAATGCATTGGAAATATCTTCTATTGTTGTCTCACTCTCTGTAGAATTATCATCGAAAGGGCTTATTTTTGAAATTGCATCATTAGACCAGTTTGCAAAAGGGTCAACAGCAATATATTGATAAGTTATGGATTTTGTATCGTCTTTAAATTCAAGAAATAATTCAGGTCTTATCAGGTCAATATTTATTTCCGCTTCCGGGCAGCACGTAAATACGCCTGCAGGAGGGACTATTTTTTTAGGTGTAATTATCATCATCTTGTCGAATAATTCAACCGGCGGGGTAAAAACGATCTTTGTCCTGTCAGCATCCCATTCGCCTCTCAATATAATGGTCTCCTGCCTGCCCATAAAACTTATATCAAGTACCACCGTTCCCTGCGCGTCAAAATCCCTGGCTGTCACCGTGTACCCATCACCGATGTAGCTTTTCCTCAATGGACTCAGTGTCACGGTATTACCGGTATCATCTCTTTTTGCGCTATCTATACGCGTGTAATTATCCCAGTCTTCTTCGATGATCGCCGCAGCAACAGGAATTATTATAAATAATATATACAATAAAGATAAAAAAACTACTGCCTTTTTCATTCCTTTCTCCTGAGTTTCACAACAAAGAAATAACCTGTTGCAAGAAGAAGAATTCCAAGTCCCATTGCAGCGTATGAATAAACAGGCTCCCATTTAATATCAATACCTATCATTTGCCAGGTAAGGTTAACGATACTGTTCTCAATAATATAACCCAGCAGAGCGATGGCAAAAACAAGAACCGAAAGAACTATCAATATACTCCCTATGTGCGAGGGGTGAAACAATTTTTTGGTCTGAGGTTTTACTTCCTGAACATCCTCTTTTTTCAACATTGCTTTTATATTGTGTATCCTCTCCCCTATACCGAAAGGCAAAATACCTTTTGCTTTACGCTCACACCAAACGTAATATAAGATGATATACGATCCGAGACCTGCGTACATGACAAGGAGCATATAGTTCGGCGTAAACAGAGTTGTAAATAGAATGGAGAACATAGGTATTACCAGGAGCGGTACAGCAACCCAGTACCATGCTTTTGTCTCTTCCCATAGATTCTTCTGGGAAGTAATTACTGCCCACCATATAATGTAGGTAATGGGACTTAGATAAGGAGTTATTGCACCAGGATTATAAAACATGAACATATATATGGCAAGAGTGATTGTAGTTAAAAGTACATACTGGAACTGGTAGCTGATATTTCTTATAGCAAATTGCAAAGGTACAAGTTCACCTGATCTGTCCTTTCCCATATCTATACTCTTTTTTATATCGTTGACGTTGTAATTCAGATAATCAATTCTTTCACTGAGTATGTCATACCCTGCTTTTGTCTCAGCGATATCAGCAAGCAACGGCTCAAGACGGTCATACAGGGCTTCAACAAAAATGCTGTCAGCAATCGCCTTAAGAAAAGATGCTCTCTTTATGAACCTGTAAGCAGCAAAAAGGAAACCATATCCAACGGCTGCTGTAATGATGCTGATGAAAAGGTCCAGTTCATTCATGCTGCCAAATAAAAGTTCAGCGATCTTAAGCCCGGACGTGACAATAAAATACAGACCCGCAGCTATCATTAATCCCATGGCAAGAATATCGCCAAATGAAAAATAGGGTGTCGCTAGATCACGAGAGTCGTTATTTGGTCGGTCCATCTATATCCAGTTCTCTAAACGTGTATAAAATAACATTGATTTAGTCCGCTCATGGATAGCTTTCATATTAATTTAGTATTAGGTATCATTGTGTTATATTTAAACATAAGTTTTATGGTGTCCAATAACTATTTTATATAACAATTATATAAATCATGGAAGAACGAATTATTGCCCCAAACTCGCAAATTGACGAGATAGAAGAGATTCCTATCCGTCCTGCCAGCCTGAATGAATTTATCGGCCAGACCGCCCTTAAGGAAGCTCTTAATATATTTATAGAAGCATCAAAAAAAAGAGACGAACCGCTGGACCACATAATTTTTTCCGGTCCTCCCGGTCTCGGAAAGACCACACTCGCGCACATAATCGCACACGAGATGGGTACGGATATCAAAGCAACATCAGGACCGGTGCTTGAGCGTCCCGGCGACCTGGCAGCAATGCTAACTG
Source organism: Methanobacteriota archaeon (assembly GCA_963793805.1). Taxonomy (GTDB): domain Archaea; phylum Halobacteriota; class Methanosarcinia; order Methanosarcinales; family Methanoperedenaceae; genus Methanoperedens. The sequence continues at coordinate 14,372 of CAWCBK010000001.1, forward strand.
TGCTTAAAAAGGGGGATGTTCTCTTTATAGATGAGATACACCGTATGAACCACGTGATAGAAGAGGTGCTGTATCCTGCAATGGAGGATTTCGAGATAGATGTCATGATCGGTGAGGGGCCAAGCGCTAGGTCAATAAAATTGAACCTTGAGCATTTCACTCTAATTGGCGCGACCACGAAGGTCGGACTCCTGGGCTCACCATTCAGGGACAGGTTCGGATTCAATGCGCGCCTTAACCTGTATGAAGTCGAAGAACTTATGAAAGTCGTGAATAGAAGCGCGTCCATCCTTGGAATCCCAGTAACACCTGAGGGGGCGCTTGAAATAGCGAAACGCAGCCGCGGTACGCCGCGCATTGCTAACCGATTGCTGAGGCGTGTACGGGATTATGCAAGCGTAAGGGCTGGCGGGGAGATAACTCAGGAAGTGGCTGAAAGGGCGCTAACCATGCTTGGCATCGACAGGCTTGGATTGGAAGACCTTGACAGGCGCATATTAAAGGTAATTTCCGAAGATTTCAGGGGCGGTCCTGTGGGAGTAAAGACGATCGCGATCTCTGTGGGTGAGGAGATAAGAACCATAGAAGAAGTCCATGAGCCGTACCTTATCCAGATAGGGTTCATTAAAAGGACGCCACATGGACGGGAAACCACTATGGCGGCGGGGGAACACCTGGCTGCTCCCAAAAGCACATAAATCTCAAGCGCATTTTAATTGTCGTGATAATCATAGGCATAGACCCTGGACTTGCTACAGTTGGCTTCGGGGTAATACGAAAAGAAAAAGACAGGATAACACCTGTAAGCTACGGGTGCATAAGAACATCCCCTGAAAAACAGAATCCGCAGCGCTTACTTGAGATATATGATGAATTAAACTTATTGTTCGGGAAATACCCACCTTCTGAAGTTGCGGTGGAGAAGCTCTTTTTCACGAACAACATAACATCAGCGATGGGTGTGAGCGAAGCGCGGGGCGTCATTTTCCTTGCCGCACAGCAGAGGAACATTCCTATCATCGAATACACCCCCAAACAGGTAAAACAGGCTATAACCGGCTCAGGAACTGCGGATAAGAAACAGATGCAGGATATGATAAAAAGAATCCTAGGTCTCGATGATATCCCAAAGCCCGACGATGCCGCTGACGGGCTATCGATCGCTTTATGTCACATTAATTTCAGTAAATAAATTTACTTTGAAAATCCATGAGCGGATTTTGAATTGTTCTGATATACACAGTTTATTCCAAAATCGCATGCCCTCATTTCTTCCCATGATTGATTTATTATTCGGGTGACGCATTTTATGTTTGAGTTCTTGCATTCCATATATACCACATCATTTATTCATTATGACCATTCAGATTCATATCACAATAATATGAATCCAAATTTACATTATATGTATTATCATATTAGTCATATATATAGTTTATCATTTATTAAATCTTAATCAGACGATGTATCTTTTCGTAATTGGAGATTCCATTTCTCAAATAATTTATAAGTAAAGATATAAACCATTAAAAGCAATTATTGGAATAGAAATTATGCAAGTAAAATACCTTATGAATTTCATGAGATAGCAGAATGATTTCACATATTTCAGGAGATATAGCCTACTGCGGCGATGGGTTCGTAGTGATTGATTACAACGGCTTAGGATACCAGGTCAATGTAACAGAGACTACGCTCAATGAACTTCGGGACACGAAGGAGAAGATAAAACTGTACACCCATCTTCATGTCAGGGAGGACGAACTGACGCTATTCGGTTTCAGGACATTCGGGGAACTTGAGATGTTCAAACATCTCATCAGCGTAACGAGGATAGGGCCCCAGATAGCGCTAAACATATTATCGCAGATAAGGACAGGGGACCTTGCAGCAGCAATACTCCAGAAAGATGAAAATGTACTCAGGCGCATTTCCGGTGTGGGGCCAAAGAACGCCCAGCGCATTATACTTGAACTTCGGGATAAGATGAAGAAGCATATGGAAAAATTTGTACCTGCCAGGACAAGTAATGCAAATTACGATGCTGCAAGCGCGCTGGTCTCACTTGGATTTGCGCAGCGCGAGGCACGGGAAGCAGTCGAGGCTGTTGCAGAGGGGATGAAGCAGCCAACGGTCCAGGCGCTCATTAAGGCTGCGTTGTTGAAGCTGAAGGAAAAATGAATGTCAACGATGCGATGGCGCTACACAAGGATTAAGACGATTCTATAAAACTATTATTCCAAACTCTAATATGCAAGCTTGCTTCTCACTTTATCATAAAACCCGTCTTTTTTTGTCTTCACGAACCTTGCGGGTTTTTCGGCCCTGGTGATATGTATCTTGTCCTCGTAATTTATTTTTCTCGTGAACTGCCCGTCAATAACAATAACAGCTTCCTTTTTCGGGAGTATCAATTCCATCCTTATCTCACTTTTTGCAGGTACTACCCAGGGTCGCGCCGAAAGCTTGAAAGGCGCAAGAGGTACGATAACGGTACCATCCACCCGCGGGTCAACTATCGGTCCGCCAGCGCTCATGGCATACGCAGTGGAACCTGTGGGAGTGGCAAATACAACGCCGTCTGATCTTAATTCCTCCATTCTGCATTTATCTACGAATATCCTGCATGATATCATCTTTGCCGGGCTTGCTGTTATTATCACGACTTCATTTGTGGCATGAGGTAATATTTCGTCATTGACTTTTACCAAGAGGCGCGCACGTTCTTCAATTTCAAAACCTGAAAGCGCTTTATCGATCGCCTCAAGAGCTTCATCTGGGTTCACGTCCACAAGGAAACCAATGGTTCCCATGTTTATCCCAAGCACTGGAAGAGGGTCGTCCATCTTCTGAATACCGCGCAGTACAGTCCCGTCGCCCCCTATTGATATCATGAATTCAGCGCCTTTTTTTCTCATCTGCGCTACAGGTGTGCCTTTAATATCCATTTTTTCTGCGGTCTTGAGGTCGATGAAAACCTCGGCTTTTCCGCTAAGATGAGAAAGTATGGTTTCCACCATTGCAACCACTTCATCGCTATCGCATCTTGATATAAGCCCGATCTTTTTCATACTCATCCTGTAATATGCTTACACAAGCTCAAGTAATTTATCATGAGCGCGTCCATTACTGGCTATCATGTTCACCCTCAGTTTTACATCGAGCGCAGTTGTGAGCGGATTTCCGCTCCAGTCTGTAACACGACCTCCGGCTTCCTCTACTATCAGTTTGGAGGCTGCAATATCCGTAATGCGAAGCATGTTTCTCATGTCAATGAATGCATCGAATATGCCTGAGGCGATATAACACAGCTCGAGCGCAGCGCAGCCGTATACCCTCACCCTCCTGACATTGTGGTTGTTGATCGGTAGGGCATGTTGGCGCTGGCTGTAGGATATAACGCTTAGTTCCGAAAGCTCAGAATGATCTGACACATGAATTCTTTTACCATTCAGGAATGCGCCTTTTCCCTTCTGAGCAGTGTAAATATCACTGTTAACAAGGTTCTTCACATAACCGTAATTGATCTCTGAAAGATCCGAACCTCCAATAGCTATAGGTACGCAAAAGAATGGGATGTTATTCACAGCATTGAACGTGCCGTCTATCGGGTCAAGCACAAAAGTGAATTCAGGTTCATCCCCTATTATTTTTTCGCCAAGTTCTTCGCTCACGAACCGGATCGATCTACCATCTTTTTCCAGCACTCCCAGCGCGGCATTCTCAGCGACTTCGTCGATCTTCTCAGTTGGTGTGCCGTCCGCACCTATGCGAAGCGTGACGCCAGCTTCTGGTTTTCCGATTAATCCTGAAACCGCCTGCCCTATCGCTCCTGCGACACGATCACACAGGTCATATTTTGATTGGTCCGCCATTATCTAGCCTTTTTGAAATGTAAAAAAACTGAGAATATTTATCACCTATCCAATATTGCATCCAGCCACGAATCTCTGTTTAGGATTATTCAACTGGGCGATAAGGAACCGGTCATTTTTGCTGTATGCGACATCTTTCTGGGCTGCAATGGCAACGCTGCACTCAGATCCTGCCTGCGCCTGCGTTGCATCTTTGCCGCCCACGGAAATGCTGCTTATGGTCGCTGGCATGTCCTGGAGCCCTGCGAACAGGTGCACCGCGTCACCAACGCCAAGTGGCATGGTAAATTTTGACAGCCTGCACTGGAGGGTGATCTTTGATGAAACGTTCTCCTCCTTTGACATGATATAGCCCCGATCGAATTCTTTTGATTGCACTCCTTTAAGAGCAAGCCCCACCCTGGTTCCCGCGGGGGCGGTTTTCATGTCCACATCGTTGCTCTGTATCGAGCGCACCTCGGCAGGTCTTTTTACCGGGAACAGGGTGAACTGGTCGTGAACCTTGATCGTCCCCTGTATAACCACACCCAGCACCACAGTCCCGATACCGGTAACATTGAAGAAATGATCTACCATGATGCGGGGCGGCAGGTCATTCAGGGCTGCATTGGCTTTCTTTGCCTCTTCCGCCAATGAGAATATCTTCTCCTTGAGCGTATCTATTCCTTCGAACGTGGTTGTCGAGACAGGGACTGACTCCCATTTTTCAAGGTTCGTACCTTTCGTGATGGCTTTGATCTTTCCAGTAAGTTCAGCAAGCGCCATCGGATTTGACTTATCAGACATCGTGATAACGAACAGCCCGCGCTTGTTGCCAAGAAGGTCAAGCGCCACGATGCATTCTCCCACCTGCGAGTTAAGTCCGGTGGACGGAACGCAGACCAGGACTATGTCAGAGAGGTTTATCGCATTGATGAGCGATTTTATCGAAGCCGGATAGCCGATAGCGTCCACGAATGAGTAAATGTCATTTCCCTTTACAAAATTATAAAGCGTGATATCAGATTCAGTCCCCTTCTTTCCAAGCTTTGCTGCGAGACTTGTCCTTCCTGTTTTCTCACTTCCTATGATAGATACGTTTGCCATGATAAGAACTCCATGTTATAATTAGGTTGATTGTATATGAAATTGGCGTTACGTTTTTTCGGTAAGAATGCGAACAAATGGGACTGTAAAATAGTTTGGTTTTTTATATAAATTATTAGCCACTGAAGCGCAGAGAACACCGAGAAATAATAACTCTGTGCCTCTGAGTCTCGGTGGCTATTTCTCGTTTTGATTGAACATCACTAAAGAATTTTAAACCACAATACTGACCATTTGTACTACCACCGCAGCGTCTTCTGCCACGCCTCTTTCAGTTCATCAATCCCTGCGCTGAGCACTACCTTCTCCCCATCCATCACACTGAAATCCTGCCTGGATGTAACCTCGCCAACGTCAGCGAACACATTGCCTTTCATTATCTCCTCGAACCTCCTGACATTGCCGGGCGCCACTGTAACCACGAACCTGCTCTGGGATTCCGAAAATAGTATCGTGTCGGTGCGCTTTATATTTTCAACCGGGACATTTGTCAATTCTATGGTCATTCCAAACTCTCCTGAAAATGCACTCTCAGCAAGAGCCACAGCCAGCCCGCCATCAGAACAGTCGTGACATGAAGCTACTGTGCCTTCATGGATCGCTTTTTCAAGAGCAGTATAAAGGCGCTTCGCTGCTGCAGCATTCACTCTGGGCACATCGTTCCCGATATATCCCAGCGATGCAAAATATTCCGAGCCTCCAGTTCGTCCCTTGTAATCCCAAGAACGTAAACCCTGTCACCAGGTCTTTTTACGTCCATGGTAACAGCTTTCCTTACGTCATCCATCTTACCGATTGTTGAGAAAAGTACGGTCGGGGGAATGGAGATCTTTTGCCCCCCGATATTGTAGTCATTCTTCATACTGTCCTTTCCTGATATGCAGGGGACGCCGTAGGCTTTCGTATAATCGTACAGCGCCATGTTCGCCCGCACAAGCTGGGCAAGTTTGAACTCCCCGTCAGGGTTCTTATCTGATTTCACAGGGTCGCACCAGCAGAAATTATCAAGACCTGCAAGGTGGTCGAACGAGCCTCCCACGCAAATGTGGTTCCGTACCGCTTCATCAATGGCGCAGGCTGTCATGTGATATGTGTCAATGTCGCCATACCTTGGACATATCCCGTTTGCCACGACCACGCCTTCCATGCTGTCAAGCAGGGGACGGATGACTGCCGCGTCGCTTGGACCATCTCCCGTAAGTGGCTTTATCACAGACCCTGCCTGCACTTCGTGGTCATACTGACGGATGACATATTCCTTGGAGCAGATATTAAGGCGTGACAGGAGGTTTTTAAGGACATCTGTCAGGTCCACAGCCCCAAGCACCGGCTCTTCAAATTTCCTGGCTACCCAGCGCGCATTGAGCTTCATAACAGGAAGTCCGCCATGCAAAAATTCCATATCCAGATATGCGACAGTTTTACCGCCATACTTTACATGGAATTTACCGCTGTCTGTAAAAGTTCCAATTACTGTTGCCTCAACATCCCTTGTTCTTGCAAGCTTAAGGAACTCATCGACCTTATCAGGCGAAACCGCAAGCGTCATCCTTTCCTGCGACTCTGATACAAGTATCTCCCAGGGGTCAAGACCCGTGGATATTTCAACGGTGCATTTATCAAGCTCGATAAGTGCATCCTCCGTGGACAACTGTGCCATCTCGCCGACCGATGATGACAGACCCCTGCCCTTGTCCGTAATGGCATTTGTAAAGACCGGTATCCCTTGCCTCAAGCAGGAAATCAAGCATCTTTTTCTGGGTAAAAGGATCTCCTATCTGGACTGCTGTGACCGGGGAATTCTCATACAAGTTCAAGGCGATGAAAATGTGGCGCCGTGTATCCCGTCCTTCCCTATACGTCCTCCGGTCATTACAATGAAGTCGCCAGGATTTATTTCCTTGATGTGCGATGGCTTTCCGTTAATTACAGATGGCATTATCCCGCCTGTGCCGCAATATACCAGCGGTTTGCCGAGGTACCTTTCATCAAATACGATACAGCCGTTCACTGTAGGGATTCCGCTCTTGTTCCCGCCATGTTCAACGCCCTCGGCGCACACCCTCGAATATCCTCTTGGGGTGGAAGAGCCTTGGGGGCATGGGCTTATCATAGAACGGCGAGGCAAAGCAAAAGACATCTGTGTTAAATATCAGCCTTGAAACCCATGCCTGTACCCAGCGGGTCGCGGTTCACCCCCACGATACCCGTAATAGCACCGCCATACGGGTCAAGGGCGGAAGGAGTGTTGTGCGTCTCAACCTTCATTACAAGGTTGTAATCATCGTTGAACTTTATCACTCCGGCATTATCTGTGAAAACAGAAACAAGCCAGGGTTTATTGATCTCACGGGTCGCCCGTTTTATAAAAGTATTGAAAAGTGAGTTTATTGTCTTTGTTCCCTTATCATCAATATATGTTATTTCGCTGTTGAATATCTTATGCTTGCAGTGTTCAGACCATGTCTGGGCAAGTACCTCTATCTCAACATCAGTAGGCAGCGCCACACCTGATCTTTCTCTTTCCTTCATCGCCTGTGCAAAATATCTCCGTATCGCTTTCATCTCAGCCAGGTTCAGGGCAAAAAGCCGAATCCTGCTGAGTTCTTTCAGTTCGTTATCGCTTATATCAAGGTCGATAGTTGAAACTGATGGGCTGTGTTTTCCTTTGACCACTGGAAGCGGGAGATGTATGCCTTTTTCTTTATCAAATTCAATGCCGCTTATTATTTCCCATCTTTCGATTAGCGAATTGGCAAGAAGCCCGCCTGTAATGTTAGCTGCATCTTCTCTTGTGATGTTCCCATTTATAAGATACTGTCTTGAAAAATAGACCCCATTAATACTGGTATTCAGTACGTCTTCGATGCTTTTTTTGCTGTGGCTCCCACATTATCTGTCACACCTGGTCTATAACCAACCTCAATCAACCAGGAAAAATCAGAAGCCAGCGGCTTGTCTGAATAAAGTTGAATAACAGGGTCGGCAAACACTTTATCTCCCAGAACCTTCACCTGTCCTGACGGGAAGAGCAGCATCATATGGTATATACTTCGATAGTCCTGACTGAATCCACATTAATATGCAGGTCTTCAACTATCCTTTTTTTAATGCTTTCTCCCAGCGCATCTCTCATTCCGGTTTTAAAACCAACTTCTATCCTGCATACCATTGTTATTTCACTGTGGTCTTATTAAACGGCAGGATATAAAAAAATATGCAATTGAAATAATAAGCCCCCACTCCCCAACCCGCCAAAATTTGGATCAGTAGTTTTCCGTTTTTCCATTTATCTATAAATATAGTAGCACGGTTAAATATTCATTTACCATTATAGTAACATTCAAGTACTACTAATTTAAATATCTATTTGAAAGATTTATTGTGATTGAGCAATGAAACTTTTTAGGCACAAATACATGATAATACGGAAGAACATAACCCTGGAAAATGACCATATTAAGAAGCTTGAGCCATTTTTAAAGAAAAATGAAGGGAACCTGAGCGCAGCTATCAGGGATTCAATCGATATGGCAGATTTTGTGTTGCAGCAATATGGTACTTTCGAAAAAGCGAAATCAAGTATCACTACTGAAACAAAAAAACTGACCGAAAGAGAGCAATCAATAGAATCAGGAAAAAAATGTCCTTATTGCCAGCCCGGTATTCCAGTGGATGTTAAAATGGACGAAAGGGATTCCTCTTGACCATGAAATACTAGAAGAATTACTTGACCCGCTGAAGATAAATACGATATACGAACTTGATAAGCATATCAATATCATAAGTCACGAATCCGGCTGGAACTGCGAGGTCTCAATTTTCTGCATGGACAATATTTATCCTGAGACCGCAACAGTGACAATTACAGGCAAAAATGAACTTTACCGGGATTTACTCGCACAACTTGTTATTATGTTCCTGGTATATAACAAGGGTCTTGACATTGATGTTTTTCACAGGCGCGCTACTTCTGTACAAGATCTAAAAAAGCTGAAAGGAAAGGAGCAATGCAGCGCAGCAAATGAGCATTTCGGTTATTTGAAAGATACTGTGAATGAGTTCGCTTCAAGAAAAGATTTCTGGAAAAACCTTATTGAAATTTACAAATCGATAAATTACAATATGGTTTCCATAAATAAAGACCAGTACGAAGAGATACTTGCAGGGAACACTTTCGTTGATAAAGGAATATTCGAATCTCTCTCCAGACAACACATTTCCAGCATACCGCATCATGAGTTCCTGGCTCTATTAAGAGAACCCATGAATCAATGCAGATAATTGAAAAGATCGAATTATTTGATAATGAGATCAATATATACCACAATTATAAACATGAAGTCGCTGTTCAAAAACTGCTGGATCAACGTATCACTTCTCAGTGCAAATGGTCATTAATATGAGGGGAAATATTCCACAAGTCTGATAGTACTTTCCCATGTGTGTCAGGCATTAGATTATCATCGTTTTTTTGGCAAAGTTTCTGCAAAGGAGTGCATATTCCGCAGGGTTCACAGAGGGGAATGTATCTATAAAGCAGATGTCGCACTCTTTAACAGCACCCGCAAGTTTCCTGATGTCGCCGTGATAGACAAGGATATCTGTATTCCCGCTGGCTTTTGCCATGAGCACCGGTTCATTCCCTATGAGTTTTTCATGCCATGCAATCTCAAAATCGATCTTTACACCAAGCAGCCCTGAGTTTGCTTTGATGTTCAAAATAGCATTGCGCACTGCCGGAAGCCATGCATCATTGAGTACCACCTTTTTTGCACCGCCCATGGCACACAAAAGACCGAGAGTGCCCGGTCCGCAAAAGCCGTCCACCACGACTGCGTTGTCCAGTTCCCCTTTAAGATACAGCGCCTCAATTTTTTTTATTTTGGTATTATTGAACTCGATGTGAATAGTTGACTGGTTCTTATAGATACACAGTTCGCCGAAAGTCGATGCTACTATGTCGCAGCGCATACCGCATCCCGAAAGCAGTTCAGACGATGCGGTGTGGTGTCAGTGTCACGAAGCCCGATGCTCTTTGACGGAAGTCCTTTCCTTTTTATCACGCCTTTTATCTCAGGAACGTTCGCTGTTATCATGCCTGCAAGCTCTTCCGTAACTGAATCCATTATGAGAACAAGGCTTTTTTCAGCCAGGCTGGGGGGATACGGCACCTGAAAACCAAAAGCAATTAGCGGAGTTCCTACTTCTTTTATAGATAAAGGCGTCCTCTGGAAAAAGACCGCTTTCCTTAAGGATAGTCAGCACATGACCTGTAACATGGTCCAGGTGCCTCCTGCCGCATTTCTGGCATCTTCCTGTATCCCTGTCGATCTTTTCGAATAGCGGCGCCGCTTTATCAAAGAGAAGGGCTTGGGGGGGCATGAACTGCATGCCATATACATCTGGAAAAGACCTTCCAGAACCGGTTCAGCATCCCTGACGCAGTCACTGCCGCATGTGGGGCATTTCATGTATCCCTGATATTTTTAGAAAGATTAAATATCTATCTGAGGTCTCATTCGTACCCAAGAGCGTCCTCGATCCTTGTGATTCCAGGACCTGTGGTATCTTCCCCTGCCACGTATCCCTTGCTGTTAGCCAGTATCCCGGAACCGACAAGATGGGAGCCGAAATTTACGGTTCCTATGTCTACGGGCAATTTAAAATGCTCTTCCAGCACAGACCATTTCGTTCATTGTGGTTTTCGGATGAACCATGCCTTTGTTAGTTGCTATGCCTGCCATACCCACTGTTTTAAGGCCTGCGATAGTCCCTTTCCTGACATCAACGCCAAGCGCTTTCTTTTCAATCCAACTACTTTATCAGAGAGGTCAGGATTAACAAGCGCTGCATTGTCGTTCGCAAGAATAAGGTTGCCGGACGCG
>CAWCBK010000002.1:0-155799 GCA_963793805.1 Methanobacteriota archaeon
GGGGGGTACAATGACTTAACCGGCCCGAGGGTGTTGGGCACGATGTGCCGGAAAATAATTCGCGGAGTTGAAACGCCGGTCGCTCTCGCCGCCAACACAAACTCCTGGTTCTTCAGCGACAACACTTGCCCGCGCACAATGCGCGCCATCGTCAACCACGACACAGAACCGAGCGCGATGAATAGAAGTATCACCTGTCCGCGCGCGGTCTGGCTCTTAAACACCGAAAGCAGCACGATCACGATAATGATGTAAGGGAGTGAATAGAGGACGTCGACTGCGCGCATCATCAGGTTATCAATGCGTCCGCCAAGATAGCCCTGCGGTCGCTCCATAGCTGACGCCGATGAGCAGCGAAACGAGCGTAGCAATGATGCCGACCATCAACGAGATTTGTCCGCCCTGCAGCACGCGCGCTAACAAATCACGGCCCTGGTTGTCTGTGCCCATTGGATGGGGCCAGGAGAATGAGCCGTCCGGGGCCCGTAGAGGTGGAGTCGATCTTAAGTGAGCTCGCGCCGATGGGAATCAGATCGGGAGTCATTCCGGTGAGTTGCTTGATAACGAGCGGACCGAGAGACCGATGCCACCGTGATAACAACGACTACAATCATCCCAAACACGGCGAGCCGGTTTTTTAGCAAACGCCGCCAGGCATCGCGCCAGAGCGAAGTGCCGGCAATCACGTCGCCTCGTTCCGCGCGAGCACGTCCGCGTCTGCCAGCGCAAACTCCGGCGCGGTATGGATGATGTCACCCTCGCGATAACTGGGTGCGGGATCCGGTGTTAACCCCGGTTCGGGCTCATCATGGTCGCCGGGAATTGTTGGTCGGTCTTCGTTCATTTCCATCGTAAAGCAAACTGTTAGTTTGCCTGTCGTTTGTCTGCGAAAGCTTCCAACAGAAGCAAACTAACGTTTGCTTTACTTCAATAGCGAATGCGCGGATCGAGATACGCGTAAGCAATATCGACCAGCAGATTCATCAGCAACAGCGTGATCGCGATAAAGGCGACGATGCCGATAATCAGGGGCTCGTCGCGATTTAAGCGACGCCTGAATGAAATAGCTTGCCCAACCCGGGCAAGACGAAAATACGTTCAACTACAACGGTTCCGGTTAACAGAAACGCCAGCGCCGGTCCGGTGTAGGAAACGACCGGCATACAGTCCGCCGCGCAGAGCATGGCGAAGCACCACCTGGGTTTCGCTCAATCCTTTCGCGCGGGCGGTGCGAATGTAATCCGAGCGAAGAACCTCGAGCATGCCGGCGCGCGTCAGCCGCGCGATGTAGGCCATGTAGAGCCGGACAAGCGTGAAGACCGGAAGAACGACATTGCGGCTGGGAAAGCCATTCCAGCGCGAAGGCGGGAACCAGTAAAGCGTAAGGGAGAAAATAAAACAGGATTGGTCCCAGGACGAAGTTTGGAATTGAGATCCCCAACATTGCCAGCGCCATCGAGGCATAGTCGCGTTTGAGTTTGGTTTCAACGCTGCCATCGAGCCGGCAGTTATTCCCACCACCAGAGCGAGCAGATAAGCGAGTATCCCGATCGTGGCGGAGACCGGACAGCGAACGGGCGATGATCGCATTCACCGACTGTCCTTCATATTTCAATGAGGTGCCAAAGTCGAAATGCCGCACGATACTCCACATCGTCTGTCCATATTGCTCGTACCATGGCTTATCCAGACCATACTTCTCGCGAATGTTCTTTTCTATCGCCGGCAGGAATGGCTTTTCGCTGGTATAGAAATTTCCCGGCGCCAGTCTGAATGAGTCCCCAGGTAATTGTCATCACCACGAGAATCGTGGGGATGGTGATTAGCAGGCGGCGAATGATGAAGCGAAGCATGTTTGTGGAACAGACGTTCTTGTCTGTCGAGTATTGACGACAACCAGACTGACAGGCAGGCGCGCCTGTCTTACTAATCTGAAAACTCGGAACTCCGTAATCCCACTTCGACGGTCGCGCTCGATGTAGACAAACTTCCAGGGATAAATAGACGCGGCATTAGGATACATCCCTTGACATACGGCTTCTTCAAGCAAGTTAACCGCGAAGGTCTCGATCGGAATCACAGGTTGATTGTCTAACAGGTATTTCTCGGCTTTCGCCAGCAGCTCGTAACGCTTTTGTTGATCGAGAGTGCGATTCGCTTCATCGAGCATAGCCACATATTTCGGATCAACCAACCACTGCCATTGACGCCGATCCGGAGTCGTAAAGAGCCAAGAAAAGTAAGGGTCCATGTAGTCGGCGCCCCAAATTCCGACCGCAAAGCCTTTGTACTCAAGTTGTTTCGGGCGTGCAGTAACGTCTTGAATTCCATGCTTCTGCAACGGCACGGTGATCCCGAGATTCTGTTTCCACTGCGCCTGCATAACTCTGCCATCGCTTTATTGGAGAATTGGTATTGAAAATAACTCAACTTCCCACCGGAAAGGCCTTACATTGAAAGCCATCGCCTTTTTGGTTACCGGAAACCCCGCTTCGCCCAGCAACTTCCGCGCTTGCTCCGGATCGAAGGGGTCGCCTTTAGGTTGTGGATAACCGACAAAGATTCCTTCAGGCGTAAACGCCGACAGGGGTTTGGTAACCGTCGCGACTTCGCATAGTTGATTTTGTCGATGGCCATGTTGAAGGCGCGACGAACGCGAATATCGTTCATCGGCGGCTTAGTGACATTGATATTGATGAAGACGATCGCCGCTTCCGCACCGTCCATGTAATCTTTCTTGGGCCGAATACTATCCAGCCACGCGTTTGGGACAGCGTGATTCAGAACAGCATCGGCCTCTCCAACCTTGTAGAGATTCAGGCTGGTTGGATTGTCAGTGGACACAAAGAAATGGATCTCATCGAGATGGACGTTTGCCGCGTCCCAGTAAAGCGGATCGCGTTCAACTACGAGCTCGTTGTAGGGTATCCACGCTTTAATCTTGAATGGGCCACACGTAACGATGTGTTCCGGCTCGGTCCATTGGTCGCCGTATTTTTCAATGATCTTGCGTGGCGCCAGACGAAAGAGCTGGTGCGCCAGCAAGCCCAGGAAGTAAGGCGCAGGTTGAGAAAGCGAGATGCGTACCGTGTAATCGTCGATGGCTTCGACGCCAATGTCCTCAGCGCTTACGGCACGAACTCTTTGCCCTGCACGGCAGCCTGAAGTTTGGCGTTCTTTGCCAGTAGCTTATTGCGTGCACTTCGTCTCCCGGCAGAGTAAGCCTCGGAGGAGAATGCATAAACTGATGAAAGGCTGTGTCGGGGCCCGGAGCTGCTTTTACATCCGGACCCTGAAGTGACTTCTGGTCCATGCGCCGGTGGCATACTGAGAAGCGATCGAGCTGTCGGGCCGGCTTCGGAGCCGAATAGGCGTACTGTCGGCAACATCCTTTTCCAGGACAAACTGGTTTGTCTCTGGATCTCTCGCGAAGACAGCCTTCGGTTATAGGCCTGAGCGTAATTGATGTAGTAAGCAAGGTAGGCATTCTGGGATGCCAAAGCCGGCGACACGCCGCGACGAACGCTGTAAACAAAATCTTGCGCGGTAATCGGATCGCCATTGGACCAGACGCGCATTTTGGCGCAGGTGGAAAACAAATTCCGAGGAATCGTTATTGATGTCCCAGCGCTCGGCTAAGCCGGGAATCGCATTGAGCGTCCTGGGATCGTATTCCACCAATCCCTGATACAGCGCCATGTAGATGCGCGCTTCCGGTTGACCGGAGCTGATCGGCGGATCGAGCGATTCGGGCTCGTCCCCGTTTACATAACGCAGAATGTTGATCCACAAAAACAAGGATTGAAACTTAACCCTGATTTCCTTGAATTTTCTGATCAGGTCAATTCAAGAAGCACATCCACAAAAACAAGGATTGAAACGTAACCCCACGGCTGGGCTACGTGCTGTTCGTGATATTCAAGAAGCACATCCACAAAAACAAGGATTGAAACGCTGATAGCCACTATAGGGCTTGCAGGCAGGACATACGATTCAAGAAGCACATCCACAAAAACAAGGATTGAAACAATGTGTGTGTATATGTGTGTGTATATGTATGTGTGTATTCAAGAAGCACATCCACAAAAACAAGGATTGAAACACAAGGTATGTGAAATCGTGATAACACCGGCAATTATTCAAGAAGCACATCCACAAAAACAAGGATTGAAACTGTACCTGCGGTCTGGATATCTCCTCATGCAGCACCATTCAAGAAGCACATCCACAAAAACAAGGATTGAAACATTTCATATTTATTCCTATGCGGTCGTCTTTTCGATTCAGAGAGCACATCCACAAAAACAAGGATTGAAACGACAAGAGTACTCGCCCCCTGTTCGCCGCCAGGTTTCATTCAAGAAGCACATCCACAAAAACAAGGATTGAAACCCGAGATGTATAACTTGACAAAAACCGAACTGAAAATTCAAGAAGCACATCCACAAAAACAAGGATTGAAACTCATTTTGTTGCCTCGGATAACATTTTCTCATGAAATTCAAGAAGCACATCCACAAAAACAAGGATTGAAACTGGAAAAACAAGGTCGATAAAATGCAGGACTTTTGAAGATTCAAGAAGCACATCCACAAAAACAAGGATTGAAACATATACTTTTCTCTCTCTCTTGTGTGTGTAGAAGATTCAAGAAGCACATCCACAAAAACAAGGATTGAAACTCTGACATTCGTACTGTTATCAATAACATTCGATCTATTCAAGAAGCACATCCACAAAAACAAGGATTGAAACCGAAATCGCGATTCCTTAAGTGCATTTTGCGATTTCATTCAAGAAGCACATCCACAAAAACAAGGATTGAAACTACTTACATTTCTTCCTATCGTTGCTGTCGTATATGCATTCAAGAAGCACATCCACAAAAACAAGGATTGAAACTTGAAAAAAAGAGAATTATAGCTGAGTGGGTGGTGTTATTCAAGAAGCACATCCACAAAAACAAGGATTGAAACCTGACGCGGAAGTGAATGCTGCCGCTGCTATTGTTTTGTATTCAAGAAGCACATCCACAAAAACAAGGATTGAAACCGAATGGGTACCAGGTGATCAGATTATCTGAGGGATGATTCAAGAAGCACATCCACAAAAACAAGGATTGAAACTTGAATCTTGCTTCTGTGTCAATATTGCATGATATTCAAGAAGCACATCCACAAAAACAAGGATTGAAACTGAATGTCCTCATGAATTAATGTTTTTTTTCCATATTTTATTCAAGAAGCACATCCACAAAAACAAGGATTGAAACTTATTTGTTACTGGTGTTACTGATGTTACTGATTGATTCAAGAAGCACATCCACAAAAACAAGGATTGAAACTTGCACATGAGTGCCATGAAATGAAACTTGGTGTTGAATTCAAGAAGCACATCCACAAAAACAAGGATTGAAACCCATATTAGAACTCCCAGGGCATTCTTTGTCTTTCCTTGCATTCAAGAAGCACATCCACAAAAACAAGGATTGAAACATTTTCTTTGTTGGTTTATGGTTTATATTGAACATAATTCAAGAAGCACATCCACAAAAACAAGGATTGAAACAATATAAGTATTCGCAAGACACACAGTTCATACAAATTCAAGAAGCACATCCACAAAAACAAGGATTGAAACGTTGATGCTGATGCTGATGAAATTAAAAATATGAATAATTCAAGAAGCACATCCACAAAAACAAGGATTGAAACATTATTACATTCCCTGTATGAAATCCAAGTTATCGAATTCAAGAAGCACATCCACAAAAACAAGGATTGAAACATACAAGACCATGACACCAATCCCGACAACAATCCCAATTCAAGAAGCACATCCACAAAAACAAGGATTGAAACTCACGAATATGCTCAAGCCGTTCTATCGATGGATCATTCAAGAAGCACATCCACAAAAACAAGGATTGAAACGTAATCGTCCTGTTCAGTTTAACATAGTTCTTTATATTCAAGAAGCACATCCACAAAAACAAGGATTGAAACACCAGCCATCCGCCGCTTGTGGTTGTTTCTCCGCCTATTCAAGAAGCACATCCACAAAAACAAGGATTGAAACGTATTTAGCGGATCGAATGCCTGTGCTGGTGCTGATAATTCAAGAAGCACATCCACAAAAACAAGGATTGAAACCCCATATCGCCGACCTGTTTCAAAATGAAATATGCAAATTCAAGAAGCACATCCACAAAAACAAGGATTGAAACCTGTTCTGGTTCTTGTTCTGCGTGAACCGCCTCTAATTCAAGAAGCACATCCACAAAAACAAGGATTGAAACTTTCCCGCTTCTTTGAAATCATTCTGCCGCTTCAGGATTCAAGAAGCACATCCACAAAAACAAGGATTGAAACCCCATATCGCCGACCTGTTTCAAAATGAAATATGCAATTCAAGAAGCACATCCACAAAAACAAGGATTGAAACGTGGATATCAGCAGCAACGGAAATAACCTTCACAGATGATTCAAGAAGCACATCCACAAAAACAAGGATTGAAACGTCTTTTTATCCATGATTTCACCCCCTCAACATGCAATTCAAGAAGCACATCCACAAAAACAAGGATTGAAACACTCGCCTGCAGGGTTGATTTCCGGACTGACATAGAATTCAAGAAGCACATCCACAAAAACAAGGATTGAAACCGATGATTGCAATACGTGAGGATGATCGGGATTTTATTCAAGAAGCACATCCACAAAAACAAGGATTGAAACTTTTTGTGTTTGCATCATACAATACCAGGCTTAGATTTGATTCAAGAAGCACATCCACAAAAACAAGGATTGAAACATTTTTCGTTCTGCCTGAAGTCCAGCGCGTACCCTTCATTCAAGAAGCACATCCACAAAAACAAGGATTGAAACTGAAACAGGCAATATTGGCTGTTTTCATCTTGGCGGTATTCAAGAAGCACATCCACAAAAACAAGGATTGAAACTGCCTGACAATGATGGAGTAATAAATATTTCAGACGCTATTCAAGAAGCACATCCACAAAAACAAGGATTGAAACTCCGTGGGTATCCATGAATATCCTTATTGTGGCATCAGATTCAAGAAGCACATCCACAAAAACAAGGATTGAAACAAAAAGGACAGCGGTAGCATGGTTCAAATCTCATATCAAATTCAAGAAGCACATCCACAAAAACAAGGATTGAAACTCTGCGCGTGCGTGTTCGTACCCTTGTTCGCCAGGTTATTCAAGAAGCACATCCACAAAAACAAGGATTGAAACCAAATTTGCTCGGATGTTTGTCCAGTCCGTGACGCCATATTCAAGAAGCACATCCACAAAAACAAGGATTGAAACCTGTGCAGGCTGCAAGCAGATTTCACAGGAGTAGGTAAAATTCAAGAAGCACATCCACAAAAACAAGGATTGAAACTTTAATATCCATGTAGGCAGCACCATAGCCCTGCAAAATTCAAGAAGCACATCCACAAAAACAAGGATTGAAACATGCACGATGATAATCTGGTACGTGATGTCAGTAGTGTGATTCAAGAAGCACATCCACAAAAACAAGGATTGAAACTAAAAGACGCTAAAAAACCACAGATAATAACGATATAAATTCAAGAAGCACATCCACAAAAACAAGGATTGAAACATCTCTGAGCCTTTGATGAGTATCCGAATTAACTGACACATTCAAGAAGCACATCCACAAAAACAAGGATTGAAACTATTTCAGTCTGGACATATCCCAATTTCATACCAGGATTCAAGAAGCACATCCACAAAAACAAGGATTGAAACTAGATTAGACGTGAAGGCATGATCATTGCAAGTTCAAATTCAAGAAGCACATCCACAAAAACAAGGATTGAAACATACATGAATGCAACCAAAAATATTGATAACCTAATTCAAGAAGCACATCCACAAAAACAAGGATTGAAACTGATTATCGGTATAAGTATGGCTCTCATCTTTGGTTAAATTCAAGAAGCACATCCACAAAAACAAGGATTGAAACTTTCCGGGCTAACGTAGAAGTTTGTGGCATCGGTGCGAATTCAAGAAGCACATCCACAAAAACAAGGATTGAAACCGCCTGTGCATATCCAGGTAACCGTAAAACCGCGCCGATTCAAGAAGCACATCCACAAAAACAAGGATTGAAACATGAATTCATGCACTATCAAAGAATATAGAAATTATCAATTCAAGAAGCACATCCACAAAAACAAGGATTGAAACTCAAAAATGGCATCTATAATAAATGCTCACTCTGATTAGATTCAAGAAGCACATCCACAAAAACAAGGATTGAAACACAGAATGATTGACTTCGTGGCCGTGATATCGCATCGATATTCAAGAAGCACATCCACAAAAACAAGGATTGAAACCAATGAAGGTCCTGTTTTCCGATACTGATGATCGTACATTCAAGAAGCACATCCACAAAAACAAGGATTGAAACCAATTTAGATCAAATGGTACATGGCCATTGGAGATGGCATATTCAAGAAGCACATCCACAAAAACAAGGATTGAAACTATGATCATGCCTAACAATATATAGATATCGATGCGAATTCAAGAAGCACATCCACAAAAACAAGGATTGAAACATTACCGCGTCTGCCGAATCCGAAATCACTGAACACTTATTCAAGAAGCACATCCACAAAAACAAGGATTGAAACCTGTTCTGGTTCTTGTTCATGCGTGAACCGCCTCTAGATTCAAGAAGCACATCCACAAAAACAAGGATTGAAACATGGACACTGTATAATCTACCAATAACTGAGTTGTCATATTCAAGAAGCACATCCACAAAAACAAGGATTGAAACTATTATTGTTCGTGCTGCATACGAATTGTTCGTATGGAATTCAAGAAGCACATCCACAAAAACAAGGATTGAAACCCATGGCGTTTAAGACTGATCAAGCCTATGCTGATCTGATATTCAAGAAGCACATCCACAAAAACAAGGATTGAAACTGCAGACGCCACAACATGGGCGACTGAACATGTAATTCAAGAAGCACATCCACAAAAACAAGGATTGAAACTCATTCTGAAATGTTTGACTGCATACTGATAGGTCAGATTCAAGAAGCACATCCACAAAAACAAGGATTGAAACTGAAGATTCGCGCTTCATGCTCAATAGTACTCAAATCAATTCAAGAAGCACATCCACAAAAACAAGGATTGAAACTCGTTACCGGGGACAGTTCATATCTTTCTGTTCTGAACATTCAAGAAGCACATCCACAAAAACAAGGATTGAAACTTCTAATGGTACTTCCGGTTCTGTGTATATTCGGCAGTATTCAAGAAGCACATCCACAAAAACAAGGATTGAAACTTCATGTCCACAGTCAATATTATCAGAATCATGAGTAGTATTCAAGAAGCACATCCACAAAAACAAGGATTGAAACAGATATGCCTGGTATGATATTTTTGGGTTATGCAGGCATTATTCAAGAAGCACATCCACAAAAACAAGGATTGAAACTGATTCACATCTGTGTCCTTATAATGTATAAGGGTATATTCAAGAAGCACATCCACAAAAACAAGGATTGAAACTGTGGCTGGTTATGACTTAAATAACGATGCGTTCTTATTCAAGAAGCACATCCACAAAAACAAGGATTGAAACTATGAATTCGGTAGCATTGTATAATCAGCAAATTGAATTCAAGAAGCACATCCACAAAAACAAGGATTGAAACCGGTCGATATCAGAGCTAGCCAGCGTTAAAATAACATTCAAGAAGCACATCCACAAAAACAAGGATTGAAACTTGCGGTATTGCTTGTCATCATTCTTGAGTTGTAATGTATTCAAGAAGCACATCCACAAAAACAAGGATTGAAACACGTCTCGCCATCACAAAAGCGGCAGCGGTAGGCATGATTCAAGAAGCACATCCACAAAAACAAGGATTGAAACAACGAGATGCGTAGCGGTAAACTATGTGCGGCATTCAATGATTCAAGAAGCACATCCACAAAAACAAGGATTGAAACTGGGCGGTCATGATAGTCAAGAAAGCGGATTGAAGAAATATTCAAGAAGCACATCCACAAAAACAAGGATTGAAACTTCATGTATCACTCCATGTATGATCTTAACCAGATATTATTCAAGAAGCACATCCACAAAAACAAGGATTGAAACAAGTACGGATGCTTGCAACATTGCACGATTCGGTGGAATTCAAGAAGCACATCCACAAAAACAAGGATTGAAACTATCTTATCAATGCTAGCAATGAATAATCTGAGATTAATTCAAGAAGCACATCCACAAAAACAAGGATTGAAACTCGATGAATGTTCCCGGTTATGCCCGTCCCGGAAAACTATATTCAAGAAGCACATCCACAAAAACAAGGATTGAAACTCTGTATATACTAAATTGATGTATCTGAAGTATAGTTATATTCAAGAAGCACATCCACAAAAACAAGGATTGAAACTTAGAAATCGTGTAGCTTCCGTATTAGTTAGCTAATTGAATTCAAGAAGCACATCCACAAAAACAAGGATTGAAACTCGGGTATAGCAAAAACTGCACTCGGTGGGGTGTTTATTCAAGAAGCACATCCACAAAAACAAGGATTGAAACCACCTTCATTGTTGATGATGAGATCAGAAGCGGGGTATTCAAGAAGCACATCCACAAAAACAAGGATTGAAACTGAATGCAGGAGTCGCTTTCTTAGCACTTGTGTACTGTATTCAAGAAGCACATCCACAAAAACAAGGATTGAAACTCTGGTACATACAATATAAACACCAGTACAACTACCATTCAAGAAGCACATCCACAAAAACAAGGATTGAAACGGTACATTTCAAAAGATGGGAGTTTCCCCAGCAGTACTATTCAAGAAGCACATCCACAAAAACAAGGATTGAAACTTACGGCACGAAATACGACCATGTAACCGGAAATGTATTCAAGAAGCACATCCACAAAAACAAGGATTGAAACTCATTTATATCGCTCCAATGACGTTAATTTCAGTATTCAAGAAGCACATCCACAAAAACAAGGATTGAAACTTTCCACTGGAATGATGAGATTTGATACCCCGGTTTATTCAAGAAGCACATCCACAAAAACAAGGATTGAAACCGAGGTTACAATGACTAAAAGAAGAAGAAGATCTAAATTCAAGAAGCACATCCACAAAAACAAGGATTGAAACTTACATGACTTCATGGACGGGATTATGCCGTCCGTAAATTCAAGAAGCACATCCACAAAAACAAGGATTGAAACTGGCGGTAATATCAATAACGGGCGGGACTGGTAAAATTCAAGAAGCACATCCACTAAAACAAGGATTGAAACCTCAATCAGCGGCGGCGAGCTCTGACTGTGGTATGAATTCAAGAAGCACATCCACTAAAACAAGGATTGAAACAAATTGTTGGGTTTGTTTCATGTAAAAAAAAAACTTTCAGCTCAACTCACGCGAACAGCCCAACCGTCTTCCCCAGCGCATCAACGAATTTCCTTGCCTCATCCTCAGTATTATAAAGATAAAGCGAAGCCCTCACGGCAGCATCACATTTGCGGTAATTGAACCAGGAATGCACGCAGAACGCACCCGAGCGCACCGCGATGTTCTCTGTTTCATCAAGCACAATTGCGATATCGTGGGCATCTCCTCCTTTCGGGAATTCAACAGTGAACGAAATAATGCCGCCTCTTGATCCCGGTTCCTGCGGTCCGATTATTTTAAGTCCTGGAATACCCTTAATCCCGTCCGTGATTATCCTGTTCAGTTTCTCTTCATGTTTTTCAATATCCGAACGTCCTACGTTCTCAATATAATCCACAGCCGCACCGCTTCCTATTATCCCTGCATAGTTCTGCAACCCTGCCTCGAACTTCTCAGGAGTCGGAAGGAATTTAGCGCTCTCATACGTGGAATCACTCACCGTATCGCCGCCCACGATAAATGGAGCAAGTTCTTCAAGAAGGTGGTGCTTTCCGTACAGCACACCCATTCCTGTGGGGCCAAGCATCTTATGAACTGAGAGCACAAAGAAATCAACATCGAGTTTTTTAACGTCCACAGGCTTGTGAGGAGCGCTCTGGGCGCCATCAAGCATCACAAGCGCGCCGTGGTCATGGGCTATTTTGATGATATCTTTTGCAGGGATAGTATATCCGTCCAGGTTCGCAGTATGCACCATGCTCACAAGGCGCACGCATCTGCTTTTACTCATCAGTTCTTCGAACATCCCTATATCAAAGGTATTATCAGGCGCTGAATGCACTACAACATGCTTGATACCCTTTTTTCCAGCCTGAACCTGCCAGGGGATGAGATTCGAGTTATGCTCCCTGTCGGTGGTCATAACAATATCCCCCTTTCTGAATTCAAGGCTGTTCGCCACCAGGTTAAGCCCTTCAGTTGTATTTCGAGTAAAAATGATCTCCTCAGGGCTCTGGGCCCCCAGGAACTTCCGGAACTTCTCGCGTGATCCTGTTATCTTTTCATCCACCATCTTTGCCATTTTATGAAGAGAGCGCCCGCCGCAGACCGGGTATTCGGTATAGTATTCGTCCATTGCTTCAATGACCTGCCTCGGTTTCAGGGTCATGCAGGCATTATCAAAATAGATGGGATACTTTCCGTTCCATTTTTTTGTAAGTACAGGGAAATCGGTGCGGATTTTCTGGGTGTCCATTATGATTACAAAGTAACTTGGATGTGATATATATTTTGGTAAAATGTCAGTATTCTACGATCTTTAAAATAATTTCTTCCAACTCACCTATCCTTGATCTCGCCTCATCTACTATCTTCATATCAAGTCTTTCATATCTATGCACAATAAAATTACGTACTCCGTTCATCTGCCGTATGAACTCACCCTCCTTTTTTGATACGGCTCCCTCAGCGATAAGCTTCTCAATATTAGTGGCATCATCCTCGACCTTCAAACCCATATCCCTTACCTTCATAGCGGCAATATCCATGGCGATCTCAATAGATATTTGAATTGAATACAGCACAGCGCGTTCAGTAACATCGTCTATGATCATGTGAGACTTGATGAACTCTTCTTCTTTCAGGAATTTCTCGATCTTTGAAAGATATCTATCTTCTCGCATTTAACCACCTCTTTCGCGCCGTGACCATCTCACGTGCAGAACTGAACCTGTTTGCAAAAATCCTGTTCTTCATATCCTGCCCAAGTTTCCTGAATCCGTAGAAAAAATAAGAAATATCCGGTTCACTCCCGAATATCACTTTGTAGTCACTGATCACTTCCATTTTAACATATACAGGCAAATCCTCGAAAGCCTTAACATCATACTTATTACCCAGTTTTGCAAATATTCTTTCCATAACCTTTCTGCTTCGCGGCTTAACAATGCAGATATCTATATCTGACCGCCTGTCAGCGATCATCTTTGCATGGGAACCATACAACAAGATCCCTGAAACGTCCCGGCTGATAAATTCGAAATCATTTTTCAGCGAAGCAATGAAAGTATCTGTTCCGATATCTAAGGATTTTATCAGGTTTTTCCATACTTCACTATTTCTATCAGGAAAAACAAGGCAAACAGCTCCAACTTTCCTGATTTTGAGCGCGCCTGCCCCCTCAAGTGACTTTATTATTCTCCAGGCAGTTGCATATGGAACTCCTGAGATTTTCGAAAGACTACGGATGGAATATCCTTTATCATGGTTTGCTGAAAGACTGATCAGGAGCTGTTTGTGCTTTAATACTTGAATAATATTATCCATTAATGGATAATACCTTTTCTTGATAATAAAGCTTTTCAGACCTCAACTCCACAGCTCCCCGCTGAGTATGGAATCTGTCTTATCACTGGTGCTGTGGTATTTTTTCTTGATCTTTACAAGGTATCCATTCGCGGTCATTTCGGGTTCTTCAAATATGGCATCCACTCCCAGAAGCCTGAGGTGCTCCTCGAACTCATGCGCTGTCTTGAGGTTCTTTACCCTTATCTGGACGGTCTCGGTAACGCTTCCACCATCCTTTTTATTCCTGATCGTTTTGATCATAGGCAACAGGATGCTCTCACCGAACATGCGGCATCTCTGTTCCAGATCTTCTTCAGATTCATTCCACTCAACCGCCTGGAACGCCTCCCTGCACACGCGCGGGAAAAAAAAGTCCCTTCCATAGTCATTGTAAAACTCAAAAGCATATCTCAGGTCTGCACAGTTGCTCATCGAACTTGTATATTTAACAGGCTGAATCACCATTTCCGGGTCTTTAATTACCACGCCTTCATTCAGCGATCTCCCGAAACCCCTGATGACTCCTGCAATCTCGTTATGCGCTTTATCAACATCATATTCCCCGAAAAGCCTCACCGAGCGAAGTCCGTATTCTTCAACAAGCTCACGCCGTTTCTTGACAGCCATAGGCTTACCTGTAAGTTTCTCCCTTATATCAAATACAAAGAATTCAAGGGATTCGATATCGTAAATTGATTTAGGGACATAAGGGTTGTCAGGTCCCACCATCTCACCGCAAAGCACAAGGCCGGGATGATCCAAAAAAAAGTCCCTCCCCACAAGCTCATTTGCTTTTTCTGTGGTGTAAGGACACATAAAACCACCTCTGGTAAGCCCTGCGATCTCATCTTTGATGAGAGCGACCCTGACGTTGTAACCATTCATCTTCTCTTCCACAGCAACTTTTTCGCAGAAGGCAAAATGAGCGGCAACACCGGGATAAAGCACCAGGGCGCGCGGTATTTTAGGGAAACCCCTCACAATGTCAAAAGGTGAAAGGAATATGCAGGTCCCTGCCTCGATCCCTGATATGGGCTTGTCGAACCTGAATAAGTCCTGTTTACCTTTTACATACTGTAATGTCTTTCTCTGTATCGCACCTGTTATCCTGTGCTCAGGAATATCCAGCAATTCAGATACTTTTTCAACATCCAGCTTCTCAATAAGTTCCGAAGAGACATCACGTCTCATCCTGTCTCCGTTCCATAGCCTCAATCCTTGCCAGATTGGCTCATCAAAGCAAGATGTTTGATAATAGATCTCCTGCTGATTATGCCCACCATCTCATCCCTGAGATTCATGACCGGAACACCGCCGATATTTTCATTCAATATCAATGAAATTACTTCGGATATGGGAGTATTTGTCCTGACTAATTTTACATTATTGGTCATAATATCAGCCACGATCAGATTGCGTATCCTCTCATCCTGTTGGTTGTCCGGCACCAGGTTCCTGAAATTCATCATCGCATTCGCAACATCCCTTTCGGTGATAATACCTGCAACAATCCCATTTTCGATCACAGGAAGTCTTCCAATATCCCTGTCCAGCATCAAACGGCGCGCATGCGCTACACGTTCTCCCGGGGTCACAGAAATTGCCTCTTTCATCAGATCTGCAGCATAACCTTTCCCTGCTCTGACATTTTTCATGAGTTCATGAGGCGTCACCCAGCCGTGTACTTTTTCGTTGTCTGTCACCACAAGAATACCTCCGCTCCTGTCCATAAGAGCAACTGCATCCTTGATATCGGTATCAGGAAAAACCTTCACGAACATATTCGTTGTTGCAGCTGCAACATGCAATGATGAGGCAGGCAGATTGGAGGTTTTCCACGTACCCAGTTTGCGCGCAATGCTTCTCATAGTTATCACGCCCTGGATATCGCCACCATTCACCACAAGGAGCCTTCGCGTGTCATGTTTGTTCATTAAGTCCATGGCATGCGATACGGTGTCTGATTTGTGAACCATTATTGGCTCGGCCATTATGTCTTTTACCTTCATGTTTTTTCACCTCACAATGTCAATATTGATTTGATTATGTTTTCTCCGGTCAATATCCCCATAACCCCGTTACCTATCACCGGCACTCCATTGATCTTCTCTTTCACCATTATTCCTGCGGCAGATGTCGCTTTATCTTCAAAGTTAACACTGATCAATGGGCTTGACATGATATCTTCTGCCACAAGCGGCACCTCCATTATGTACCTGTTCTGTTTATTCCCGGCATAACTCACTTTACGCGTCATCTTTATTTCTTTTTGGGGCAGGTCTCCTGTTTTTCCCTTCATTTCTGTAAAAGAAAGGTTCGAGCTTGTTATGATCCCGACCGGTTTATCGTTATCCTCAAATACAACAACTCTGTCTGATAAATTCGTGTCAAGTTCGTAAAGGATATGGCTTATTGTATGATGCCTGTGAACGGTTATGGCAGGCTCTATTTTCATATCTTTAACTTTTAACTCAAGAGGCAGTTCTGAGAAATACCTGATCAGGTCCCACTTTGTTACTATTCCTATAACTTCACTCTTATTGTTCACCACAGGTAACCCGCCAATATTATTTTCTATCATAAGTTCTGCGAGCTGTCTGGGCGATGCATCGGGAAATATGGTTATCAGGCTTTCGGTCATGACCTGCCTTATAGGTATATGATCTATAGGTCTTCGCCGCCACTGCGGTTCCGCCTGGTTAAGCCTCCTGCCGATATCTTTCTTTGTCACTATTCCGATAGGCTTATTGTTCTCAATAAGTACAAGCCTTCCGATCTTGTGACGCAGCATCAGGTTCCTTGCTCTTGCTACAGTTTCATCCGGCGATACTACGTAAACGGGCGAACTCATTATCTCTTTGATTTTCATGATTCCCTCAATCTGCTATTGCCCTGACAAAGTCGCGTTCAGTTATGATCCCTTTCAATTCTCCGCCTTCAAGCACAGGAAGTGAGCCCACGTTCTTATCAAGCATTAAGCTGGCGGCTTCTCCGATATCTACATCTGACGAAGTGAAAAGCACATCCTTTTTTATCAGTGTGCGGATCGGCACTTCGAAAACCTCTCTTGAATTTCCAGTGACAAGACGGTCAAACATTTCTCCGCTTCCAAGGAAGCGCAGGATGTCGGAAGCAGTTATTATCCCGATAAGAACATTGTCCCGTATTATGGGTATCCTCCTGAACCCGTTATTCACCATTGATTTCGCAGCCGCACCTACTGTCATATCAGGTGCCGCCGTAACAACGTTTTTACTCATGTACTCATTTACGGTCTTCGCGGTCATCACTCCTGAGATCAAAAATAGAAAATCTCTCTCCGTAACTATAGCCTTTACCCTGCTGTCACCATCTGTGATCGGGATGCCGCCCACGTTCTTTTTGATCATTATGTTGAGAGCGTCCTTAAGTGAATCCTTTTCATTAAGGCTTACAACATTCTCTTCCATGATCTCGCTGATGCTTCCGTTGATGGCTGCAAGCAGGTTTCCCTTGAACCTGTTCTTAACGATCAGGTGTCTTGAGCCTCCGCCCAGGAAATCAACGATATCCTGAGAGGTCACTATCCCTTTCAACCGGTTCGTACCCGCATCAGAGACAGGAAGTCTCCTGAAACCCTTACTGAACATGGTTTTTACTGCGCCTATAACAGACATCGTTGGCGGGATGGTAACTACATCCTTTGATGCTATCGTCATTATGTCACCTTGATGCTCTGATATCCGGGATTTGAAATCAAGCGGACCCTGGTTTCTTATATACCCGCCGCGGACTTCTTTTGATACCGCATTAGCTGTCTGGTTTTTCATAAAACACCTTTAAATGAACGCTTTTATTATATCGTTTCTATCCACTATGCCGACAAGAGCCCCGTCATTTACCACAGAAAGCCTTCCCACGTCAAGTTTGATAAATGCTTTTATGGCATCTTTTAAGGTTGTCCGGGAAGACAGGGTATAAGCGGGAGAGCTCATCACTTTTTCAACCGGGGGGGACATGGTAGATTTCGTTCCGTGCTCATCTTCTCTTTCGATCCTTGCATATCCTGCTCTGATAATATTTCGTCTTGTCACCATCCCGACAAGCTGCCCGTCTTTCACAACAGGAAATCCGGAAAAGCCCATCTCTTTCATATTCAGCCATACCTTTGCAATGCTGTCCTTTGGAGAGCATATAATCACATTTCGGGTCATTACATCTTCAATTATCTTATGTGGTGGTCTTTCTAAATTCAGGTTCCTGAAGATATCCACAGTGCTAAGTATTCCCGCCATTGTTTTGTCCTGACTCGATCGTATCACGGGGACTCGTCCTACATCTGCATCCACCATTATTTTTGCTGCGTGCATAATATCCATATCTGGATATACTTCAGGGAACCCGGATGTAAAACCTTCCACTGTGACATTGGATTTCGTAGAATAAATGTTTAAAGCATCCTTTTCAGAAAGCATTCCGATGACACGTTTCTTTGAGTCCACAACAGGCAATGTACGTTTATTATGGTCTCTTATCATTTGACGCGCATGAGTCATAAAATCGGATTCATGCAAAAAAACAGGGTTCTTTGTCATTATGTCTTCCACTTTCATAATGAATCCTCCTCCATCATGTATATATATATGTTGTTTTACGGTCCTAAGCCTCTGCACAGCTTTCGCATAGCAGTTTTCCATTCACAAGCAGCAGATCATCAACGTTATCTCCACATTCTTCACAGATGCCCCGGTTAATTTTTTGAGGGGTTTCCATTGTAAATATCTTTTCTCTGTGCATCTTTATAAGGTCAGAGAAAATATTTCCCATTTCCGCTGAAACTGCTATGAGATCGATATCTGTAACAATACCTATCAGCTTCCCTGTGTCCACTACAGGTAATCGCCGGATCTTCATTTTGACCATCATGTGCATGGCTTCAGTAACCCCCTCGCTGGCAGGTATGGTTATAAGGGGAGTCGTCATCAGTTGCCTGACTGAAATAGCACTGGGTTTAAGATTTTTGGTTATAATCTTTCTTACAATATCGCGCTCAGTGACAATTCCTATAGGATGTTTCTTATCTGTGATTATGACACTGCCAACATCAAGCTCCAGCATTTTTTGAGCTAATTTGGGGACATCGCTATTTATATCAACTGTTGCTACATCCCTGGTCATTATATCTTTTACCGGCATCCTTAGTTCCATATATACTTCTCCCTTTAATGTAATAATGTTCTTTGAAGTGTTTATATGTTTTGCTAGGCTGGGCGGTGGTTACCAACGCCTGCCTTAATCCATTTTTCCAAATGTTTCTTTTCTATTAAACCTCCTCCAATCTTTATTATGGCTTCAGCAACTTCTTTTTCAGTAGGCATCTTCAAAATTGCCGGTTTTGTCCCATCTATCCTCACTCACACGAACCTTTTGAATTGCATTACCTTATCTACATCTCTTCCCGGACTTTCGCTCCCTGAGATTGGAATATCCACATGATAGAGGAGATTAGCGGGAAGGCGCGTGGGCTCAGGGAAAGACTGGAAGAGTAATAGTATTTATTTGAGGAAAAACAATAGTAACATGAATGTCTCTCATAAGTAAGATCTCAGGTTTTTTCAGGATAAAAAACCAGGATAATGCAAAGAAAGAAAATAATCTCAACGCAGGGGAATATACAGGAAAATTCGTAAAGCAAAACGGCGCCGAAATCGGCGAGAGCGTTGCATTAGACAACAACAGGATAGTTGTAAAAAGCAAAGAGTACTTCATGTCCATTCCTCTTGAAAAGATCACAGCGAACACCGATATCATTGCTGTGGGCGATTTTGACAGGAACGAATCGCTCAAATTTGGAAAAGAATGGTCTGATAAAAGGGACACACTGAAGTTCGACCAGAAAGGCATGATGATACTTGACCACAAGCCTCAATAGAATTTTTTGACATGGCAGAATATAAACAGTGTATCGTAGTGCGTGACGACCTTAAGCTTTCAAAAGGAAAACTTGCAGTCCAGGTGGCTCATGCCGCGGTATCAGCTTCCGAATTCGCAAGCAGGGATGCTTATGAAGCGTGGAAAGAAGGCGGACAAAAAAAAGTGGTGCTCAGGGTACCTGCTTTGCAGGACCTCTTTGAACTGAAAGAATCAGCAAGAAAGCACGGACTGCCAACAGCCCTTATCCAGGATGCAGGGCTTACTGAAGTTCCGCCAGGCACTGTCACCGTTCTTGGTATAGGACCTGCCGAGGTCGGTGAACTCGATAGGATAACGGGGCATCTGAAGCTGCTTTGAAGTTTCTATCCCTTCAACTCTTTTCTTCTCTCGCTCCTGTATTCATCCACGAGCGAAGCAAGCCACTCCTCCTTCTCCATCTTCCTTCGCTCATCTGCCTTCCGGTTCCAATACTCGATAGCGTTCCTGATATCCTCGGGATAAATAACTGCGATCTCCTCAGCAGGATCGAATTTTATCTTAACATCCTTTGCCGCAAGCACAGGCACGTTCAGCCTGAACAGTTCCTCCTCTGCCGCATGCGACATATCGTTGTAAATTATCACTGCGCGAACGCCAAGTTCAGATATCATATTAGCTGTTATTGTACCTCCACCGCTTGCATCTTTTAGAAGTAGAATGTCATCTTTCTTTATCCCGAACTGCTCGTGCGTCTTCTGGATGCTGTCCTTCGTGAACGCCTGGATGATCTTAACCGGCAAAAGCCTCCCGCTCATCTCAAGCCTTCGGACATTTTTCAGGTTATGTATCCTCTCATTCAAGGAAGCTATCCGCTTACCGCTTTCGGAAACCCTGCTTCGCAGCGAGGCTATCTCCTTATCGCGTATTTTCAATTCTTTTTCTCTTTTAAGCTCTTTATAAACTTTGTCGCGCTGCCTTCTGATGATCTTCTCAAGCTCCAGTATCCTGTTATCATTCAACTTGAGTTCTTTTTTGAGTTCTTCCTGGTATTCTTTCATCTCCCTGATACTTTCCTCGTATCTTCGGAGCGATTCCCTCTGATTAATCGCTACTTCCCCAGCTATCTCCTTCGCAATCTCAGTCACTGGTTCTTTTTCCTCTTTCCTGGTGAGGGATAATATTACAGCATCAACCGATCTTCCTCTCACCACCTGCGCTATCGCCTCGTCTGCATCCACGCCGGGAGGTATTTTTCTCCTTATCTGCTCGAACTTGTTCCTGTTCTTTCGATAAACCGACACCGCCGCAGCTATGGCATCACGTTCATGAGCGTTTGAATACTCATAATTTTTCGCAAATTCTATCTTGTCCTCTGTGGCGATCATATCCTGAGGTGTTCCAAGCACGGCATTGAAAGCACGCCTGATCTTTTCAACCGTGTTCGGTGTCGGGAACACATCGCTTGCGATGATAAGAGGTCTTCCTTCTTCTGCTATCATCTCTATGACCTCAGGGATGGATATCGTCCTTGAACTGTGGAGTTTGCGCAGTTCCCCGTCAAGTGTGAGCACAGCCAGAGCCGTAGTTGTGCCAGGGTCTATACCCACGATGATGTAATCCCTTTTCCGTGTGGTGATTGGTTTGAAGATAAGCGCATCGCGTTCAATGCTGCGTGAGGTCACCTGCACGTCCCCGTACCTTCCTGAACTTACATGGACTGCGCTTCTGGGCGCATTAACAAGGAACTCAGCCTTTGAGTAACCGCCAAACCTTTCAGCAACGTTCGATGTGAATGTGAACCCCCGAAGTTTTGACTGTTCGTTCAGGTAATCCTCTATCTCGCGGGCTCTCTGCCTTACATATCCATGGATCTTACGCCTGTACCTGTTCTGGCTCCAACCGCCCCTGCCCGGGGAGCGCCCCCTGCTGACTTTGATTATGGTCTTATCCTCAAAAGCAGAGACCTCATGACCTGTGCCCATTTCAACAAGCCTTGCGCAAACAAGTGCTTCTGCACCCGGATCGAACCTGTCGAATCTGATCCCGCGTTCTTTTGCCAGTTTTACAAGTGGTTCAGGATGTTCTCCTCCTGTTACCTGAACGAGTTTGGTTTCATGCGGCAGTTCCTGTAGCAAAGAGACAAGAGATTTCCTGTCTGGCGCAAGTTCATGGACATTATCGATGGCGATGAACTGCGGCCTTTCTTTCCACGCCATCCTCAGGACTTTATGAAGGCTCACCATATTGTGGTGTTCCGCCTGACCATCCTTCAGTACAACCACAGCGTAAGCCGGTTTTTCTTTAGCCCTGGGTGAACCTCTTGCTATATCCACTCCGAATATCACTTTTTCTTGCATAACTCCATTATACTGTTCATCACCCCAGTGATATCTCTTTTGACCCTGTATTTTTTCTCAAAGAAGGTAAGAACATTATCAATATCCCGGTAAAGAAGCTCCTTCGCATTCGGGTGGGAGAAAGTAACATACTGCGGCCAGTCGATTATCTCACATCCATGCGGATTGACAAAAATATTGAACTCGCTCAGGTCGCAGTGGATGATATCGAGTTGCGCTGCCTTTTTCACCTGTGCCAGTATCTCATCGAGATACCATTCAGGTTCGTCCACCTTTGTATGTGCAAGCGCCTGTCCTTTAAGGACTGACATGACGATAGCATTCCTGTTATGATCGATCGGCTCAGGAACTGCGACCTTCGGATACAGGAGTTTCAGCGCATCATACTCTCTTTTTGCAGCAAGGCGCGAAGCATACAGCCAGGAAAGATGTTTTCGCTCTTCAAGATGTTCTCTTTTTATCCTGACCTTCTTAAAACTCATCTGGCCTTCGGTGTGGAACTTTATGATAACTTCCCTGTTTGTCAGGCCGCCCACAGCAGAGTATATCCTTGACTCTTTCCCAACTCCGACAAAATCCCCTATTGCATTGACAGAGCCGCGTTCCACGAACGCTTTTAGCGCAAGGATGTAATAAGCTTCAAAGTATATCTTATATCCTTCGTATGCTGCGATATTTCTATGAATGAGCTTTTTCTTTGCCAGGGTGAATAAGATATGTTCGGTCTCTTTGAGATTGAATTTTGTAAAACCGGTTATCTCTTCTATCGGAACCCATTCGTA
Source organism: Methanobacteriota archaeon (assembly GCA_963793805.1). Classification (GTDB taxonomy): domain Archaea; phylum Halobacteriota; class Methanosarcinia; order Methanosarcinales; family Methanoperedenaceae; genus Methanoperedens. The sequence goes on from CAWCBK010000002.1 coordinate 22,829, forward strand.
GAACTTCATCTTGTTCTCTATGGCGATAAGGACACGAAATTCCTTGTTCGTGGTACTAAGAAATGTATCCGGAATATTTTCCAGCATTAAATAACTGTATATGATGATTGAGTATAAAAAGTATTAATAAAAAAAGTAGAAGGTAAATTACCTTCTGCCTCTGCCGCCTCTCTTGTCGCCGCCGCGTGAATCCCTGCGTCCGCCGCCTCCACCGCCGCCACTGCCTCCGCTGCCGTAGCTGCTGCGCCTGAAGCTGAAATTGCGGTCGCCGCCTCCACCGTACATGCTGCCGTACCCGCCGCCTCCACCGCCGCTGTGTCCGCCACCGCCGCCGTATGAGCTGCGCCTTGGTCTTTCCGGCTGGTCAACGTGCCTGTCTGAAACATTATTCTCAGTGTTCACTTCAGTAAGAGCCTCTTCGGACAGAAGCATCTTTCCATATTTTCCGATGTTCAATCTCATCGAATTCCTGACAATTGATATGTAGCCATTCTGTATGGATAAGGTATCTCCAACAGCGATCTTTCCGATCTGGTCATCCCATAAGGATAGCAGTATACTTCCTGAGGCATCTGCGACTTTTACTTCACAGACCTGTTTATCTCCGAACCTTGAAGGTATGTCCTTTGTCTCGCCTATTTCGATAACTTTGATAGTGGCATTTACATTTTTTGAGTTTTCTGTCAGGTCATTTATATTAAAATTTGTAGCTGTTGGGGTTTCGTCCATGATAATTCCTTTGTTTGATTTTTACTTTCCTAGACCATTTCACAGATGGGATTTCACCTGTTCTTTGAGTTAGAAGAAGTGAATACCATTATGTCAGTGTATTTAATATACTTTCCGCATGCGGGGAAAAAATATGGCAACGTTACAAATATTTTTTTATTCTTAACAGATTCTGCTTTTCTATTTTCAACTATTTTTTTCAACTATTTTAGTTTTGAATGCGAAACATTAATATCCTAAAAAAAGAAACAAAAAACCGGATAGGAATAATGGATAAAAACGAGTTCGAAGACCTCGGAATAGAAATATGGATCAGATTGTTCCAGGAAAGTGAACAATCCCGCCATGAACAAATTGAAGGAGTTAAAAAAAAGTACGAATAGAAATTTCCCTGGTAGAAGTTTATTCGCTGTTAAAACTCATAATTCAAATTCCATCCCGTCATATCCCAGCGGCCATTCTTTAATAGCTTCATTGTGGGGGGGAAAATTATGGCTAAGGTGAGTAAGAAATGTCTTTTTTGCATTCAAAAGTGTTGCCAGTTCCATCGCTTCCCGGGAGTTCATGTGTTTGCTGATAGTTCCCCTTGGCGGTATTATGGCATCTGCAATAAGAAGATCGGGTTCCATCATCAGTTCAATGGTTTTTTTCGATATGTGCCGCGTGGTGTCTCCCGTGATAACCACCTTGCTTTTTCCGTCCCTTATGATCACACCTGCTGTTTCTTCAAGGGGAGGATGGTGAACTTCCACAAGCATCATCTCAAGACCTATCAACCCGAATGGTTTGTAGAACTCCACATCATGCCTTACCGGCTTCATAAAATACAGATAATTCAAAATATAATCAAGCGTGCTTTTCACTCCATACACATTCACGCCGTTCTGGATGCGATGAAAATCCCCGAACCCGGCATAATGGTCATAATGTGAGTGCGTCCATATCACCCCATCAATATTGCTTATGCCTTTTTTCAGGAACTGCCACCTCAGATCAGGACTTGAATCTATGAGCGCTTTACCATTCGATGACTCAACCAGCACTGAAAACCGAAGCCTTCTGCTTTTGCCTCCAGAAAGTGCGTCCATGCAGGCAGGACAGGAACACCCGATCTTCGGTGTTCCTACTGCATCCCCTGTACCCAGCAGGGTTACTTTCATCCTGTTTCGTCCTTTGCCTTTAGAGGGATCCTCTTATTGAACTCATCTATACCGCGCAGCAAATCCTGCTGTGTCAGCGCCATTCTCTCTGTAATAAGGGCATTTAGTACAGCCTCTCTCGCTATCAGGCGAAGGTCAGAGCCTGAATATCCCTCTGACTTACGGGCGATCTCTTCGGTATCAAAATTACCTTCTATTTCCCGCAGCACTATATCAAGTATTTTTTTCCGCATATCCTTATCAGGAAGCGTGAAATTAACTATTTCATCAAAGCGCCTCCATGCTGCATGGTCAAGAATCGCCGGATGGTTGGTCGCGCCAATAAGAAGGACGCCGTGCTCTACCAGGCTGATCTCGTCTATGGCTTTAAGAAGAGTATTTACAGCTCTTTTCAGCGCAGCATGCTCATCTGTTGCTCTTGCTTTTGCCACGAAGTCGAACTCATCGATAAAAAGTATACAGGGACTTAGGCGTTTAGCAAGTTCGAATACCCTGTCTATGTTCTTGGCTGTTTCGCCAAGGTACTGGTCAGCAATTTGTGAGAGTTTTACTTCAACTATGGGGATGCCCAGTTTGCCCGAAAGCCCTCGGGCGACCGAGGTCTTTCCAGTTCCAGGCGGGCCTACGAAAAGGAGCTTTCCTATCTCCACAAGACCTATCCGCTTCAGGTAATCGCGGTACTGGATAGCTTTTACGATCTTCTCTATCTCACTTTCCTGTTCTTTTGTAAGAACAAGATCTTTCATATTCTGCTTGACATCCTCAGGAGATACGATATGGGCAAGTCTTAGCATCTCTTCAGAACCCTTCTCTGTTTCTATGCCCTTTACAAGCGAGTTGATCCATTCGCGGCCGCTCTCCTTTGGCATGTTTGATGCCTTCGCCTTCTCGTAGCTTACCGGAAGTGAATCGTAGTTTTCAAAGAATGATGCCAGCGCAGGGTTGCTGTTGATACTTTCAACTGCTTCCGCCTGTTTAACGAACCATTTCGCTCCGAGGTCGAATACGGTCAGTTTTATCTGAGAACCGAATTCTTCAAACTCGAGGAATGGCAGTGCCTTTGTGCTTGTTTTTACATCTTCGATCCCATAGATGGACTTTATATCCCCTTCAGTGACATAGACGGGGCGCTTTACCGTTTTTTCCTTCTCGTTCCAGTAATGTTTTCGTATTTTCTGTGGCAGGTCGTCTACACTGAGTTTATCAGACTGGTTGTACAGGTAGGCGGTCAGTACGAGTTCTGTGATTAGTAGTTTAGAATCGGTCATATTGAACTTCATCATTAGGTCATCAAATAAGATATAGTTTACTCATAAACAATAATATGTACTCGAAATATCAATTTTAGAAGCAATGTATTCGAAAATTTACAATGATGGGTTAAGAAACTGCCTTTTCTTCATTTTACTTATAACTTTGATTGTGATATCTCCTTATTTTTTCGCACAAATGTCTTTTATTTCATATCTGCTTATCGTAATATTGTTCTTTATTTTCAAAAAAAGAGAGGGGGGCAGCATTCCCAGATGGGGCGGCAAGGGTTCGCATAGATCCGGCATTTTATTTGGTTTTGTCCTGATCTCCATGATCTTCATACTTGAAATGGGTCTTGGATGGATAAAGTATGATTGGATCGTCCCGGATGCTCTGAATATTCTGATAATTGGCGTTCTTTTTGAATTTCTTGTATCGATAGCAGAGGAACTCTCTTTCCGCGGTTACATACTTCCCTGTATGGAAAAGAGTTTTGGAAGGTGGAAGGCGATATTTATGACCTCTGTTCTTTTTGCAGCTTTGCATATCCCTTCTATACTGTTCCTCAGCCTTCCTCTATTTAACGCTTCAGTCATGTTCCTTACTGTAATAATAGCAGGCATACTCCTCTCCCTGCTTTACTTCACGAAAGGTCTGAAAAGTTCGATCGGGTTCCATTTCTCATGGAACTTCTTCCAGTACCATGTTTTCTCTTTAAGGAGTGGACTTGGAATATTTGCAGTTACTGCTATAAGACCTGAATTTACAGGCGGGCAGTCAGGTCCTGAGGCAGGGATACTCGGTCTTGTTACCGTTATTACCGGTATAATTTTGCTGCTCCTGTTTCCTGGAATGCGCAAAGCATAAATACATGTATGCAATTGTGGGTATTCATCACGATTGATTGTTATTAATTAATATATATAATCTGTTATCGGTGAAAAAAGACATGAAGGAAATACGAATACACGGTCGCGGCGGGCAGGGTTCTGTTACAGCTGCAGAGCTTTTAGCGGTAGCTGCCTTTGAGGATGGGAAATACAGTCAGGCTTTTCCGGCTTTTGGCGTGGAGAGGAGAGGCGCTCCGGTAACGGCTTTTGTACGCCTTGACGATAAACCCATTAGACTTCGAAGCCAGATATATGAACCCGATTACGTTATTGTGCAGGATGCCACCCTTGTCGACGTGGTGGATGTGGCAAGAGGGACAAAAACTGAAGGTTTTATTCTAATCAATACTGAAAAAAGCCCTGAACATTTCAAAATGGAGACAAAAGCATCTGTCAAGACCCTTGATGCAACAAAGCTGGCTATGGATTTCATAGGAAAACCAATAGTAAATACTACTCTTATCGGAGCTTTTGCCGGGGTTTCCGGCATTATCAAACCTGAATCAATAAAAAACGCAGTAATGGAACGTTTTCCAGGAAAAGTTGGTGAAAAAAATGCAGCAGCGATCCAGGCTGCTTATGATATGATGGAGGCACAGAGATGAAGCTTATAATAAAAACTGTAGCCAAACCTGGAAGCACGAATGTCAACAAGACTGGCGCATGGCGGTCGTTCATGCCTGTTTTTGACCGTAAGCTGTGCAGCAAATGTGGTATCTGCGCAACGTATTGTCCTGAAGGTGTGGTCTATAAACTTGAGAACGGATATTTTGAACCTGATTATGAATACTGCAAGGGCTGCGGCATCTGTGCGAACGAGTGCCCCAAGAAAGGAATAATAATGGTCCTGGAGGGAAAATGAGGAATCGAATGGTAGTCGTTGAGGGTTCTTATGCCGTAGCGCATGCGGTCAAGGTATGCAAACCCCATGTGATCTCCGCATACCCGATAACCCCGCAGACGCATATCGTGGAAGACCTTTCCCAGTTCGCCGCTGATGGTGAGATGAACTGCGCATACATGAACGTGGAATCCGAGTTCTCAGCAATATCGGCACTCATTGGCGCAAGCGCAGCGGGAGCGCGCACGTATTCCTCAACGACATCGCAGGGGCTTGCGCTTATGCATGAAGCGCTCTTCAATGCCTCAGGTATGAGGCTGCCCATAGTAATGACCGTGGTGAACAGGGCGCTTTCGGCTCCCATCAATATATGGAACGACCAGCAGGATTCGATATCCCAGCGCGATACTGGCTGGATACAGCTTTATGCTGAAGATGTCCAGGAGTCAGGCTGATATGACGCCGCAGCTTTATAAGATCGCAGAGGACGAGGACGTTCTATTGCCTGCGATGGGGTGCATGGACGGTTTTATCCTGTCGCATGTCTTTGAGCCGGTCATACTGCTTGAGCAGAGCCTTACGGATGAGTTCCTGCCGGAATATTCTCCCGAATTCGTGCTTGACCCGAAAAACCCCATGTCATTTGGCGCTTTCGCCGACCCGAGCACATACACTGAGTTCAGGTACAAGCAGGAGAAAGCCATGGGCGTGGCTTTAAAGAAGATAGAAGAAGTGGCAATTGAGTTCAGCGAGAGATACGGCAGGTATTACGGCGGGCTTATCGACGGTTATATGCTTGAGGATGCCGAGATCGTGATAATGGCTATGGGCTCAGTTATCGGTACGATAAAGGATACGATAGATATGCTTCGAAAAGAGGGAGAGAGCGTTGGTCTTCTTAAGGTCAGGTCTTTCAGGCCCTTCCCGAGCGATGGGATAAGGAAGGCTCTAAAGAACGCAAAAGTGGTTATTACACTTGATAAGAACATCTCAGTCGGCAAGAATGAGGGGGCACTTTGCACAGAGGTCAAAGCTTGCATGTACAATAATATAGATGCCCGCGCCCCTGTCATCGGGTTCATGCTTGGGCACGGAGGACGTGATATTCCTATCAGCACGATCGTAAAAATGATCAATAAGGCAAAACTGGTTGAAAAGGGAATATTTGTGGAAAGCGAGTTCGCGGACCTGCGGGAGGATCTGTATGAGCCTCTTGAAACCCGGTCACCGCGGATGCGCAGGATGTTGCGATGCCCTTGCAGGAAAGTTCGTGCTTGATGCGCTGGGTGAGAACTGCATAGTCGTAAGCCCCACAGGCTGCCTTGAGGTTTTCACATCGCCGTACCCGGAATCGGCCTGGGGTGTGCCCTGGATACATTCGCTCTTTGAGAACGCTGCGGCAGTTGCATCCGGTGTAGAGGCTGCTTTGAAGGCGATGGGAAAAATGAACAATACCAAGGTCGTGGTAATAGGCGGCGATGGCGCCACTATGGATATCGGCCTGCAGGCCATCTCAGGCGCGTTTGAACGCGGGCATGATCTTACCTATATATGCATTGATAATGAAGCTTACATGAACACCGGTATCCAGCGAAGCAGCGGGACTCCAATGTACGCGAGTACCACGACAAGCCCGGCCGGGAAGGCATCATTTGGCAACCCGCTTAATAAGAAGAACATGCCTGCCATAATAGCGGCTCACGGCTCCCCTTATGTCGCAACTGCGTCTGTGGCTTATGCTCCTGATATGATAAGAAAAGTAAAAAAAGCCGCTGATATCAAAGGGCCGACCTACGTACATGTTCATGCGCCCTGCTGTACAGGCTGGAAGTTTGAGGGATCAAAGACCATAGAGGTCGGAAGGCTGGCTGTTGAAACAGCGCTGTGGCCTCTTTACGAGATGGAAAAAGGCGAAGTCACAGGTGCCAGGAAGATAAAGAACAGGAAACCTGTTGAGGAATACCTGAAAGCCCAGGGGAGGTTCAGGCATCTTTTTACAATGGCGGGCGGCGCAGAGGAGATAAAAAAGATACAGGCAACCGCTGACTGGAACGTGAAGCATTTCGGTCTGGAATGAAAGATCAAAGGTTTTTGAATCGTTTTTCTTCACCGATAAATTATATACAATCGCTCGATTGTGACCGTTAATGCTTCTATTATCTTCCCCACATCAAGTACAAAATGTGCATAATCGTATATGACAGCGATTATATTTTGTTCTTCATCTAATATGACCACCTGAGTATTATCATACTCAGCCTACATGAATTTGATCGGGAGAATATCTTACTACGATAATATTTAATTTATCATCTAATATGACATCCTGGTTACTATAGCTCAATCTGCCAGTGCCTAATTTAATATAACTGGCTTTGAATGAAATCTGCACTACAGAAGCACTGGAAATATTCATCCCTGGAAAATTTATCATCCAATCGGGCTTGAATGTATAGGTCTGGTTGCGGAGAACCGCCAATCCTCGAATTCTGGATGTATTGATAATTTCCTCCCCTTTATCATCGGTAACCAGAAGATTGGACTTATTGAACTGTGTTGTAACAGGAACCATTGTAATATTTCTTTCAGGTACGACCCTTAATGCATAGACCATCTCTGTCGTTGGTATAAGCGGAGACTTTTGCATTCTCTCAATGTCAGACTTTTTAAAGACTTCGAAAATATCTCTATTCACCCAGTTCGCCCAGTACCGCAATTGTCATCAAATACTGGATCATAAGAGCCTATACCATCCATCTGGCAATTAAGATATGGAAATCTGCCCAGCGCCGCGAAGTAATTGAAATGATCTGCAGTCCTGAGGGCTTCTATGCTTTTCAAAAAAGATGCTGAGGTTACAGCCGCAGTCTCGTACTTCAGCAGAAATGATTCATTATACAGGGAATTTACCCGAAAAATCACTAATCCATTTAAACTTTGACCGGGGAACAGGGATGTATCCTGTAATTTATTTTCATTTTCGAGGTCATGCAATACTTCTAATAGACTTAAACTGCTATAAGGTGAACCGCCATAAGGTTCAAGCATCGTAGTATTGAATATCCGGTCACCTTCATGCAGGTGCAGGTCATTCAGTATAAAATCAATGGTGTTTGGACCATTATTTTTTATTGTGAGATTATATGCTGCATAGTATCTCTCAGAAATCTGATGTTTGTTCCGGTATATTCTTTTATATACATTATGCGTGCCATTTTCCTCTTTTACCAGCAAATCGTAGTTTTTGCAGTCTCCAGCCCCGATTTTTACGCATACGCTTTCATTATATAGCATTGTTTCGATTGAGTTTTCATCATTAAAAACACGGATAGTTTTATTCTCGTTACCGGTTTTGGTGATTCGCGCATTTTCCATTCCGTCAATACGGAGTTCGTTCTTGATAAAACTCAGCAATCCGTGACTATCGTTTCCAGGCACATTTTCCCAACTGAATAAATAAATGTCTTCATTATTTGAATTGTCATGCATGTATATGCTCGAGAAGGAAGTTATTTTGATTTCTGGTACTTCCTTTGATGATCGGGTCAGGTTTTGAGGAGAGACATCTACTGTTTCTTTCTGTGTTGAGTCTGGTGCCGGGGCGATATTATTTTTTCCTGTACATCCGCTGAACAGAACCGATAGTAATAGCAATATTACAACAGTTGTTACGATATTATTTCTTGATACCATATCATTTCTCCCTGTTTACCTTATCTTCCGCCTGATTATATAGATTGCCAGAAGTATTGTAATCGCCAGAAATGCCTCGAATCCAGAAGCATTTTCAGGAGAGGATATGGATGGGATGGGAGTTTTATTCAGGTTCGCTGATGCCTGGTCCGGTATTATTCCACCCGACGACAGCTCCGGTTTGATCCATCCGAGTTTGATAAGCGATGATCCCCTCGCAGTCACATACCCGCCGTCAGAGGTCGGTTTGATAGAATATCCCTCATCTCTTTTCTGCCACTCTATGTTCCCATCAGGATCCAATTTAACGAACTTCACACTAAAGCTATCGGCATTCTCATAGTCATTCTCAGGACGTTCCTGCACTATCGCAGAATAAACGTAACCGCCATCCTCTGTTATGGATAAAGATGCTTCAAATGCCAGGCTCTTTACCCTGTTGCTCTTTCTCCACTGTTCATTTCCCTTAGCATCGGTTTTCATGAGCCATATATCTGTGTCCCACTCTGGACCTGTGTGAAAATCCCATTCGGACTTATTCAGGTAGCTTGATGTACCCATCATTACGAAACCGCCATCTGAAGTTTGAAGACCGGGGCCGGCATGATCATTTCCAGATATGATCCGTGTCCAGTCCCACTTTTCATTACCCTTTTGATCGGTTTTCATAAGCCTTACAAATGGATCTGAACCGCCATATGGATTCCACCATGTTCCGGTCACGATGCAGCCTCCATCTGAGGTCTCCTGAACGCTTGATAAAATATTTTGTCCTATCTCATTTCCTCTTAATATCCTGCTCCATTCCTCGTTCCCGTGAGGATCGATCTTAAAAAGCCATGCATCATATAGTGTTTTAAAATCCGTATCTACCGATCTATTAATTCCGGCGATGACATAACCGCCATCATGTGTCTGTGCGACGGTGCCATTTTCCCCGAATACGATCCCGAATGACAGATATGGTGCAATTCCTTTTCTCTTAAAGAGCCTGTTCCACTCTTCCTTTCCGGTTTTATTTATTTTGATAAGCCGGATATCAGACATGTATTCCCCTGAAGCCATGAAACCACCGTCCTGTGTCCTGATGACGGATTTTAATTCAATTCCCCTGAAGGTCAAGTTCCACTCCTCTTTTCTGTCAGGATCGGTCTTTACAAGCCATCCTTCGTAGATCGAGTTATTCCCCCCTGCAATGATAAATCCCCTATCAGAAGTCTCCTGCGCATATTTTGCACCGCTAAAATTACCAAAAGTCAAATTCATTGTCTCTTCAGGCGCCATCATTTTCTGTACAAACACTTTTTTCAAAGTGGAGTTCACTCCCCCGCTCTGATTCATCACAGTCAATCGAACTTTCACTTCCCCGGCTCTGTCATATGAATGAGTGATTTTCTTCCCTGCAGTGGCTGTTGTGTTCCCATCTCCAAAATCCCATCTGTAATTCGTAATATTCCCTTTCGGATCATTGCTCACCGATGCATCGAACGTTACCGTCTGGTTCACTCCCGGATATTCAGGATAATAGGTGAACACTGCAAATGGAATATTCCTGTTTTTGAATTTTTTTAGAATTATCGCATAACTGGTGGTACTTCTTCCAGTAATGGCAAATCCGTTATCGTTCCCTGTAATAGTCTTCTTCTTTGCAGAGAAGGCCCCTGAAAGCTCATTTCCAAATATCTTCTCCCATAATTTATTTCCACGGGAGTCAAGTTTTTCAATTGTGTAGCCAAGAATTACGTCATCTGAAAGTTTCATTGCTGCAAGCAGGTAATCCCCTTCTTTTGTTTGTTCCACATATGAAACAATAAAATCATTCATATTTTTTCTCCATTGCTCATTCCCGTCAGGATCCACTTTCAGCAGCATGGTGTCAGCCCAGGCTGATCGCCACAAAAGAAAACCTCCATCCTGTGTACGCTTGAAATCATGGAATGAACTATCCCCGTAGGTTTTTTCCCACTGCCTGAGTCCATCAGGATCGATCTTTATTAGCCTTACATGCGATCCTGAAATGTCTGTGATCGCTGCTGCATACCCGCCATCTGATGCCTGCCGGATAACTACAGTTCCACCTCCAAGTCCTTCATATGTCCTGTTCCATAATTCATTTCCATTATGATCTGATTTTATAAACCATGTGGTATCGGGATCAGACACGCCTGCAAGGACTAAGCCGCCGTCAGGAGTCATTATGAAAGAATAGGCAGTCTGGTCTGTTCTTCCAAGCGTCCTGTTCCATTCTTCATTCCCTTTCGGATCGATCTTCATAAGCCAGATATCCATGGGGCGCTCTTTTTCAATTGAGCAATTCCTGCAATGATTGGTCTTTCCAAGAATAAGGAAGCCGCCATCAGGGGTCTCCATCACAGACCTATCAGACTCATCATAACGATCTGTGAAATTATTCCCTCCGAAAAACTGCCTTGACGGTCTATCTTCCCGGAAGTCTTTTTTCCATTGTTCCATTCCTTCTGCGTCTAACTTCCTGATCCAGATACTCAAAGAGCCTGTTGTGAAATTCTCGGTGCTTCCTGCCATGAGATATCCGCTGTCAGTGGTCTGCATTATACTGGTTTTCATCCCGTAACCTGATCGGTCTTCGTCCTCTTCTATGAATTTCCTGCTCCATTGCTCGTCCCCTTTTGCGCTGGTTTTTAACACAAAGTATTCTTTGGAAATCGAGTTGCCATGTGAAAAATAGTTCACACTGCCAATAATGATGTACCCGCCGTCTGAAGTTTGCTCCATCCATTGAGTATCGTATGCTGTTCCGACGAAATAACTCCGGTTCCATTCCTCTTCTGGGAACGGTTCACCCGATTCTGCAAGGGCTGTTCCGCAAGAGTTTGCGAGCACGCCCAGGACAATCAATGCAATTGCTATGCTATTGTATTTTTTCATATACTCCTCGAAATCTGATTCCATGAAGCTGAAAGGATACTCTCTGATCAGCTTAAGAATTGTGAATGCTCAGATCTTACTACATTTATATTTAATCCATTATCTAATATAACATCCTGGTTATTAATACTCATCCGTGAATTCAAAGGCCATCCATAAGTACCTTCGAATGAAATTTGAACTATATAGGCATTCGAAAAATTCATCTGCGGAATATTTCCTATCCATCCAGGCTGGATATAGGTCTGATTACTCAGAAAACCTATAATGTTAGTTCTGTGCTGGACATCAGATGTATTGATTATTTCATTTCCTGCATCATTTATTACGATCAGATGATTGGTGAACCGTGTCGCTACAGGAAATATCGTTATATTCTTTTCAGGTATGACCTTTAATGCATAGACCATCTTTGTCACAGGAATAAAATCATGAGGGGACTTTCGCATCCGCTCCACATCGGACTTTTGAAAAGCTTCGAAAATACTTCTGTTCAGCCAGTTCGCCCAGGTAAAGTATTTGTCATCAAACATTGGATCATTAATGCCTATCCCCTGTCTATCCCAGGTATACGGAAATATGCCCAGTGCTGTGAAGTAATTGAAATGCTCAGAAGTCCTGAGAGCTTCGATGCTTTTCTTAAAAGATGCTGAGGTTACAGTTGTTGTATCGTACTTCAGTAAAAACGATTCATTATACAGGGAATCTACACGAAAAGTCGCTTTTCCATTTAAACTTTGACCGGGGAGAAGGGCTGTATCACGCAATTTATTTTCGTTTGCGAGGTCATTCAATACTCCTAATAGACCTGGAACATAAGGTTCATGGGTCGTAGCATTGAATATCCGGTCACCTTCATGCAGGCGCAGGTCGTTCAGGTTGAAATCAATTGTGGTTGAACCATTATTTTTTATTGAGAGATTATATGCTGCAAAGTATCCGGGCGAAATATCATATTTATTCTGGTATTTTTGATCTCTATCATAGAAGTTATGCGTGCCATTTTCCCCTATTACAACTAAATTCCAGCTTCCACCCTCACTGAAATTCATTTGTGCGGTCTCATTATATAGAATTATCTCTATCGAGTTTTCATCAGTAAAAACACGGATAGTTTTATTATCTTTATCTTTGGTGATTTGTGCATTTTCCACCCAATTAAAGAGGAAATAATCCTTGAAGTAACTTCGCAGTCTGTCACTTTCGTTACCAGGAACATTTTCCCAACCGAATAAATAAATGTCTTTTTGATCTGAATTATCATGCATATAAATGCTTGAAAAGGAAGCTATGTTAATTTCAGGCATATTTTCTTCTCCCGATGGCAGGCTCAGGTTTCCGGATGATGCGTTCATATATCCCCCTAATCCCTGCGCTGGAACTGCGTTTTCTTCTTCGATACATCCGCTGAACAGAAGCGGCAGTATCAGCAAAATTATTGCAGCAGTCACAATCGAGTTACTTGATCGCATCATGGACATACTCCTTTCAGGATATCGGATTGAAAGTATCATATCTTACAGCGATTACATTCAGGGCTTCATTCAGTATGACATCCATATTACACCTGGTAATTCTGGCAATTCCACCATAATAACCAGCTTCGAAAGAAATATGCACTACAGAAGCATTGGAAATATTCATTCCCGGAAAATCTAATTTCCACCCGGATCTGTATTTATAGGTATAATTGCTCATAACTGCCAATCCTGCAATATCGGGAATGTTGATCAATTCCTCACCATTATCATCTATGACAAGAAGACGCGGGTTTTCGAACCTGAATCCGTATATGTTTAACCTGCCATTTTCGGTCCTGGCAATGAATTCATAGTTTTTGCCGTCATCCATCCCAAAGCTTACCCTGGTTTTTTCATTATTAAGAGTTAGCGATAGATCAATGTCTTCAACATATAATCTGATGGTATTGCCGTCATCGCTTTTTTCAATTCTTGCCGTTTTTACCCCATCAATGCCATACTTCTGATCCAGATAATCCAGGAGTATTCCACTGTCGTTCCCTGGTATTTCATCCCAGTTGAACAAATACCACTGGTAAACGCTTCTCATAGGAAACATCGTTATATTCCTGTCAGGTATTACCCTCAAAGCATAAACCATTTCCACACCTATATATTGTGGCGAGTTTTGCATTCTCTCTATGTCAGAATTTTTAAAAGTTTCGAAAATTCTCCTGTTCACCCAGTTCGCCTGGGTTTCAAAAGAGTCATTGAAAATCGGCACATAGGATAATCTTGTTATATTGGTGTTATGGATATATGGAAGTTTACCCAATGCTATCGAGTAATTAAAATCTTCAGCAGTCCTGAGGGCTTCGATGCTTTTCTCAAAGGTTGCTGAGGTTACAGGCGTGGCATTGTAAGTCAGTAAGAACGATTCATCATACAGGGACTTAACTCGGAAAGCCACAGTTCCGCTTAGACTTTGACCTGGAAGCAGTGTTGTATCCTGCAATTTATTTTCATATTCCAGGTCTCTCAATACCTCCAATCCGTCTGATTTATAAGGTTCAAGTGGCGTGACGTTGAATGTATTATCCCCTTCACGCAGGCGGAGTTCGTTCAGTTTAAAATATAACGGAGATGAACCATTGTTCTTTATTGAAAGATTATACGCTGCATAATATCTCTTATCTGGTTCGTATTTATTTCTATTCATCTTTTTGTACACAGTGCCATTTTCCCGATCATCTGAATTATCATGCTTGTATATGCTCGATAAGGAAATTATTTTGATCTCAGGATTGTGTCCTTTTCCTGACATCAGAGTCAGGTTTGCATGTGATGTGTTTACGCGTTTCCTTTGAACTGCATTTGTTGTTATGATTTCAGAAATATATTCTTCTCCCCATTGCATGGATGATAAGCCTGAATATTCATCCAATCCCGGCGCCGGAGCTGCGTTTTTCTCTTCGATATATCCGCTGAGCAGAACCGATAGAAAAAGCAATATTATAATGGTTATTACGATTTTATTCGTTGATACCATCATTTCTCCCTGTTTACTTTTTCCTGCACCATGTAGAATATACTACCAGAAGTACCATAATTGCCAGAACTATCTCAAACCCTTCCATACTTTCGTCCGGGCTTGTCTTATTAGTTTCGGCTTTACCTTCCATCAGATTCCGGGTTGAGCTTGCTGTTCCATTTGTGCTCTCTTCCCGGGCGTTATCAGTTCCATCTGGTTCACGGCTCACCTTTATCAGCCAAGCATCATTATCGCCCGACCCGTATGACTTCGTATTGCCTGCAATAATGTATCCTCCATCTTTTGTTTGTTTGACTGATAGCGCTTCATCATCGCGTTCACCACCGAACGTCTTGCTCCACTGCTTATTGCCATAAAGATCCGTTTTTATGAGCAGCACCTCACTACCTTCAGATGTGAACTTCCTGCCTGCCAGCACATATCCGTCCCCTGTTTCCAGGACATCCATCACCTCGCTTCCCCCGCCATCATATAATATACTGTTCCACTCCTCGCTGCCGTTCGCATCTGTCTTAACGAGCCATGAATCATGCCCGTACAGTTCTGTCATCCCTGCTGCCAGGTATCCTCCATCCATGGTTTGCATGACAGAGAAAAACCTGTCATCATATCTTCCCCCGAAAGTCCTGTTCCACTCCTCGCTGCCGTTCGCATCCAGCTTGAAAAGTATCGCATCATTGAAATCAGCAAAATAAGTTCCTATCGTTCCAGCGATTATGCAACCATTGTCATCTGTCCACTGGAGAGCAGTGACCCTGCTGTAGATTGGCGCTGTAAGCGTTCTGTTCCATATTTCATATCCTTTCGGATCAGTTCTGATGATCCAGATACCCTGCCCATACTCCTCCGTGTATCCTGCAATGATATATCCTCCGTCTCCAGTCTGCCGGACAGAGGACGCCGTGGCATCATATTCCCCACCATATGTTCTGCTCCACTGTTTGCTTCCATTTGAATCTAATTTAATGAGCCATGCATCCCTGTCAAAGTGCCCTGTTTCAATTATTTCACCTGCGGCAACAAAACCGTTATCTGCGGTTCGCTGGACAGAATAGACTTCCGCACCATATTCAAATATCGTTTTATTCCAGAGCTCATTACCGTCTGTATCGGTCTTGTTGAGCCATATGCTCGTTCCAGACAATCTCATCCATAGTGAAGGGAAGCTTCTGGCAAGCAAGTAGCCGCCATCGGCGCTCTGATGGACTGACATTAATGCATCATCGTTCATTCTCCCGAACGTGCTATTCCATTCCTCAGAAGGTACCTCTTGAGGGCTGGCATGGAATTCTTGTCCGCCTGTTTCTGCCTCTGAATATTGGCTCAACGGCATAAGCCGTATGAGCCTTCCTGAACATGTTCCATCAACAGAAAATATATCATGCACCATGAACTCAATGACAGGATATTCCCTGCCATCTGCGGTCACATTGAAATAAAAATATTCTCCGTTCGTCACACTGGCTTTTTTCACAATTTCGCCATTTCTGTATAATGAAAAATTAGCGATACTGACTGATCCTACTCCCATGCCTTCTGGTGCAGGAATGATCTTCTGATATACGCCGTCCACAGCGAGCGAGTAGCCCTCTTTGAGCGAAATGGCATTCTTTGCGCAATTACTGGCAGCATCACCGACATCCTGACTATACGGATCCCATAATGCGATCCATATATGGTCAGCCCTGAGTATCAGATCACCTGCTGCATAAGTTCTTGGAGAATAAGTATCCATAGCAGCGCCCGCACCGCCTGCAAACAATAAGATTGACATGACTATTATTACTGAAATTAACACTAATGCAAATTTCAATCCTGAACGCATAATTTCTTATCTCCTTTACCCGGTTCCATCAATGTTCATATCAACTTAAGAATTGTGAAAACTCAGATCTTACTAAATGTATATTTAATCCATCGTCTAATATAACGTCCTGGTTATTAAAACCCATCCGGCATCCGTAAGTACCTTCGAATGAAATTTGAACTATATAGGCATTGGAAAAATTCATCTGCGGAATATTTCCTGTCTTTCCTGGCTGGATAAAAGTCTGATTACTCATAAATCCTATAATGTTAGTTCTGTACTGGACATTAGATGTATTGATAATTTCATTTCCTGCATCATTCATAAAGATCAGATGATTGGTGAACCGTGTCTTTACAGGAAATATCGTAATATTCTTTTCAGGCATGACCTTTATAGCATAGACCATGTTTGTCAATGGCATAAAATCAGGAGAGTAATTTAGCGTCCCTTCCACATCATGCTTTTTAAAGACCTCGAAAACCTTTCGGTTCACCCAGTTCGCCCATGTGCCGTAATTGTCATCAAATACAGGTTCATAAATGCCTATACCCTCTCTTTGCCTGGTATATGGAAATATGCCCAGCGCTTCGAAGTAATTGAAATTCTCTGCGGTCCTGAGGGCTTCTATGCTTTTCTCAAAGGATGCTGAGGTTACAGTTGTTGTATCATACTTCAGTAAAAATGATTCATTATACAGGGAATCTGCGCGAAACGCCACGGTTCCGTTTAAACTTTGACCCGGGAGCAGGGCTGTATCCTGTAATTTATTTTCATTTGCAAGGTCATGCAATACTCCTAATCGACTTGAATTTTTATCATAATGTTCAAGGGTTGTAGTATTGAATATCCGGTCGTCGTCATGCAGGCGCAGTCTGTTCAGTTTAAAATATAAGGGGTATGAGCCATTATTTTTTATTGATAGATTATATGCTGCATAGTATCTTTTTGAAATATATTTATTCCCCGGTTTTTTGTTGTATACTTTATGGGTGCCATTTTCCTCTTTTACCCACAAGTTATAGTAGCCTCCATCCCTGATATTCAGGATTACGCTTTCGTTATTCAGCATTATCTCGATCAGGTTATCTTTAATAAAAACACGGATAGTTTTATTTTCGTTATCTTTGGTGATTTGTACATTTTTTTCACCATAAATTTCTATCCAGTCAATATGGAGATCGTTCGTGAGATAATTCAGAAGGTTGTTACTTTCGTTTCCAGGGACATTTTCCCAGCTGAACAAATAAATATTTTCTAAATTATCATGCATATATATGCTTGAGAAGGATGTTATTTTAACTTCAGGTATAATTTCTTTTCCTGGTGGCAGGCTAAGGTTTGCAGATGCATTCAATGCATCTTTCTGTATTGATTCAGGAGCCGGAGCGATATTCTTTTTTTCAGTACATCCGCTGAACAGAACCGATAGTAATAGCAATATTATAATGGTTGCTACAATTTTTTTCCTTGATACCATATTATTTCTCCCTGTTTACCTTCTCTTCCGTCCTGCTATATACAATTCCAGGATTATGATTATTGAAAGAACAGCCTCAAATCCGGAGGTCTTTTCTGTCCTGTCCGCGGAAGTCCCGGCAGATATGGTCGCCCTGGGATTGGTCGAATCAAGAATATCCGACACGTTATTAATGGCAACCTCCTCATGAATTATCTTTGTACCCGCAATATTGATCGGATAAAACCTGAGTTCATCCGAATTCTCAACAAAAAAGCTTAGATTCCAGTAGAGGTTTATAATTCTCCCGGCTTTCAGCTCGATCGGCTCCCTGTTCTTTAATACCATCCGATCAGGCTCTACGACCGTGACATTGAATGCACCCAGCCTGTCGCCCTCTTTTATCTGAGTGACGTTATCAGACACGAACCAGGTGTACCTCAGCTGTATCATATCGGCTGAGGCACCATCAAATACAGAATCAAGGTATGTGATGAGTTTTGGTGTTCCGTTTTCTCCCGGCTGGAAATATCTATAAACATTTTCACTTGACAACCACACATCATCAAGTTCAACGCCATTCCTGCTGAGTACCAGCCGTGCTTTTCTTGGATTAAACCTTATATCAACGGACTTAACCATCAGGGAGTATCCTTCGCCCAGTTCCCATGTGTCCAATCCCCATGGTTCCCTCTTAACACCGTTAACCGGCCGTCCAGGTGCCAGCTCATCGTCCCCTTCAAACCATGGTGGCCTCACAAGAAGAGTCTCTTTTTCAGATTTACTATCACCATGCGCTATCAATAATTCTGCAAACCCGTTGTTTCTTGAAGTATATTTTTTCCCGCCCAGGCTGAATGTGACATACGATCCGTCAGTTCCATTTGGTTTTATGCCTTTAATATCAGTAACAGCGTAAGGCATCTTCTTGCTGTAACTTGTATATGTGAGACCGCCTTTGGGTATCCTCCTGCCAGTCATATTTGTTATCACAAGCGACTCTGAATAATTACCTGAATCTGCTTCGTACAGGAATCCAGCATAATTCAGACCATCCAATGCCATAAAGTTGTTTGAACCTGTAGCCCCTCTGTGTTCATTTTTTTCAAAGTACCAGTACATATATTTATTTTCAGAGTGCCAGTAGATATATTTATATAAATGAATCCTGAAAGTATTCGAATCCGCCACCTTTAAATGTATATTGTTAATTATATTGATAATTTGTCCGGGCTTCAATTCCACGATACAAGCTGCATTTTTCAGTGTAATTGTATCATCTGATATATTTGTCACCCACATAACTCCAAGAGGATTATCCGCTTTCCTGACCAGCGTTTCGTATTGCGATACCTGGAAAATACCATTTATTGCGACCGAGGCTTTTTCTTTTCCCTCAAAAACAGAATCAATATGAACTGCGATAAGCGTCCCATCCAGTGTCTCATAAATATAATTTTTCCCCGCTTCTACTTTCTTTGTGCCTGTATCTACCTTAATCTCGTCCTTTTTCAGTGAAAGAATCACGCAAGCGCCAGTTACATTCACATCAATGATCTCAAGGACATAACCCTCACTCAGGGTCAGGTTGCTTCCCAAAGCCAGGGAATAACTGGCATCGTCATCGATCAGTATGTTATGTAGTCGGCCAGGGTCTATCCCGCTCTTATCTGTGATGTTGCTTTTGCCCTCAGGAAATCCTGCCAGGTGTTTTACTCCCATGAACCAGATAGCAGCATATTCACCGAATGGTCTGTATCTGGCAGTGGCTGTTTCAATTGTTGTGGAATATACTAAACCTTCCGTTGGTATATACCTGTCCATTATATTTTCAAGCATTATGGTGAGGGACTCGTTGCCTGTTCTGCTTTGCGCATCGTAATAGAACCCGTCAAAATTCTCGTTCGTCCATGTGAATGTCAGGTTTTCCCCGGGCTCCCAAACAAAGCGGGATTCTGGGGGGCTGACAGGTACAGATGCCTGGGCAGAGAATGACAGGAACAGTATTGCAAATATCGGTACCAGCACAAATCCAGAAACTTCACCCATATTGCATTTTTTCATATACTCCTCGAAATCTGATCCCATGAAGCGCAAAGGAGACCTTCTGATCAGTTTACCAACCCCATGTGATGATTTCTTACTACGATAATATTCAATCTATCATCCAGTATGACATCCTGATCATTAATGCTCCATCTTCCTGGGACACAGCATAATGGGCTGATATATAATCCTGAAAATGAAATCTGCACTACAGAAGCATTGGAAAAATTCATCCCCGGGAAATTTAGCATCCAATCGGGCTTGAATGTATAGGTCTGGTTGCTGCGAACTGCCATTCCATCAATTCTATCTGTTTTAATGATTTCCTCTCCTGTATCATCGGCAACAAGAAGCGTATCGAACCTTTTTCTAACTGGAGACATTGTCAAATTCCTTTCAGGAAAGACCTTTAATGCATATACCATCTCTGTACTGGCTATATTATCGGGAGGGGACTTTAGCGTCCGCTCCACATCTGACTTTTGAAAGGTTTCGAAAATACTTCTGTTCACCCAGTTCGCCCATGTATCGGTGTCATCAAAGATCGGTTCATAGGAGCCTCTCGTTCTACCGTATATGTTCAGCTTACCATTCTCAGTGCTGGCATTGAGTTCAAAGGCTCTACCATCATCCTTTTTCAGGTTCACTCTGTTTTTTTCATCGTTATATCTTATTGAAATACGATTATTTCTATCTGCTACTATTATGGTCTTGCCATCATCGATCTTATCAATTCCTGCTGTTTCCCCGTCAATACCGAATTCGTATCTTAGATATTCTATAAGTCTTTGGCTATCGTTTCCTGGAATTTCATCCCAGCTGAACAAGATCATTTCATTGCTATCTGTAAGGAGGTTGTATGGAGGAGTGCCCAGTGCTATTGAATAATTGAAATATTCTGCTGCTTCGAGGGCTTCGATGCTTTTTTCAAAAGATGCTGAGGTTACGGTCATTGTGTCGTACTTCAGTAAAAACGATCTATTATACAGTGAATTAACGCGAAAAGCCACTATTCCATTTAAACTCTGACCTGGCGGCAGGATTGTATCCTGCAATTTATTTTCGTTTGCGAGGTCTAATAATACCTCAATGCTTGAACTATGAGGTTCAAGAGCTGTGGTGTTGAATATCCGGTCACCGTCATGCAGGCTCAGGCTGTCCAGTTTAAAATGCATGGGGCTTGAGCCATTATTTTTTATTGAAAGATTATACGCAGCATAATATCTCTTAAAAGTTTCGTGTTTTTTTCCGGGGCTCGATTGGTATATATTCAGCCTACCATTTTCTTCTTTTGCCGGTAATTCATGCTGGATCGTATTACTATCACTATAAATGTTCACCTTACCATCTTCCAGCCTTACATAAGGCAGATAACTCATGATGCCATCGGTTCTTACTCTCACAACTGTTTTTTCGTCATTAAGTTCAAGAGAAAGATGATCTGTTTCATTCCATACTTTTATAATTCTGCCATCATCGGTTTTTTCGATTTTTGCTTTTACAGCCCAATCAAAACCAAAATTCCATGCCAGGAATTCCGCAAATCTGACTGTATCATTTCCCGGAACGTCATCCCAGCTGAACAATATCCTGGGGCTTATTTCAAGGTATACTCTTTTATCATCCATGCGTTTTATGGCTATTGAACCTCTGGCATCGAAAACACGAATGGTTTTATTCACGTCATCTCTGGTGATTTGCACATTTTCTGCCCAGGAAACATGGAATTGGTGCCTGAGATAATCCAGCAATCCGTTGCTTTCGTTCCCAGGCACATTTTCCCAGCTGAATAAATAAATATCTTCATTGTTATCATGCAAATATATGCTTGAGAAGGATATTATGCTGATTTCAGGTATGTTTTCTTCTGTTGATGATTGAGCTAAGTTTGATAATGAGACATCGGCTGCTTCTTTGTTAATTGATTCTGGCGCAGGATTGGCTTTTTTTTCTCCAATACATCCGCTGAATAAAACCAATAGTAATAGCAATATTATAACGGTTGTTACAATTTTGTTCCTTGATACCATATCAATATTAAGTTTTTGTTCAATGTTATCACCTTTTTTTCAAACTTCGATTCTATATTTCTATAAACCGTTATGACATCATTTTTGCCATTTCAATACTTTCATTACTATGTATCTTAAAATCAACCACGCTCCATGCGTCCATTACTCCTTGAAATGTCTTAGTGACATTGCCATCTAATGTCAATATTATTTTGTAATCGCCATTTGGAAATAATTTCTCTCTCTCATATACATCTTTCCATCCTTTTTCAGGATAATATAATGTCTGTGATGGTCCTAAATTGTAGGTTTCATTGAGAAGTAATTTATTGCTTGAATCAAATACTTGAACATTTACACTATGGTCAATTGAATCTCTATTACTTATCCCAAAAACTCCAAGAGGAGCACCCACCATGAAATAAGGCCAATATGCAACAACTTCTTTTATTATCAGCGCGGCAGCTATCAATATTATGATACCTATAATTAATTTTTTTCTTGCCATATTTTTATTTCCGAAATATCTTAATGACAATCAATCCTGTGAACGCGGTTAGCAAACCAAAGAAAACAACCATTATTAAAGGACCGAGAGACGATTTTGGCATTATTTCCATACTCATAAGAAGCTGAATAATGCTTTGTCCATCCCAAACAGGAATGGCAATTCCAATCACAGAAGCTACTATAAATCCAATGATCGATCCAATGATACTCATCTTTTTACTTCTTAAGATGAAATAAAGAATGAATGATGAAATAGCAATCGGCACTCCTATTATAAATATCGGCACCAACGCAAATCCTAATCCTTCATCCATACATCTCACTCCTGATTCACTTTTGATTTTTCTATTCTTATTTTCATGATAATTTCCTCCTGTTCAAAAAAATGATCGGAGCTACGACTAAAATGAATGTGATACCCGCCGACAGCAGCAATGCCAGAATTACGTCACTAACTAATCTCCCCATTATTAAAAATATATCTAATGCGCAGGTACTCACGGTTCCCAGGACAAATCCGATCAGCGCAGCTTTTCGTTTCTTAGTAAATCTGTGTATCGATATCCCCATAATAAATCCTGCCGCGATCGAAGGAAAAATAACAGGCAGAAAAAGCATGAAAAAAACTGTTGAAATCATGGCAATAGACCCGGAAGCTTTAAAATCAAGTGTAGCATTCGAGTTATTGATCACGATTGTTTTGATGTCATACTGTATATTATAACTTCCTTTTAATAAATATGACTCAACCTTGATATCGTACTCACCATTTGGGAGTTTTATGGAATATGACCCGTTACTATCTGTCGTGGAACTGTTCACAAGTTCATTGGTACCTTGACGATAAACCTGGATACCTGCAATGTCAGGAGTGCCATCCATATGAATTCTCCCGGAGAGAAACCATCCATCGGGTTGCGCGATCACAACTGCCTGAAATATGCTTAAGACCACCAGTCCAAGAATAAAATATGCAATTTTATTTTTCATTTTATCCACATTTCTTTCGAAATAATTTACTCAGCATCAAAGTGATAACAGCAAGGATGAAGAAAAAAGGATTATAACCACTGCGGGTCATTTCCGCCCACCCTTCACCGATATTTCCGAAAATGTCATTCGCTGATCATTATTCATTTTGAACCACCTGTATTTTCCACCCGTTTTTCAGGTATGTCCTCTGAAGACAACCTTAATCGTGAGTATAACGTCTTAATACTTAAGTGTTTCTATAAATCGTCAAGTTAGTGTAAATAAACAATACATTTAATGCAATATTAGATTTAATCATGTTAATATATACACATTTAATATGAATGTATGAACATAAGCAAAAATTTATTTTATAAACCTGCGTAAACAGGAATATAATTAAAATATGAGCCCGCTTGAAAAATTATTTGGAAGAACCGCACAACTGACAGTGCTGGAATACTTACTGAAAAATAAAGATGAGATAAATTATCTCTCAGGGATAGCGGAAGGAACCGGATTATACCATTCCAGTGTGGCAAGGGTACTTGAGCCACTGCTCGAAAATAATATTGTCATTGAGAAAAAGATCGGGAAGCAGATCAGAAGTTTTTATCTGAACGAAGATCATAAAGCTGCAATAATTCTCATGAAATTCTATAACGAATTGAAAGAAGAAATGGGAGATTAATCCACGTGCTTCATCACGAACTCGCAGCAGTCATCCCCTTTCGCAGCACATTTTACTTCTTCAGCATCAATGACCTTGCCTTTTAGTACCTCTGACAGACCTGCATTATAACCCCTTAAGAAATGGCAGACAGGAACTTCTGAATTCCCATATCCTCTTGCAATAAATGAATTCTCAATCCTGACAACAAGCTCATCATTGCTATTTTCTTCCACGCTGAACCTGCCCCATCCCACTCAGCGTAGAAGTTCTGAACTGCTTCAATGAAATTTTTGTCCTTTAAACCCCATTTCCTGCTGAAGCGGTTAATCCACCGAAGACCTGCCTTCTTACCGGCTTCATATAAAAGCACAGAGGCACCGTCAGAATCCAATATCGTTTCTGCATCCTTCTGCAGACTTACAAAAGTCTCTATGCTCACTATGACGGCAGGGACTTCAATAACTGAGAACTCCCCTTTGCTCCTTTCCCATGCAGCAGTTTCTTTGACGTCTTTTAACATAACCAATGCAAATAATTATGCATGTGATGTGAACTACTCCGGGCTAAAGCCACGGAGCGTACCGCTGCATCGGCTCTCTATTGAAAGTCCTTGACGGTCGTTAATTCCCGTAGTTCCTACGGTACATATTGATGGTCTAATTTCGATTACATTTGCAGATACTTGATCTCTTCCCATCACAAGACCGCAATTAGGACACCTGTGTATCCTCTCTGATAATTTTTTTGGGACAGAGAAACCACAGATACAGATCTGCGATGTTCCTGCGGGATTAACGAACTCCACGAATTTACCAGCATATGCTGCTTTGTATTCCGTTAAGTTCATCAACTGATACCATCCTGCATCGGATATGGATTTAGCAAGATGATGATTCTGAACCATATTCTTTATCTGCAAGTCCTCGAATTTAATTAAGTCATAGTTATCGACAAGCATCCTGCTTGTCTTATGAGCGAAATCTTTTCTCTGATTCCTGATTTTTCTATGCACTTTTGCTACAATGATTTTTTGCCTGTTTCTTTTCCCTGAACCTTTCTTTTTCCGGCTTAACCGCTTCTGTTTATGTATCAGGTTATCTTCGGATACTCTCAGGAACTTTGGAGGTTTGACCTGTTCTCCATTGCTCAGAGTTATCAAATCGATCAAGCCAACATCGATTCCTGTTTTGGTCTTGACCTCAATGGAAACAGGATTTTCGATTTCACATGAAAAAGTAACATACCATTGATCAATATCTTTTTTGATCGTACAGGTCTTGATTGTACCTTCGATTTCTCGATGCTGGATGATCCTGATACTTCCCATTTTCGAGAGATAGAGTTTTCCGTCTTTAAGTTCAAAACCCGATTGAGGATAAGAGAAACTGTTGTATCTATCCCTTCCCTGAAACCGGGGATAGCCGAAACCCTTAAAGAAATTAATCATGCTTCTATCGACTCGTTTCAGTACGTTTTGAAGTACTTGAGAATGAACCTCTTTCTGGAAATCGGTCTTTGAGCCGGGGAGAGCGTTTTGCTGATCTTTGTAATTTATCCATTCAGGTTTTCCCCACGGGAATACATCAAATGTTTTTTTTAGTCGATTAAGTTCTGCCTGCCGCTTTCGTTCTGAAAGAGAATCATTATACAGATGCCTGCATGTAGAGAGGGTTCTATTCAAGACAACTTCCTGTTTCCTGCTTGGATATATCCTGAATTGATACGTTATTTTCATGCGCTGTCGACATTATTTTCAGGATATATATCGTTTATGATAGTGGGGCGAAAGTGTTTGGGGATAGTTTGTCGCTATAAGGCGGGGCTTATGTATCCCCCGGCTTGAAAGCCGGGGAGTTACTGCGCCCCTGCACCCCAACTCTTAAATTTATCTATATGGCACTCAAATAAGTTTAACTATAATTCAGACCTCTAATAATAACAGTTTGAAAATTGCCATGATTAAACAACCCCGCTTCCTCCCCATGTCCCTGAAAGAAGCTGAAGCTCTCGGCATAAACGTGTTCGACGTGATCCTTGTTACCGGGGATGCCTATGTTGACCATCCCTCATTCGGCGCCGCTGTAATAGGAAGGATGCTGTGGGATACGGGTTACAGTGTTGGTATAATTTCGCAGCCCGACTGGAAAAGCGAAGCTGATCTTAAAAAACTCAGAAAGCCGCGCCTGTTCTTTGGAGTTACTTCAGGGAACGTGGATTCCCTGGTTAATAATTATACTGCGAACCTGAAAATAAGAAGTGACGATGTTTATTCACCCGGAGGAAAAGGAGGGCTTCGACCCAACAGGGCGGCGATAGTATATTCAGATAAACTTCATTCGATCTTTCCTGATACACCCATCGTCCTTGGCGGGATCGAAGCAAGCCTTCGCCGCTTTGCTCATTACGATTACTGGTCAGACTCAGTGCGCCGTTCCATTCTTGCCGACTCGCCGGCGGATATTCTAGTGTTCGGGATGGGGGAAAGGCAAACAGTCGAGATAGCATCACGCCTCTCAAAAGGCGGGAAAATAGGAGATATAACCGATATCCCCGGCACAGTTATTAAAACTGAAATAAGCAAGTGGCGCTCGATGAGCCATATTGGTTATGTAGAGCTTCCATCGTTTATCGATGTCTCGCAGGATAAAATGCTCTACGCAAAAGCTTTCAACCTTCATTATCAGGAGCAGGACCCTGTGAGGGGAAGACCTGTGGCGCAGGCGCATCCAAAGACCGTCATTATCCAGAATAAGCCAGCATTGCCTCTTGGCACCGAGGAACTTGATCATGTTTATGAATTGCCTTATGCCAGAATGGCTCATCCGTCTTATAAAAAACCCATACCTGCGCTTGCTCCCGTAAAATTTTCCATAGTCAGCCACAGGGGATGCTTTGCATCCTGCTCTTTCTGCGCTCTGACTCACCATCAGGGCAGGATAGTGCAGAGCAGGAGCATCGAATCAATGGTGCGGGAAGTGCAAAGGATGACGAAAATGCAGGATTTTAAGGGCATCGTGCAGGATGTTGGCGGTCCGACCGCGAATATGTATTCGATGCACTGCGATCTGTGGGACAAAAGGGGCGCATGCGCTGACAAAATATGTACCCATCCAATATGTAAGAACCTTGATACTTCCCACCAGAAGCAGATCGAACTCCTGCGCCGCCTGCGTGAGATACCCGGAGTGAAAAAAGTGTTCATAGGCTCAGGGATACGCTATGACCTTGTGCTCGCAGATACCACAGGCTACCTTTCCGAGCTTTGCCAGCACCATGTCAGCGGGCAGCTCAAAGTTGCCCCGGAACATGTATCAGGTATGGTAACAGATCTGATGCATAAGCCATCGAGGATCGTGTTCGATGAATTCAGGAAAAAATTCACAGATGAGAACAGGAAGCTTGGAAAAGAGCAGTACATTATTCCATATTTTATGTCAGGTCATCCTGGCTGCACAGTAGAGCACATGGTTGAGCTTGCTGAGTATATTCGCGACAATAATCTCTACACAGAACAGGTGCAGGATTTCACGCCAACGCCGATGACAGCCTCGACGTGCATGTATTATACTGGAATAAATCCTTTCACGATGAAAGAGGTGCATGTTGCGAAAGGCAGGGAGAAGAGGATACAGCGGGCATTGATGAGGTATAAGGATGAGAGGAATTACGGGCTGGTGCGTGAGGGGCTTAAGATGCTCGGAAAAGAGAGAATATGAAAAATGATTAAAGAAGCCTTTGCAGACAAGAAAAATAGGTGGGTCGGGATGAGTGGTGGTGGTATCCCTTTGCTGCAAAAGCCAATATTATACTTCAGATTTATCGTATAAAGACTTTTTGATGGGGAGTAATTAAATGATCATATTTACTTTTTCTGCAGCCTTTTTCAACTCGTTCAGAACAAGACCAATGTAACCATCTTTTCCGACAAGTACCACTATCAGCGCATCAGGTCCGGTATTATAAGTTATAAGATGTCTGTCATCTGTTTCGACTATGATCATCCTGGGTTTTTGGTCGCTAAGCCTCAACATGGTCGATTCAGCCGACATATACAGCGTAGCTGTCAATGCTGCAAAAGCTTCACTGCTATGCTTTCCATCTCCCTCCCTTGAAACCATCAACAGTCCCTGCCTGGAAACTATGGCAGATAGTTCTATTCCTCCGACTGCAGTGAGGTCATCAAGAACTCTTTCAAGTGATTGGGCTTTAGTTTCCATTAATTCTCCGGGAAATTTATTATCTTATAAACTATCGCTAAGAAATAGGTTACGCCTGTTACATTCTCATATACATAATACGCATGACCTCATCGCTAAAAAAATCGTCTCCTAATCAGACAAACATTCCTTCGGCATGAAAATTCGGTTTTTCTCCAGAGGCTTTCAACTTATTAATGGCTTTGCGAAAATCATCTTTTCCAACCCCCAGGCGTTCCTCCCTGACTGCAAACATTCCTGCTTCCATGGCGATCGCTTTAAGGTCAGAACCGCTCATTCCTTCTGTAAGCGAAACAATTTCTTCAAAATCAACATCAGCAAGAAGTTTCATTTTTCTGGAGTGGATCTTAAGGATCATTACCCGAGCTTCTTCGCCGGGCATTGGGATATTTATGAACCTGTCAAACCGTCCGGGTCTGAGGAGTGCCGAATCAAGTATATCAGGTCTGTTGGTTGCAGCGATTATCCTGACATTTCCTCTGGCATTGAAGCCGTCCATTTCAGAAAGAAGCTGCATCAATGTGCGCTGGACTTCCCTGTCCCCTGAGGTTGCTGATTCAAGCCGCTTTGCGCCTATTGAATCAAGTTCATCAATGAAAATAATGCTTGGCGACTTTTCCTTAGCCATCTTGAAAAGGTCACGCACAAGCCTTGCGCCTTCTCCGATGTACTTCTGTACCAGTTCAGAACCCACTATCCTGATGAATGTCGCTTTTGTTTGTCCAGCTACGGCTTTTGCAAGCAGTGTCTTGCCTGTCCCTGGCGGGCCGAATAAAAGAACGCCTTTAGGCGGTTCTATCCCGATGCGATCGAATACCTCGGGTCTTATAAGCGGCAATTCCACGGCTTCTCTTAATTCGCGTATTTGTTCATCCAGTCCGCCTATTTCAGAATATGATGCTTCTGGTTTTTCCAGCACCTCCATGCCGTTAACGAATGGATCGCGGGAGGAAGGAAGGATACTTGTTACAGCAAGGGTCTGGTAATTTAATGAGACTCTTGTACCGGGGACTAATTCAGAGCGGTTTATTAACTGAGACGCCCCTACTACGAACTGCGGGCCTGTGCTGCTTCTGATAACTACTTTATTATCTTCAAGAACATCAACGACATTACCAACGACCTGGGGCGTCATTTTAAGCCTGTCAAGTTCGCTCTTGAGCTGTCGCATCTCTCGCTCATACTTTAGTTTCTGGTTCTCAGTAAACCGTTTCTCCAGTTCTATTTTATTCGCCTGCTCTCTCAGGAGGTTGTTCCTCTCCTCAAGCATCTTGATCCTGTCCATCAGGTATCTGGAAAAATCATCGTTCCCGATTCCTATTGGGATTTCACGGTTCTCCTGGGTTTCTGACATATTAGTCTCCGAATGATATTTAAGCGTGGACGGTATATAGAGTTTTCGTCGAGAATGCAATGCGAAATATGCGGTACGGATATTAAGGGAAACCCTATAAGGGCGACTGTTGAAGGGACTATCCTGGATTTATGCAGTAAGTGCGCCCGCTACGGAAAAGTGTCAGATAAGTGGACCCCGGTCTCAAGAAAGATTATGCCAACTGAAAAGGCGATAGTTACCCGTAAACCCAGACGTGATGCCTTTGATAAACTTGAGGATGAAATTATCCCGGATTATGCCGGCATCATCAGGAAAGCAAGGGAATCGCATGGCTTAACGATAGAAGAACTGGCTTCAAAGATCATGGAGAAGTCTACTTTGCTTCGAAAGATCGAGCGCGAGGAACTTGTGCCGGAAGATACAATAAGAAAAAAGCTTGAGACTGAGCTTGATATAAAACTGACTGAAAGGGTGTCATCACAGGACCAGCGCGGGGGCGGTTTCATAAGGGGAACCACGCTCGGAGATGTAGCGATAATCAAGAAAAAGTCGAAATAAGCTGTCATAGGATTTTTGAAGTTCGTTGGATTTTCTCAAGAAGGGGTCAGAGCTTTTGCGTTAAATATATATACCGTGTTTACCGTGTTAGTGTGTTACACACTAACACAAGATCGATTACGAAGGTGAATTAATTGTCTGAAATAGGAAAAAAAATACGGCTTGAAAGAATAATGGACAGGGAAAGCAGGAATATGGTAATAATCCCAATGGACCACGGGATTTCCATGGGACCGGTAAGGGGTATCGTAAACCTTGCTGAAATGGTGAACCGGGTAGCAGATGGCGGGGCGAACGCTGTCCTTCTGCAGAAAGGCATGGCAAAACACGGTCACCGCGGCTATGGACGTGATATCGGGCTTATTATCCACATGAGCGCATCAACGTCGCTCGGACCTGATCCCAACAATAAAGTGCAGGTTTGCACTGTAGAGGAAGCTATCAAGATGGGCGCCGATGCTGTTAGCGTGCATATAAATATTGGATCGGATACAGAAGCCAAACAACTAAAGAAACTTGGCGATGTGGCTGAATTTTGCGATTTCTGGGGAATGCCGCTCATTGCTATGATGTATCCGCGCGGTAAGGATATAAAGAACTCCAATGATGCTGAACTTGTAGCTCATGTTGCCCGTGTTGGCGCAGAACTGGGCGCAGATATCGTTAAAACGAATTTCACAGGCGATATAGATTCGTTCAGGGCAGTCGTTGAAGGGTGTCCTGTTCCTGTGGTAATGGCCGGGGGTCCCAAGACTGATACTGACGAGGAATTCCTTGCCATGGTACGCGCAGCGGTAGATGCCGGAGGACGCGGTGTTGCTATAGGCAGGAACGTCTTCCAGCATGAAAATCCCACTGCGATGACCCGCGCCCTGACCCTGATCGTCCATAAAGGTGCAAGCGTTGAGGATGCCATGGAGGCTCTCAAGTGAGAAAAGATAAGACAGTCTGGATAAAGGCAGATGAAGGGACGTGGGAGGAAAATAAACCGCGTATCACCACAGGGCTTGAATCGGGCGCGGACTGCCTTGTTGTAAATATTGAAGACCTGAAGACCGTAAGGAACCTGGGTAATATCAGGATAGCAGCGCCGGATATTGATGCTGATATCATACTTGTCGGCAAAGGTGGAGAAGGTGACGGTACTAAGAAACTGCCTCTGGATTTCGAGCATTCCGGCGACATAATAAAGGCAAAGCGGCTTTCCGGCGAAGGAAAGACAATTGCAGGATATGTTATCATAAAGAACAAGAAATACGAGGAGTTCGCGCTTGAACTTGGCAAAGTCTGCGATTACCTTGTCGTTATAGGCACTGACTGGAAAGTGATCCCGCTTGAGAACCTGATAGCAGGACTGCAGAAGCTTGATGTCCGGATAATTGCGGGAGTCCGTGACTCTGAAGAAGCAAAGCTTGCGCTTGAGACGCTGGAGCACGGCTCAGACGGTGTACTTCTTGATACTGACGACCTCTCAGAGATCAAGAAGGTCATGGGTATCAGGGACATATCAGGGATGGAAAAAATACCACTTGTAAAAGCCCGCGTGACAAAGGTGAAGCAGGTAGGCATGGGCGACCGTGTGTGCGTGGATACTGCATCGCTTATGGTACCGGGAGAAGGGATGCTGATAGGTTCACAGAGCAACGGTCTTTTCCTGGTACATTCGGAATCAGAAGAGAGTCCGTACGTTGCAGCCCGTCCTTTCAGGGTAAATGCCGGCGCGGTTCATGCTTATATCAGGGTGGGTGAGAAGACCCGTTACCTGTCTGAGCTCAGCGCAGGGGATGATGTCCTGGTAATAGACTCAGGTGGCCAGACACGGCCTGTTGTAGTTGGAAGAATCAAGATAGAGCGCCGACCGCTTATGCTCGTTGAAGCCGAGGTTGAAGGCGCAAAGATTAAGACGCTGCTCCAGAACGCAGAGACCATCAAACTTGTCGGGGCTGACGGGAAGCCTGTGCCGGTAACAGCACTCAAGGAGGGCGATGAGGTGCTGGTGCACTTTGAGGCGGCGGCGAGGCATTTCGGGATAAAGATCGAGGAGACGATAATAGAGAAATGATCGATTTTAAGCCATGCTTTAATGTATGGTCTGTCTAAACCAGACCATTACCGTTGGTATAATTATTATTTTTTTGCGTATTTTGCACTCTTGGTTGTTTTTAGATTTATTACCTAGACGAAATCCAATTAGCCATTTGACTTAAAAAGTTATCCCTTTTTTGGCTTTGCCCCTATTTTTAGAAAAAAGTATATGCCATAATTCTATCGACAGATTTAAATACTTTGCTAAGACCCCTCTTATGGCAGAAATTTCAAAAGTTTTTAAAGGAGTCCTGCTCACAGACTCCCTTAAAAACTACTTAGCTATAGGAAATGTCTCGCTATGCCAATTTTTATATTTCCTAAACATAGCGGACATTGCACAGCAAATAGAAAACCACTTCTACAGCGATAAAGATTGGCATTTCAGGTATGATGTATCCGCAATGATAAAATTTGCTGTAGTAAAATTCTTCAGGAAACAGCCGTATAAAAAAATCATTTTATCAGAAGAAGAAGCCTGGCTTCTTGGTTTCAAAGAAAAAGATGGTAAAATACCCGTTCCCTCCGGCGGAACACTTCATCATTTTGTAAAAAATCGCCTTGGAGTCGAAGGCATCAATAAAATCATGGAAATGGTTGGTGAAAGAATCATTAAACTCATAGATTCAAAAGAGGCAAAACTTGATTCGACTCCCCTTGAAGCATCAAGATACGATACTCATAGTGATTTTAATCCATATTATGAATGCAAAATGGATAAAGCCCATATTACAATGATCGGCACATATCCAGTGTTTATGAACTATACAGATGGAAATGATGGAGACTCTCCCCAGCTACCGCTGCATATAGCTGCTCTTTTAAAGATGAATGCAAAAATCAATGAATATCGCCTTGATGGCAGTTATGATTCATTCGAAAATCATGCTGAGATATGGTACAAATTAAAAGCAAAACCATTGATTTCATTGCCAGTGGATGCTGTAATCAATGAGGAAGGGGAACTTGAAAGAATAGATCACTGGGCAAATAAGATGTGGAAGCTTGGTGGCTCAAGACACATGAATATTGACGATAAGCTGAGGTTTCTTTATGAACACGGCAGGAGTGAACAGGTTGGCATGTATCTCCGAAACCTGACTCTGAGGGACAAAAACTTCCCGGATTCATATAAACTCAGGAAGGAATGCGAAAGGATTCATGGGCATATGAAGATTACACTAAAATTCGATGTCAGGAGAATAAGGGAAGAAAACAGAGAGTTATATTCGAAATTTAATTTTGTTGCCTATCAGTTGTTGTTATTGACAAATTTGCAGAATGGAGTTAAACCTGCAAACGCTTTCGAGAATTATATCTGATATCTGAAATAATTTACCGCATTCTAGTCATAGCTCATGCTATCTGTTATTCTGATCAAATCATCTTCTTTTTTGTGATTCTCAATGCTACAGGTGGACTTGTTTGCCCATATCGAATGTTCTGACAAGATTATTTTAATTTTGTTCTCGAATTATAGAAATCAATCAAATTAGAAAAAGAGTTTTTGAAGTTAGTTGGATTTTCTCACCTAGACGAAATCCAATTAGCCATTTGACTTAAAAAGTTATCCCTTTTTTGGCTTTGCCCCTATTTTTAGAAAAAAGTATATGCCATAATTCTATCGACAGATTTAAATACTTTGCTAAGACCCCTCTTATGGCAGAAATTTCAAAAGTTTTTAAAGGAGTCCTGCTCACAGACTCCCTTAAAAACTACTTAGCTATAGGAAATGTCTCGCTATGCCAATTTTTATATTTCCTAAACATAGCGGACATTGGACAGCAAATAGAAAACCACTTCTACAGCGATAAAGATTGGCATTTCAGGTATGATGTATCCGCAATGATAAAATTTGCTGTAGTAAAATTCTTCAGGAAACAGCCGTATAAAAAAATCATTTTATCAGAAGAAGAAGCCTGGCTTCTTGGTTTCAAAGAAAAAGATGGTAAAATACCCGTTCCCTCCGGCGGAACACTTCATCATTTTGTAAAAAATCGCCTTGGAGTCGAAGGCATCAATAAAATCATGGAAATGGTTGGTGAAAGAATCATTAAACTCATAGATTCAAAAGAGGCAAAACTTGATTCGACTCCCCTTGAAGCATCAAGATACGATACTCATAGTGATTTTAATCCATATTATGAATGCAAAATGGATAAAGCCCATATTACAATGATCGGCACATATCCAGTGTTTATGAACTATACAGATGGAAATGATGGAGACTCTCCCCAGCTACCGCTGCATATAGCTGCTCTTTTAAAGATGAATGCAAAAATCAATGAATATCGCCTTGATGGCAGTTATGATTCATTCGAAAATCATGCTGAGATATGGTACAAATTAAAAGCAAAACCATTGATTTCATTGCCAGTGGATGCTGTAATCAATGAGGAAGGGGAACTTGAAAGAATAGATCACTGGGCAAATAAGATGTGGAAGCTTGGTGGCTCAAGACACATGAATATTGACGATAAGCTGAGGTTTCTTTATGAACACGGCAGGAGTGAACAGGTTGGCATGTATCTCCGAAACCTGACTCTGAGGGACAAAAACTTCCCGGATTCATATAAACTCAGGAAGGAATGCGAAAGGATTCATGGGCATATGAAGATTACACTAAAATTCGATGTCAGGAGAATAAGGGAAGAAAACAGAGAGTTATATTCGAAATTTAATTTTGTTGCCTATCAGTTGTTGTTATTGACAAATTTGCAGAATGGAGTTAAACCTGCAAACGCTTTCGAGAATTATATCTGATATCTGAAATAATTTACCGCATTCTAGTCATAGCTCATGCTATCTGTTATTCTGATCAAATCATCTTCTTTTTTGTGATTCTCAATGCTAACAGGTGGTCTTGTTTGCCCATATCGAATGTTCTCACAAGATTATTTTAATTTTGTTCTCGAATTATAGAAATCAATCAAATTAGAAAAAGAGTTTTTGAAGTTAGTTGGATTTTCTCACCTAAACGTTCTCATTTAACCATAAACTATATACCTTACCTATTCTCAATATTAAATTGGAAAGGATAGGAAAATCTGGATCATTTAAGGATAGGATTCAACAATATAAAAATATGTATGTATTTATTTATAATTTAAATGATTCTGATTTAAAAATGTGAAAAACGATTGCAACCTGTGACTTTAGGTGTTAGTTAACTCCAGGTCAAAAACGGGAAAAAAGTGAAAACTGAAAAGAAGGAATCACGATGAGACCCGTAAAAAATAATATATTTATTATTATATTTTTGACTCTGATATTAGTATTGAGCATAGCTTCTTCAAATGCCTCGAATGTTCAGGGAGAACCGCATGAACAGAACAATATTATTCCTTTTATCTCAGTTTTTATTCAATTGGCAGGATTAAGCCCTGATGATGCCCTGAATCTGACTGGAATTGCGGATAATTCTTTTTATCAAGAACCTTTCACCCTTAAAAACGATACTTCCAAAATAGCTGTCGAAATAACAGACAATTATACCCGTATATCCAATGCTGAGAATATTACCATCCGTGCCGTTAAACTGAAGGAAAAACCATTCAGGTTAAAAGACCCTTCTTTTAAAGTATTCATGTATCTGGACATACATAAGGACACTCCTTCAAGTTCAGGCGCTACCATCCGGATACTGAATAAATGGCACCGCACTGATTTGATAATATATCATTATAAAGATGACGACTGGCAGCCATTGCAGACAGTAATTAATGGTGACTTTCTTGAAGCGGGAACAGATTCTTTTTCTGTTTTCGCTGTTGGCGCTCCGGGTGGTATAAATATCCGCCTCCTTGCTGATACGCTCATACTTTCGGACGATAATGTGACTGTAGGGGGATCAGCTTATTATAACAATTCCACCCCCGCGGCAGGCATCAGAATTGAAATAAAACCTTCGTGGGAAGAAAGTTTAATAACCACAACCGACCAGCAGGGGAACTTCCTCCAGTCGGTCACCGGTCCTTCGGCGCCAGGCAATTATTCACTTCAGGTGAATGCAAGTTCAAGCATTTTAAGGGGTGAAAATTCAACCACAATTCAGGTAACGAACACTACGCTTTATAGAGTCAATTCCAGCGCAAGTATTTCGAATACAACCGTTGCTGATCCGTATTCCAATATAAGCTTTTCATTCCCTGCTGATGCTGTGCCTGAAGTATCAAGGATATCGCTGGGTCTATCCTCTGTCTCAAATCTCAATGTTAAAATAAATAACGTCACGATATACAACGCATCCACGAACAGCATAAACCTGAACATTACGGGTTACCTCGCACCACAAAATGACATCAACATAACGACATCCAGCCATGTAAACCTCACATATAACATTACTCTGGATTTCCACACTACGAAGAATGCACAAGTAACAGGATATACCGGATATTACAGTGCAGAACTCAATGTTACGAACGGAATGAGCTATGACTGGAAAAATTCGAGCGTGATATATCATCTGCCGGAAGGAGCATTCGGTGTCTCTGTATGGGAAAACAACTCGAACATCACTGGTAGCGCGATAATTTCAAGAAATCTGGCAAGGATCAAAAATAGCGGCATTGGAACGATCTACAACAACTCAATCAGGAATTTCAGAATAAATTACAGCCTGATGCAGTTGATTCTCAACATCACAACAACCCCGGAAGAATTGGGGGAAGGAGAACAAGTTGTCATTACACCTTTCGCATATTTTAACAACACACTTATTGATTCAGGTATCAGAATGATAATATATCGTGACTCAGTGCCGGTTTATAACACCAATGTCACATCCGGAACTCCTTTTGTATATTCTAATACCCTTGCCGGGATATATAATATTACAGCCTCTGCCTTTTCAAATGTAGATGGCGTGGAACGGACAGGTTCGAGCAGGACTTTCATCCATATCAAAGACCTGCTACTGTATGCGAATGCAGATCCGGCTCTGCAAGGAAGACAGATCAAGGTGACAGGAAGAGCTTATTATACCAACAATACAGGATATGAAGGCAGGATCAATATCAGCACAGGTAATGAATCATACTACACAATTTCCAACACTGAGGGTTATTTCAGCTCTTTGATCCCTGGAAGAACGGCAGGAACGTATACAATATCATTGAATGCATCTTCAGGAGATTCAATAGCCTATGCAAATACCAATGCTTATGTTTCTGAAAATTACTTTTATCTGATAAAAGGTTATTTGCCTGTTGTTAGCACAGATGTTACTCTGGCTCCTGATGCAACATTATGGATAAACCAGACGAACATAACCAGCGCATCTTTATATCTTTACTGCAAAACCGCCATCCATCTCCTGTATAATCCTTTGCCGATAGCTCATAAGGCTATCCCGACAGGTCTTAACTCAAATATCAGCGGGACGTTCAAATTACCCCTTTATCCCTATGATTATCTTGAGATATTAAGCGCTTATTTGAACACTACGGCTGAAGATCCTGTGAATTACCTCGAGGATCTGGCGTTCAATCTCACAATAGACGGAAGAGAGATCAATAGCTCAGTAGTACCTTATGGAGTGCCATATTTCACTCAAAGCGATAATATCAAAGGATTTATTCCCAGTTTCCTGAATCCAGGCAATACCCAGACAGTAAAGGTATTTAACAAAAATACTGGAAGTTCTCAGCAGTATTATTTCACAGAGGAGATATATGTAGATTACATAGGACATATATCCTCACCCTGTGACCTTTTCATCAACACGAACAATAATTTCACTTATGCCAACATCGGGAACTTTACAGATGCTACAGTAGATATCACAGGTTTCCGGGCTGCCAGTAATATGGTTCGCCTGAATAACTGCAGAAGGACATCCATAATCGGGTACGACCTGACATTACAGAAACAGTACTCAGGTTCCACTTCGCACAGCGTTGTCGAGGGTATGAGCAGATATAACATCACAGATACCGCTGTATTTGCACCTGGAACAAACCTGACAAATGTAACAGTAATAATACCGATTTCAGAAAATGCAGAAGATGTTCAGGTCTTCGTCAATGGGACAAACGTAACGGAAAGTGCTATTATTGGCGAAGATATGGAACTTTTCCTGTCTGAAGTTAATTCAGCAAGGATCATCAATATTACCTACTGGTCACCAATACCTGACATCACCCCCTCAGTCAATAATTCGCAGTTCAATCGCGGCGACACGGTGCAGATAAGAGCAGATGTGACTTATCAGGGAGAAAATGTAAGTGATGCTACTGTATATGCGAACGTTACAAAAGCAGATGCGATTGTGGGAAATGTAACGCTGAACTATACCTCCGGGAGCACGTATATTGCAGACTATACGATTTCCTCCGGCGCATCACTTGGATCATATAATGTCACTGTATGGGCATACAATGCTACAATGGCGCATGATAGCGAAAATACCTCTTTCAAGATAAGGGATTTAAATGTTACAGCGAATGCAGGAGGTCCATACGATGTCGATACCAGTGCGGCCATCACGGGATATGTGAAAGACCTTGAAAACGACACCGGCATTAGCGGTGCATCAGTAAATATCACTATTTGGAACAGTACTTTCAGTAACAGTACAGTGAAGTTCACGAATACTACAGGATATTACAGTTTGTCAAGACCGGTGGATTTTGCAGGTTATTACAATGTTACGGTAAGGGCACAGGACAATAATATCTACGGAACAACAGATACTACTTACGGGGTCAAATACAGGGTGACAATTCCGCTTGCTCCATCTTATAACAGGAACAGTTCTATCGCGATAAACATCAGTGTGTATGATCGTTCACTTGTTCCGGTAATTGATGTCGCTGTCAGTTCCAGAGTATCTGTCGGTGGTGCAAATTACCTGTATAATGGCACTACGGATGGAAATGGGACTTACAGTTTTTCATTTGATAACACAAGCACTATGGGATATTATAATGTTACGGCCAATGTCACAAAAGCAGGCGTGATTGGGAATGCAACAGGCAGTTTCAGGGTGAGCAGTCTATGGATAATTGAATATACTGAAAAAGTCGAATATAATGCCGGTGAAAATGTCACAGTCCAGGGAATCGTTAAGGATATCGAAGTAAATAATTACATCAATAATGGAACCTATAATATATCCATTTATGCTCCTGGCGGTATTGTAACTTCAAGAAGTGGCAATATTTCCTATTGTCCTGGTTGCAACTTTTGGGATGAAGATACTTTTGAGAAGGGAGTTGAATGGGGCATGAGGGATTATTACGCACCGGTACAGGATTCTTCCACTGCATTCTTAAGTTCGTACAGTCTGCGCATGACATGGCCTGGCACTAATAAATGGGGCGGCAGGAACTTTGAAGGCAGTTATGGACTTGAAGCAGGGCAGACTTCAGCAGGCTATTCAACAAATACTTATCCATATATGAGCCTCGCGTATAGGATCAGCAGTGATGATGTTATCAATATGCTTATACTTGTGAACGGCGCCTGGTATTCGGTCGAGTCTGACCCAGGGGAGCAGTACAGGCGGCAATTATCCTACAAAGGCGACATGGGGAAATCTTATCACTGACGATAAGTGGCATTGGACGCAGATAAATCTGGATGAACAGCTTGACGCCAGAATGGGAACAGGGAATCATCAGATAACAGCAGTGATCTGGTATCCAAACCCTGCTATAGCAACTCCATTAATCGGTGATTTCTGGATCGATGATTTCAGGATATCTGATAAACCTCTCAGAGTTGTTTCTTATAATGAGACGTTCAGCGGTCTTCCTGCCCGGCAGTACACGGCTTATGTGAATGTTACTTATGGAACAATAACAGGAAGCAACTATACATCGTTCGATGTTGATTATAATGTCAATACCAGTATCAGTAAGACAATATATTCATTAGGCGAGGTTATCCCGATCAATATCACGGTACTTGATACCGGTGGTGTTCCTGTAAATAGCGAAGTTTCGATAAATATTACAAAACCCGATGCTGGTGTGGAGAAACTGAATGGTACCTCGGTGAATGGATATTTCAATACATCTTTCAATAATGCCACTCTGGAAGGGGATTACATCATTGCAGTTTATGCGCAGAATTCTTCAACACCGGCTCATGGCAATGCCCTGAACAGGAGCTTCAGGGCTTCAGGATTCACAGTGAATGCCGGATCCGACCGCAGCCCTGCGCTGTATAAACCCGGCGAGATAGTGAACATTTCAGGCGCTCTCAATGATACCCTGGGTTCACCAAGGATCGCTGATGTCATTATAAGGATAAACAACTCTTCCGGAGAGGTGGCAAACACCACGCTCTATGGCAGGAACGGGAGTTATACCTGGAACCATACTCTTGCGGGTAGTTCTACAGCAGGATGGTACACGGTTACAGTGAACGCAACCACCCCAGAAGGAGTTCCGGGTGGCACGACTGCACAGTTCGAAGTGCAGTTGAATATCGCAGTGGATGCAGGTGCCCGGTTTAATCCCGGCGATCAGGTCAACGTCATGGTCAGTGTAAAGAATGGCACTGTTCCTGAGGATGCTGCAGTAAACATGGCTGTGCAGAAATTCAATATCTGGGACCAGTTCACAGGTACGTATTTTGATACAAATAAGATAACTGCGGCAACACCGGACTATGATACAGGTTATTATCTCTCTCTTACACAGAACGACGAACTGGTGTTCTATACCACAAATCTCACCCCGAACAATACTTGGATAGGAAAAGCCGTACAGCTTAACACTACATCTTTGCCGGCTCATTTCATCCTTGATTATGAGGTTTCAACGAGCGGCACTTCAAGCTATCTCTTAGCAAGACCGGTCATAGGAAATGAAACAAAAAAGGTTCTCCTTAATTTCCGTAACTACCAGGACAATGCCCAGGACGGATATGATGTAGTCATAGACGGAGTGCAGAAATATGTGTGGAAAAATAACACTGACAACCTGAAAGTCAGGTTGTCAATAGAATACGATTCAGGAACACTGCGTTTCTACAGGAACGGCGAGCAGTTCTATCAGTACAATTATATCCTGCCTGCAAATTCAGTTATTAAATTAAATGCTTATGCACTAAATCCCGTTAATGGTACGAGCGCATACATCAAATATGACAATGTTACCCTGTATGATATTGGCTCTCCTGTGCTGGAACAGGGCATAGCTACCGGTTATGGTGGGAATTACGCATTCAATTTCACAGCAGGTGGGATCGGCATGTACCGCATCAATGCAACATCAGGCAACAGCAGTGCATATACCGCATATCTTGTACGGACGTTGAATGTTACCTCTGTTTTGTATGGTCCTTATAATTTCAACGAATCCACTCTTTCAAATAATACGATCGTGCCGCTCATAGTACATGGAACAGTCCATGATGCAGAGACCTTTGACGGCATCAGCGGTGCGCAGGTTAATGCCTCCATCATTCAAAACGGAAGCATTTACGCATACAGGGTCGCATTATCAAACTCAGGCAACTACAGTATCAATTTTACCGGGGACTTGAACAGTACGGCAGTTGGCATATTTAACGTGAGCGTGAGCGTGAATGACAGCGGTATCTTTGCTGTTAATAACAATTCTTTAACATCATATACAATAAACCAGTCCTGGTTTGATCCATACAGGGATTACAGGGTGCCGATACTTCTCCATAACAATTATCCTGCCGGAAATCAAGGTACTATAACATTTAACCTTGAACTGCCCGGCGGATATGAAGCTGGTTCGGCTGCAATTTATGATATTGGGGGTAATATTCAGCCGGCAAATATTATCGATATGAGCAGCTTTGTTAATGTTACCTTTTCGAGGGCTCTCGGAGCGTATGAAGGAAAGATGCTTTATATTTATTTTGAACGACCCAACCCCGTGAGTCCCCACAGCTCCTCAATGAGTTCCCTCAGTGCCCCATATAATGTTGTGAATGGGACGATTGAAGGATACGCTGTCAATATTCATCCTGACAGGACTGCATATTCTGCGGGGGAAAACGTTATTCTGGCTTCACAGGTACAAAACATTACAGGAGATCATATTGTCACAGATGTCACGACATGGGTATATTATCCAAACGACAGCCTGGCGCAGGTGAACCATACCGTGACAAACACCACAGGGACCGCCCTGGTCAATTATACCATCCCGCCTTTAAAAGGCAGCTTTACAGTAGTCACAGGCGCTGTCGTAAATGGCTTGATGCGAATGGAGAGCACGAACTTTAACGTAGGGGATCTTGATGTGGTAGTCGATAGCGACAGAGCCATATATAATACGCTTGAAAAAGTCAACATCATGGTGAACGTTTCTGAGAATGAAAGTATCCCTGTTGCTGATGTTATCTTAAGGATATACAATCCATACAATGTCAAAATCTTTGAGGAAGCAAGAAGTACGATTGGATCGCAAGTATATACTATCGATTCTCCGGATAGCGAGGCCTGGCAGTATGCCGGGGCAGGCATTCCATTACCCGGCAGCGGCAACTGGGTAATTGCATCATCAAATGAAAAGAGTGCGATCTCTTTAAATGATTCAAGCAGATGGGAAACAAGACTTACAGCAGGACATGACCAGGTCGACTACCAGATGTACCGCTTCCAGATCATGCATCCGGTCAATAAAATAAATGACCTTACAGCCAGATGGAATGGATACGGTGAAGTAACAACAGGCTACGACACTTATTTATTTATCTGGAATAA
Source organism: Methanobacteriota archaeon (assembly GCA_963793805.1). Classification (GTDB taxonomy): domain Archaea; phylum Halobacteriota; class Methanosarcinia; order Methanosarcinales; family Methanoperedenaceae; genus Methanoperedens. The sequence goes on from CAWCBK010000002.1 coordinate 65,686, forward strand.
TTCCAATAATTCATGGTACCAGCTTGATGCTAAACATCTAGGAACTGACGGGACGCTTGAGGGATCGATAACCTCAAACACTGGCGATTATATTGATAATAACGGGTCTGTCTATATTGCGGCAGCGGCAAAGCACTATAATTATGCCCCGCAGGTTCCATCCGGATTGTCGGCTCCCGCGGGATATAACGATGTTACGATTTTCTGGTCACCGGTAACCGATCCGGATAATGATACTGTTCAATATTATGCACAAATAGATGGAGTAGCTAACAGCGGCTGGATAAATGGAACATCCTGGTATTATCTTGGCCTGAGTGAGAGTACTTATTATACCTACAGAGTTAAAGCCAGGGATACATTTACAAATTCTGAAACCCAATTTTCAACCGGTTCCTTCTGGACCGGCTCATCCAAATCAAGTTGTCCCTTTGTTTATATCTGGAACGGGACCGGGTATGAATACGTCACTGACTTGCAGGGCGCACCGATCGGGGCTCCGTATATTAATCAGGCTGGGCGTGACCATGCCTATTATGACCTTGATTTCAATAAGGACTTACGACTGCAGGCACAGGAAGGGGTGTATAACATCCATATAAGGGAACCCATAATGGAAGCTGATTTCTTTGATTATGCCAAATTAGTTATCGCTGATGTTCCTGAAGGTTATGATGTATTAACAGACTGGCACGGTTCGGGATTTGGTCCGGGCTGGCATGCAGATGGCATAACAGGAGCGAGATATAATTATAGTAATCTTCCATCCCTCTATTCGGTTAAGAATCCAAGAACAGCAGCATCTGTTATTGACAGCAAAGGGGCAAATGTCACAGACAGGTTTGCAGAAGCGGATGAGTATCCGGCACCTGAAACCAGGAGTGATTTCAACTATTATACTATGGATTTTGGAAATGTCGAACATCCTGAATATGCAAAGCTTATATTGCACGGATGGGTGGATTATCATCTCAGAACAGTATCCCCGCAGCAGGGACTCGGGGTTCAGCAGCAGGTCATGAGACTGGAGGTCGTAAACAGGACGGGAGAGTGGCAGCCAGTTGGTGAACTCGGGATATTTATGGGTGATCTGAAACCCGCAGTTTATAATATTTCAAATATCTGGATCACCGATGATCACAGGATAAGGATACACTCCGCATACACCAGGACTTCTACCAGCATCATTGATAAAGTCGAATTTGACGATTCAGCGCCTGTGAATATCGAGGTCACAGTCCTTAATTTAACAGGTGCGAACCTTTATCATGGCGGCGGGGATAAATTTACTTACTCAAATTTAACAAACAGGAACCATGCCAGCAATACTGTCATTCCGGATCAATTGATGGGTTACTTTTATGGAAACTTCACAAAATATGGTGATGTCACTCCGTTACTTGATAGAATTGACAACAAATATGTGATAATAAGACACGGGGATGAACTTGATCTAGAATTCCAGGAATTGGCAAAGAAGCCTGGAAAAAACAGAATATCTTTCCTGGATGCTTTTGTATGGTACAGCATGCGCAAGACCGCTGACGGGGAAAATATATTTTTACGTGACGTCGTTAGTCCGCTGCCATTTTATGGTATGACAAAATACCCGTACAATTCTTCGATCGAGAATTATCCATACGATGAAGAACATAACCAGTACCTGGATGAATGGAATACAAGGGTCTGTGAGGACAGGGTAAGTGGTACCTGTTATAACTCTACTACAGGGGATCAAATTATTAATGGAGACTGTTAATGAAATCCTTCCGGAAGAGTTTTTGCCTCATTCGCTGAACACAAACTATGTCGAAGTCAGGGCAGGAATTGTGGGGTCTGTAAATTTCAATTATACGCTTCCAGGCTCGCCTCTTGGTAAATATATGGTAACGGCAAGCGTAAGCAAGAGCGGGAACGCCGGATACAACACCACAAGCTTTGAACTTGATAGGTTCGATATCAATACATCGGCTGATAAGCCGGTTTACAGCTCTTCAGAAAACATCACGGTCAGCGGTTACACGAACTACAGAAGCGGCAATGTAAACGCAAATGTAAATGTAACTGTGAAAAAGAACTTCGCAATCAATCCGTCTTTTGAGACTGACCTTGATAACAATGGCCAGCCTGATGGATGGATCCCGGCAGGTTCCCCGTGGAACGGAACCGGTACAAGAGATACTGTATCAAGAACCGGAAGCTACAGTGTAAAAATCTATAGGTCCGCAGCCAATATCACGGAAGGTCTGTGGTATTATCCCAATATGTACGTGATTTCTGCCGGCACTCATTATACCTTCAGTACTTGGGTCAGGACTGATAATATTGCTGGTGGCAATGTGAGGTTATGGGTGGCCTGGTACAATAGTACGACTCCCCTTGCCACTGCTATAAATGCACAGCATATCATTGACACACAGGACGGCTGGGTGCTGGTGCAGGGAGATGCAACCTCGCCAGGTAATGCTAACAATGTGAGGGTACACCTTGTCTCCAATATTGTCGGGAATGTATGGTTCGACGATGTAAATATCGAGCCTGAAAGCAATCCTGCCGTGTATTCAGCCAGCAAGATCTCTGACACTTATTATAACTTTTCCTTCTCCCTCAACGACGCCAGCTCTTATATCGTATATACGAACGGGAGTTACGAAGCAAACTGCACACTTAACAGGAGCAGCACCACCATATTCACTGTCAGGAACCTTACAGTCAATGCAAGCGCAGGCGGGCCCTTCGAGCCAGGCGCGGGCAGCGTCAGGATCACAGGATATGCCGCAGACAGCCAGACACGAATGGCGGTGCCAAATGCTTTTGTTAATATAAACATCTCTTATCCCAACGGCACCCTGAGAACCTATGCCAATACTACGAATGCAGCAGGCTATTATACTTACACGATCGCCACACCTCAGACTGGAGGCACATACCTCGTGAACGTAACAGCAAAAGATTATCAGAATGTCATGGGCAGTGCAAACAACACGTTCAGGGTAAGACTTAATGCCGGCGTGCAGACAGATAGAACACAATATAATCCCAACGAGACAGCGCAGATCACGGTAAATATGAATGACACTGGAGCCGGAAGCGCCACAGTCAATATTACCGTATGGAACCCATCAGGCGCATCAGGGAATTTCAGCACTCTTTATGGGAACGTAACATATCAGGGAAGCGGCATATACAGGATGAACTTCTCAGACACTGCCATGACTGGCAACTATTCTGTTAATGTTTCTGTAAGCAATGATACGGATAATGGCCAGGCATCCACTGTTTTTAAAGTAAGGAAACTTAACGTCACGATCGCAAGCATAGAGGCAAAAGTAGGGGATTCAATATCGATATCCGGGAGAGTGGAAGATGAGACCACTCACGCTACGGTAGCTAATACCTCTGTGAATATAACGATCGCAAATTCAACGTCCATCATAAGCCTGACAAATACAACAAGCAACGCACAATCTGTCTACAACATCGTATCTTCGGCTTACACAGAACATGCAGGCAGGTACAATATCACGATGAATGCTACAGATCAAAACAATATAAAAGGCAGTGCCGTTCTTCAGTATATCGTGAACCTGAGCGTCAACCTGACCCTTGACCAGTCTGCATATAATCCGAATGAGATTATTACAGCTACGATTGATGTGCGCGAAAGCACAGCTTCTATGGCGAGCGGGGCAATAGTGGTGGCAGATCTTACCTATTACAACGGCACTGTAATATTGAGTAACACCACAGCCACTGATGCCGATGGAAGAGCCGTTGTGAGTTTTAATGCTCCCGCCGGTGAATCATATTTCATATATGTCATGGCATCTAAAAACGGCATTGATGGAAGTGCTTCAATTCTATCCCATTCCTCAAACCTTCGCATATGGACAGATAAGGGCGAAGCGTTGATAGGCAGCCCTGCCTGGGCATCTAACACTGCACCGGAAAAATACCGGAACATCACTATCAAAGCAGACTGTACTTGACAGCGGCGGTATGAGAAAAAAAGGGCAGAACCTTACTGCGAATTTGTATAAGCCGGATGGCACAATATTTGGCACTTATATCCTGAAAGAGAACGATAAAATATACAGCGCTTCGGTGCTTCTTCCTGGCAATAATATTCCTGAGGGCAATTATACCATAAGGATAGCAGAATATCCAGGGGTACAGAGCAATTTCAGCATCATAATATGGGGATGCGCAAGATGTCATGGACCGAATGCAGGGGTTGGTATTGATATGGGTCCATCCCATAATCCCACACCTTCAAGCTTCAACATAAACCATAACCACAGGGATCTCGCAAACAGCTGCGGTAACTGTCATGGTTATCCAGAGGGATATTCTTGCATCGCCTGCCACTCAAACAGCATTGAAGGCAATCCTTACAGTACATCAGGTCCGACACAATGTAAAACCTGCCATTACAGCCCGAATACAGATCAGGGATACCTTAATAATTCCTTCGGCCAGGACCTCCATGAAAACATCAATAACAAACCCGGTGGCGCGTGGTACGGCAAAAGCACTTCCTGCGAATCCTGTCACGGAACACCTAACAGCACCCAAGAGCCAGGTATCCCGCAATGCACAAACTGCCATCCCAACTCGTCGGATTCAGGCATGCAGGCCATGCCCGGGAACCTGAGCGGGTACACTACCCTTCTTGAAGACTATGAAGAAATATCGGATATTATAGTAACAAGCGGATACCGGTACAGTACGGTCACAATAAGTACCGACACAAATAATCACAGCGGGAGTTACTCTGGAAGAATCAACTACGGCTTCGGGCCCGGTTACGGCAGGGTCTATCTCGATAAGAAAAACATTGACCTTGCCAATGCAACAAAGATCGGCTTCTGGTTATATGGCGATAACTCCGGAACCAGTCTGTATATAAGCCTCAACAATACAAAATCAACCAAGATCAGCTGGCACCAGTCTGCTCCGATACTGATTAACTGGACAGGCTGGCAGAAGATCAGTTTCAACATACCTGACCTGAGCCAGGCAGATCTGATGTATATCACCGCCGCAGATACAGTTAGGATAAAACTTGAAAGCAATAGCGAAACTGGTTATGGCGGCACGATTTTTATCGACGACCTCAAAAAAGAAGCCGTAGGAAGCCATACCCAGTACGATGAAGTCGAATGCGGCGTCTGCCACGGCGGAAGGCATGACCTGAAGAAAGCGCCGGGCTGCCAGAACTGCCATCAGACGCAGGAGCACGGCTGGCCAGCTGAGGATAAGTATCCTGGGAACAATGCCACATGCATGGAATGTCATAAAACTGGAATCATGGAGAACCTCATCAATATCAGCAACATCAGCGAACATACAGAGATACTGGAAAACTTTGAAAATACTCCTTTATTCACAACAAGCCTGACGAACTTCAACTGTTCGGATGAATATTATGATGGGCAGCTAAAGGACGATGGGAATCACAGCGCAAGATTGGATTATACCGGTCTCACAGGAAATCTGGGCAACAGCATCAACGTCACCAACGCAGGAAAATACAAAGGAATAAGTGTATTCGTAAATGCTTCTTATGATCCCGGAACAAACCTTGTGCTCGGTGTATATACGACTAAATGGAACAATTACACAGTCAGTATGGGCTGGAATGGCTGGAGACAAATCAATGTACTCTACCATAATATAACAGTTAATGAAAGCAACTCCTTCAATGCCACAGGCACACCTTCCAGGATATGGCTCGGAGTATATGGCACTAACAGCACAGGAACAGTTTACTTCGATGACCTGCGCCATGCAGTCTCAGACGATTACCACCAGTACGAGAGCTGGATATGCAGCGACTGTCATACTCAGATAAAGAATCTAGCGGGAATAACTGATATTAATTCGCCCATCACCGACTGTTCATTATGTCATAACATGAAAGAACCGCACTATAAACAGTTCACCCGTGTATGCATGGACTGCCATTTTGATTCAAGACACGGAGAAGTGGAAAACGGGAACTTCACGAAATATGAAAAAGCATCCACATGTCTAAAGTGCCACACAGTACCGCATGACTTTAACCGTACACACCTTGAAACAGCAGACTGCAACCAGTGCCACCAGCAGCGAATACACGGCCAGAACTATCAGAGCGTGCAATATAACAGGAGCTTGCACCTTGATTGTGAGAGGTGCCATGGAAAGACAACCACGGAGGCGCCGCTGCCCATGGGACTTGGAAGCCCGCGCACAACAATACTGAGATTATCCTATACTTACAACAATGAGACACAGTGCCTCTACTGCCACAAGGACAGGATCATCGCATATGACCTGCATATTCATACTACGGTGAACAGGTCGAACCAGACTCTTGTTGAGAGCATACAGAATGATTCCATATGTGATGACTGCCACGACGCAAAATCGCTCCTTAATGCATCTGACAGGGATGAACTGACCTCAATTGATGCAAAACGTGAGCCGCATGCTCCCCAGATTGACGGTCACGGAAATGTCTCATGTTATAAGTGCCACGGGCACCGTCCTGAGACACTGACACTGAACTACGGTTCTAATTGTGTGGGATGCCACCAGAATACTGAAGAACTAACTGAATTAATCCCTGGAACGATCAATGATTCAAGACTGAGCAATGTTACAAATCTTGGAGCAAATCAACTGATAGTGCATCCACCTCAGGTCACAGGTCATGGAAATGCCTCATGCAGCAACTGCCACGGCCATATTAACTCAAACCTGACTTATATTGGCTCGAATGCTTCTGATTGTGCTTCATGCCATGAGAACGAAAGTAATATCGATTCCCTCCTTCTGTTCAGGGAGCCCAATTCCACAAGGAGCACAATTACCAATCCTGGAGGAAATCCGCTTTATGTTGTCCCGCCGCAGGTGCTGGGACACGGGAATACAAGCTGCAAGGAATGCCATGAACATGCGCCGTCCACGTTCAATGGTTTTGATTTCATTGAGGGCAATATCTGTGAAGATTGTCATCAGAATACGAGTAGAAATGTGTCCCTGATAGAAGATACCATACCGAATTCGAATGAAACTAAAATGATAGATAATTTTACAGCGATCGCACCTCAAGTCGCAGGGCATGGGCTTACTGCCTGTTATGAGTGCCATTCCCACAGCGCTGAACGAATGGTCTATTATGGTGGCAAAAATACAGACTGCATTTTTTGTCATTTCAATGATAGCTCAAAAGAGACACTTTTGAGAAATGGCACTCCAGTCATATCGACGCAGATAACTCCTCATCAGGATATGAATTGCACTGAGTGCCACGGTCATACACCGTCCAACATGACCCGCATAAACGACTGCAGGCTCTGCCACCAGAATACAACAAAGGCACAGTCTCTTGCCGAAACCTACGGGACAGGATTGAACATAACTTCTCCCGGTAGCAATATCTCAGCAGTTCAGGTGCCTTTCCTGAGTCACAGCAATAGCCAGATAGCAGGAAGAAAGTGGAACAAGACAGCAGCGTACTGGGTGAATGGCTCGGATTCGTGTCAGTACTGCCATGCCATTTCCCGCAATTACAGCGACCACAATCCGCTCGGACGCGCATCGGCTATCGCGGGCAATAATACAAAGAACTCAAGCCTCACCGATTCGTACTGGTGTGCATCATGCCATTTCCAGGGATATTCTTCAGGCAATGTCACTTATAATGATGTGGTGAAGATATTCCTTGATGCAGATCTTCCGGTACCGCCTGAGATCACTGCAAATTCCAGCTATGGGAACTATGTTACATCTAATGATGGCATAAAATACTATGCACACGGACTCCTGGACTACTCAGATTCTTCATGCATGGAATGCCATGGTGATGCAACAAACTCAATAGAGTTTTTACACGGAGTTACAGAGGGCAGCAGCGGAAACGACTGCATGGGATGCCATGATACAGGAAGAGGTCCGAAGGAAGAACTTAACATGTATCCTGCTATTAGTAATACCTCCTTTAACAGACATCAAAACCTGAATGTAACTGGCGAACAAAATGTTCTTGATAATGGCGACTGCATAGTATGCCATTATAATACCTCTGACATGGAATCACCCAATTGGACAACACCTACAAAGACATGCCCTGATTGCCATATAAATGGCAATTATTCAGCGCCGATAATCTCTAACCACAGGCAGGATGGATCGACAATTGTAATGGGAGCATATTGTTCCACATGCCATAATAATAGCATCAATAGCTACAATTATTCAGTAAATGCAAGCGTCAGTCATTATGGGACGAATGCATCACTTGTAAAACCCACAGTTAATTCTACTTCATCCCCCGTATTTGGCTTTGTGAATAGTTTAGATGCGGAAGCATACAACAAACCTTGCAACAACTGCCATAACCCGGCAAACACAAGTTATGGGGTAATAACGAGCACCACAAATGCCCATACGTCTCAGGGGACATGCAACGAATGCCATGTGAATACGGATGCAGACAACCTGCACAATAACTCGTTAGGCATGCCTGCAACATTTACTTGTAAAGATTGCCATACAACCTATGCAGGGCAATATAAAGCGCCAAATTTAACAAATACAAATCATAAAAATAACTTCTATGATTGCACTTCAACGTGTCACGGGACAGATTATGGAACACCGGGAGAGTTCGATGCACAGGATCACAATGTTGATCGGAAATATACAACGTATAGCAATATACCGACAACTGATGTTGTATCTCTCAACGGTATAGCAGCAACACTGAGTGTTCCAAAAGGGACTATTGTTAGGATAACCTCAAGAATAAAGGATTTCTATTTAGATATAAACACAAGGGCAAGCAGGGTTGGTGGAGCAGAGTATTATTATGGTAAGACTCCTGTTACTGATCCTGGACAGGGGAAAGGAATACCGATGACTGCTTCTGACGGAATGTTCGATACAGTTGATGGAGGTTGGGAGGCTATCAATGGAACTCTTGATACAAGTGGTTTATCAGAAGGAACATATTCAATATATGTCCGCGGTATGGACATAGGCAAGCAGTGGAGTGGAGTGCAGAGTGCAACTCTCACGGTACTTCCTGCTATGGGATACATCAATGGAACTGTGAGAGATAATAATACAAAAGCAGGCATCCCATATGCAAAGGTTTCTACGAACACCAGCGAAACAGTGAACGCTAACTCAACAGGATTCTATTCCTTCTATGTTGATGCAGGTTCGTACATGCTGACCGCGACGAGCGATCCCAGATACTATGCGAATAGCTCTGTAACTGTAAATGTGATGCAGGATACTGAAACATCGCAGGATATTGAACTTGTTGAAAAGCCCAAAGGAACAATAACCGGAACGGTAAGGAATGCATAGGACGTCGGTAAATTACAGGGCACGAATTAAACCTTAACTCCTGATAAACTCTTCAATAATTTCATTCAATTCTTTGGGTTTATCAATCTCTCTATTCAGATACTTGCTCTCATTTCTATAGGTATTGATTTTTAAAGGCTTTTCAGCATCTTTAGACTTGCAGATCTCTTCCTCCACTGTACGCGCTTCTGTAACGACCCTTCCTTTATATCCATCTAATTTACTTATGACCTTTTTCCAGTTTACGGTGCCCTTTCCGAGTGAAAGATGCTCATCGCTTCGACCTTTGTTGTCATGAAGATGTATGTGAATTACCCTGCTTAAGTCCTCAAGGAACTCGTCCACCAATCCGTTTGTATTGGCATGTCCGATATCCAGTGTCAGCCCCGCATTGTCGCGCTCAAGCGACTCTATCATCCCCAGGATCTCACCAGGCTGCCTGCCCAGGATGAATGCCATATTAACCATGTTCTCAACACCTATCCTGATACCTCGCTCGTCCGCAAAATCGCATATCGCCCGCAGTCCCTCGATATTCTGCCTCCATGCCATTTCAGGAAGCTGCATTCCAAGGGGTGAGAGATGACCAGGATGGACAACAGCCAGTTCCACAAAATCCGATGCTCTATCAAGACATTTAGTCATCTGCCTGATCGTTTCATTCCATATCGGATGGTTGAGGCTTGCAAGGTTGAGGTCTGAGAAGGGAAGATGCAGCGTAAGTGTAAGGTTCGTGGTTTCGATAATGTCCTGTATCTGGGATAGTGTGGAATCGTTCAACTGCTGTTTACCTTCACTCACTACCTCCCAACCTGTAAAACCCAGGTCTTCGAGGTCATAAGCCCAGTCAAAGGGATTGTTCACAAGTGCAAGGGATGAGAAACTGACTTCCATGAAGTGGCTAATTTGCTCTCATTATATAAGGATTATTTGCTTATTTCGAAATCCGGATTTGTCAAAATTTATCTTATTGGAATTCGAAATAATTGCTGCCCGTTTACGTTTTTACCCCATTACCCATAATTTTATATTGATTTAAGTTCCATCTTATATTATAGGAAAATGGATAGGAAGTTATTATGAATAAAATACGTGAAGTAGTATGCATAATCGTTGTTATTTTTATATTGACAGTCACAATAATAACAGCATCTTCTGAATCGGCATATAAAGAAAATAAGGATATCAAAATCGAGAAGATCGATGAAGATATCAAAGAGATAAGCAGGACAAAATCTTCAGATGCAACTATCAGCGTAATCATTGTTTTGAAAGAACAGCCTGCAAATGATGTCAGTATTAATGTTAAGAAGGATTACAGACAAAAATTTGAAGAAATTTCAAAACCGGCAAAGCAAATTTACACCCGGATAAAATCTTCAAAAGACAGCGAGTTATATCTCAAAACACAACCTATTTCTGAAATCAAAAATAATGAGAACTCCCTTTTGACTGAGGAAGAAAAAGCTGTATTAAAAGAAGTTAAGAAAAATGTCGATTTAAAAAGAAGGGAAATGCGAAGAGAAATTCTTGATCGAACCAGTCCTCAGGTAGATAAGATACAAAAACCACTGGTTGCTAAAATAACATCCCAAGGTGGTAGTGTTAGATACAGCAGCAAGATTTACAATGCTCTCGTTGCAGACGTTTCGATATCCTATCTTGATGATCTTTCAAAAGAAGAATATATTTATTTTATATACGCTGATAATTCACTAACAGCCTCACTTGACATAAGTACACAGGCTATGGGGGCGAATATTTCCTGGTGGAGTAACAACTTAAATGGATATGCAATGGATGCAGCAATCATAGATACAGGGATTTCCAAGAATCATCCGGATTTAGTAGTTGATTACGCCGGTGTGTTCCATAGAGAAGGATTCGGTACATTACTTTACCATGACAATCAATTGAGAGAAGACGATTTGGAAGGTCATGGAACTCATGTGGCCGGAATATTAGCAAGTACTGATTCTAATTACAGAGGTGTCGGCTATGGTTTAGATAAATTAATCAATGCAAAGGCAGGATGGTTAGGATATGATAACACTGGACACATGTATCTGAGCGATGGCATGGAAGCAATAAACTGGTCTATATTTGGTAATGCAGATGATGCTGATGTTATAACTTTCAGTTTTAGTCGGCCGCCAAACCGATATAGCGTATTTGAGCATTTTCTGGATGCCATATCATACAATCTTGATATTCCTGTAGTTGTGTCGGCAGGAAATAGCGGACCTGGCTCTAATACAGTTGGTGAACCGGCAAATGCTTTTAACATTATTGCGGTGGGAAATATTAATGAAAATAACACTCCTGACCGTACCGATGATTTTATAAATTCAAATAGCAGCAGGGGACCATCATATGATGAAAGAATAAAACCTGATATTTCAGCTCCGGGAACGGACATAATGTCCACAAATAATAAATGGGAGACAGAGGAACAATTCGTATCGAGGTCAGGAACAAGTATGGCAGCGCCCCATATTGCAGGGGGTGTTCTTTTAATACTGGATTATATGAATACACGATGGCAGCCTGAGGCGATAAAAGCGCTGCTTCTTAATACAGCGGAGGATAAAGGTAGCGCTGGTCCGGATAACAGTTATGGATACGGTTATGTGGACATGTCTAACGCATATCTGCACAGGGATGATGTATTCAATGGTACTGTAAATAATTTTCCTGATGGGAGCGTTGAAAAGTTCTATAGAGGGAGTGTATCTCAGGGCGACAGGGCAACACTTGTGTGGAACAGACATGTATTGTACAACAACATCGGTCCATATGATCCATATTCTGATTTGTATGCGAGTGACCTGAATCTCTTTATGTATAATGAAACCAATGGATTTCAGATTTCATCTTCAATATCAGGAGTAAATAATATTGAACAGGTGATTTCGAATGCGAATCACAGTTCCATCATATTAAAGGTAGAACCTTATGGTACCTATCCTTCAGGGATAACATCAGAAGATTATGCACTTGCTACTGAAAAAGGATTTAATGAAGTTACTCCGCCGATATTGGATGTGAATGTTTCAGTTCCAGCAAGTGCAAATGCCACAAATTACTTTGATCTGGAAGTGAATGTTACTAACAAAGGCGGGATATCAGCGCATAATGTCTCGGTAAATATTACACTGCCATCTGGATTCAGTATTGTATCCGGGACAAATCCATTATCCCTGGGAAGTATTAATAATGGAAGTTCAAATACGGCATTATGGGTTTTAAGGGCACGAGTAGATACTTCTTCTTCCTATACTCTTAATGTCTCCGCAACCTCTCTATCCTATGATGAGTCCTTTTCAGCAAGTGGAAACAATACAATATCTGTATATGGAGACGGCTATGTCAATGGGACGGTACGATGCAATGGCACTGAAATTCATGATGCATTAGTGAAAACTGACAGCGGTGACACAACAATAACAAATTCGACAGGTTTCTATTCGATACGGGTGGCGCCTGCGTTCAATAATCTCACCGTAATTCATGAGCCTGAGCATTACCCCAACAGTACGATAATGATCTTTGCGATCTCAGGTAACACTATTTTCCAGGATATTGAACTTATGGAAAAACCAACTGGCACGATAAACGGCGAGGTCAGAAATATTTAACTTCCTGTCCTATTTCATGCGCCCCTAATATGGGCCTGCCAACATGGCACTTGCGGTTTCTGAGCTGAAATAGGCGGGAAAGACAGGATTAATAACGGGGTGCTAACATTTACGAATGCTGGGATTATTTGCAAATCTTTAATATGACATCCAACGATTCAAAAGCCCTATGAGACTCGTGATGAAATTCGGCGGGACTTCGGTTGGCGACGGAAGCCGCATAAGGCACGTCGCAGAACTTGCGAAAGAATACAGGGACAGCGGAAACGAGGTAGTGCTTGTGACATCAGCCCTGAACGGCGTCACGGATATGCTCCTGAAAAATGCTAAGGAAGCCTCTGCGACAGGAAAGACCTCAACTATAAAGGAATTCATCGCCGACCTGACAAAACAGCACCACTTGGCTGCACATGAAGCCATCACAGGCAGGAAGGCTGGCAGGATCGTAGAGGTCGTAACAAAAGAGCTTGATTCGCGTATCGAGGAACTGGAGAAAGCTCTCATTGGCATATGCTATCTTGGCGAGCTTACAATGCGGTCTATTGATTATATTTCATCATATGGTGAGCGCCTGACAGCTCCCATACTTTGCGGTTCGCTTAACTCACTCGGGATAAAATCCAAGTCATTTACAGGCGGAGAAGCTGGAATTGTCACTACTGATGATTACGGAAATGCCAGACCACTTGAAAAAAGCTATTTACTTATCAAGGAACGGATAGAGCCGCTTATGAAAGACACCATCCCGGTGATAACCGGGTTTATCGGTGAGAACGAAGCGGGCATTATCACCACACTGGGTCGTGGCGGATCGGATTTTTCGGCTTCGATAATCGGGGCTGCATTAAAGGTCGATGAGATATGGCTCTGGAAAGAGGTTCACGGCATACTCACCACTGACCCCAGGATAGTCCCTGAAGCCCGCACCATACCAGTGATATCCTATATTGAAGCAATGGAGCTTTCATATTTCGGGGCCAAAGTGCTTCATCCAAAGACTATTGAACCCGCTATCAAGCACGGCATACCTGTGCGCGTTAAGAACACGTTCGATCCCTCATCTCCCGGGACAATAATAGTTCAGGACCTCAAGCAGAGCAAAGATATAGTGAAGGCTGTGACTGTCATCAGGAACGTAGCGCTCATTAACATCTCCGGGGCAGGCATGGTTGGAACAATTGGCGTTGCTGCGCGTGTTTTCACAACGCTTGCGAACGCAGGCGTCAATATAATAATGATAAGCCAGGGCTCTTCAGAGGCGAACATCTCGATGGTAGTGGATGGGGGTCATCTTGATAAAGCTGTTAAAGGTATTAAGAATGAGTTCAAGAACGGTATCATAAAGGAAGTTACCCAGGATAGCAATGTAAGCGTCGTGGCTGTTGTTGGCGCAGGGATGGCAAATACGCCCGGCGTGGCAGGACGGGTCTTTGGCGCGCTCGGAAAAGCCCGGGTCAATGTTATCATAATAAGCCAGGGTTCATCCCAGCATAACATCTCATTTGTTGTGAGCGGGAATGACGCAAACAAAGCTGTTCAGGTCCTGCACAGGGAATTCGGTCTGGAAGGAGATAAGTAGCGCTGTATGCTCGATTTTTCAAGCCTACCGTTATTTTCACAAATGATCCTTATCATTGGTTTTGTTATAGGCTTTGTTTCTTTCATGTTCGTAATGCGCTACCCGATAATATTGATATTGATGAAACTTAGTCCCAGATACAGGGGAGCTATAAAAAAGGAGCTTGTGCGAAGCAAAGTTAAAAAATATAGATACAGATGATAAAGAAAAAAAAGGAAGTTCTCCATGAGGAAGATTATTTTTGTAACAGGCAATAAACATAAGGTTGAAGAAGCAAGCAGCATTCTCTCGCTTCTTGGCATAACCGTAGAAAAGAACAACTGCGGGTATCCTGAACTTCAGGAGGATGAGCTTGAAAAGATCGCAGCTTTCGGGGCGGAATGGGCGGCGAATAAACTGGGCCGCGAGGTCATGGTGGACGATTCAGGATTGTTCATTCAGGCGCTTGGAGGGTTTCCAGGACCTTATTCTGCGTATGTTTTCGATACGCTTGGCAATGACAGGATACTGAAACTGATGGACAGGGACATAGACAGAAGCGCGGTGTTCAGGTGCGCTATCGGGTACTGTGTGCCTGGTGAGAAGGCGCGGGTTTTCATAGGTGAAGTGAAGGGTGAAATTTCGATAGAAGGAAGGGGGAAGGCGGGATTTGGATATGACCCGATATTTGAGGTGGAAGGAAGGACATTCGGGGAAATGGGAGAGGAAGAGAAGAACAGGTTATCTCACAGGTACAGGGCGCTTTTGAAGTTTGCAGAGTGGTTGAAATCTAACAAATACTAAAACCAAAAAATCCTGAAGCATAACCGCCTCAGGATACAAGTTTCTTAATGTTATTTGGCACTCTGTCCCTGATATATGCATCCAGTGACAGCTTGCCTGCACCATTCACCGTAAGGTAGAGCGCTATCATGAGTAGAGCAAAGACATACTCAAAACCCACCTTGTCGCCTGCTATGAAGAATCCCTGCGAAAGATGGATCGTGAACAGCGCTACAGCCATATTGACGGCGATCGCAGCCGATCCAAGCCGGGTAAAGACACCCAGGAGAACCATTATGCCCCCAAAGAATTCAGCCAGTATCGCCATAATTGCGAAAGCTGGCGGGATGCCCAGAGCTTGCTGGAAAAACTGGACTGTGGCGTCGAAACCATAACCTCCGAACCAGCCCAGTAGCTTCTGCGAGCCGTGTGCGATAAAGATCACGCCCAGGGCGAATCGCAGGAGAAACATGCTGTATTCTTGCATTTTTTCAAACATATTTGCTACTCCAGTGATTGTAGCGCCTGTCTTGCTACGCTTATCGGGCATTCATTGCTGTGAGCGCTGCCGCAGTGCAGGCAGGCTTCGTTCACGGCGTTCTGTGCATTTTTTATTTTTTCTTTATTAAAACTCATGTTTTAACACCTCAAGTCTACTAATAATTATTATATAATACTTAAGATTTAAGTTACCGGGAGGTAACTTCATGGTTTATATGATGAAAGTGGGAAAAGAGTTATAATATGACATTCACATACATCAGAACCATGACCCCGGATACATTTAATACAAAAAAAGAGATATGCCCTGTGGTGGAGTCCATTTATACCATAGGGAATAAGTGGTCCCTGGTGATAATTCATAATCTGATGAAATCACCAAAGAGGTTCAACGACCTCAAGGGCTGCATGCAGGGGATATCTTCAAAGGTGCTTGCTGAGAACCTCCAGGAACTTTCGAAGAACGGGATCATCGAAAAAAGACTTGTCCCTGACCAGCCTGAAAAGACGGAATATGTGCTTACTGAGAAGGGCGAAGACCTGAGGAGTGTGATGATGGAAATGAGGATGTGGGGAGAGAGATGGCTGTTGCCTCCGGGAGAAGCACAGGCGGCTCATCTAATGGCGAATGTTACGATGGCTGCAGCAAGGAATAAATGAACAAATAAGAAACCTTATTTTATAGTCTCACTCATATAACTCTCCATGGCAGACCTGATTATCAAAGGCGGTATCGTGCTTACCATGGACGGCGCGTTCATCGATAGTGGAACTGTGGTCGTTGATAAAGGTTTGATAACGTTCGTGGGTAAGGATACGAAAGAAAAAGCCGATAAAGTAATAGATGCGCGTGGTTGCGCCGTCATGCCGGGTCTGGTCAACGCGCATACGCATGTTGCCATGACGCTTTTTCGAGGGTATGCCGATGGTTTATCTTATTGCGAATGGATAAAAAAGATACAATCGGCTGAGATGAAACTTACTCCCGAAGATGTGCGTGCTGGCGCGAACCTCGGTGTTCTTGAGATGCTACGCTCAGGGACGACCACGTTCGCAGATATGTATTTTCATGAGGATGAAGTAGCGCAGGTCGTGCAAGATTCGGGCATGAGGGCTGCGCTTGGATACGGGATGATCGAGGGGTTGAACGAGGATGTTGAGACAAAACTCGATAGCAGGGAGGAATTCGCGAAAAAATGGAACGGCGCCGCAGATGGCAGGATCACTACGATGTATGCTCCCCATTCGTCTGTCTCATGTTCAAAAGAATTCCTTATCAAAGTCAGGGAACTTGTGGAGAGGGATAGTTCAAGGGTTCATATTCACGTGCTTGAGACAGAGGATGAACTGAAAACGATGAAAGAACGTTACGGGATGTGCTCGATAAATCATCTCAACGGCATCGGTTTATTCGGGTCAGGTGTGCTTGCAGCGCATTGCATCTGGTTATCGGATGGCGATATCGATATTCTCAAGGATAAAGACGTCAACGTAGTCCACTGCCCCTCAAGCAACATGGCTCTGGGCGCGGGAACGGCGCCTGTGCCGCAGATGCTTGAAAAGGGCGTTAATGTGGCTCTGGGCACTGATGGCGCGGCTTCAGGCGGCAGTCTTGATATGTGGAAAGAGATGCGGTGCGCTTCTCTCCTGCACAGGCTGAAAGATGCGCAAACGATGCCTTCATACACTGTGCTTAAGATGGCGACAACGAACGGCGCGCGGGCACTGGGGATAAATGTGGGAGTGCTGGCACCGGGAAAGCTGGCTGATATTATTGTTGTGGATATTAAGAAACCTCAATTCATGTCCCAGCATCCTGTTTCTGCTCTTGTTCACGGTGTGTCCGGGTGCGATGTGAGGACGACTATTGTTAATGGAAAGGTGCTGATGGAGGACCGGAAGGTTGATGGGCTCGATGAGGAGAAAATTATCAGGGATGCAGGGGATGCGATTAGAAATATCATTGAGAATGATCAGGACTAAAAAAATGAATCTGTATTGAATCATATATTTTAGTGATAACGAAACTACAAAGCGACGGCACGAGCATGCCCCGGCAGCTATGCGCGGGGTGTGCCATGGCAACGTTTGATTAATGTATAACAAGGATATTCACGATAAGATTGGCTTGCATTACGATTAACTATGCTTGACAAAAGTATTGTCACCAGCATATGCTGATAACAACTGCCCTGTAATTTACCGCCTCCTATGCATTCCTTACCGTTCCGGTTATTGTTCCTTTGGGCTTTTCAACAAGTTCAATATCCTGCGATGTTTCAGTATCCTGCATCACATTTACAGTTACAGAGCTATTCGCATAGTATCTGGGATCGCTCGTCGCGGTCAGCATGTACGAACCTGCATCAACATAGAAAGAATAGAATCCTGTTGAGTTAGCGTTCACTGTTTCGCTGGTGTTCGTAGAAACCTTTGCATATGAGATGCCTGCTTTTGTATTATTATCTCTCACAGTTCCATTGATGTATCCCATAGCAGGAAGTACCGTGAGAGTTGCACTCTGCACTCCACTCCACTGCTTGCCTATGTCCATACCGCGGACATATATTGAATATGTTCCTTCTGATAAACCACTTGTATCAAGAGTTCCATTGATAGCCTCCCAACCTCCATCAACTGTATCGAACATTCCGTCAGAAGCAGTCATCGGTATTCCTTTCCCCTGTCCAGGATCAGTAACAGGAGTCTTACCATAATAATACTCTGCTCCACCAACCCTGCTTGCCCTTGTGTTTATATCTAAATAGAAATCCTTTATTCTTGAGGTTATCCTAACAATAGTCCCTTTTGGAACACTCAGTGTTGCTGGTGCTGCTATATCGTTGAGAGATACAACATCAGTTGTCGGTATATTGCTATACGTTGTATATTTCCGATCAACATTGTGATCCTGTGCATCGAACTCTCCCGGTGTTCCATAATCTGTCCCGTGACAAGTTGAAGTGCAATCATAGAAGTTATTTTTATGATTTGTATTTGTTAAATTTGGCGCTTTATATTGCCCTGCATAGGTTGTATGGCATTCTTTACAAGTAAATGTTGCAGGCATGCCTAACGAGTTATTGTGCAGGTTGTCTGCATCCGTATTCACATGGCATTCGTTGCATGTCCCCTGAGACGTATGGGCATTTGTGATGCTAGTTATTACCCCATAACTTGTGTTTGCTGGGTTATGGCAGTTGTTGCAAGGTTTGTTGTATGCTTCCGCATCGGATGGATTCATAAAACCATTTACTGGAACTGATGAAGTATTCACTGTGGGTTTCAGGAGAGATGAATTTGTACCATAATGTGCTGAACTGGAATTCACTGAAAAGTTATATTCATTTATGCTATTGTTGTGGCAGGTCGAACAATACGCTCCTGTTGTTATCTTTCCTCCAGGAGTCATTGCCATTTTTGGAGGTATGTGATCGCTTATTATTGGTGCCTGGTAGCTGCCATCTATGTGGCAGTCAGTGCATGCTTTTGTGGGTGTGGTGAACCCAGTTTCGTTCATGACATCGTAATTGAAGTTGTAGTGACAGGTGGTACAGTCATCGTTAGTTATGTTATCCTGGCCACCTGTTGTGTTGACGTTGCTGTGTTTCGTGAATAAGCTGAGATTGATCGCAGCATAACCTCTCTGGTCCTGGGTGTGACAAACAATACAGTTTGTTCCTGATCCACTTGTGATGCCTGTATCATGCAGTTTGACAGAGGAAGTCAGTCCGCCGTGACATGTATAACAGCTTTCATTCTGTGCTACATTTTCATCCGAATGAGCGAACTTTGAGCTGTTCTTCGGATTAAACGGTGTTCCCCAGATCGTTGATAAGTTATTGGTGATGTGGCAATATCTGCAATCATTGCTGTGATTGCTGGTTGTCATCAGGTTAATATTCGCGTCTTTCAGGTAATGCGAAGCTGTTGCGTTCTGGGCACTTAGTATCCCGAAACCGTCTGTTTCCGTGATCGAGGTCAGGCTGTTGTTGTGACATAAGGAACACAGTGTGCCGCTCGTCTGGATCACAGGAGCGCCTTCTCTGTGTTCTATTACCTGGGGAGCACTGAAGTTGCTGATTGACTGGAGATTGGTATGGCAGTCAGCGCAGGTCCTGGGTGTCCGGAAAATGCTCTGGTTATGATCTGTGGCAGGCTGGTTACTTTCGTTGGCATAACCGTTAGAGTTTAAGGTTCCGTGGCATGCCCAGCATTTCCGGTTCGTGATGTTGCCGCCGGTGTACTGGGACTTGTTGTTCAGGTTGGAGTGAGCACCGATGTTCATACTGGAGATATCTACGTCGTGGCCTGAGGAACCGCCAATGTCGTGACATGAGGTACAGTTCACTCCTCCTGCCTGGCCTGGGGTTATTCCTGAATTGTGGAGTTTGACTGTATTTGGATTGAAATTGCCATGACAATTCGTGCAGTCAGAATTCACTTTGCCGGTATGCAAAATACTGAAGTTTATATTCGGGTTGACAGGGGTGCCCCAGGAGGCATTATTTGTGTTCGTGATGTGACACCAGGTACAGTCCTTGCTGTGATTTGTGGGTGTCATCAGGTTCGAGGTCGCGTCTTTCAGGTAATGAGATGAAGTGGCGTTCCGGGAATTTGTTATCCCGAAACCGTCTGTTTCACTGATCGGGGTCAGGCTGTTGTTATGGCACAGGGAACAGCTTGTGCCTGGTGTCGTGATCACAGGAGCGCCTTCTCTGTGTTCTATTACCTGGGGAGCGCTGAAGTTGCTGAGTGACTGGAGATTGGTATGGCAGTCCGAGCAGGTCCTGGGTGTCCGGAAAATGCTCTGGTTATGATCTGTGGCAGGCTGGTTACTTTCGTTGGCATAACCGTTAGAGTTCAAGGTTCCGTGGCATGCCCAGCATTTCCGGTTCGTGATGTTGCCGCCGGTGTACTGGGACTTGTTGTTCAGGTTGGAGTGAGCACCGATGTTCATACTGGAGATATCTACGTCGTGGCCTGAGGAACCGCCAATGTCGTGACATGAGGTACAGTTCACTCCTCCTGCCTGGCCTGGGGTTATTCCTGAATTGTGGAGTTTGACTGTATTTGGATTGAAATTGCCATGACAATTCGTGCAGTCAGAATTCACTTTGCCGGTATGCAAAATACTGAAGTTTATATTCGGGTTGACAGGGGTGCCCCAGGAGGCATTATTTGTGTTCGTGATGTGACACCAGGTACAGTCCTTGCTGTGATTTGTGGGTGTCATCAGGTTCGAGGTCGCGTCTTTCAGGTAATGAGATGAAGTGGCGTTCCGGGAATTTGTTATCCCGAAACCGTCTGTTTCACTGATCGGGGTCAGGCTGTTGTTATGGCACAGGGAACAGCTTGTGCCTGGTGTCGTGATTACAGGAGCGCCTTCTCTGTGTTCTATTACCTGGGGAGCGCTGAAGTTGCTGAGTGACTGGAGATTGGTATGGCAGTCCGCGCAGGTCCTGGGTGTCCGGAAAATGCTCTGGTTATGATCTGTGGCAGGCTGGTTGCTTTCGTTGGCATAACCGTTAGAGTTCAATGTTCCGTGGCATGCCCAGCATTTCCGGTTCGTGATGTTGCCGCCGGTGTACTGGGACTTGTTGTTCAGGTTGGAGTGAGCACCGATGTTCATACTGGAGATATCTACGTCGTGGCCTGAGGAACCGCCAATGTCGTGACATGAGGTACAGTTCACTCCTCCTGCCTGGCCTGAGGTTATTCCTGAATTGTGGAGTTTGACTGTATTTGGATTGAAATTGCCATGGCAATTCGTGCAGTCAGAATTCACTTTGCCGGTATGCAAAATACTGAAGTTTATATTCGGGTTGACAGGGGTGCCCCAGGAGGCATTATTTGTGTTCGTGATGTGACACCAGGTACAGTCCTTGCTGTGATTTGTGGGTGTCATCAGGTTCGAGGTCGCGTCTTTCAGGTAATGAGATGAAGTGGCGTTCCGGGAATTTGTTATCCCGAAACCGTCTGTTTCACTGATCGAGGTCAGGCTGTTGTTATGGCACAGGGAACAGCTTGTGCCTGGTGTCGTGATCACAGGAGCGCCTTCTCTGTGTTCTATTACCTGGGGAGCGCTGAAGTTGCTGAGTGACTGGAGATTGGTATGGCAGTCCGCGCAGGTCCTGGGTGTCCGGAAAATGCTCTGGTTATGATCTGTGGCAGGCTGGTTGCTTTCGTTGGCATAACCGTTAGAGTTCAAGGTTCCGTGGCATGCCCAGCATTTCCGGTTCGTGATGTTGCCGCCGGTGTACTGGGACTTGTTGTTCAGGTTGGAGTGAGCACCGATGTTCATACTGGAGATATCTACGTCGTGGCCTGAGGAACCGCCAATGTCGTGACATGAGGTACAGTTCACTCCTCCTGCCTGGCCTGGGGTTATTCCTGAATTGTGGAGTTTGACTGTATTTGGATTGAAATTGCCATGGCAATTCGTGCAGTCAGAATTCACTTTGCCGGTATGCAAAATACTGAAGTTTATATTCGGGTTGACAGGGGTGCCCCAGGAGGCATTATTTGTGTTCGTGATGTGACACCAGGTACAGTCCTTGCTGTGATTTGTGGGTGTCATCAGGTTCGAGGTCGCGTCTTTCAGGTAATGAGATGAAGTGGCGTTCCGGGAATTTGTTATCCCGAAACCGTCTGTTTCACTGATCGGGGTCAGGCTGTTGTTATGGCACAGGGAACAGCTTGTGCCTGGTGTCGTGATTACAGGAGCGCCTTCTCTGTGTTCTATTACCTGGGGAGCGCTGAAGTTGCTGAGTGACTGGAGATTGGTATGGCAGTCCGCGCAGGTCCTGGGTGTCCGGAAAATGCTCTGGTTATGATCTGTGGCAGGCTGGTTGCTTTCGTTGGCATAACCGTTAGAGTTCAATGTTCCGTGGCATGCCCAGCATTTCCGGTTCGTGATGTTGCCGCCGGTGTACTGGGACTTGTTGTTCAGGTTGGAGTGAGCACCGATGTTCATACTGGAGATATCTACGTCGTGGCCTGAGGAACCGCCAATGTCGTGACATGAGGTACAGTTCACTCCTCCTGCCTGGCCTGAGGTTATTCCTGAATTGTGGAGTTTGACTGTATTTGGATTGAAATTGCCATGGCAATTCGTGCAGTCAGAATTCACTTTGCCGGTATGCAAAATACTGAAGTTTATATTCGGGTTGACAGGGGTGCCCCAGGAGGCATTATTTGTGTTCGTGATGTGACACCAGGTACAGTCCTTGCTGTGATTTGTGGGTGTCATCAGGTTCGAGGTCGCGTCTTTCAGGTAATGAGATGAAGTGGCGTTCCGGGAATTTGTTATCCCGAAACCGTCTGTTTCACTGATCGGGGTCAGGCTGTTGTTATGGCACAGGGAACAGCTTGTGCCTGGTGTCGTGATCACAGGAGCGCCTTCTCTGTGTTCTATTACCTGGGGAGCGCTGAAGTTGCTGAGTGACTGGAGATTGGTATGGCAGTCCGAGCAGGTCCTGGGTGTCCGGAAAATGCTCTGGTTATGATCTGTGGCAGGCTGGTTACTTTCGTTGGCATAACCGTTAGAGTTCAAGGTTCCGTGGCATGCCCAGCATTTCCGGTTCGTGATGTTGCCGCCGGTGTACTGGGACTTGTTGTTCAGGTTGGAGTGAGCACCGATGTTCATACTGGAGATATCTACGTCGTGGCCTGAGGAACCGCCAATGTCGTGACATGAGGTACAGTTCACTCCTCCTGCCTGGCCTGAGGTTATTCCTGAATTGTGGAGTTTGACTGTATTTGGATTGAAATTGCCATGGCAATTCGTGCAGTCAGAATTCACTTTGCCGGTATGCAAAATACTGAAGTTTATATTCGGGTTGACAGGGGTGCCCCAGGAGGCATTATTTGTGTTCGTGATGTGACACCAGGTACAGTCCTTGCTGTGATTTGTGGGTGTCATCAGGTTCGAGGTCGCGTCTTTCAGGTAATGAGATGAAGTGGCGTTCCGGGAATTTGTTATCCCGAAACCGTCTGTTTCACTGATCGGGGTCAGGCTGTTGTTATGGCACAGGGAACAGCTTGTGCCTGTTGTCTTGATTACAAGAGCGCCTTCTCTGTGTTCTATTACCTGGGGAGCGCTGAAGTTGCTGAGTGACTGGAGATTGGTATGGCAGTCCGAGCAGGTCCTGGGTGTCCGGAAAATGCTCTGGTTATGATCTGTGGCAGGCTGGTTGCTTTCGTTGGCATAACCGTTAGAGTTCAAGGTTCCGTGGCATGCCCAGCATTTCCGGTTCGTGATGTTGCCGCCGGTGTACTGGGATTTGTTGTTCAGGTTGGAGTGAGCACCGATGTTCATACTGGAGATATCTACGTCGTGGCCTGAGGAACCGCCAATGTCGTGACATGAGGTACAGTTCACTCCTCCTGCCTGGCCTGAGGTTATTCCTGAATTGTGGAGTTTGACTGTATTTGGATTGAAATTGCCATGACAATTCGTGCAGTCAGAATTCACTTTGCCGGTATGCAAAATACTGAAGTTTATGTTCGGGTTGACAGGGGTGCCCCAGGAGGCATTATTTGTGTTCGTGATGTGACACCAGGTACAGTCCTTGCTGTGATTTGTGGGTGTCATCAGGTTCGAGGTCGCGTCTTTCAGGTAATGAGATGAAGTGGCGTTCCGGGAATTTGTTATCCCGAAACCGTCTGTTTCACTGATCGGGGTCAGGCTGTTGTTATGGCACAGGGAACAGCTTGTGCCTGGTGTCGTGATCACAGGAGCGCCTTCTCTGTGTTCTATTACCTGGGGAGCGCTGAAGTTGCTGAGTGACTGGAGATTGGTATGGCAGTCCGAGCAGGTCCTGGGTGTCCGGAAAATGCTCTGGTTATGATCTGTGGCAGGCTGGTTACTTTCGTTGGCATAACCGTTAGAGTTCAAGGTTCCGTGGCATGCCCAGCATTTCCGGTTCGTGATGTTGCCGCCGGTGTACTGGGACTTGTTGTTCAGGTTGGAGTGAGCACCGATGTTCATACTGGAGATATCTACGTCGTGGCCTGAGGAACCGCCAATGTCGTGACATGAGGTACAGTTCACTCCTCCTGCCTGGCCTGAGGTTATTCCTGAATTGTGGAGTTTGACTGTATTTGGATTGAAATTGCCATGGCAATTCGTGCAGTCAGAATTCACTTTGCCGGTATGCAAAATACTGAAGTTTATATTCGGGTTGACAGGGGTGCCCCAGGAGGCATTATTTGTGTTCGTGATGTGACACCAGGTACAGTCCTTGCTGTGATTTGTGGGTGTCATCAGGTTCGAGGTCGCGTCTTTCAGGTAATGAGATGAAGTGGCGTTCCGGGAATTTGTTATCCCGAAACCGTCTGTTTCACTGATCGGGGTCAGGCTGTTGTTATGGCACAGGGAACAGCTTGTGCCTGGTGTCGTGATCACAGGAGCGCCTTCTCTGTGTTCTATTACCTGGGGAGCGCTGAAGTTGCTGAGTGACTGGAGATTGGTATGGCAGTCCGAGCAGGTCCTGGGTGTCCGGAAAATGCTCTGGTTATGATCTGTGGCAGGCTGGTTACTTTCGTTGGCATAACCGTTAGAGTTCAAGGTTCCGTGGCATGCCCAGCATTTCCGGTTCGTGATGTTGCCGCCGGTGTACTGGGACTTGTTGTTCAGGTTGGAGTGAGCACCGATGTTCATACTGGAGATATCTACGTCGTGGCCTGAGGAACCGCCAATGTCGTGACATGAGGTACAGTTCACTCCTCCTGCCTGGCCTGAGGTTATTCCTGAATTGTGGAGTTTGACTGTATTTGGATTGAAATTGCCATGGCAATTCGTGCAGTCAGAATTCACTTTGCCGGTATGCAAAATACTGAAGTTTATATTCGGGTTGACAGGGGTGCCCCAGGAGGCATTATTTGTGTTCGTGATGTGACACCAGGTACAGTCCTTGCTGTGATTTGTGGGTGTCATCAGGTTCGAGGTCGCGTCTTTCAGGTAATGAGATGAAGTGGCGTTCCGGGAATTTGTTATCCCGAAACCGTCTGTTTCACTGATCGGGGTCAGGCTGTTGTTATGGCACAGGGAACAGCTTGTGCCTGTTGTCTTGATTACAAGAGCGCCTTCTCTGTGTTCTATTACCTGGGGAGCGCTGAAGTTGCTGAGTGACTGCGTGTTATTATGGCAGTTGGAACATCCTCTGGGGTTCTTGTACATTGATGTGTTATGTGAACCCACTGGCTGATTGCTTTCATTGGCAAAACCGTTTGCATTTAATGTGCCGTGACATGCCCAGCACTTCCTGTTGGTTATGTTGCCGCCTGTGTATTGTGAACGATTGTTAAGGTTGGCATGAGCGCCGTTACCCATATTTGCTATGTCAACGTCATGCTTTGCATCACCCCCTATGTTGTGGCATGATGTGCAATTCACTCCTCCGGCTGTTCCCTTGGCTACGTTGTGCATTAATCCTGTAATACTGGTACTTGAGCTAAGGCTTCCATGGCAACTCTCGCAATTTTCATCATTCATTGCAAAACCGGAGTGGTTATAGAAACCCGGCTTGCCCTGAGCGCCGTATGCCGGATCCCCTGTGATCTCAGGCGGCACGAGAAGCGGCAGGAAAGCATTGACCATATCCATATACGATTTCGTTCCGTTTGTGTAGCCTTGCCAGTGGCATGATGCGCACCAGGAGGTAGTAGTCGAAATAGTTGAATTTACAACATTGTTGCCTTTGAATAAATATGGCTTCCCGAGTGCACTGAGTGAGTGCTGGGTTGAGCCGTGACAATATACACATGATGATAATTGAGCTGTTCCGTTTGTACCATTTATCCAGTAGCTGTCGTTCCACTTCTTCCCTGCAAGAATGTCATTGCTGTGGTTAAGGGGATTTTGTACCTGAGGTGCATTTGGTCCTGGATAGGAGCCTGCCTTGGGGGCCGATTTAAGGGCATTTAAGAATGAAGCGTTCTGGTGGCAGTTTGTACAATTGCCCTGATATGTATTACCCTTGTTCACATATCTGGCACTCTGGGAAAATATCTGTATTGTGTGAATATCCTGACTGTGACACAAAGTGCAATTCACGCTTCCTTTGTGTTTATTGTAAGTTATATGGCAGGTCAGGCATTGACTGTCTTCTGTAATATTATCGTTAATAAACCGCGAGGTTTCATCCGGCTTGGTTATATTGTGGAATGGTCCATGGCATATAATACAAAGAATTGTAGAATTAGGATTATGACCTGATGCTGCAACCATGCCTGAATAATTGCTTCTGAGAGGTGAACCATTCATGGTATATTCTTTTGTCAGGTTTGCAAATGAATGGCAGTCACTGCAGGATTTTATGACTGCGTCAGTATCATGTACAGTTTCTGTACTATGGCACGTTACACATGTATTCGTTTTATGGACATCAGATGTCTTATTTGATTGTCCATCGAATGTATTCCCTCCCCCCACCCCACTATACGAACGATGACATCCGACACATGTTTTATCGTTCGCTGCCCAATTATGGTTTCCATTACTGGTTATAGTTTCTCGGCCTAAAGTATAAGGCGAATTCTGTTTCGACGAATTGACAGTTATTGTGCGAGTATTCCCATGACTATATCCACAGGTTCCTCCAGACTGACAGCCCCACCAGTTATAGATAAATCCTGTTGAATCCGATTTGTCGGATGCCCTGGCATCTACATACCATCTGCCATAGTAAGTCTCATTGTTCATCGAAAAAGTAAAATTGGCAATCCCATTCGAATTTGTGTTAGAAGTCAGGTTTGTTGAATCTAAACCATTCCAGTTTCTAATTGTGAAATTAACAGATGTGTCCTTAATTGGAACACCGTTCATATCCAGCAACAAAGCATATCCTGTAATATTTGTCTGATTACCACTCCATAAATTATTAGTAGTCCAGGTATTACTGAATGGTAAATCAAAATTGTCAGCTGTCTGTGCCGTTTTTCCATTATATATAGGATCATCCAGAATAACATAGCGGTTGGTCGCCACAAATATTTTTCCTATTATCGATAGTGGCACCGGCGTAAGTGAGATATTCGCATTGCTCACTGCTGCCCCATTTACAGTCCTTGTTATGGAATTATCAGAATAGCCTGTACTGCTCGCAGTAATAATATAAGTGCCGTTTCCCACTGTGAAACTATAGTAGCCTGCTCCATTCGTTGAGGTCGACAGAGTTGTATTCGTTGTGACGGTAGCGCCTGATATCGCAGCGCCATTTGATGAATTTTTAACATAACCTGATAAAATGTAAGTCGGTACAGGGGATAATGAAATATTGACATTAGTTTTATTGGCGCCGCTGATAGTTGTCGTTGTAGAATTGACCGCATAACCTGTCAGGGTTGCATTAATAATATATGTTCTATTTGATAAACCTGAAAAGATATAGTATCCCTGTGAATTTGTAGTAGTGGATAGACTGGTATTAGTTTGAACTGTGGCGCCGTTGAGGGGAACACCGCTGGATTTGTTAGTGATATAGCCGGAGATATTGTAGGTTGGAGAAGCACCACCAGCAGGAGTTTCTGTAACAGCGAAAATACCAGAAGCATTACCGGCAGTTGCAGCCGTATCACCCACATACCACCTTAATTGTGTACTTGTACCTGTTAATGATACACGCAGTCCAAGTTTCGCTCCTGATGGAACTACGCCACTCATACCGGATAGTGATACATTGTAGTCAGCACTGCTGCCACCCCCAACATATTGAGTCGCTGGAGTCCCTGGCAGTGTTACTATTGTTCCATTCGGATATATGTAAATAAGTCTGAAAGTGAAAGTTCCACCGCCGGTAGATCCATCTCTCATTCTACCGAAAACCCAATTACCTGTAACTTGTGTATTCTCTGAATAAGCAGTATTATAAAACGTATCAAGAGCAGGGTCAAGATTATCGCCATATTGTCTGGTAGCACCACATCCACCGCTGGATGATGTTGTGAGTAGTGCTATTGAGTATGTTGTTGGATATGTGGTTGGACAATTGAAATTTGTTGTTACACCTGTGGCAACAGTTGCGCCTGTGCTTGGCAAGTATCGATAAGTAACGGTCGCTGCGCTCGCTGCACTGCTCAAAAACAAAACTATAATCAAAATTATAAAAATAGAATTTTTCATCGTACTCTGTAATTTTTTTACCCTTATTTCTTCCTGCATATCTACCTATCCATTTTCAATTATAACACATCTCATTTGTCTAAGGTTTTAAATAGCTTTTCTTCATTATCATAATCATAGCCTCATTCTTCATTCCTATCCATCCATTAATTGTTCATCCTGAATTCCGGAATGTTTTGGTGTTGTTAAATCTAAAGCAAAACAGCCACCTGAACACAGGAGTTACCGATAATATTTGAGATATTAGGATTAACTTGTCGCGTTTCTCACAGCACCTGTGATATTACTTGTTGGTTTAAGCGTTAGTATGAAGTCCCAGATCGTCGTATCGCCCGGAGTGACCACAATACCTGTTGTTGTGTTATCGTAATATTCCGGTCTCTTACTTGCCGTTACATTATAAGTCCCTGACTCGATCTCCAGTGAATAATCACCGATACCGTTGGTATATGTGTATGTGTTCGCGCCAGTGACTGAGATTAAAGCTCCAGATGTAGGCGAAACTCCGCTCGTCACTTTGCCGTTAATATATCCCATTGCCACTGTAACAATTAGCGTGGCACTCTTCACACTGCTCCACTGTTTCCCTATATCCATTCCACGGACATATATTGTATATGTTCCTTCAGATAAATCACTTGTATCAAGGGTCCCATTGATACTCTCCCAAGCTCCATTGGATGCATTGAACATTCCGTCAGAAGCGGACATCGGTATTCCTTTTCCAGGTCCTGGATCAGTTACGGGAGTCTTGCCATAATAGTACTCTGCTCCACGAACCCTGCTTGCCTTTGTGTTTATATCTAAATAGAAATCCTTTATTCTTGAGGTTATCCTTACAACAGTCCCTTTTGGAACGCTCAGTGATGCCGGTGATGCAATACCGTTTAGAGATACAACATCAGTTGTGGGTACATTACTGTAAGTGGTATATAGCATATCATATCCATGGTCCTGCAGTACATCAAATTGTCCTGATGTTCCGTAATCTGCACCGTGACAATTTGTACTGCAATCATAACTTTCATGGTTTGTATCTGTCAAATTGGGCGCCTTATATTGATCTGCATAAATCGTATGGCATTCTATACAGCTAAATGTTACAGGCATTCTTAATGAACCATTATGCAGGGTATCGGCATTTGCATTTACATGGCACTGGTTGCATGTTCCCTGAGATGTATGGGCATTTGTGATGTCCGTTGGCGCACCATAACTTGTGTTCGGAGGATTGTGGCAGTTGTTGCAAGGCTTGTTGTATGCTGCGGCATCGGATGGATTCACAAAACCATTTACTGGAACTGGTGAAGTATTCACTGTGGGTTTCATGAGAGATGAGTTCGTACCATAATGTCCTACGCTCGCATTTATTGAATAATTATATGCATTGATACTGTTGTTGTGACATATGGAACAATATGCTGATGTATTTACTCCATAACCAGATTTCGGGGTAGTGTAAGTCTTTGGTGGTTTGTGATTGGCAATGATCGGGGCAGAGAAATTGCCGTCCATATGGCATTCTGTGCAGGCATATGTAAGAACATTGCTCATGTTAGATGTATTATAATGACATGTCATGCAATCTTTGTTTGTTATGTTATCCTGTCCATCAGTATTATTGACATTCCGATGCTCACCGAATGATGCTAAATCAATGGGAGGATAAATACCTGCAGGTGAAGTATGACAACCTATACATTCTTCTCCTGACGCCTTGGCCACGTTATGAACGAATTCGCTCAGGTTAGCGTTTATTGATAAAAGAGAGCCGTGGCAAGATGCACATTTATGATCATCGTAAGTATCAAATAAATGATTATAATATTGATAATATGTCCCATTCCAGTTAGTGCCATTCGTTATCTCTGGAGGTATCGGTAATCCTGCCTCCGTAAAGGTAGAGTTCATCCTGCTATAATTGGCGTCTCCTTTATAATGGCAGGCAGCACATGTAAAAGAGCCAACCATCTCCCCATATTTCTGATAATTGGGAGACCATTGAAGTATTCTACCAAAAGCTGTGACGTTATGTGTCGTATTATCATGGCAATATATGCATGCTGTTGCTGGCTCTGTATTGTTCCAATAGCTCCCGCATATAGAACCATTCAAGATTTTGGAACTGTGGCTCAACGTACCTATTATTCTGGGTGCCTTTGTAAAATTGTCATTGTTCGGAATTCCTCTCTGGTGGCATTCAGGACATGAAGCTGCTGTCGACCTTGTTCCATAAGTACCATCTGCCTGTATAAAAGCAACTTTATGTGGATTATCAATATGGCAAGATTCACACATAACGCTATCATTATGCGGACGTTTGAATGGTGCAAATATTTGATCGCCATTGGTATCGTTTGGGAAGTCCGAATCATTATGACAAGAGATACATACCTTAGTGACCCCGGAATAACCTGATTCATTTCCACCAAATACTACTATTATCAAAGCAGAGCCCAAAATAAGTATTATTGTAAGAAAAGAGATTCTTGCATAGTTTAAGCCTTTTTGTTCTATTTTACTTAATTTTATTACTTCCCTCATTTAATCCTATCCCTTAATTTACATTAGTTAGTTGACTGTTGATTTTATTAATAAAGTTTTCGATAAGTTGTGGGCAAAATTCTTTATAAAATAAATTGGTACATCCATTTTAAAATATTACCCATAATGGGCACTATCGTTAGGTTTTGGGAGGGTGATATATATGTCATGCTTACGATCCAATAATAGAAAATGAGAAAGAACATAGATTCAGCAATAGACAAAGCCACGAGAAATGTTGTTAATATTCGATCCAATTCTCCTATACGTTCATATAAAATTAAAAAGCATGTTGAATATGATACAATCAAGGTTATTAGTGCCAATTGGAACAATATCTAAAAAAGATATAGGAAATCCTATAATGAAATAAATTAAAAAAAATAATAAAATACTAATGCTTAATAGGAGTATATTTTTTAGATTTTTATCAATTAATTCCCTTAGTTTATCTATTCTTAAAGCAAAATAAAATAATATTATATATAGAACTAACAAATACCTGTATTCAAGAACCATAGGGGTGTCCGATAATATTGAAGGTAATGAATTTTTGTATAATACAATAAATGTAATAATAAATAACCCAAAAAATTTATCTATTACATTTAATTTTAATTTATTCTTCTTTCTGTCCAATAAAAAAGCCAGTGATATTACTATAAACGGGCTTACCAAAAAAATACCAAATGTGTTATTAAATTTTAATATCGTTATATTTCCAAATATTTCAAACAAATCCCCCTTGATTTTTTCACCCCACTCAAAACCAAGTCTATCTTGAAGTTCAGCCTGTTTAGCAATTATACTCGGACTCTCTTCAAGTGAAATAAAATCTTTTGCTGTAGGTAATTGGATTGATTTATCAGCCAGTGGAAAAGTTTCTGTGATTAAAAAAGGGCTGCTCGGGTACAAATAATTAAAAATAAAAAAAGGTAACATTGAAAATATCATCATCACTGAAGTAATAAGTAAATTTTTTAAACCGCGCCTTAAAAAAATAATATCTGTTATGACAAGAGAAATCAGTAGTGCTGCACCATCCAGGATTCTGGTCCATGTGCAAAGTCCTGCAACAAGGTAGGCAAAATAGATATATTTATTATCATTTTTTTCAATAAATTTACAAAATAAATAGAATGTTAACACGGTTAGAAATACAGCAAGATTATGATGTTTCAAAGTGATCGCATAAAATGGAATAGGAGTGGCAATTATTATAAATATAGATGAAAAAATAGCAATCTTATCATTGAAAAAATTCTTAAATAACAGATAAACAAATACAACAAGAAAAGATGAAATTAAAATATTGACAAACTCTATGGATAATAGTTCTCCCCATTTAGGAAAATAAATGGGTTTAAATAAAAATAAATTGGCTAAAAACAGAATGAAAAATGTAATTATTCCAATGGCTTTTGAATGTTTTTTATGATATATTTTAGCAATAATATAAGTGGTGATTCCGCCACTCAATGCCCATAACTGGAGCATAAAAAAATGTGCGCCGAATAGAGAATTTATCAGCCGAAAAAAATAATAGACTGGTAATGATAAAATAAGTAACGAATAGCTGAACATTCCATAGAGGTTATCCCCGATTAGAAAAAAGATCCCTTTTGCTGTATTTATCTTGGCAATCTTTATCGCTAATGAACCATTGATCAGATTATAAAATTGGTCTAAGATGACACCTTCATCCGAAAAAAATAATCGAGTTCCTGCAAAACTAATGAAAATAAATAGAGAAACGAAAAATAAAATTATTGGAACTTGATTTGAATCAAATATATTACGATTCATTTTAATTGTTTGCTGCTTCATGATCAATTTTCTTAATTGTGAGTTTTCTTTTTCATTGAATTGATTTCATATATAATAATCCTGATTCCGATTATGGCAATTACGAAAAAAATAGGCAGCAACGTATAAAGCATAATTGTTATCATGGGTCCTGCTTCTGGAAAAGCCTGTATACTACGGATTATTCCCGCAAAACCGAGAATTGTTATTAAAATACCCTCTTTCAAAACACTATTTGAATATGGCATATTTCATATCTAGCTCTCATTAGCTTCAATAAAATTCAGTTCGATCATGTTACCTTGATTGATATCCTTCTCATAAACATAGACTGTTTTATTCAGATTATTCAATGAAAATATATAGGGAGTAATTGCTCTTGTTTTATATGGAGAATCTATTGAATAAGGCACTATGAAGTTAAACGTGCCATTTGAAATTATCGTTCGATTATACCAGAATATCCTTCCTTTATTGGTGCCAATTTTCACCATCATGCTAATGTTGCCTGAAGGGGCTTTTCCTGTTATCAACGCACCTTTGACATATTCAAATACCTTTGCTCTACTTACGGCAGAATCTTCCATTAGCTCCATGTTTCTTGATTCATATATAAGCCTGTAATGTTCAAGTGGTGTATTCGTAACATTACGTTTGGTAATTTCCCTCCCATCAGCAAGATGAAGTCTTATGAGCATTGAATTAAAATAAATCTTGAACGGAATAATGCGATAGAAACTTTCGTTTCTCGTGCACCCGTCCGCTACCATCAGCATATCCCTGTAAGTATAAGGATTAAGCGGGGTGCTGAAAATGTATCTGGAATTGAATTTTTCCAATAATTTATTTGATTCTTGTTCATCCGTTTCTGTGAAAAATTTTGATGATTCAAGTATGCCTATCTGAAAGTTATTTGCGATCACTGGTCTCTGAGCATAGTAGATTATGCCATTTCCATAACTCCAGAAATTCATTACTCCATACTCAGGTTGCTGTGCAGGATTAGCATAATAATCCGTTTTAGGGGTGTTTTCTTTCATCCATTGCCATGTATCATAATAGTCTATCGGGTCGTTCAAATTTGGATTATCCTTAATTAATGTAAGGGCAAGTATTCCCGGTGCAATTATTAATAAAATAATAGCTCCTGTCACTATGCGTTTCTGGTTATCACTGGTCAGATTACATCTTTCTTTTAAGGGGATATTATCAATATAACTTTTTATATTTGAGATAAGATAACCATTGAGCGCTATTATTGGAAACGTCATTTCGACTGAAAATCTTGCCTGATAATACGCCAGGATCAGTGAATAAATGAACCATATGATCACAAATAGACCCATTTCTGAATCTCTACACTTTTTAGATATTAAGAGCCCAAGACCAAGAAGAGCAGTGTATAATGTAAGATGAAACAGATTCCATGGTGCTATCAGCATTGTTTCTCCTATTTCAAACAAGGATTGGGTTTCCTGTATTGTTAATAGAATGCAATTGGATTCTTTTGTGACATAAAATATCCCGCTTAAGATTTGGGTAAATAGATACGACCAAAGCTGCAATAAATAGTATTATTCCAACAAATGTAAGTGTGTACACTTTCCAGTTCATCTTTTTTTTCTCAATAATTTTCGAAATAAGACTTATCAGAATAAATTCAAAAAGAAAAGCTGAAGTAAGTATCAACTGGAGCAGTATTCGTTCAAGATTTCCAAATACTACTATCTGAAGCATGCTTGATGTCAGTAGAGCAATTAAGAAGGTTATTATACCTGCATTGACCAGATAATTAGAAGAAACTTTTTTCCTTTGATCCATAATAGATTGCAGCAAGGCGAATATTCCTATCAATGACATATATATGGGTGCCCCGGCCCATCCAAAAAGAGCCAAACCACTAATAATTCCTGCAATAATGGAAAATAATCTGTATTTATCTGAACACCTTCTGCCTTCAATTAATGCAAGAATAAAGAATGTGTAAATCAATATGGATAGGAACATATTGAGGCTTTGATGGTCTGCATATCCAAGCAGAGTCTTGTAGATATGTGCAACCATTATTGCAAGCAGAAAAGCGCTAATAAACCCTGCATATTTATTAAAAATATTTTTAATAAGAAAATATACTGGAATTACAGTTAATGCACCTATTATTGCAGGAAAAAATGCAGCTACTTCTTCTATCCTGGATACCGAAGGATCTCCTAAACCGGCGAGAATGGCTAAAAAAGCGACCAGCATGTCGAATAATGGGGACCATATAAGAGGAAAACCGGATGGATAATAGATATAAGAATCGAAGACTAGATAATTTGGGAAATGCTGAACAATATATACGATTCCACGCAAATGGTAGTATGAATCCGGATCAAGGAAGTGAAGACTGCTTTCACCAAAAACTCTGCCATAAGATAACGACCTGAGTCCAAATGCGATAAGAAAAATTATCAATAAACAAAATATTTCTTTTTTCTTGCCCATTACTTTCGTAAATGTCCTCGAAATAAATAATTTTTTCTATATCCTTTCAATGCTTGTTCTTGAAGCCATTCCTGCCTTTGTTGTTAAACCTGCGATTGGATTCCGTTCTGCTGTCTATCAGAATAAAGAAATAGAATATTGTTCCAAAGAAGAGTATCATTGGATAGAGTGTGCGGACCCGATTGAAATTCTCACTCATTATTGATTCACTTCTGACTCTTGATGCAAGCTTAAATTCACCTGCTTCCTCTGGTTTTGCAACCGCACCTCCCGATTTTATGATAATTGGTTTCCCTTTTATCAATAAGACCTTTCCTATGATGGTTTTTTGGTCTATATCTTGCAGATTTTCCACTTTATTAGCATCTCCTTTGGTTACAAGCCTCCCATTTTCTCTCACACTAATGACTCTGTGAGTTACAGGCGCACTTAAATCAGTCTTACCGAACATCACAATATCCCCTACAACAGGTGATTTGTCATAGGTTTGCATTAGCACAAGATCTCCTTTATAAAATATAGGCTCCATGCTGCCGGAAAGCACTGCTCCAAAATAAATAAACTGAAATTGAAGTATGGACACAAGTAACAGAACAAATATCCAGGGGAGCATCTGGAATAAAAGACTCCTGCTCGTCTTGCTTTGTTTATGCTCCCGGAAATATCCCATGTAAAGCTCAGTCCGATTTTTCCTTTGATCTCGCGATATTGCCCTGAGAAGAAATCCTGGGGCTGGATATTTCTTATTGAAAAGTAAAAAAAGCATAAAAAGGCAAATGCTTAATGCCCCTATAAAAATATACTGAAGCATAAAAAGATATATGTTTTCAGGACAGATAAAGTTAACCTCATACAATGGATTGATCAGGCACATGAAAAAAATGCTGATTGAACAAAAGAATAAGCTGATTTTTATACTCTTATCTTTGATTTTTCTTCTAGGAGCAGTATTTGTTGCTTTTTCGTTCAACCAGGGTATTGAAGGACCTGGCTCATGTAAGCTGTGCCATAAAATGGTAACGTATGAAGCCTCTTTCGAAAACCCTGGATCGGGCTCGATCATCGGCAAACACAAACTTACCTGTTTACAATGCCACACGAATAATAGTATGAAGGAGTCACGAGATATGATTTTAAAGATGATCGTTCTCACCAGGTTTCTCCCTTTTGAGGGCTTTTCCCCAACACCCGGTGAGATCAATGCCACGCTGGATGTGAACTGCAGAAGATGCCATGCAATGAGTGATTCGAGACATTCTTTTGAGGATACGGTAGATTGCAAAAATTGCCATTGGGCACACACTTCGCCCTCGTTGAAGGTAACCACGATGAATGCCAGCATAATCCCAAATGGACCTCATATTAACAGGTCATGTTTCGAATGCCATGGTACAGGTTTTGAAATCCCTTCCTGTATTAAATGCCACACAGGGCATGGTGAGGATAAGTGGGATAATACTCTCTGCCTCAACTGCCATAAAGATGCACACCTACCCAGTATTCCCGGTATTCCACTGAATTATACTGACAGGTTCCGAGGCGTTCTTCCGATGGAAACATGCAAACCCTGCCATGAGGAAGAATATTATATTGCAAGTTACAGCTTATCCAGACACAGCATTAACGGCACATGTACTGAATGCCATTTCTCCCATCGCATCAAACCTTCTTGCGACTATGTGTGCCATACCGTTATGTCAGGAAACCACCCCGAATTCTTCTGCAACAGATGCCACAAGGAGGATTATAAGAAAGTCACCTGTTTTGATTGCCATGGAACAGAGGAGCATGATATGATAAAATCAAATGCTTTCTGGAACCCTAAATAATATCTATAAAAAAAAAGTGTGGCAATGAATGCCACATAATTTTGTTCAACTTTTTGCTTAACCGAATGTCAAACCGGAAACTTGTGCTGTCGCTCTATTCATGTTGTATGTGATAGTACCAACAACCGCGCTTCCTGTGTGGCAGCCGATGCATGGTGCATCCTGATCTATGCCATTTGCAGAAACCTGGAAGTCGCTATGGACATCTGTGCTTGTAGGAATACCGTATTCCTGATTGACTACGTGTCCATGACAGGTTACACAGCTTGGATATGATACCTTGGTGTGGGTATTCGCTGATAATGTATTACCAGTACCAAGTCCAGTGAGTTCATGGCATCCTTTACAGACTGTTTACCATATTACCATGGATTGTATCACCTTTTACATATCCATCGGCGGATTTTGCATTCAAACCATCAGGGTCTCCACCAGCGGCGAGACCGTACAACGCCGTATCTGAACCTGCAATAGCATTAGCTATTGTGTCACCTGTTTTGTGACATTTGGCGCAGTCGACATTAGTACCATTCACGTAATCGTGGCTGATACCACCGGCTGATAACATGCTCGGAAGTGCAAATGCACCAATTGCTACGGCAGCTACCATTATTAAAGTTATTTTTCCCATATTGTTCATTGTTTTTCACCTCCTTTCCTATCCATTTACCCTAATTTGGGGTTAATTTGGGTATAATTAATCATAGTAGCCAATGATATTTAAACGTTTTGTTTCGGCTTTGTGTCATTTTGAAACTGTCCAGTTATATAAGACTGCCTGGATTGCAAGTTTATATCTGGCATTCTCGTCCCAGAGAGTTATCTGCACTTTAATAGGCTCGTTCCGATCAGGCTCTTTTTCGAATCCCACTCTGTGTTCATACTGCCCGGGCCCTTTATAGTCCTTTCCACTCA
The DNA here is from genome assembly GCA_963793805.1 of Methanobacteriota archaeon. Classification (GTDB taxonomy): domain Archaea; phylum Halobacteriota; class Methanosarcinia; order Methanosarcinales; family Methanoperedenaceae; genus Methanoperedens. Next base: position 104,236 of record CAWCBK010000002.1, read on the forward strand.
TGTAGCTTATTATATTCATTTTCTGGACTACTACAACGCTGGTCGCTGGAAATTCGGCAGGCTGCACATCTTTCGGGGCTTGCCCGATAGCCACTTCCTCATGGTATATCTTAATATCCTTTATGACCGACTTGTTTCCATTCCCTTCCAGCGTATAGTTGACAGTAAGTACTGTTTCCTTAACTAAATATTTATCTAGGCAGCCTGAACTGAAAATGATAAGAAAAACCAGCAAGATAACACTTATTTTCATGCTTTCAAATTGTACTGATAGCATATAATCATTTTGCCAGCTTCAGGTGTACCTTCCTCTTGGGGGATTGGGGCTGGAATGGTTGAACTGATTACCTGAAGTGATGTTCCCGCTAACATTCATATATGAATGGCAACCCAGGCAAATATAGGGGCTCATGGATACATTCATAATATTACCTGAAACAGCATTGCCAGGCGCCACTCCATATGAATGAAAAAAATAGGGGTTATTTGAGTCGGTGCCTGCTGCGATATTATAGAAACTTCCATGTACAGAGTTGTTACTTATGATCCTTCCAGTGCCGGTCAAATCATTTCTCCCCTCAGTGAACAGAAGATAACTATTGTATTGCTTACCCCGGTTCCCATGACACCTGTCATCATCACAGTATCTCGTACCCACTGTATGAACTTCGCTTACTGTCGTGCTCACGCCCATCAATTCAAGGTTATGGCAAAGCTTGCAGGTCTCTGCTCCATCGATAACCCCATTCTGGTCAAGATCAAGGTCGTATAATCTGAATATGTTATTATAGATCCATACTGAACCATTCCACACCCATGTATCACTCGTCCCGTTGTTATCGCTATCCACGTTTGTATATATTATCCCTGACGGGTCATAGCTTATCCCCCCGACCTGAAGATAGGTAGTATAATTCTTATTCGCCGCAGCCCTCTTGTGCGCATCAAGCACCAGCGTTTGCGATGAATTCATGTCCATATAGGCATCAAATCTGTGGCACTCCACACAGTCCACATTCCTGCCGCTAACGAAAGTATGCTCAACGCCCCTCCCCATAGCCTTCATCATTGGTGTCTGGGAAAACACAGCTATTATAGATGATATCAGCATCAAATAGAGGATCAGTTTTTTAGCTTCCATAATTATCTATCCCCCCGATATATTGGCAAAGAACTGCTTCGCCCTCAGGTAAGCCCCTGCCCTATCCCCCTTCTGCAATATATAATGCGCAGACTGGTTCAAACCGCTCATCCCGCTGTGTATATCTATGGCGCCTGTTGCTACATCATAACCCGAATGGCAGTTGGTACAGTATATGTCCTTCGTCAGGTTATGCGCCAGGTTGACATTGTACTGCGCTGTAAGGTTCGGGTTATACCCGTGGCAGATGCACCCTGCGTTCCTGTGCACACTTGCATCAACGCTTGCAACCCTCGCCTGATGGCACTTTACGCAAAATTCAGCTGCAGACGTGGGTAGTGTGGTGGCATTTTTATTAAGATATAGTGAATGGCTTCCAGGATAAAAAGCTGATGTGAGCACTATACCAAGTGAAATAGCAAGAGCTACTATCAATACCATCAGCAGTCTTTTTTCATTCGTGGAGAATTTCATCGCAGGTTCTCCGCTATTAATGCGGTATCAAAATATTGGTATTGATATGTAGTAAACTCCTTTTATATATGGTTTCTCTATGAGAGTCCGTTTTCATCATCATCATCTGCCACAGAGTCAGGTATGAACAGCGGTTCATAAATGAACATGAAAAGCATAGAGAAACAACGAACTAATGCGAACTGAAACGAACTCCAGTAGCGTGAGTTCGTATCGAGTTCGTACGAGTTAGTTGTTGGATTTTTAAATTACTTTATATAAAGCACACCCTTTCCACCTACGATGACATCACCCGTATATTTCTTATACGTCACTCCGTCCACGGCTTCCGTTCCTTCTGCCTTATATACAGGCATCATCTCAGCCACGCTTCCGTTGACTATTATCGTGCCCTTTGCCATCTCGCTGCCTGGTCTGCTCGTGTTGCCACCGATAACGATCTTGCCTCCATTGTTTGAGAGACCTGGAAGAATACCGGTATTTCCCTTAACAATTATCTCGCCGCCGCACATGTGTTCGCCAAGGAAATCAAGCACGTTGCCCATAACTGTTATCTTGCCGCCTCTCATGCCGCATGTCTCACCGCGGTATCCTGCGCCAAGGTAATAGCGTGCATCTCCTTCGATGATTAGCTCTCCGCCTTTCATCTCCCTTCCTGCCCATGAGTCCGCGTTGCCGGATAACGTGATCTTTCCCCCGCTCATCTTCGCGCCAAGGTGCATGTCCACGTTCCCTTTTATCATGATAAGACCTGCTGTCATACCTTCTCCTATTCTCTTTACGCGTGAGAAGTTGCCTTCCATGACTATTTTTGTATCGGCAACCGCGCCAGAACCTTCCACTTTTATCGAAAAAAGCTCACCCAGCGTGGTCTTCTGGTTCCCAAGATATGCTTCTAGGGACTGTATGTCCTTTTCAGACAATCCCGCAAATTTATCAGGGGAAATGTTCTCAGCCTCGACCGATATTTTGATATCCTTTTTTGGCTTGATCGTAACTGTCTGCATTTTAGCTCACCTCCACAGGGATTACTCCGGCTTTTACGACTTTCGGATGCGTAAGGTATGCATCCTGCACCATGTAGTTCGCAAGACCGATGGAGTAATAGTTCTTGAATTTGTTCCTTATGTCCTTCATCATGACTTCTGTATGCTCCTGCGGCACTGACGCATCCACCCAGTATGTCTTTCCCATCGGGGTGGCTGTTATCTGTCCGTCCTTCACCACGACCTCGCCGCCTTTGATGGTGTAAGCTGCGGATTGGAATGCGCTCTTTACCTTCGCATGCTCGACAGATGGATCGATCTGGTCGGGTATGATATCATATATGGCAATATCAGCGTCTGCACCCACACCGAGATGTCCTTTGGTGTCAGATATCCCAAGCACCTTTGCTGAGCCTGCACGGGTCATTATCGCTATATCGTTAAAGTCAAGTTCGCGGTCAATCCCCGGGAGCTTTGTCCTCTTATGTACAGCTTCATGGACTGTCTTGATCTCTTCCTGCCGCTTCTTATTACTCATAAGGAGAGCCATGACCTCAGGATAGTTCACGAACGGACCGCCGTTGGGGTGGTCTGTGGTGAGCAGTACCTTGTACGGGTCTTTTGTGAGAAGCGCAAGTTCAAGTCCTATAGCCCACATGATCGCGTGGACAGATATCTGCTTGACGTAAAAGATAGGCACCACACCTGATGCATCTTCAAGCTCCACATCACCGTTACCCCATTTTGCATGCAGCAGTTTCGCATTAGCATACTGCATAGGTCCGTCAGCCGTCATGGTTGTAGCGCTCCCGAAGATGAGTTGACCCATATCAATAGTAACGTTCTCATTATTGTTAAGGAAATTGGCTACTTCGTCTGCTTTTGATTCCATGTCCCCCCAATTCGTACCCCCCCACGCATTAAAAAGTACATGCGTTACATGGAGCACCTGCCTGTCCTTACTTGCTTTGACCTGGTTGGCAAGTTCCATACTGGCAAGTGTTGTCTTAATATTTCCTGGTTTTCCAAGGTTGTTGCAGTGGAGATGCACTGAATGCGGCAGTCCCAGCATCTCATTGGCCTTCATCAGCGAGACAATAATATCTCTTGGTGTGACATCAAAATTCGGAACTACATCATCAAGTCCTGTGACGTTCTTTCCATAACCCCACATCTCGCCCCCGCCCGGATTGACCACTTTGACGCCGAACCCTCTTGAAGCAAGCAGACCCCATGCTACATATGCAGCTAACTTATCCATATCCTTCTCGCGCACGAAATCCATCGTAGGCCAGTTGCTCCCGAAAAGAGTGAGCGCGCCTTTATCTATAATTGGGATCTCCTCAAGTTCTTCATGAGTGTGGCGGGCTTTCATTATAGCCTGCGCCGCCTCGAAGACAGTGGTATAACCCATCTGTGCATAGCGGTATCCCATTGCATAGACGTTGGGGACTGTGTAACCTGTAAAGGGTCTTGTGATCTTTGTCCTTGGCTTGATGCCGATCCTGGTATCCTCAGGACGCATGAGCCTTCCCACGTTTACCTTTGCTCCAGCTATGTGTGAGTGCGCATCAACGCCTCCGGGCATCACTAGCCTGCCGCCTGCATCAATGACCTTTGCGCCGCTGCCAACCCTGCCCACGACCTTGCCGTCTTTAATACAAATATCCGTCTTATCGCCTTTGATCCCGTTCTTCGGATCAAATAACGCTGCGTTCTTTATTATCAGCTCCATTTTAATCACCTCTTATCTCTCTGACCCGTTCAGTGATCTTTTCAAGTATCTCAATATCTGTAGGATGTGTGGGTTCTATCATTTTTCTGTACCTGAGCGAGACACCATCCATCCTGTACGCCGTTCCCTCGACCTCAACGCCGCATATTGCAACAGGTATCACCACATTTGCCACTTCTGTCGTGGGATTCCAGTACGGGTCGATCTGTACAACCGGTATCCTTGCAAGCTGCCGCACTGAATCTGCCGGGAAATGCGCGCCTGCGTCGCCTGCTATTATCATCGCAGCATCCGTCTCTTTCCTCAAAAGCACGTCATTCGCAGCGGTTTCGCCCGGATTATAATACGGTGCACCCCGTGAAAAATCAACTGCTGTCCCATATCCTGTCTCCCATGCGCATACCTGCCCGAAACCGGTCACGTTGTAGTGCCCTCGCATCGGAGTGATGACGCATTTTGTAAATGAGTTCAATTCAGTTGTAAGGGAGATGGCATTATCGATATTCTTGTATCTTGATATGCTCTGGGTAAGCCCCATACCAAAGAAAATCGCTGCGAACTTTGCAGCCTTTAATGTATCCACAAGTTTCACAAGCTGCTCTTTCGGGACCCCGCCAACTGCATCAGGCACTACAGCCGCCTGTCCGGCAAGTATCGCCCGAAGCGCTGAAATAATAAGGTAATCGCTTCCCTGCTGCACCTGAATGTATTCATCAGCCATAGCTGCTGTTTCGGTCTTTCTGACATCGACCACAATGACCTTTCGCCCGCGTCTCCCCTTTTCATTGAAAAATCCCTTTGCAAATACAGAATACCGTCCCATGTGCCTGGGATGGGCATGCACGGGATTGCTGCCCCAGAACACAACGACATCAGCCCTGTTCTTTACCTGGCCAAGAGTGGCTGACGGCAAACCTTTCTCATGCACTGCAAGCGTGGACGGAGCGTGACAAACAGTAGCAGTATTATCTATTATCGCGCCGAGTTCTTCTGCAAGCAGTATGCCTTTTTTATGTACTTCGCATAGGGCAGAAGCCCATCCATAAAGAAGCGGTCTTTTTGATCCTGCAAGCATCTGCGCGGCAGCCTCTATTGCCTCATCATATGAGACCTCTTTGAACTCGCCCTTCTTATCAGTGCGCATCATCGGAGCTTCTATCCTGTGGTGCCCCATTATCTTGGAATATCCGATCTTACACGCATGCTTCACATCTGTTATCTTATTATCCTCAACAACGACCGTGATATCATCGCACGTGCATCCGCAAAACGGGCACAGAGCATCGGTTATTATTGTCATTACTTGTACCTCGCTATCAGTTCTTTCATTAAAAGTACCTTTTCTCCCGTAGCGTCTATCTGTGCAGGGATCCCCTTGAACCCAGGCATTCCGCAGCCTTTGGTATCAGGATCGACAACAGCGTTAGCCCATGGTCCCATGGGAATGAAGGCAAGACCATCCGGGTTGCCTTTATTTTCTTTCAATTTCACAACGACTTCGCCATGTGGTGTCTTGACTTTTATATTGCTTCCCGGCTTGCCGAGTTGCCCGGCATCTTTAGGATTCAATTCACAGTATGCAGTTGCTTCCTGATAATCAGAAGAGGTCTTATTTTCAATAGTTACTCCCTGATTAATTGTTCTTCCAGTTATCAAATTTACATTTAATGTCATCTCGTCCCTCTTTTTTATTGATATCTCTGTAAATTTCCGTCCTTGTTTAAAAAGTATGTGATTTTGTTCGACCGGATTTACATGTCAGATGAACTAAATAGAACAAAAAGAGACAAGATCTGATCGATTCCTGATTATTGAACCGACTTAACCCAATGTAAGAAATCAATTAATGTTGATCAACTGATGGTTCTGATTGCTGCTTGATAAATCCATCCTGATTATCCGTAACTGCATATCCTATGTTGAATTTCGCAACTTCAGCCTGTAATTCATTCGATAACCCTGCCAATTGCTTTGCCGCTTTTGACAGCTTATCCATCATTGCAGACTGCTGTTCAGCCGCTGCTGAAGCTTCTTCGGTTGCAGCTGCCGATTGCTGACTAATATTAGCCACTTCATCGATCGAAGCCGTTACCTCTTCGATTGATGCTGACTGTTCCTCAGTTGTCGCAGAAATCTCCTGCATCCTGACAGCTACTTCACCGGTTGATTTGATTATGCCACTGATTGACGATACGGTTTCTTCAATTGCCATGGTTCCGTCTTTGACCGTCCTTGTACCAATCTCCATACTTTCCACAGCATTTTTCGTCCCCTTCTGGATTTCTATTACAAGCTGGGATATCTGAGATGCTGCCTTCCTTGATTCCTCAGCGAGTTTTCGGACTTCATCAGCCACTACCGCGAATCCCCTGCCATACTCCCCGGCACGGGCTGCTTCAATTGCAGCATTTAACGCAAGAAGATTCGTCTGATCCGCTATATTTGTTATTGCATCTATGATCTCGCCTATCTTCTGTGATTTGACATCAAGCTCTTTAATTAATCTGGCTGAGTTATCAACTGTTGTTTTTATCTCTGATATCCTTCCAGATACATCGCTTGATCTCTTTCCTACATCCTGTGCTGTTTTTGTGGCGCCGGTTGCGCTTTCAGATGCCTTCTGAACATTAGATGTAACCTGTTGTACACCAAGTGACATCTCCTTCATCGTCTTGTTTACATCAGCGATCTTAGAGGACTGCTGGCTTATACCTGAAGCCAGTTCCTGTGCTGTGCGGGATATCTGTTCAGCAGAAGATTTCATTTCGTCGCTTGAATTTAAAAGTTCACTGGCAGTTGAAGCCACGGTAACAGCCGATTTCTGTGTCTTTTCAAGGGCGTCCTTCAAATTCCGGGTCATTTTACTGAAATTCGACGCAAGTTGACCGATCTCATCATCTGAATTGATTTCTATCGTGGCTGTCAGATTACCTTTTCCTATTTCTTCGGATGCATCCTGGAGATCCATCACTGATTTGACAATTTTATTTGTGATAAAATATGCTAATATTGAGCCCAGTATCAATACCATGAATATTATTGAAATTACTCCAATTATGAAATTATTGATAGTCTGCCTGATATATTCTTCTGATATGCCCACCCTTACCGTTCCAAGTCTTCCATTTGAGATCGAATACGCGAAGTCGTGAATAACACCTGTTTCGGTCTTTATTTGTACGATATTATCTTCCTGGTTTCCTTTGAGTGTGTTTGAGTTCAGTAATTGCGTGGGAAATCCCTGCTCAAATGTATGGGCAAGCACTTCTCCATCTGAAGAGACAACAAATATGTAAACAACATCAGGCTCGGTCTTTTTTGTATTTTCTATCAAATGCTGAACGTCAAGAATGTTCTGTGTCAGGATGCTGTCGGCGCTTTCCTGGGCGACATGTCTTGATATGGATTCTCCCCTCAGCTGGAACTCTTTCAAAACAGCTTCGGACATGGAACTATTAACAAAAAGAATTGTAATGAATCCCAGAACCAGGGTTATGCCTACGATGACTGCTATGAACTTGGTTCTAAGATTCATATATTTTCACCTGTCTATTATTTTTTAAAGTATACTTTATTCCTACACCTTGCTGGCTTTCTCCCATTCTGACATCTTCCGGACAGAGGCATAGGCAGAATCGTCGATCGTAGTGAACTTTTCAATTGCGATCTGATCGAGTATTTTCTTTCCTTCCGGATCCTTGTCCATATTAAGGAGGATTGACTTGATCTGCTGTTTTAGAGCCGCGTCAGTACCCGGGTGCGTGACGACCGGAGGCATAGCAAAGGGTCCCAGTTTAGCTATAACTTTAGTTCCTGATGTGAAATTCGGGTTTGTCTTCTTGATAAATTCATATATCAGGTGGTCAACTGCTGCGCCATCAACCAGTTTCTTGGAAACCGATTCTATTGAATTGTCGTGACTGCCCGTGAAAATATATTCTTTGAAGAATGTATCCGGCGTTTCATTCAATTTGCCGACTTCGTATGTAGGGACTAACTTACCGGTGTTGGATTTTGGATCAGTGAATGCGAATTTTTTTCCTTTTAATTGTTCAAACTTTGTTACTGTGCTGTCTGCAGGTACAATAATATAAGAGTAGTAGACAGTTTCACCATACATTTGAGGCACTGCCAGGAGTTCCATCCCGAATTTTTCATGTCCATCGACATAAGGACCAGCGCAGACAAATGCAGCAACCACTTCTTTATTCTCGACGAGCTGGTTCATTTCATCATAAGTTGCTCTCTGTACCATCTTGGTCTTTTTTCCCATTTTTACTCCGATATAATTCACAAGATCCTGATAAGTATTCAGAGTATTTTTAGGGGAAATCATCGCTGCAACTCCAATTTCAAGTGTATCATCAGTTTGTGGAGTTTGTGTTGTAGTTACCGTATCAACATCTGTCAAGCTCACAGACTGGGGTTCATTCGGATTATTTACACATCCGGTGATCACAGCCAGTAGCATAATTGACAGAATTCCCAAAGAAATTTTCAATTTGTTATCCATACCTGAGTCTCCTTAATATTTGTTTATCGATTTTTGGTTTATTTTAATTATTTTCATATATAATGCCATTTAAATCCCCTTACTTCCCGTTTTTTAGGGATTTTTCATTCTATATGGCTTTTTATATATTGATTATTACCACTAGATGCTTTGAACACCCACATATAGAATATTGTGTAAAAAGTGTGAAGTTATTTTATTATGTCTATTTAATGATGTGGGTATGCATTTACATTGATTTACATGCTCAAAAAATAGATGATAAATGAATATCAGAACTTTGCATCTGCCGTCTGCTGTACTGGTACGGAATATGCTGCCGGTTCTAACGTCAAGTCTATTTCAGGGAGTATATCCACATAATTTATCAGCTCATGGAATATCTCATGCCTTGGACTTACGATAATGACATGTGCCGGAGGATGTATCTTCCGAAGCCTTCCGATCGCTGCGCTGGCTTCATCTGAAAGGCAAACAATAGATGCGGCTTCACAGCATGTCCTCAATGGACTTTTCATAACATGGATGAGAATGTTATCAGCAAAAGCCGGTTCAAGCCTTCTTGCCTTATCCGCAAAAGTCAGACGCGCATATCTTACAAGGTCGCATAGAGTCTGTCTTAACCTTTGACATGTCATCGGCCCTAACCACAGCCAACGCATTAACATTTTCAGCCTCTTTTTTAAATATGTCCATTTTTTACCAATTTCTTTATGTCGTAGCATAGATATAAACAATAGTGTCACAATAATACTACTAAAATACTACGTTCACTTCGAAAAACTTCCTGAGATCTGTTGGAAATCAATCGCACTGTTTATATCATTCCTGAAATGTATGTGAGCCAATGAAAAGGGATTATCTCTCCTATTTCCCAAAAAGCTCATTCTATACCAACCAGCTTGAAGCTATGGACGCTATTCATTCGGCGCTTACAAGGAAACAGGTCGTCCTGTTCGAAGGAGCATGCGGTACAGGAAAAACATTGAGTTCCCTTGCGCCAGCCCTTCATATAGCAAAGCAGGAAAAGAAAACAGTAGTTATCGCCACCAACGTTCATCAGCAGATGGCACAGTTCATAGAAGAAGCAAGGGAAATACAGAAAAAGAACAATATCAAAGTCATTGTCCTGAAAGGCAAGATGCTGATGTGCCCGAAACCGAATATGGATTATGATACGTGCAGCCTTCTGAGAGATAATACTTACAAATTACTGGAACAAGAAAAAGACCTTACACATCTTAAAAATGAGATGAAGTCAGTCAAAGACAAGCAAAAAAGAGTGAAAGAACCTGAACTAATCGAACTTCAGAGGGAACTAAGCAAGGAATCGGACAAATATGAAAGACAGCTACATGAACTGCGAAAAAACTCCTGCGATAAGCTTTTTACTCTTCTAAGGAATGATAATGATGATTTCCATACATGGCTCTTTTCAGGTGTGAGAACGCCTGAAGAGGTTGCAGATTGGGCTTTTTCAAATGACTGCTGCGGATATGAACTCCTTAAAAGGTACTTGAAAGAAGCAGACCTTTTGATATGCAATTACAACCACTTTCTTGACGAAGATATCCGCACCAACGTGCTTGGATGGATGGAAAAGGAACTTAAGGATATTATAGCGATATTTGACGAGGCGCATAATCTTGAATCTTCCGCGCGCTCGCACTCCTCCCTGACGCTTTCGGAGCTGACAATAAACCGGGCGCTTGATGAGGTTGAGGCAAACAAGGACGCCCTGCGATCTGAGGATATAGAAACCTTCCTTCGCGTACTTCTTGATACAATTAGCTCAACGTACAATTTAATTCTTGACAAAAAGTTCGGTGAACGTGAAAGGATAGGTAAAGACTGGTATGACCTGAGGATCGCTGACCCCGAAGAACGCATGGATATGTTCAGAGCAAAGTTCCTCAAGGCGCTTGAGAGAGGCGGAATTAAAAAGATAGATGAAACTATTGAACACATTCGAAGTTTTGGAGTATCTATTGACGCTTTATATGAAAAACAATTCATAGAAGGAAAAAGCCCGGTAAAAAAGATATCAAGCACCCTGGCTGCTGCGCGCTTTCTTTATGATTACATGAAATTCTCAAACGATAATAGTTATTACCCGATATTGAACGTAAGGCGCCAGAACAACGAGATATACGGAAGGCTTGAACTCTTTTCATGCATCCCGAAAAACGTTACAGCACCCTTATTCGATGGAGTCCATGCCGCAGTCCTGATGTCAGCCACTCTTGCCCCTTTCGAAACAATAAAAGCCACCCTGGGGATCAACAGGGAGACCTGCGAATTATCCTATGGGCTTACATTCCCAAAAGAAAAAAGGCTGACAATAGGCGTATCTGCTCCCCCGCTTTTTGCAAAAGACAGGGACAATCCGCAAACAAAAGAGATCATCACAAAGGTCCTGAACGATATCATCGAACAGTCGGACGGGAATGTGCTGATATTTTTCCCGAGTTTTTATGAAGCCACGCAGTACAAAAACAGGATAAAATGCAATGTCCCTGTCTTCCTTGACGAGGTCGGGGTCTCGGCCCAGCCGATCAGGGACGAATTCTTCAGCCTTGGAGAAAAGGGAAAGAAAGCGGTTCTCATATCTTACATGTGGGGAACGCTCACCGAAGGCGTGGACTATAAGGATGGAAGAGGAAGGACGGTCGTGATCGTGGGTGTGGGCTATCCTGCCCTCAATGACAGGACCCGCGCCGTAGAATCTGCTTACCAGGCACTCTTCGGGCACGGCTGGGATTATGCGATCGAGATACCCACTATAAGAAAAGTCAGGCAGGCGCTCGGAAGGGTGGTGCGCTCACCATCTGACTACGGCGTCAGGATACTGCTGGACGGGCGCTATACATCCACATCTGCGAAAAAGCTGGGAAAATATTCAGTGTTCAATATTTTTCCCGACGAAGAACGGGCGGAAATAGTCGATGTGGCGCCTGAACGCGTAAAGTATTCACTTATTAACTTTTTTAATGATATCAGTAAAAATAAAACCAAATGATCCGCGCGTATCCGCGTCATCCGTGTCCTATCGTCGGTTTTTTTCTTAACCGATGACCAATGAAAGTTACTCTACCTTTACTCCGAAAGCAAATTTTCGCAGTACTTTTTCGACTTTGATCTTTATCTTGTCCCCGACTTTCGTCCCTGGTACAAATACGACAAAGCCTTCAACTTTTGCGATGCCGTCGCCCTTTTGAGCAATTCCTTCTATCGTTACATCATAAGTCTCCCCGACACTTACCGGGGCACTTTTTTCCTGATCTGTCATCACAATTACACATCCTTAAATTTTGATTAAAGAAGACTCTAATCAGATGGTATTACATCTCTACAATATATAAAACTTCCTTAAATTAATGCCTGCTTCTGTTTATTAAAGGTAAAATATAATATGAAATAGCCTGTGACCGCTGAAAAAAACCTCGCTAATAGAATGCTTATTAATGTTACAATGAAACAATCAATTTATATCAACCATGCTCAATTTAGCAGCAATGTTCAAAACAAGGCTGCGCGATTTCATAATTACCGAAGACGAATGGATATTCGCAGTTGCTGATTATTGCCATGAGGATGGCGTTCGTTCTATTCTCAGGTACATACCAGACCCTTCTGGCACAAGAGGAGCACATAAGAGATATCGCAAGTTCGATTTTGACGAAGCATTCAGGTTCATGAAAATATCACGTCCCGAATGGGTAAAAGACGTCCATGTCGTACCCTGGGAGAATGTCAAACAAATACTTGCTCCTGACAGAAAACTCCCTATTATAATGAAAGAACACCCCAGGGTAAGGAACATCGTGAAAACATTGAGCAGGGGCGTAAAACAGGACAAAATGGGTGTGACCGGGTCGCTCCTTGCAGGCCTTCAGAATGAAACCTCAGACATCGATTTTATCGTTTACGGCAGTTCATGGTTCACCGCGCGTGACATTCTGGCGAACGCAAAAACTGAAAAAGACCCCATCACAGAGATCAGCGAGGAGATGTGGCATGAGATATATAATAAGCGCAGACCTGAATTATCATTTGATGAATTTCTAATCCATGAATTGAGGAAAGGGAACAGGGGAATGGTTGACGGAACGTATTTTGACCTCCTCTACGTCAGGGACTGGGAAGATATCGTACCCTGCGCAAGAGGTATGGATATTGCTCCTGCAACGATCGAAGCCACTGTTACAAATGCCGATTTTTCATTCGACAGCCCTGCGATATATAAAATAGACCATCCCGGATATCAGTTACGTGCTATCCTATACCCATACATACGCAGGACAGGCGCTTGTCGGTGAGAGAATAAAGGCGCGCGGAATGGTAGAGGCGCTCGGGAATATTAAAAGGCTTGTAGTGGGAACAACAAGAGAACCGAAAGGGGAATGGATACGCTCGTTGACGCTGCTTGATAAGGGTTTATGAAAAAAGTTCAGATTATTTATCTTACAATAACAATAGCATCAGTCGTCATTGTCTTGTAAGGAAATACAATTATTTTTACGTCATATTTGGTATCAGCTTTTAAATGAGTTGGTGTTCCGGCCACAGTGATATTGCTATTGGTTACAGTTACCGTACCAGCGCTATTAGTCAGATTGGTTGTTATTATCTGGTCCCCAACACTAAAACCAGTACTTGCTGTTATGAATTTGGGCGGACTTCCAACTTCAACTATGGATATTCTCCAGTCTCCTGCTTTAAACGATTCTCCGGCTTTATGCACTATTTTCATGTCAATTATTCCCGTGTATCTGGAACATTCGTTACATGGATACTTGCAACCGGTCCTTTTTGATCCGGATCGCCAAAGCCGAATCCAAATACTGCTACAACCGCAGCGAGAATAACAGTTATTGCCACCATCAGGATGACGCCAATTACTGGCGAAACAGCATGCTCATCATTTTTTTTGAACATTTGTCCATCCTGAAAAAATAAAAAGAAAAATGCCCTCCATAAAAAATTAAAAGAGGGCATGAAGTGTGAGTTTACCTCACTTCTACAACCTGGTCAAGCAACATTGCGTTGGATGGGATATGTACAAGTTTAACATCGTACTTGGTGTTCGAAGTAAGACATTCCAGTACAGGTGCCTGTAACTAAAGTTTGCGTTGGTTCAATGTACAGTTCGTCAGCACCTGAACATCCAGTAGTAGTGTTTAGCAATTATCTGTGATCCAACTGAAAGATCACTGCCCCATACAGAAATTACAAAATTCGAACGCAGTATGCATTGCCGCTACACCGACTACTGACAACTTCCATTCTCCGCCTTTGAGCATATCTCCGCCTTTGTGCTGTATCTTCAGATCACGGGCCCACTGTATCAGGGTAATTTGCCGCTACTATGCTTGCCGTCGGTGCAGCGGACTGCGTGCCACCCAGACCGAACACGAATGCAGCAATGACTGCTGCCAATATGACAGTAATCGCGACCATCAGGATAACACCAATGACAGGCGATACTGCCTCTTCATTTCTGCTAAATATTCTCATATAGGTTTCCTCCGATTAACTTTCCTCTTGTTTTCTTCTGACTACTTTTTCGAGCTTTTTAGCCCACATATCCTCGACCTGCGTATATTCGCATTCGAGGTAATGATGGACTGCTTTGGCGAGAGCATCTTTGGTGGCTACCTCTCCTGTCTTTTGTTTAAGAGCCTCAAGGTCTTCCACCACGAGTACCGTCTGAACATGCATAATTTTCGCCATTATTCATCTCCTTAATAGAGTGATGTTCGCAACACTGATTGCGATACAGCCATCTTACTATATCATTATAATGATAATCTATTTAAATGTTCCGTCTGTCATGATGATTATTATGATATATATGGTTATGGGTTTAATTTAATTAAATAATAAGATAAAAACAGCAGAAACTTAATTACCGGATTTTCAGTTCAATAACCTGATCATCCAATTCATATACATTCATATGCATTCAAGAGCTTTACCAATATCCGATATTATATCATCAGCATCCTCAAGACCCACAGAAATGCGAACAAGTTCGTCCACGATGCCGTATTTTAACCTGTTCTCTCCTGGTATCACTGCATGGGTCATTGTGGCTGGATGCTGGATAAGTGTCGCTGTCTCACCAAGGCTCACTGCCAGGGTACACAGCTTCAAGGCATTCAGGAATAACGGTACATCACTTGCTTTTTTGAGAACCAGGGCTATCATGCCTCCGTTACCCTTCATCTGCTTTCCTGCAAGGACTTTCTGCGGGAAGCTGGCAAGTCCGGGATATATCACGCGGGCTATCCTGTCATGCCCTTCAAGGAATCCGGCAACCTCCATAGCATTTGAATTATGCTTATCCATCCTTACAGATAGGGTCTTCATCCCCCGGATGATAAGCCATGCGTTAAAAGGACTTAATGCTCCGCCAATGTTTTTTGCCGTGTGCCTTGCCGCTCTTATGAACTCAGAAGAACCCACAATAACCCCGCCTATAGTGTCCCCGTGGCCATTCAGGTATTTTGTGGCGCTGTGCACTACAACGTCAGCGCCCAACGAGAGCGGCTGCTGGAAATAAGGTGTCATATAGGTGTTGTCCACCATTACCTTAACCCCTTTCTTATGGGCGATATCAGACACTGCTTTTATATCAGTAAGTTTCATCGTAGGATTTGCCGGGGTTTCCATGAAAACAAGCTTTGTATTTGAAAGTATGTCATTATCAACACTTTCAGGGTCAGAGGTATCCACAAAACTGACTTTTACTCCGAATTTTGCCAGGTCAACGAACAGGTCGTATGTACTCCCATATAATACTTCATCTGCAATGATGTGGTCCCCTGCCTTTACTGATGTAAGGACGGCAGCGCTTATAGCCGCCATTCCTGATGCCTGCGCCAGTGCAGCCTCCCCACCTTCAAGGTCGGCTATCTTTTCCTCAAAAACCTCAGTAGTGGGATTCAGGCCGCGGGAATAGACGTAACCTTTTTCCTTCCCGCTCATCAGCCTTGCCCCATGTGCTGCATCTTTGAATCTAAAAGGCGCGGTCTGGTAGATAGGGGCTACCAACGCTCCATTTTCAGTGCTTTTTTCACCAGTATGAATAGCGCGTGTGGAAAATCCGGATTTCTTAAGGTTCATGTATCCCAGGTCACCCTATAATACTGTTTGGCTTTTCAATTACTTAAAGTTCACGAATTAACATATCGTTATCCATCTGTGCTGTACGTTAGCCCGCATTGAGGGCTGTTATTATATCCATTCCTTTTTCGCTTTTTTTCAAATCTGATTCTGAACCGCTCTTCCTGTCCAAAGGCGAACCGCACCCCCCGCAGTACTTGCCGGATGCCGGGTTTTCCCATCCGCATGAACATATTGTCCGTTTTTCGGTCAGGATGAATAATTCTGAAAGGCGGTCTGTATTTTTATGCAGCACTTCCCAGAGAAAATACAAAGGCGCTGTGAGCAGAAGGAAGAAAACGATATGGTAAATTCCATAAGGTAAGAATTCCGAAAAAGGCCGGAATGTAGCGTACAAAGTTATTATCACGAACGCAAGAACAAGCCCGGTCACAATTGACCTTGAGTCCTCATTTGTTATCACCCTGTTGAATTCGACTCTAAATTTCAACAGTATTATTATCACGGCAATAGACAACGCGATATCCACAAAATAATAATATTCCAGAGTCTTAAGCGTCAGAACAGCCGCCAATTTGATCAGGATTACAAGAATAAAAGCGGTTATCGCCCTTGATATTGGTCTGTATATTTCCCTGTTCATGTCCCATAGTTAAATTTCATATATTATTAATGTAAGCATCCAAAAGAAAGAGGACTCATATAAATAAATTCATATATCTTTTGACATATAACAGTAATCATGGACATACCCGGGCTTCACAAAGAAAACACGCAGGGAACCTATAGATATGCAATACTTACGGTCAGCACATCAAGATACGGAAAATACGGGTCTGTAGACCGTCCTGAGCGTGCAGAGGATGCATCGGGAAAGGTCATCTGGGGTATGATACAGGTGCAGGGGAGCGAAGTAGTGCATTACGAGCTTATCCCGGATGACATAGAGATAATAAGAAGCACACTCAAGAGATGTATATATTCTGATGCTGACGTGATCATATTCACTGGAGGAACTGGCCTGTCTCCTGCTGATGTCACTATCGAATCAGTGACGCCATTTATCGAAAAGGAGATGCCTGGTTTTGGCGAGTTGTTCAGGCAAAAAAGTACGGAACAAATAGGGAGCGCGGTCATGCTGACAAGGGCTATCGCAGGAGTTGCACGCCAGAAGGCGATATTCTGCCTGCCGGGGTCGCCAAACGCGGTCAAACTCGGTCTTGAGCTTGTACTGCCTGAGATAGGGCATATAATAAAACACATTAAAGGAAAATAGGGTGTTTCTCAACAAGGTCAATTATAGCACGATTCTTAAAATATGTAGAGGCGCTGATTCGACAGGATTAACAGGATTTACAGGATAATTTTCAATTCAATCCTGTCGATCCTGTAAATCCTGTCTGAATGTTATAACTCACACTCAATTGATTTTTTTTTCAGGGTTTAAGAATATAGTATTTCAGTATCAACCCTGCAAACAGTATCGCTACGATGTTCATAACTTTTATCAACGGGTTGATAGCAGGTCCTGCTGTATCTTTTGTCGGGTCGCCAACAGTATCGCCAACGACTGCTGCCGCATGTGTCGGGTTCTTGCTTCCGTCCGGCAGTCTCTTCCCTCCAAGGTTCCCTGACTCGATATATTTCTTGGCATTATCCCATGCTGCGCCGCCCGTTGTCATCATTATCGCAAGCATGAGCCCTGATATAATAACGCCGATGAGCAACCCTCCCAGCGCCACAGGACCGAAGATAAAACCCACAACGAGGGGCGAGAGCACCGCAAGAAGCCCTGGGATTATCATTTCCTTCTGTGCTGCAATTGTGACTATATCCACACAGCGTCCGTAATCCGGTTTTCCTGTTCCTTCCATGATGCCTTTTATTTCCCTGAACTGCCGCCTTATTTCTGTAACAATGGTAGTGGCGGCGCGCCCGACGGCTCCCATAAGGAAGCTCGTGAAGAGGAATGGTATCATGCCTCCGATGAGTAAACCCACGAGCACAAGCGGATCTGACAGGTTAAGCTCAAGGGTCTTCCCTTCACCGAGAAGTTTGCTTACCTCACTGCTGTATGCCGCATAAAGCGCAAGAGCGCCCAGAGCAGCAGAACCGATGGCATATCCTTTTGTGACCGCCTTTGTGGTATTTCCCACAGCGTCAAGCGGGTCTGTTATATCCCTGACTTCCTTTGGCAGTTCTGCCATTTCAGCTATGCCCCCGGCGTTATCTGTTATTGGCCCGTAAGCATCAATCGCGATTATGATTCCCGTGACGGAAAGCATGGCGGCTGCTGCTATTGCAATACCATACAATCCAAGTGCCGGGTTTGATACACCACCCATTATTAAATATGAGGAAAGGATGCCTGCACATATTACGATCACAGGCAGAGCCGTGCTCTGGAGACCCACTGCAAGACCGGTAATCACATTCGTGCCAGGCCCTGTCACCGAAGCATTGGCTATGTCTTTCACAGGTTTATGGGTTGTTGATGTGTAATATTCTGTGATCAGTATCATTGCTGCAGTAACGCCAAGACCAATAAGTGCGCTGATAAAGAGGCGGACATCGTTCATCATCACATCCGTGATCACATAGAACAATATCAGCGATATTATTCCTGCAACTATCGCCCCGTTATACATAGCTCCCATGATATTGCCAGACTTACCGAGCTTAACAAAGAAAATACCGATGATGGATGCTATGATGGCTGCCGCGCCAAGTGTAAGGGGATAAACGACAGCGTTTGGAAATTCATTCATTACCGTCACGCCTATGAGCATCGCACCAAGCGCCGTGACAGCATAGGTCTCAAAGAGGTCAGCAGCCATACCTGCGCAGTCGCCCACATTGTCTCCCACGTTGTCGGCGATCACGCCTGGATTTCGCGGGTCGTCTTCAGGAATTCCTGCTTCCACTTTTCCCACAAGGTCTGTACCCACATCTGCCGCTTTTGTAAATATGCCGCCGCCGATCCTTGCGAAAAGACTGATGAGCGAAGCGCCAAATCCGAACCCAACCACTTTATCTACAGCCTTGACATCCCCGCCGAATGCGATAAATAATCCGCTTACACCCAGGAGGGCAAGACTTGCAACAGATATCCCCGTGACAGCGCCTCCCTTGAACGCCACGTCAAGCGCTTTCGCCATGCCTTCTTTTGCTGCATTGGCGCAGCGCACGTTGCTTCGCACCGAGATGTTCATGCCCAGATATCCGGCGGCGGCTGACATTACAGCGCCAAGAATGAATCCGATGGCAGTCTCAATGTTGATAGCTACACCGATCAGAACTGCAAGTATGACCGCGATCACTGCCACGGTCTTATACTGCCTGTTAAGGTATGCCATTGCGCCCTCCTGTATGGCAGAGGCGATAGCTTTCATTTTTTCTGTGCCTGCATCAAGTTTCATTATATACGTAACAAGATATGCGGCAAAAACAAGTCCGATAATGCCCGCAAGCGGGGCTGAGTACAATAACGGTTCCATAATTCCTCCTGTAATTATTCCGCTCACTTGGTGGTAAATATATATATTATTTGCCTCTGAAAGGCACAATTCAAATATATGTGTATTGAAAATAACTGGATTATGGAATAGTGGTTAAGCCACGTATTTTTATTTTAATACTACTTTGTTAGTCATACCATAGCTTTTTCTCTCTATAAGCCCGCGCTTCTCCAGAGAATCTAAAAGCCTTGTGACTTTAGCTCTTGAGAAATCAGAAACTATGATATCTTTTTGAAGGATTTCACCTTTTGTATTATATATTAGCTGGTATATTTCCCTTTCATCCCCTGTTAGTGTTTCAAGGATATTTTTCCATTTTTCTTGTGTATCATTAACTAAATTTGTTTCAGCAAATTTTTTTGTTTCTATCACAGCCTGATATTGTCGTTCATAGCCGAAGCTTAAATTGAGTAAATACATCAAGGATAATCCCAGGAGTACAGAACCGATGCTTACTAATAAAACATCACTAAAAAAATAAATTTTCTCGTTTTTATCAAACTCAACTTTCCCGTTATTAACAGAAATCGTAATTTCCGGGCTTGCAAGCAGTTTACTGGCAGTGATGAAAGTACCGGCTAATAGAAGGAATAGCGCCAGCACAATCTTCCAGTTAAGTTCAACTTTCAATTAACTCGTCCCTCCTGTTTTCATGAAGTGTTAAAATACTTGATCCTGTGTGTAATTTTAAATTCAACCCAACCGTTGCTTTCGCTCTCTTTGGATTTCTCCTCGCTGCGCATAACGCATGGCAAAGAATTGCAAAATACAACCTCAACTGATAAATCACCTGTATTTTTTAAATTACCTATATGGCTCGGGGCATCAATAATAACTACAGGCTCTTCTCTATCTATTTGGAATTCGAGATGTGCCTCCTCAAATTTCTTATTAATTTCATCAATTATCTTACCTGTTTGCTCTTCATTTTGAATAACGTTATATTTTAATACTTTCAATTTCACTTTGGTAGACCTGCTATCTACGACCTCCAAAAAGTTATTACCAATGTTCAGTGTATAATTTTTGCCATATTCCCAGATTTCACTTTCAGATCGAACATTTTTATCGTAAACTTTAGCTCGCGTGTTTTTAGTGAAATAAGTAGCGATTTCATATCGATTGAGATCGGCAGCAAACACAGCACTTGTTTCTTTATCTGTTAAGTTACGGTTTGTATATATTTTTGCATTATAGAATGTTTTCGTTCCTCTGAATTTTACAATCGGGGTTACAATAGGGGAATTCAGAGAGTAATCAAGGATACTTACTGTTGGTAGATACCTTGTATCAATACCTTCATTTTCAAGCGCTTTTTCTGCAATTCCAGTTAAATTTTTTCCTTTTTCTGATTCGATTGGGATATATCTCTCGGCGGGTGTAAGACGCAGAGTATGACTCTTCATATATTCCTGAACAGCAGCCAAACCAATACCAGATAGGATTACAACCGCAATAAGAATTAGAATCTTCCAATTTACCTGATTTTTCCAGGAATGATTTACTTTATCATCATTCATATATTAATCCTCTATTTAACATATGGATGAAAGAACTTATATATTTAACTTGAAATTGATTTAAAATCCTTTTCAAATTCATTTCACAATCCATATTCGCTGGCACAATTTCTGATTTATCAGGTATTTTATTTCAAACAGCTTACACAAAAGAAGGAAAGCCGATGAAATCAACTTATCTATTTCAATCGCGTGATAAGAATCTGCGTTTATAGTTTCCCATGCGTTTAAAAAACAAATAATTCTACAAATACGCCCGTCTTAACCTGTCCTTATGCTCGTTATACTTCTTCCTAAAAGCCGGGTCATCCTTCATCTTCTCGACCTGATCTTTAAGCTTATGCTCAAGCGCTGCCTGTTTACTCGAAAGGAATTCCCTGCACAGAAGACTTGCTGAATCCGATGAATATGTCTGTATCCCTGCCATTACTATCGAAGGCTTATTTCTCTGGGGAGTCACGTTCCCGAAAGGTACAGGCGAACCCTGCTTCATGATCTTCTCAAGCTCCTCGTCCATTCGCGCGATCCTCATCCCGACAGCGACCATTTCTCCTGCCGCGACTTCTTCAGATCTTATCTGCCAGAGGTTCCTGTCGCCTGCCATAAAAGTATTATAATGATCCCTGTCCATGCCCTGGAGCACGCGCCAGCTTGATTTGTTCTTGCTCTTATCGTATTTTTCCTTAAGATCCCCCACAAGGGCGCTGACGCTCTTTATTGCCATCAGGCGAACATCCCTTTTGGAGGTTCTGATCTTTTCCCTACCGCTTCTGTGAACGCTTCCTCAAATTGTTTGCCTGTTACTTTTCCACCTGTAAGTATGGCTTTATGAAGCGCGTTCTTTAGCAGCTTTTCCACAAGGTCGCGTCCTGAGAAATCAGTGGTCTTTTTTGCAATGTTATGAAGATTTACATCCTTTGCAAGTTTTACCGGGAATGTGCGCGTATAGGTCTGCAATATCTTATACCTCTCTTCCTCAGTAGGCAGGGTGAACTCAATTTCTTCTTCAAAGCGGCTTCGGACAGCTGAGTCAAGCGTCATGATCATATTTGTGGCAGCTATAGTGCAGATGCCATCCCTCTCATCTATTCCATCCATTTCTGTAAGTATAGCATTAACGATCTCGGATACATCCCCTCTTATTTCCTGGAAGCTCCTGTTAAGCGCGACAGCATCGAATTCATCGATAAATATGATACATGGTGCAAGTTCCTCAGCCTTCTCATAGAGCTGGTGTATCTGGCGCGCGCCATCGCCCACGAACTCACCTATCAGCTTTGTGGCTTTTACTGCCAGCAGAGGTACATCCACTGAATTCGCAAGCGCCTTTGCCATCATGGTCTTTCCGGTGCCTGATGGTCCGTGGAACAATATGTTTTTTGGAGCCCATTTTCCGAACTTCTGTGGATTAGAGAGGAATTTTTCAATAAGCTTGCATTTCTTTTTGGCTTTTTGCTGGCCGATGATGTTCTTAAATGACGTATCAGATTTCATTTCAGGGACAAGAAAATCCGCGTCATAGTCCTCGACCATGAATTTAGTGTTTTTACCTATCTCAGAGTTATCAGGGTCAACATCTATTATCTTAAAGGCAAAATCCGGGAACATCCGCCTGTCGAAAAGGAAATCGCCTTTTTTAACAACAAAGCCGTTCCACTGCTCCCTTGCGTAGAACTCAAATACATCAAGTTCAGATGTTTCAGGATATTCGTGGAACATACCTTTTAACGGATAGCCTGCGGGTTTCACCGTTACTGTTTTAGCGCCATTACCCTTTGCGCTCGAACTGCTTTTACTGGTCTTTTTGTTATTTACCCGCTGTTTCGCTCTCATGGAAATCAATAAATGTCAATTAACTATTAAACTGTTACCCTCTTTTGTTTTTTTAAAAATTCTTTTATTCCTGTACCAGTATTTTTTAGCAGCCTGAAAGCTATCTCCTGTGTCGGCCATGAACCAAGCCCGCAGTCAGGACCTGCGTATTTTATCCTGTCCCCGAATAGTGCATACGCCTTTTCAAGACGTTTTTCTATGATTTGCGGTGTTTCCATTGCTGTGACTATCTCTTCAAGCCTTTTGGGCTCTTTCCAGACATTGATACTGTATTTTTCGTTAAGCACAGACGACAGATTGAATATATCGGTGCGCGAGACGCCGATCCTGAGGAATTTATCGTTATCGGAAAGGTCTTTTTTGTCAATCAGACCAAGATAAGACGGGCTGGCTGCTGATTCTACGCCGATAACGCTTATGGACGGCACATTGCATACCAGCTTATAATGGAGAGGTGAATGGAGATGTATCTCAGTATCCACTTTTTGCGACCAGGCCGTTTTTGAAGCTTTTTCAAGCGCTGCAATAAGGTCGCTGTCGCTGAACATGATCTGGGGATTTATTCCGATGCTGGGTTCATCGATCGAGATCGTTGATATCCTGAAATTTTTTGCGTTGTCAAGCGAATTGCTGATGAACCTGTCAATGCTCACGGCAAAGTTGTTGAGGACATCGGCATACGCTGTCCCTCCGAACTGTTTCAGGTACAGTTCGACCGGACCTGTTACGCAAACCCTTACATTTAATTTATTACCTGTTTTTTTATAATATTCAGCGCCCACATCTTCGATCGCATCAAGCTCTATTATCTTTGCCCTGTCCTTGCGCACAAGAAGCGGCTCTTCAGAACATGCTTCATCATTAATTATTTCCAGGAACTGCTGGTTCATGTCCTGATACTGGGGATACGTGGGCACATCTACGCCAGAGTCGATCTTCTGCCACATTGCATCCCTTATGATGTTAAGGATTTTCGGGTCTTTTTTCTTTAGGGCTTCAGGCACCCATTCCTTTTTTACATCTTTTGGCAGAGGGTAGCTTCCAATATCGTCAAATAATATCATGTTGTTCCGATTGTTTTTTCCGGTTTTAAACTTATTGAAACAAATCAGGCAATTTATTTAAGCCATAAGAAGTAATTATGAATTGTAGCAGGTGGATACATGTCAGAAGAAAAAAGAGAGAAAAAGAAGCCCGATAAAGAAAAATGCAAGACATGCAGCGTCTGTTGCCATAGGAGAGAAAATAAATGACTAAAGTCGTATTAATGGATTTTTTTGCAGAATGGTGCGGTCCATGTAAGATGCAGGACCCTATCAATGAAGAGATAAAGAAGAAATTCGGTGATAAGATAGAGATAAAGAAGATCGACGTAGATACTAACTTTGAACTTGCTTCCAAGTTCACAATTCATGCTGTTCCAACCCTTATACTCGAAAAGGACGGCGCCGTTTTCAAGCGTTATACCGGCGTGACACAGGGAAGGGTTCTTGAAGCAGATATTAATGCAGCTTTGAAATAAGAGGTCTTATTGAAACCTTTATATGACCTTGGGGTACTGCCCGTGAGGTACAGGACAGGTAAAGGTTTCAAACCCCACATTTCGCTTACTTTTAAGGCAGAAAAAAATCGCACGTTTGCAGTGGATACTACGAACCTGCGTAATTCAACTGATGCCTACCTGATAACTCACGCCCATTCAGACCACCACGGCAAGTCTGCTATGCATTCTGAAAAAGCGGTGTGCTCAGAGGAAACTGCGCGGGCGCTTGAGATACTTTATGGCAAAAAATATGCAGGGAGTACATTCAGGATCGGAGATGACATTGACATAGAAGGCGTGCATGTTAAGACGTATCCCACTCACCATACGATCGGCTCAACGGCTTTTTTCTGGGAGAACGAGGTCGGGACGCGAATACTGGTGACCGGGGACGTGAAGGATGCAAAAGACCTGCCAGAGTGTGACCTGCTGATCACGGAAGCGAACTACGGGGATTATGACGACCCAACCTGCCATTTCCAGGATGACATAGACGCATTCAGGGAAGCAGTAAAAGAGCATGACGATATTGCACTTGGCGCTTATGCGTTCGGGAAAGCCCAGAGGGCTGTACATCTGCTTCGTGAATCGGGTTATTCCGGAAAGATAGGCATGGACCCGACATCTCTTGCACTTACTGAAGGATTGATGGAGAATACGGGGCAGCTTTGCGGTCTTGACGGCGATTGCGGGATCCGTATCGCACTCTTGATAAATTGCCCGGCATCCATGCATCAAAGAAATATCTCCTGACGTGCAGGCGCGATTATCATGTCCCCACGATCAGCATCAGCGACCACATGGACGTGAACGGACTCATCGGCATGGTGGAGCAGTGCGCACCTCAGGCTGTCATAGTGTACCATCCGGGTGGTCACCGTCCGGTCAAACTTGCAGCTTACCTGAATAAAATGGGAGTGTATGCGCGGGCGCTTTCGCAGATAAATAATTGTATTGATATCTGATATTCCTCAGTTCAGGGAATAGATAATAAAAACACGCTGCTGTGGGTCTGGCAGTGTATCCCGCAAGCGAATCAAAACCTTTATACCCAAAGCATACTTAATGAAAAACGGTGATAAATTATGGTAGCAATGCCTGACGAAGTTTTGAAAATGTTTGATAATCCTGACTGCGATAAACAGAAAGTCCTGACCTGGGTATCCACTGTTGCAGAAGATGGAACGCCTCATATGGCACCGACATGTTTTATCAAGCATGTGGATAAAGATAAACTCCTGATCGGTGTTTCTTTCATGTCAAGAACGGCATCAAATATCAAGAACGGATCCGGAGTAGCTGTTGCAAATGCGGTATATCCCGATGGTTACATGATAAAAGGAAGCGGAGAAGTATTTACAACTGGAAAATATTTCGAGGATGTCAAAGAACGCATCAACAAAAGGTATGGTGGAAAGATAAAGCCTAAAGCAGCGATACTCGTAAAAGTAGAAGAAATCTATCATCTCAAACCTGCTGAAGGTAAAAAGAGAATAGCATAAGTAAAAGAACAAACATTTACCCTTAATATTCTGAATGAAAGAGTGATACAATATGGTGAAAATGCCCCCTGAAGTAAAGGATGTAATAGCCAAGCAAAAACCATTACCTTTTGCGACTGCCGATAAGAGTGGAAAACCGAATGTTAATTTTGTCACAATGTGGAAAATACTTGATGATGAAACGATACTATTTGTTGATAATGCATACAACAAGACGCGAATGAACATCGAAGCAAATCCTGTTGTAGCGATCGTGGCTTATGATAGTGAAATCAAGAAATCATATCAGATAAAAGGGACTGTGGAAATAGAGACAAAAGGCGACAGGTATAAGATCGCCAGGGAGATGGCGGATATTAAGAAACAGGCAGGGAAAGCTGCAGTGATCTTCCATGTGAAAGAGATTTACGACAGTTCAGTTGGCGCCGGCGGAAAGAAAATAGTCTGATTAAACATTTACCTTTTTTTTGTGAAATACGATAGGGAAAGAACTGCTCTAATTTATCATCCCGATTACCTTAAGCACGATACCGGCCTTCATCCTGAAAATAAGGAGCGGCTGATCTCGATAATATCGCATCTTAACAAAACAGGGATGCTTGAAAAGCTTGAAACGATAACACCAAGGAAAGCCGGGGTGGACGAGCTTGAATATATTCATCAAAGGGATTACATAGAAAAAGCAAGATATCATTCTAAAATAAAGCTCAGGCTTGACCCTGACACCATAATGTCCGCGGACTCGTACGATGTCGCCATGCTGGCTGCCGGCGGCGCCATTACTGCTGTCGATTCAGTGAATGATACTGTTGAGAACTCATTCGCGCTTGTGCGTCCTCCTGGACACCATGCGACTCCCGGACATGGTATGGGATTCTGCATTTTCAACAATGTTGCGATCGCGGCCCGTCATGCGCAGAAAAAGGGCATGAAGCGGGTGCTTATCGTGGATTGGGACGTGCATCACGGGAACGGGACTCAGGAGGCTTTCTATGAAGACCCGACAGTATTGTATTTCTCAACACATCAGTATCCGCATTATCCTGGTACAGGCTGGCTGGACGAGATCGGGAAAGGCAATGGCGCAGGCTTCAATATCAATGTCCCGCTGCCTGCGGGAACGGATGACACAGGATTCATAGCTGCATTCGAGGAGATACTGCTCCCGGCAGCGCTTGAATTCACTCCTGATATCGTGCTTGTCTCGGCGGGATTTGACGCATGCGCAGGGGACGGTCTTGCCCGGATGAATATGAGCGCCGGGGGGTTTGCGATGCTTGCTTCCATAGTGAAATCCATAGCAAAGGAAAGCTGCGGCGGAAGGCTTGCAGCAGTGCTTGAAGGGGGGTACAACACAATACTCCTTCCTCAATGCATTGCTTCTGTTCTTGAGGTGTTCATGGGGAAAGAACCGATACAGAAAGGGCAATCTACTCTTGGTCCGCAGGTTAGGGAGCGATTGGATGAGATAAAAAAAGTCCAGTCCAGGTTCTGGAACCTCCGATAGATTAATAAATGAAAAGTAAGTATTAGCCGGAGAAGCCCGGTAGTGTAGCGGTCAATCATGCGAGGCTCTGGACCTTGCGACATAGGTTCGAATCCTGTCCGGGCTATACCTTTTTAGTAAATAATTAAACATCACTCTCCCATATACCGGGTCGAACCTCGTGAACTCAGGAATGATAGTTGGTTTTTGATATTGAGATTCCAAACCTGCTACCATTAACTAAACAGTATTTTTAAAATATATATTTATGCATTTAAATAATAATCGTAATTGTTGTTATTATGAACCTCCTGATATTTCGGGAATCGTGGCCCATCAAAAAGATTGATATGCCATATTACTAATATTAATACCGAGGCATAATCTGAATGAACGGATCCAATAATATTTACAGGAAAAGCCTGAAAAAATTAAAATCCATGATACTGGATACTTTCATGGATGACGATATAAGTATTATGCTGTTCGGCTCAAGAGCAAGGGGCGATTTCGACAACCGATCTGATATTGATATCGGGATATTGCCGGGAAAAAATTACGACTCAAAGAAATTGATCTTCTTAAGAGAGAAAATAGAAAATATGAACATACCATATAAAGTGGACATTGTAGATATTTCTAAGGTTTCAGAGATATTCAGGAAAAAAGCACTGAAAGAAGGGGAAATATGGAAAAGCTGAATCTGGTTGCAAAAGATGCAGGCAGGGCTTTAACAACTTTAAAAGAGATAACAGAAGAGCCCTATTCTGTGATCGTCAGGGACGCAGCTATACAGAGATTTGAATACAGTTATGAGATATTCTGGAAACTCCTAAAAGAGTACCTTAAGGAAAGAGAAGGGATAATCTGCGCGTCCCCAAAATCATGCTTCAGAGAGGCATTCAAGGTGAAATTATTCACTGATGAAGAAACAGTAAAAGCTCTCGAAATGACCGATGACAGAAACCTGACTTCTCACACATATCACGAGGAAATCGCTATGGAGATTTATCAAAAGATCAGGGGCTATTATGAACTTATGGATAAAGTCCATAGATTAATATTGGAAAACATTTAACGGATGAAAAAATGCAAAATCTCACTGATCTTCTATCCGATCATAAAGAAAAATTCAGGAAAAAGCTGATCGAAGCGCTTGCGGCAAAGAACTCGCTCACGCAGGAACGGGTCAAAGCAGAATATAAGAATTTTATAGAGCAGTACATCGCTGACAAATACGAGAATGTAGAGGAACTAGTACACAGGATTACCACAGCAGAAAAGCCGGTGCTCCTCTCTATCAGGCGGGACAGGGCACGCGAGGATAAATGCAAGCTCTGCGAAGGGAACCAGCCCAATATTGATGCGATCTCGAAGAAATACGGGGACAGGATAGAATTGATTGAGATATATGAAGATAAGCCTGAAGGCGGGGCGCTCTACAACATAATATTCCATGAAGATGAACCGGAAAAAAAGCTGCCTCTTACTGCCATAATCAGCAAGGGAGAGATATTGAAGTTCTGGGCAGGGAAGACTGTGGAAGCAGCGGTGTATGAGAGATATATGAAAAAAATCTTATCGTAGATTACTGATAAATTTGATCAGACAGGTGCTTCTATGTTCATCTTTTCATTGAAACCGCTAAAATGAATGACATTCATCAATTTCATTGAAGTCTGCATTCCCCTGAAGCTCATTTCAATATCAGCAATAGTTTCCACTTTCCGGATATAATATGTATGTGGTTCTATCATGTATCTTATGACATATCTCTTAAGTTCAATTTTCGAATCATCAAGTCCTGCATCTCTCATTTGCTCCAGTATATCAGCTTTTTCAGGGACTATCTCAAGTAACCACATCCCGTTCTCCTGGTACATCGTTGAATTCGCAACGCTTTTCAATATCATGCGCTGCTCACCAAGTTTATCCTTCCATATACTCACATCGTCTATTGTTCGAACCTGCCATTCGCCACCAATCTCGCGAGCGTATGTTTTATCTCCCAGGACGATGGCTTCAATAGACCTTTCCTGAGATCTTAATGACATGCGCATTCTATTCTTGATCGAGTCCACCTCTCCTTCCACCTTTATTATCTGGAGCTCTTCATTGAACATTGAAAGATTCGAAGAAATATCGAATCTGTACGAGTCGGTGTTTTCCAGGGCTTTGGCAGCTTTCAAGCCCAGTGTCTTTGCATCCCTGACATCTTCATAAATATATGAATAAACCAGGAAAAAAGACAGTATCACAAAAGTTGCTGCAAGCAATAAATTCCTTTTTCTTATATTTTTGAGGTCTATAATCTTTTCACCCTACTTTGTCTTTCTCCTGAATAAGGAATATGCAACAAAAAATACTGCCAGTGCTGCAAAGATCAATGCGAATAAATTGAACTCAACAGGCTGCATTTCTGACACAGGTGTTTCCATTTTTTGTGGCAAAGTCTTTTCCTCAATTATGGCAGGTACTGGAGATCGCCTCCTCAGGCGCTGTAACCTCGGTCAATGCTATCGCAAACAGACTGAAAGAATTGACATCAGCCCTGAAATAGAAATATTCTTCATCTTCGGCAGTTATCCATGTATGCACCTGTTGCCAGCCATTATCATACTTCATGAGCTTTATCCTGTCTTTATCATCTGCCCAGCCCCTTGGGACTTTATAGTTGATCTGCGCCACGGGATTTACCCTTTCGGTAGTCCCATATTTAGTAAATAGCAATTCAAAGTAGCTGTACACCTTTTCCTGTGGTCCGGGGACGCTTGTGGGAAGAGATTTTACCTTGGAGAGGTAGAGCATAAGAGATGTTGTTTCCGTATGCCTCAGGACAAGTTCATATATGCCTGAAATATTCGATATCTGTATCCTTTGCGAAACATTGGCTCCAAGCACCACGGGTCTGTAGTAAGACCACTCAGGGATAGCAGTGAACATTGGGAAAATTGGGAATCCTTCAGCAGATGTATCATAATTACGGGGTTGTTCCAGGACCCTTCCCGAAAGCCCATACAGGCTCAGGTGCGAGACATTCGCCCATACATACCCTTCGTAATCCCTGCCCAGAATGAAAGTATTATTCGTATCTACTCCCAATTCATTCACCCAATCCATTTCTGCATCCAGCTTTTCCCACTTGCCGGCAGATGTGTTGAACCAGTTCATTGCCAGCGTATTCTCATTGATGTCTCCAGGATCATTAGCGTCCATATCTCCTGTTCTGTCAAGATCCGAAGCTGTGTACAGCATGGCAATAAGGGCATGATCCACTATTTCAGATGTACTGTTCTGGATATTTTCACTGACATTTATATCTAAATATTTTCCAACATCTTTTTCATTTGCTGGTGTCAGGCTGAACTGAACATTAGATGAGTTGAAATTCCTCAATATTACAGTTGGCTGGACGGATTCTTCCAGATATACCTGAACAAACGCATCCATCTCCTTGATGCCGTCTGCCCTGAACAATTTTCTCATAGTGGGATATTCGATAATAACTGAACCGTTCTTTACCTGTTTAGTATAACTCTTCAAAATGTTCAATATCTTGAAGTGGTCTGAAGAATAGGGATGTGAAAGCATCACAACGGTTTGAGGGGAGTTCCAGATACCATAGCCTGTAAATAGCCGGTTCGTATCCGATGATAGCATGCTGGCAAGAATATCCTGACTATCGATCAGAATATTGTATGTGATATTTCCAACTGTTCCATTACCAGCATCCGGTCTTCCTACCAGGACGATATATCTGTCATCTGTGTGGTTCGCCATGAACTCATCAGCCGATACCACTGTCACATTGGTATAATTTGAAAGTTTATTAATCAGATCATATGTTGACGGATCAGGTTCAGAAGCCAGAACCACATTATCCACATGCTCCGAATAGGAATCTGGATCTTCATAATCATTTATCCCGTCAAGATTAGTATCTATCAGCAAAGGATCAGTACCTAACTCTATTTCTTTTGAATCTGAAAGATTATCTCCATCAGTATCAGATTTTGTCGGATCAGTTCCAAGTATTATCTCTTCACCATCTGAAATTTGATCGTCGTCCGTATCATAATTGTCAGGTCTTGTGCCAATTCTGATCTCTTCATCATCATTTAATCCATCGCCATCTGTATCCGGATCTGCCGGATTTGACTTATTTACATTCGTATATTCCAGGCCATCGTTTAATCCATCACCGTCCGTATCTGCAATAGTCGCATCACTTGATACATTGACCGTGTACCTTCCTGTCATATTAGTAAAGGTTATTTCCCAGCTCATGGTTTCAAATTTATCATTCAACCCATCCGCGTCCGTATCAACTTTTATTGGACTTGTACCCAGATTGAATTCTTCATAGTCTGATAATCCGTCGTCATCGCTATCCATATCCTTCGGATCGCTTCCCAGATCGATCTCTGTTCCATCATCCAGACCATCGCTGTCTGTATCATAATATGTTATATTAGTTTGAAGTGCGATCTCTTCACTATCAGAAAGCCTGTCGCCATCTGTATCAATATCTCGCGGATTCGAGCATAATTCGTACTCCTGCCAGTCTGTCAGCCCATCAGAATCCGTATCAGCAAATGAAGGGTCGCTGGTCACATGCCCGATCTCAAGACCTGCCGGATTTGTAAAATTAATAGCCCATCCTATCTTTTCATTCTGATCTATAAGACCATCGCCGTCTGTATCATTTCCAGTTGGGACCCAACCATAGCTTCCACAGGTAACATTTGTCGTATCTATGACCCCGATAATATCTCTCTCTTCCTGCCCAGGTATCTCTTCTATTGAAGTTTCGTTGAAATAGTATCGCAAATAGTATGAGATCGGATATACCCCTTCAACATCCGGGGCATTAAATGAAAACGTAGTTGAGTTCTCTACAGGATTATCAATGTCAGGTGTACCATTGTAAATGGTGAATAACGAATTATCCATGGTAATATTGATCTGGCTCAATACAGATTCATTCGTTGTTTCATTTATCCTTGCTTTTATCCTGTAATTCGCATAAGCTGCAATATTTTCTCCAGGGTTTATCTTGATGCTATTACCTTTATGGTTCAAATCTATGAATCTCACCATCCCCTGGTTCAGTGAACCGAGTGAATCGGAATCGCTTGTCCCATCCCCGTTCGTATCCTTTGACTCTGGATTCAATTTCCTGAAGAATTCTTCGAAATCAGTGAGACCATCACCATCCGTATCAGGTTTCAATGGATCAGATGTAACTTTAAAATAGAAGGGAGTTGGACTGCTACCATAGTAGAAAGTGACCTTCCAGCCTCTATTTTCCTCAAAATCATTCAAATAATCATCATCCGTATCTTTTTTATTCGGATCAGTTCCAATGCGTAATTCAAGCCCGTCATTGAGCCCATCACCATCTGTGTCCCTGATAGCTGGGCTGGTTCCATGATCCAGTTCGAATTTGTCTGAAAGCCCATCGCTATCGGTATCTGTCAGGTACCGGTTCGTTTGATTCGTGCTCTCTTCACTGTTTGAGAGTCCATCACCGTCAAGATCCTGTGAGAATATGCTATTCCAGCCTGCAAAATCACTGATATTTCCGGGAAGTACGTCAAAATATAATGTTGATGGATCGGAATAACCCCAATCCTCCTTACTGGATCTCCAGCAGATCAAGCCAAAGAAAGTGCATTTATCCATATATATTTTATAATTGTATGCAAGATTAAATGTCAAAGGGAAATTTATCCTGCTATTATCGGGTTCCGCCCAAAAACCAACATCATGTTTTACCAGCTTCGTTGTTGGTGCATTGTTATTGTCATACGATCTTGAGATCTCATAACTATAACTGACAATTTTCGGGGCGGCAAAAAAATAAAAATAAAAAGGTTGAGAATAATAAGGTGTTATGAAACTTTCCCTGAGATCATTTGAATTACCATCGCCTGTTATCCAGACTTTTTCAAGGATGCGGCTTCTTAATTCAATGCGGTCCCCTGCATCAAGTCCGTTTTTATCATAATCATGAATCGAAGGTGATGTGCTTTCAAATACCAGGTCAACTTTGCTTCTTTCATCCACACTGTAGAATGCTTTTATTACCCAATCCATAAACCCTATCCCAAAGATCGAAAGAATAAGATCGACAATGCTTATAATTGCCGCTATTATCGTACCTACCGGAAAAGCAGAACCAAGAGCAACAAGTAGAACTCCATAAATGATAGCGATCACACCAATAAAAATACCGGCGACCACTCCTACTGTTGACCAATCTTCACCAATGGCTATTGAAAAGAAATATAAGAATCCGATTGCAATTGCAATTACATATCCGATTTTGGATAAGACTTTGCCAAATTTATCTGCGAATTTTCCTAAAGTTCCACCAATATTTGTTTTTATTAAATTGAATTCCTTGTCTAGAAATACTGCCGGCGCTTTTGAGAGAACCGGATGTAACTTAAGGAGATTGGCAAATTGGGTATTACTCATCACATAAATCGGGATTTTTATACTCATCAGTATAACCTTTAGACTATTCATTACATAATTTTTGATGAATTTAAATACTTTAAGCGCCTCACCGGCTGCTCCAAAATCGAGCTTATCGGGGCCGATTCTGGTGATCGTGGCCTCACCGATGTTCCATGTCATCATAACACCGGTCAACATTATTTTCTCGTCTTCATCAAGTCCATTTTCATTCCCCCACTTATCAATTTCATCAAGTACGATCTCTGGTTTGGCGACTTCCTTTGTAGTCGTATTATACCAGCCCATTTTCATAGTTTTTGCAGTTATGATCGGCTTTTGTGTGATATTTATTTGTAAATTATTTCCCAGGATATATGATCCGGAAACCAGCTCGTCCATTTGCATGCTAACGAATTGTTCCTCCAGGGCATTGATAACCGGAATTGTTGAATCTAATGGTAAGGCTTTCAAAGCATCCGGGGTCATCCGGCTCATCAAAGCCATAATTGCCCCGTCCTCATGAGAAAATGAATCATTATTAGAAAATATGGTCACGTTATTTTCAGCAAGGAAAGCAGGCATTTCAGATAATGTGGTCTGATTCCTTAAAAATTGGTAAGCCATTACCAAACCAGCATTTATCGTCTGGTTAATATCACTGCTATAGAACACACCGGCATCAGATCCGTAATTCTCATCAACGCTCAACCCGGTAAGCATGAAATTTTCCCTGTATGTAGCCAGTACTGTAGATCCATACTCTGCTTCTTTGATAGTTTCCATTTCGAATAGCTCAGATCCATCTGGATTCCCTGTCAGGGAAAGCATAGTTTTTCTAGGCCATTTATTATTTACTATTGACACATACAAATTATTGCTTGCTTTCAAACGTATCTTGTCCCCGATCGATTCGGTCAGGAAGGTTTCTTTATTTCCTATTTTATCGCTTTGAGCATGAAGGTAATAAATTAGCCCATCAAAAATGGAATAAAAACTATCAAATGTCACATATTTGCCATTGCTGGCTTTCAGGGCGACTTTGTTCCCGCCAAGTCTTATTATTTCGAATGTTTCATCTGTGCCGACTGCTCCTGCCCTGGGAATAAGTTGACTGCTTATCCAGCTTCCACCTTCTTCCTGGGAAATATGACCCTTGCTGGAATCAAAAGCCACTTTTTCACCTATCGCATCATTTTTCCCGATTGCCATCCAGACAAGCTCTGCATCCACAGACAGGTTCAATGGCTCAGAAGCAGGGTAGAACATTCTTCCCTTTAGAGAATTTATATTTCCATAATCTTTTATTTGTGTTAAGGGAACATATGCCTTGATCTTTGTCTTATCCTGTATCTGAAGCTCAAAGGTTTCGTTCGAACCGATCGTCGTACTTTTTGATATGAGCCTGTCCGCTTCCACAGTAACGTTCAATTTATTATTTCCCCGGAATGCCACACTGTTGTTGCCACGGTCAGAAATTTCAAAAACTTCATTTGAGCTAATTGCGGGACTATTGGCAATTAGTTGTCCATTTCCATACACGAATAATCCATTGACCGCCTTTAAGACAACTTCCATGTTGCCATAATCGATCAGTTCAAATGTTTCCCATAAACCAGGTTTGACACTCTCTGCATATAATCCTCCTGCTCCTCCTCCCCTGGCTGATACATATTTGCCATTACCGGCTTTCAAAGCCACACTTTTGATTTTTATAATCCTGAATGTTTCATTAATGCCAATTGAATTGCTGTTTGCAAAAAGTCCCCCTTTTGTGGCATTTGCATAAAGACCATTATTTGACCTTAAAGCGAATGTATTATTTCCAAGGTCTATAAATTTGAAACTTTCATTCGCCCCGACACTGCTTCTATTTGCGAAGAATTTTCCGGTCGCATTGATAGAAAGATACATGTCGTTTCTTGCTTTCAAAGCCACGTTATTATTATCCAATTCCTTCAGTTCAAATGTCTCATTTTCGCCGATAGTCGGATTTTTATAACAATTCTGGCAGATCTGGTTTACTTTAACATCAGTTCCGTTCGTACTGATATACATACGAGCCAGTGATATCAATGCAATTCTTTTATTGTCAGGTTCTTCTATACTTATATCATAATCTTTAACTTCTGAGATATTGGGAAGCGAATTTAGGGTCAATTCAAGCATGGGAAGTATCTGGATATCATTCTTTGAATCATTAAGGTCCATCATCGTCCCTTCATGGTCAGGAGGCCAGTCCCAGAACTGGGAAGGCAGATTGAGGTGGTCCGGATTTTCTGGCTTGAGCTGGAAATCTATATAGAGTGGATTCCCGTTTGTTGCAATATTGAAGTGGAAAGAATTATTCACAGCCGACTTTGAAAACGGGGAGTTGTCTGCACCATCCATGGCACCATCGCCATCACTATCCAGATCCCATACATTGGGAAAGCCATCCTTATCGACATCAAGCAATACATTGGTCACTTCCTGTGAATCCCCCAAGCCATCGCCATCCGAATCAGGCTTTAGAGGATCTGATCCATAGACAATTGTTTCATTAAGGTCATCCAGTCCATCAATATCAGAGTCTTTTCTACCAGGATCGGTTCCAATAACGATTTCAACCGAATCCGGCAGACCATCGCCATCCGTGTCGGTCATGTCCGTTGAAGCTTCTATTAGCGCCTGTATATTCTGAGTTTCATCGGTCTTGTCCTGGACCTGAAATTGTGATAATCCCCTTAAAACAGATATTGTTTCTACCGAAACAGGAAAAGGATCTTGATCTGGATTATCATTCGATATACTATATGCAAGAGCAGGCTGGAAAAGAGAAGCCAGTAGTATGAAAATTATTGTGCTGACCAATATTTGTCTTTCAAACAAAAGATAACACTCCAAATTAATATTTTGGACATAATTAACAGTATATAAGTTTTTTGATTTGATTTTTGGGAAAAGATTATTTAATTTTCTGTAAATAATAAAATTGTATAAAGATAAAAGAAGTTAAGAATACAAATTATTTTATAAAATAATATAGTTATACAATATATTCAAACTATGCTATTTGCTCAAATCCACGACCTCATAGCTCAACCCTTGCGCCTCAAGCTTGTTAAGCAATGAAGGCACCTCCTCGTCCACAGATACCACTAGCGATGATAATCCATGAAATGCTGCTTCCACAACCGATTCTTTCGCGCCGAAAAGAATATCTGGCTTGATATTGATTTTCCTCAGGGCGATCAGAGCCTCAACACCTACCGCTGCAATATACGGCTTATCTTTTGAATGTTTTTTCAGCGTCTGCAAATCAACGCTCCGTGAGCCGCCCCTTTCGACCCGCGACACTTTGCATATGGTAATTTTGACTTCAGGCAGCCATATCATCCCTTTAAGGTCAGTTACCCCGACATCTTCTCCTTTTTTTGCATCTGATATTGTAACGCCTGTTACATCTCCGCTGCCTGAGCTTGCATACAACAGGCCTTTATCCATTCTAAGTGAAACCGTCAGTCCTTTGTTAAAATTTTCATTTGCGATAGCGGTAGCGACAGAGACATGGCTCACAATATCCTCCATCACATACCTTGCGTACTTTTTAAGCTCAACCGCACGCTCAAGTACCCATTCAACCCCCTTTTTTGTGACACGGTAGCGCACCCGCCCGTCTGAGAACAACAACCCCTCCAGAACCAGCTCCTTTATATACTCAGAAACAGCCTGCGGAGTGATTCCAATCTTATCTGCGATCTCCTTTTGCCTCACGTCAGGCTGATGTGAGGCGATTTCAACAAGGATCTGGAATTTTGTGCTTTCTTTTTTGCTCCGAAGCATCATAAAGGGGCATGCCCCTTTATGACATATAGGGTATGCAGAGCATACCCTTCTTTTGATAAAACTTTCTTAAAGTTTTTCATTCGTTTTCCCCGGCAAGCTCGATCCTCTGCCCTTTCACAGCAAGGATCGACGACCGCCGCGCAACTCCGCGGATGAACATGATGCTTTTGTCAACAACGCGCTGAAGACCGTTCATGGACTGGTTGCTATTGAGCACTTCTCTCTCGATCATATCAATATAGGGTCTGATCTCGCCGTCGCTCTTGAAAGTGATCATTATAAGGTCGCTTATATCCTCAACAGAACACTGGAAATTAAGATGCACTCTTGAATAAGAAGAGTGGTATTCCTTCTCTGGCTTTTTACCAGCCTCAGGCATTCGCCATTTGCTTTCCACCAGACCACTTTTTTTCAGCAGTTCAAGGCTTTCCTTAGCAGGAAATCCAACTTCGTTCTCTATTTCCTCTTCAGTTTTCCAGTCTTTCTGTAAACTATCAAATATTTTTTTATGATTATCCGATCCGAATGCACGCAACAGGGGAACTAAATCGGATGGTTCATTAACAATACGTGTTCTTTTGCCCATGGAAGATATCACTCACTTAATAATCTATAATTTCTAAATTAAGACATTTTCTTGATTTACTATATTTATGTCATTATGAGAGGATAAACGTTTTGAAGGTGATTCATATAAATATTTTTATACCTGTGACCGTGAGCGCCGTTACTAGGGCTCCCGCGATGAGAACTCCTGCCAATATTGCAAGAAAAGCGTTCTTGAACTTGAACCCGAAGATAAAAGCAGCAGCGCAGCCTGTCCATGCGCCTGTAGCGGGAAGCGGAATACCCACAAAAATGGCAAGTCCGATCGACCCGTATTTTTCGAAATTTGCACTATGCTTGCGGTGCGTTCGTTCGAAAAGCCACGTAAAAAAAATATCCCCTATCCTCCACCGCCTGAGATAGTTCGATACAGGTTCAAGGAACAGGAGTAATGGTATTACAGGAATCATATTACCGATGACAGATAAATAGAAAGCCGTAAACGGATCAATTCCAAATCCGTATGGTTCATTCATTATTGCAACAGGGATGGAAAGACGGAGTTCTGCCACAGGGAGAGCAGCCATAAGAACAACAATAAGTTCTTTACTCGGGATAAAACTGAATAAGTCCAGCAGAGTTGACTCAAGCGTCATTTCTTACTGGCTCCGCACAGTATGAAATGAGCGATAGGGCCTTCAAGCTGGATTCGTTCGTTAGCGCCTTCGGCCATCCTGAAATCAACCTCTCCGATGCGGTCAACAAGGTCAACCTTCAGCCTGTCCGGGATAGTCATATCAAGCATGGCGCGGTAGATCTGTCCGATAATGTCCTCACCTGAAAGCCCCTGCTCTATCAAAAGATAATCCAGCTTCGCTTTTGCTTTCATGAAATCCCCGGCAAGAGCAAGCTTGATCAAATCCACAACTTCCTCAGGCTTAGCTGTAGCAGTGGTCTTGTAGATAGCATCCATATTTACTTTCTTATCAAGCATGGCGGCAGCCTGAAGTGCATTGATAGCGCGCCTCATGTCGCCGGCGGCTACGTATCTTATCGCTTCAAGACCGTCATCAGTCAGAGTAACGCCTTCCTCTTTCGCGATGTATTTGACCCTCTCCTCCACTGCTGCGCTGGAAATGGGTTTGAACCTGTAGACAGCGCATCTGGACTGGATGGGTTCGATTATTTTAGAAGAATAATTGCATGAGAGAATAAAACGGCAGGAGCTTGTGTATTTTTCCATGGTCCTTCTAGAGCCGACTGTGGCATCAGAGGTGAGAGCATCAGCCTCGTCAAGGAATATTATCTTGAATTCAGCTTCGCCAAGCGGCGCAGTCCTTGCAAAGTTCTTTATCTTGTGCCTCACCACATCGATTCCCCGCTCGTCGCTTGCATTGAGTTCCGTGAAGTTGTTCGTCCATGCCTCGCCAAAGAGTTCGCGGGCGACGCACAGGGCGGCTGCTGTTTTCCCCACGCCTGGAGATCCTGAGAAAAGAAGATGGGGGAGATTTCGCGACTGAACATAGGATTTAAGGCGTTTTATTACTTCTTCCTGTCCCACTATCGAGTCAAGTTTTTTCGGGCGGTATTTTTGTATCCAGATTTCCTTCTTTGAGCATCAAGTCCTATTAGGGAACTTATATTATTTAACCTTCATCTCATAGATTTATTTCGAGAAAGAAAATCGTGTTTTTAAGTATATTCATAAAAAGATTTAAATAGTTTCAAAAGCTAAATTTTGATTGAAAAAATATTCTAATGTTTATAAAATAATATATTATGACCTATGTATCAAAAAATATTATCTGAACTGAAAAAAATAGAAAAGAGTAATGATGTCCGCATACTTTACGCATGTGAATCAGGCAGCCGTGCATGGGGATTTCCTTCCAAAGACAGCGATTATGACGTAAGGTTCATCTATACCCATCCACTTGACTGGTATCTTTCAATTCAGGAAAAGAGGGATGTTATCGAGACACCCATAAACGACCTGCTGGACATTAACGGCTGGGAGCTTCGCAAAGCTTTGAAACTTCTTCGTAAATCGAATCCTCCGATACTTGAATGGATGGAGTCCCCGATCATATATTATGAGTCATATTCGACGATCCAGAAAATGAGAGACCTTAGCAGGATTTCCTTTTCCCCTCTTTCATGCTTATATCACTACCTGAGCATTGCAAAAGGTAATTTCAGGAAATATTTGCATGGTGACAGGGTGAAGATCAAGAAATATTTTTATGCTCTCAGGCCGATATTTGCCTGCAAGTGGATCGAGGAACACAATACGATGCCTCCCATGGGATTTGAAGAACTCGTCCGCGCATCTTGCCCGGATGATATTCTGGCAGATGAGATCAACAGATTGCTGGAAAGAAAAAAATCAGGGGATGAACTTGATTTTGGCCCTCATATCATCGTGCTGAATCAATTTTTGGAAGAGAATATTCAACATTTTGACAGTTACTTAAAGTCCGTTGAAAGAAAAGAACCCGCAGAAGAGATGATATTTGATGAGATTTTTATAGATTCATTGAAGGAAGTGTGGAACCAGACTTAGCTAGCGTTATTTTTCTTTTCCTCCCGAACTAGCGAAACCAAAACACCCACTACGCTTATCACAGCAGATACGAGGAAAGCATAATGGAATCCCGCAAGGAATGCGGTTTCGTATGTCGCCCCTGCTGCCAGCTGTGAACGAAGGATACTATTGAAAACA
This sequence comes from Methanobacteriota archaeon, assembly GCA_963793805.1. Classification (GTDB taxonomy): domain Archaea; phylum Halobacteriota; class Methanosarcinia; order Methanosarcinales; family Methanoperedenaceae; genus Methanoperedens. The sequence goes on from CAWCBK010000002.1 coordinate 145,173, forward strand.
GCCCCTGATACCGCAGTACCTGTCACCATGCCAAGAGTACGTACCATAGCAAGCAGACCCGAAGCTATCCCCAGCCTGTTCTTGGGCACCGAACTCATTATTATTGTGTTATTCGGGGACTGGAACATACCCATCCCCATGCCGATCATCGAAAGCAGCAGCACGATATCCCAGAAACCCGAATACACGCCCAGATTGCTCATAAAATAAAGAGCTAGAACGCAAAGCGCAATACCAAGGCTGCCTGGCAGGGAAGATCTTGTCCTGTCATATATCCAGCCTGAGAGTGGCGATACCAGAGCCATGACAACAGGCACTGAGATCAGCGCCATCCCTACTTCTTTTGTACTGAAGCCCAGAATATCGACCATATAGAACGGCATTAGAAGTATCACTGAGAACATCGGCACAAAACTTAAAAAACTGCTCAAATTGGATGCTGAATACAACCTGTTCCTGAACAGGGAAAGGTCAACCATGGGCTGGCTTGCTGTAGCTTCAACCCGAATGAAGAGCAGCAAAAATACCGCGAACGTAATAAAAAGAGCGATTATTATGAAGGAGCCCCAGCCCAGGTCCTGTCCTTCTGTAATACCCAGCATCAACGAAGTCACGCTGATGAACATGAAGACTGCGCCATAGAAATCGAATTTCTGTTCTTTATGTAGTTCATCTTTTCTCAACGTCTTCAGGGCATACGCGGTCCCTAAAATACCAACAGGGATGTTGATAAAAAATATGCTCTGCCATCCTGCCCAGTCAATAAGGAAACCGCCCAGGGCAGGTCCGACCATGGAGCCGACGCTGACCACGGTGCCAATAAGTCCGAGCGCCTTCCCCCGATCAGTATGCGGAAAAGCGTTCGTGATGATCGCAGGGCCATTCGCCATTATCATAGCTGCTCCAACCCCCTGAACCATCCTGAAGGCAATAAGCTGCAATTCGGAAGCCGAGATGCTGCACAGGGCTGAGCCAATCGTAAATATGGCAAGACCTGCAACAAAGACCGGTTTTTTGCCGTACATGTCCGAAAGCCTGCCCAGCGTAAGAAGGAGAGCAGTGATGGTCAGCATGTATGATAGGATTACCCAGACGATAGTGCTTATATCCGTGTTGAAGTAATTTGTGAGCGTCGGGAGGGCGATATTGACAATACTTCCGTCAAGTGTCGACATGAACACGCCTACAGACACAACTAACATTGCGCGCCATTTGTATCCCGGGTCGGTTTGTTCGGGTATATCTTGCATTGGAATGTCTGGATGTCAGGATTATGTTTTATAGTTAAGCTTGATGTCTTTGTCTGAAAGTAGCTGGAAAAAAACTTAAAAAAATAGAAAAGAAAATAATCCCTAAACTTCTTAACTTAAGGGAACTCCATCAATACCTTATCCTGATATAAAATTAGTGCGCCGGTATTCCTGTTGTACTGGGAAAGCGCATTCAGCTCGACAATCATGCTCTGTGAGCCCTGGAAAATCTGGTCGAATGTTGACGTAAATATGAGCGCGTCGCCGTCATACATGTTGAAGGTTTCACCTAACGGCACAACAACATCATCCACTGTTTCTCCATTATGGGAAAGCTTTAGCCATATCTGCTGTGGTATCGCTTTTTCATCAGCAGCCATTAGAACAAGGTCATAACCCTGTTTCAATTTAAATGTGTCTAATGCGTGTGTGATCTTGAACGGCGGATGGTAGGGCTTGACAAGGACTACTCTTTCAAGGGTCAGGATAATAGTACCCTCTTCATCATACTGGACAAGGTCTTTTATCTGGATCATTTCTGATATGTGTCCAATAAAAACCGCATCAAGCCTTCCTTCTGCAACAAGGATATCCTTTCTGTAAATGCTGAAATTCTCATCGTCCAATATCGTAATTTTATCTCCCGGATTCAAATCCAGCGTTGCTGACCTTACAGGGCCGCTCGCGTCAATACTGACCAGCCTGAGCTTGTAATTCTCCTCGAGGCTTATCGTATCTGTCACATCTTTTATGCTTACTGCGCCTGCTGTATTTGAAAGTACGATCAGCAGGGCTATTGCCATTACAGCTAAAATTTTTTTCATGATATCACCTGATAATCTATATGATGTCATGGTATTTATAAATTTGCAAAAATCGTCAAGTCGGATAAAATTTAATTAAGTCAGATAAAATTCAGGCAAGTCGCTCCATTAAATATATTGCCAATGCTTGCCTAAAAAGAGGGGCATGAAGTATATCATAGTTACCGGAGGTGTGATGAGCGGTCTGGGAAAAGGAATAACAGCCGCATCGATCGGACGTATCCTGAAAAACAAGGGCTTCAATGTTACTGCTATCAAGATCGACCCTTATATTAATATCGACGCCGGAACAATGAGCCCATACCAGCATGGCGAGGTTTTTGTTCTAAAAGACGGGGGAGAAGTTGACCTTGACCTTGGGAACTACGAGCGCTTCCTTGACATCGAACTCACGCGAGAGCACAACATAACGACCGGAAAAGTTTATCAGACCGTCATAGAAAAAGAGCGCCGCGGGGACTATTTAGGAAAGACTGTGCAGATAATCCCCCACGTTACCAATGAGATAAAAGAGCGCATCAGGAAGGTGGCAAAACGGGCAGGCGCTGATATCTGCATAATAGAAGTGGGCGGCACAGTGGGAGACATAGAAAGCATGCCCTTCCTTGAATCGGTGAGGCAGATGCACAGCGAAGAAAAAGAAGAAGATGTTGCCTTCGTGCATGTGACCCTCGTGCCCCTTGACACGCAGGGTGAACAGAAGACAAAACCCACGCAGCATTCAGTGAAGGAACTGCGAAGCCTTGGTCTTCAGCCTGATGCGATAGTGGCGCGATGTAAGGAGCCTGTGCTTGAAGATACCAAATCAAAGATAGCCCTTTTCTGCGACGTTCCCGCAAGAGCTGTGATAAGCGCGCAGGATGCGCGGGATATCTATTACGTTCCGTCCCTCATGGAAAAGGAAGGATTGTCTGATTATCTGATGGAGAAACTAAAACTCACATCAAAGGAAGAAATGCATGAATGGGAAGAACTGATGAAAAAGATGGCTGCTATCGATAAGGAGATACGCATCGGAGTTGTGGGAAAATATGCTCATCTTGGCGATTCCTACATCAGCATCAATGAGGCGCTGAAGCATGCAGGTATAGAATGCCAATGCAGGGTCAAGATAGACTGGATAGATGCCGAAGAGTTCGAGAGGAACCCGGATACAATTGATACACTGCAAAAATACAACGGCATCCTTGTTCCTGGCGGTTTTGGAGTGCGCGGGACAGAAGGTAAGATAATGGCGATAAAATACGCGCGCGAACATAATGTCCCTTATCTTGGTCTTTGTCTTGGCATGCAGCTTGCCGTTATCGAATTCGCACGGAACGTTGTAGGGCTGAAAGATGCGAGCAGTTCAGAGCTTGCAGTGTCTGAAAATCCGGTGATAGATATTCTCCCTGAACAGGAGAACGTCAAAAACATGGGCGGAACAATGCGACTCGGGGACTATGAAGCCGTCCTGACAGAAGGTACGATCGCAAGCAAAATATATGGGACATGTAATCTGGTGGAGCGCCACAGGCACAGGTATGAAGTTAACCCGAAGTACATTCAGCAGATAGAAGCTAAAGGAATGAAATTTACGGGAAAGAACGAACACAGGATGGAGATAGCTGAGATACCAGGGCATAAGTTCTTTTTCAGCTCACAGTTCCATCCGGAGTTCAAATCAAGACCGGGAAAGCCTTCACCGCCATTTCTGGCTTTTGTGAAAGCTGCGCTTGTGTGAATTTGAACTATGCAGCTTCAAAGGCAGGATTATTGCTCTCTCGCAAACGCTGGCAAAAGAATTTTCAGGCAATGGAAGTTTACATTTGATTTGTTTTACTGGCAATGTTATTGGCATCAAAGATGTTCCACAGCCATACCAGGATCATTATCAAAAATAGAATTCCCTGATCTTCAGAATTCGGGTTTTCCGAAGCTGCAGCTCCAAAAAGGAATAAAAAGAATAAATTCAATACAAAAAACCCTAAAGCTCTCATCCCCCTGCCACAATATAATTGACCCGCACCCGGAATAATGGCGCTGAGAATTGCTGCAAGAGCCCCGCTTTTTTTCTGCTGATATACCTGAGGAAATAAAACACGTACACCGCATTTAGGACAGATTTCTGCTTTTTCATCGATCAAGGCGCCACAATTTGAACAGTATTTTGTATTAACTTCAGAAACAACCGCCTTTTCCGTCTCTTCTTCCTGGTACTCGATCTCTTCCTCCGTCCCAGCTTCCAGTCCGACCTCTTGCATAAGCTCCTGCTCTGTCAAATGGTCCTTCAGTTTTTCAGCCTCGGCTTTATATCGATCACGCAATTCCCCGTATCGAGACTCGGTTATTTCACCGCATGCAAGCCTTTCATCCAGTTTATCAAGGAGTGTATTGATCTTTTTAATCTTATCTTTGTGCGATTTGATATCTTCCATTTCATTCTGTTTATTCGCTATCATGATTATCCTGATCTAATTCCTTATAGTTTTCATCTGGTTAGAGCCCGACCTCTTTTAAAAGCTCTTTCTCAGTGATCATATTCTTCAGTTCCTCAGCCTCTTCCCTGTATTGCCCGGATAATTCCTTGTACCTGCCTTCGCTTATATCACCCTGCGCAAGCCTCTCATCAAGTTTTTCAAGAAGTTCCTTGATCCTGTTGAGCTTTTCTTTTTGCTTTTTCAAATCATCAATAGCAGCTTCAGGTCTAACAGGTGTAACCGGGCGTGGAGTCTGTCATGGGTGCAGGAGCAGGTCTGAAGGCAGATGTTGGGGATTTCTTGCAGTGCGGACACTGGGTCAATGTTTCTAATTTTTGTTTTCCACAATTATTGCAAGATACAATATTTCCATTTGGTCTTACAATAAAATATAATATCAAACCAATAATGCCTGAAACGAAAACTATACTTCCCCACAGCACTCCGCTGGTTCCCCTTTTATTTGCATCTTTGACAACCCAGATGAGAATGTATAACCCGACAATAAAAAATACCAGAATGAATACCAAAAAGAAAATACCCGCGGCAATATCCGAGTCCGTTGATCCTGATACTGGTGTGTATATCGGTATTCGCCCATCCTCTACTGTAATCTTATATACATTGCTGCCTGGAACTGGTTGGCAGGATTTTCCTGATTTAAATCCACACCCCCATGTCCAGATAAGCTCATAATTACCAGGTCTTTGATACTCTGGAACTTTTAGAGTATAATATTTATCAATGGAATCTCCCGCAGCAATTACACCGAAATCTATGCGTCCTGGTGTGACCCATGATGCTGCATTTCCCGAAGGTTCAGCCCAGGCATACAAACCATAATCGTCACTACTGGCCGAAAAAGTTAAATATTTACTTAGTTCCTCTCCCTGATTTATTGTAATATATTCATATTCAGCATCTAAAGATGTTGGTGCAGGCTCAGCTTTTACAGCGATTTGAAGCACCACATTGCCGGCGGATGAACATGTCGAACCATCTGTATATTTGCAGCTGAATTTCCAGATAACTTCATAATATCCAGGTTTCTGGCTTCTGGGAATGCTTATTGTATAATCCCTTTCAATTGTTTCACCTGGGTCGATCGCACCGAAATCTATGCGTCTTGGTGTAACCCATAAAGAAGCGCTTCCAGTTGCATCAGCAGTGGCAAATAAGCGACCATAAGCTCCGGAAAAACTCAATGTCCGGGTCATTTCTTCTCCGGGCGCCATAGTAAGAGGAATGTAATTATTCGCAGGAGCAGAAGCTGTATTAACAAGGAGAATAAGCAATAAGATCAGAATAGCGTATTGTAATTTTTTCATAATAACCTACTCATAATATTTCCCCTTTTCCTGGATAAATGAACGGATCTTTTTCAGCTCGCTCTCATCGCTTTCAAGATTCGCGACATTACTTTTCGATCCTGATATCTTTCTCATATACTTATTTTTAAGATCATTATATGTCTGGTCTGATATTTCTTTATTTACAAGTCTGTTCCCGAGCTTGGAAAGCACCTCCTCGTCTTTCTTTATCTCTCCCTGAAACTGCAATGCATCGCTCTGGGCTTTTGCGATCTCAGCATCAAGCATTGAAATCGCTGCATTTACTCCTGAACTCAGGTAGTTCCTGGTTTCGACATCGAGTTCCTCTGGAGGCAAAATGTTATGCTGTTTTCTTTTTTCTGTTTCGAATACTGACACTTTTTCAATTTTAGGTTCAATTCTTGAAAATCGCTCTTCGGGTTCTCTGGTAGTCTCTTCCAGGGACGAATGCTCTTCCCTATATCCCCCTCAATATATTGAGGCTGCGATCTATTGACCGATGAATTAACTTCGACCGAAGATGTGGTTTTATCTTTTGCAGAAATATTTTTTAATTTTTTAGTTATTTTATTAAAAATTGTATATGCCGTAAAAATTATCGCAATTATAATTATAAGCCCCAAAATTGCGGACGAACCATCGGAATTTTCTCCGCCTTCCTGGTTGACCGTTGGTGTGATCTCACCGGGAAGCCTTACAGTTATGGGTTCCTTCAAAATTTCTTCTTTCTTTGAAGTAATATCATCACCGAAATAATATACAACCCATCCTTCCACAATAAAATTGCCTTTTTCATTAGGCTTTAATCTAACTTCAATATCTCTGCTTGCGCCAGGTTCAAGCTTGTATGTTGATGTATATTGCCCGGCTGCGCCCTGACTGAATTCAGTTGAAGTAACAGACATACCAGAAGGGGGCTTAATAATTACCTGGACATTCATGACAGGTTTTGTAATAAGGTTCACAACAGACAATTTCAGAAGGACATCCTCCCCTACCACCACATTTATTTTTTCTCTGTGAAGTGATACGCTTGCCGATAGTTCTTTGTTGGTTTCTACAGGGGTTGGGCCAGGAGAAGAAACTTTAGGACTTTGAGTGGTTCTCAGGAGTTTGAATGAATTGAGTATCCTGTCAAAGTCCTCTGAATAAAAAGTGTAATCATTTACACGCGAACCAAATGTTAATATGTAATATTTGTCACCAGAAAGAACCAGTGTCTGAGTCTCTTTGTAATCTCTTTGATTATACCATTCTGTAAATATTAATTCTACGCCATTCGTCCCGCTGATGGTGATCTCCTTTTCACTGAACGGATAGATATCGATGCTGTTTAGATATTCTTTTCGTGCATTTACTATTTCCGGGAGGGTCATTCCTTCGGACGATGCAACAACGACCCTCGCCCATGCCTTGCCAGTCTGGCTGGTGAATGTCTGGTCAGAGCCGTCTGGTTCCGGGACAACTGTCCAGCCGGCTAACTGTTCTATACTAAAATCGTTTCCATAATTGGTGAACACCTTAGCTGAAGCGTTATTGACTAATAATATGAAGATTAAAAACAATAAAAATATTTTCTTCATTTTTTCTCTTAAAGCTTACTTTTCAGCCAGGTAAAGCCTTGAATATCTGGTTTTTTCACGACTCCTTTCTACAAAATAGAGCAGGCATATCAATCGATAATATCGATCGATAAAGCCTGACTCGTTTTGGATACTGGTATTTTTTACAATTTCCTTGACAGCAGGCGTGCCATTGTCAATACACCAAAGATCCCCAGTATAACGCCAAATCCGGGTATTTGTGATTTGGGCGTCTCTGGTGCTGCTGTTGTTTTAGGTGAACTCTCAGGATTCTTTGAGGGTGCCTTGACTGTTACAGGGTACGTAAGGCTCAAAGGCTGGTAATTGTCTTTATTATCATCTGGCCAGTACATTCCCGTGAACAAGAGAGAATGTGAACCGATCCGTGCTGTTTTATCTGCTTTTATTACAAGGATTATAGTTCTTGAAGTTCCTGATGGGACACTGAAAGTACCGGCTACCACTCCGGCGCCTGCTCCCTGTCCGAAACTTTCACCGTAAACATGTATGCCGCTTGGCACACTAATGCGCGCATCCACATTCAGCGTCACGTCGTTCAACGATGGGTTGTTCATGAAGAATTCAACAATTCCATCCTGGTTGGTTTCTATCACTTCGGTTACAGGTCTTAGCGTAACAGATGGGCCGACCCTGAACTTTCCTGGCGTTACTACGGCAGTAACTGTGGGGACGGCTGTGGTGGGTACAGCGGTAGTAGCCGTCACAGTCGGGGCTGCTGTTGTTGCAACCGGGGTCGTTTCATTTTGTGATAGCGCCGGGATTGCCAGGCTCACAAAAACTAACAAAATTACACCTAATATTCTTATAGTTTTCATAGTATCCCTCATCATGGATTCATCCTCAATTTTCATTGAACCCTCTATACATGATTATTATAATTATTACATATACCTTTCCATGCATATTTTTGTATAAATAAGAGAAAATCCAACTAACTTCAAAAATCCCATTTCTAATTTGATCGACATCTAAAATTTGTGAATAAAAATAAAAGACGGGTAAAAAAGCGGCCCAGAACAGTTGATTTGAAGGGCCGATAGTAAAAAAAATGAAAACTATTTTAAATTATTTAATCTGTCTAATTTTTGCAGCCGTTTTTTCTGCAAAATCATTCCCTGCAAAGACATTAAGACCAGGAGTTATATTATTAATGAATTCATTGAGATGTTTGGGGGATAATTCCTCCGGTGTTATTCCCATCTTTTTGCAGTTTGATTTTACTGAAGCTATGGCCATATTTTTTCCAATTGCCGGAGCTAACAGCTCAACTATCTGTTCAGATAAGTTAGACATTTTTCTCTTCCTCCAATAGGGTAAATAATTTCTTCCCGGCCAGAAGGAATATTATTGAAGAAATCATATATCCCAGGCTCTGGAGCCATTTTAGTGAGTACTCTTTAGTGAACCCGAATTCAATGCCATCTCCAAAATATCGGAAAACAGATGCAATGAATACAAATAATGCAAAATAGAATAATCCGGTAACGAATGATTTCACTTTTCCGTCATATTTATTGCGTACATCATAATAAAGAAACGCAACCGCAAGGAATATCAGTGGTATGATTATCTTTAATGCAGGATTCAATATGCTTGTATCATAATTTAATAGATCTGCCATTTTAATCGCACTCCTATCAATCCAAGCGCTTTTGCTGCTTCGATAAATCGGTCCCTGACAATATATGCAACATACAGGCTTACAATTCCAAATATAAGAAAGAAGACGCTTTCGCCCCATTTCGTGAATAAAATATAATCTCCAATGATCCTTGAAACAGCCAAGCGATACCTGCCAATCCGCCCAAAAACAACAAATTTGCAATCGTCTTTAGTTGTCCGCCATACTTTTGCCTTGCCATATAAAAATAATATGTTCCTATACAAAATATTAATATAGAAATTATTTTTATCAGCGGGTTTAAAATACTAGTTTTATAGCTTAATATTTCTATTGCCAATTTTCATTCCTCCGTAATAACAAACGTGTTTGTTAACCGTTTTTCATTATGAGGTAATTAATTGTTCAAGAGAACAAAAAATACATCATCCTTATTATTATAATAATTATAACTATTATTAATATTTATCTGTTTGATCGATTACTTTAAATCTGAGAAATGTATTTTATATCTGGACTTCCATGTTAGAACTCCATGTCCAACTTCCCATCCAACAAACCAGTTCTAGTAACCTGCGGTCTTCCTTATGCCAACGGCAAGTGCCACATCGGGCACCTTCGCACCTACATACCTGCTGACATCTTTGTCCGCACCCTCCGTAAACAGGGGCAGAGCGCTGCGTTCATCTGCGGTTCTGACGCGCATGGAACGCCCATTGTAGTTAATGCAGAAGAACTCAAGATCAAACCTGCTGAACTGGTCAAAAAATATCATGATCATTTTGAGGATATTTTCAAGAGAATGGAAATTGAGTTCAACATCTTCGGGAATACAGACTCGCCCACGAACCATGCGCGGACGAACAGCATCGTTGAAGCCCTTATTGACAAAGGGTATGTTTACCCTAAGGTGATCCGGCTGGCTTACTGCCCCCACGATGAACGCTTCCTTCCTGACAGGTTCGTGGAAGGCACATGCCCTTTTTGCGGGAAACAGGCGCGTGGGGACGAATGCGACCAGGGATGCGGGAAGCACCTTGAACCGGGTGAGATAAAGAACGCAAGGTGCAGGATATGCGGCAATCCGGCAGAGTACAGGGAGCAGGAGCATTTCTTTTTTAAGTTATCAGAATTTGGCGGATATCTTCAGGAATACCTGAAAACACTTGGCGGCACGTCCAATGCGATAAATTATGCGAAAGAGTGGGCAAAGGACCTCAAAGACTGGTGCATCACACGGAACCTTGAATGGGGTGTTCGTTTCCCGGGTCATGACGACCTTGTGGTTTATGTCTGGGTCGATGCGCCCATCGGCTACATTTCGTTCACCGAAGAATGGGCGAATAGAACTGGTGGCGATTGGGAAAAATACTGGCGCCGGGATTCGCGCATCATCCATTTCATAGGCGAGGATATCACCTATCATCATTGCATATTCTGGCCTGCGATGCTAAAAGGCGCGGGTTACACGCAGCCCTGGGCTGTGGTGGCATCTGGAATGCTTAAGATAGACGACAAGAAGTTCTCAAAGAGCCGCG
>CAWCBK010000003.1:0-85871 GCA_963793805.1 Methanobacteriota archaeon
TTGTTGACTCATGCAACATCGGTGCAAAATCTAGTAAAGGTAAGTATCTCTTTTTCTTGAATAACGATACTATTGTAACAGAGAAATGGATGGAACCACTTATAAATGCGATATCTAAACAAGATATCGGCGCAGTTGGATCTAAATTAATTTATCCTGATGGGAAATTGCAGGAGGCAGGGGGAATTATATGGAATGATGCATCCGGCTGGAATTATGGAAGATATGATGACCCTGATAAGCCAGAATACAATTTTGTCAGGGAAGTGGATTACTGCTCAGGAGGCGCGTTACTTGTAAAAAAGGAACTTTTTGATAAAATAGGAGGGTTTGATGAAAGGTTCAAGCCTGCATATTATGAAGATATTGATTTATGTTTTTCTATAAGGAAATTAGGGTATAAAGTATTATATCAGCCAAATTCTGCAGTTATTCATTTTGAAGGCATCACTGGTGGAACAGATATAAAAACTGGAACAAAAAGACATCAGGAATTAAATAAACCCAAATTTTATGATAAGTGGAAGGAAACATTATTGCTAGAAAATCATAACCCTGATGCAGCGAATTTGTTGTTTTATGCACGGAATAAGCGAAAAGGAAATAACATTCTTTTGATAATCATTATGTTCCTACTTTTGATAAAGACGCTGGTTCATATATGGTTTATAATTTTATCAAAGTTCTATCTGATCTTGGACATAGGATAACGTTCATAGGTGATAATTTTTCAAGATTAGAACCATATACTTCAATCCTGCAACAAATTGGTATTGAAGTGATATATTCACCCTACATTAAATCAATAGAATCTTATTTAGTTGAAAAAGGAAAATTTTATGAAATCGTAATTCTTGGGAGAGCACATATTGCAGTTAATTATATTTCAAATATTAAAAAATATTGCCCTAATTCTAAGATAGTTTTTAACACAATAGATTTGGAATTCTTAAGAGAGATGAGAAGAGCCAAAATCGAAAATAATGAGAACGTTTTAAGACAAGCAGAAGATTTGAAAAAAATTGAATATGATTTGGCAAGAACTTGTGATGTTACTTTAGTTGTCAGCCCGGTTGAAAAAGAGATTATGCTGAAAGAAGACCCATCCCTAAAAATAAAGGTGATTTCAAATATTATCCGCGAAATAAAAAAACCGAAAAAATCTTTTTCCGAAAGAAGAGATTTGATATTCGTGGGAAACTTTTTACATCTGCCAAATATAGATGCTGTCAAATGGTTTGTAAAGGAGATTTTTCCTTTAGTCAAAGAAAAGACTCCAGAAGTAAAATTCTACATTGCAGGAGACCCGATTAAAGAAATAGAATCTCTGAGAAGAGACAATATTATACTTCTTGGCTATATCAAGGACGCTGATTTGTTCGAATATTTCGATAATTGTAAGTTTTCAGTAGCTCCTTTAAGATATGGCGCTGGTATAAAAGGTAAGATAATTCAGAGTTTAAGTTATGGATCGCCAATTATTACAACATCAATTGGGGCAGAAGGTTTGGATCTGGTTGACGGAGAGAATATCTTAATAGCTAATGATCCAGGTAAATTTGCCGATAAGGTCGTGATGCTCTATGAAAATGAAGAATTATGGAATAAACTTTCAAAGAATTCGATAGAAATTGCAGAGAAAAATTATTCGTATGATGCGAATAAAATAGTAATAAAAGAGCTAATTAGTGATTTGACATAAATTTATTGACTATTGTTACTAAATAAAGATCATCGGAACAAATCTTTTATTCTTTGATTAATATATTGGAGAATGCTCTTTTGTGTGTTAATTCTATTTGTCAATTTAATTTCATCAGGCATTCTTACACAAAATTCCGGGGATAGGTGTTTGTAAATCTTTGTGGGTCCTTTTTGATCCTTTGTCATCGCTGCTAACATTTGATTTGGTTTGATTTTTCCTGACATAATATAATATTCATCAAGTTTAGCGACAAAATCGATAAAGTTAGTGTCCCATTGATTTTTCGGATCAAAGTTCGGCCCAAAAGATCGATCTACAAAAACAAATATTATATTACCAAATCCAATAAACATTTCAAATTTAAACTTTCTAATTAGCAATAATAGGATGTCTTGAGAACGCACACCCTCAAAACCCTCTTTTGAACAATCCCAATTTTCAAACTGGGATTCAAATCGCTTTAACTGGTGGTTATACTTATGCCTGTCCTCAATCAAAGACCACAATGCATGAACCAATTCTAATGCTTCTGGCCATCGCATATGACCATTTCTGCCTATCATATCATTCGTTAGAAAAAAGCCTTCTGGATATAACGCCTCATAAATCTTATCAAACAATATTTCAAGTTCCACAAAATGATGCAAGCTTTGATAGGCAATAATTATGTGGTATTTTTCTTCTATTTTCCAATTGTTGATATCCGTTTGTAGAAAATTAAACTTGGATGTTAATTCTGATTCTTTCACAAGTTTCTCTCCCTTCTCGAGCATATGTGGATTAATATCAAGACAAGAAATTGAAAAATTCATAATGCCTAGCTAATAAGTAAATTTGCCAACTTCACTTCTGTATCACAATTACCGGAGCCAATACTGAGTATACGACATAATTTATCTCCATTTAAATTACAGACTTTTTTTATATATTGAATAAAAAAATCATCGGAATTGCTAAAACCAAGGGATTTAAATTTATGAACTATATATTTATTTGACCAATAGTGGAAAATACCTGGAAGATCATGCACTATATTCTTATTTTTATAATATTCTATTTCTTGTTGAATTTTTTGTGAATAATCTCTTGAACTGTTCATAGATGGAGATTCTTATTATTATTAACCCATTCTGTTAATTTGCTAACACCTTCCTTTAGGATTGAATTTTGGCTCCCACCCCAGTTCTTCCTTAGCCTTCGCTATGTCTGAAATATATACTTTCTGATCACTCGGTCTCCAATCGCCATAAGAGATTCTTGATCGCTTTCCTGTTAATTCCTCAAGGTGCTCCAGCAATTCGATCAACGACATCGTGTTATCTGCGCCGCCACCCATGTTATATACACCATGATGGAGTTTGTTCCTTTTTTGAATAAAAGCATCATATGCAGCTACGAGGTCTGTTACATAAAGCATATCCCTCACCTGTTTGCCGTCTCCGTATATTGTGATTGGTTTTCCAAGAAGAGTTGCTATGGTGAACCATGCCACCCAGCCTTGATCTTCAACTCCGAATTGGCGGGTGCCATAAATGCAACTCATCCTGAACACACCTGCATCTATTTCATTGCGCCGTGCATAATCCTGAACATATACATCAGCCGCGAATTTACTTGCACCATAGGGTGTATGCTCGCAATGGTCTGTAGAAAAAGTTTCAGGAATTCCATTTTGGAAGTTCTTGTCTCCAAATTGGTAGCGTGTCTTCTTTTCTTCGACTTCAATTTTATTTACATTATCCCCATATACTTTGTTCGTAGAACAATATATTACAGATGCACCGATCTTTCTTGCTGCTTCAAGTATATTAAATGTCCCGAATGCATTAATTTCAAAATCCGTCCTTGGATCAATTACCGAAGTTGTAACAGCGGTCTGTGCTGCTGTATGAATAATAACATCCGCTCCTTCTGAAGCTTTCTCCAATTGTACGGGGTCACGGATATCACCTTTTATTAGAGTTATATCGAAATTTTCTTTCAGATAATTCCAATTGTACATAGCATTTGAGGTGCTATAGTTAAGTAATTTTGCCCTTGATAGATTATCATACACAATCACCTCATCGCCACGAGTTGCATATTCTTCAGCAACATGCGATCCTATAAATCCTGCGCCGCCCGTTACAATGTATTTCATAGGTGCTAATTGAATTATAATTATTTAAAGTTTGGTCTGATAAATTATCTGTATCATTTTCCGAAATAATTTCCTCATTCTTAACTTCTTTTACAATTATGAAATAGTATTTATAAACGAAAATCGATTCTTATTTATTCTGATGTGAAGAAATCATGTAAGCCATAGGAATAAACATTATGAAAACTCTGTTGAACAACTATATAAAAAAAATCTTAATTTTGTTGATAATTCTATCGCCTTTGAATAATGTTAAAGCTCAGGAAGAGCCTTACAAACTACTCTGGGATTATAAAGTAGGAGGAAATGTAATGAGTACTTCCATTTCATCTGATGGTTCATATATTACAGCAGGAGCGGGAGATCATACCATTTATTTCTTTAACAAAGAAAGGAATCTCTTATGGAACTATACCAGTAATATAACTGGTGGTGGTATCTTCAAAGTATCCATGTCATCTGATGGTTCTTATATAGCTGCTGGGTCAGGTGATAATTATATTTATCTATTTGATAGAAATGGAAAACTTCTATGGAAATATCGCACAGAAGACTATGTTAAAACAGTATCTGTTTCTCCTGACGGCTCATTCATCGCTGCAGGTTCGCGAGATTCTTATGTATATTTATTTGACAGAGAAGGAAATCTCCTCTGGAAATATTCTAACGAAGGAATTGTAAATGGAATTTCAGTCTCATCTAAGGGTGAAAACATAGTTGTTGCTACCAGTAATAACATATATTTTTTCAATAATGAAGGAAAGCTTTTATGGAACTTTGAGGCACGAAGAGATATAGAAGATGTTTCAATTTCTTCAGATGGTTCATACATCGCTGCTGGATCTGTTGATAACAATGTATATTTCTTCGATAGAGATGGTAGGCTTTTATGGAACTATACAACAGGAGGATCAGTATCTGGTGTTTCTGTTTCTCCAGACGGTTCCTGTATTGCAGCAGGTTCACGGGATTTTAATATTTACCTAATTGATAGAAAAGGGAATCCTCTGTGGATTAAAAGAATTAACAAATATGTATTAGGAGTTTCTGTATCTTATGATTGCATGTTCTTAGCTTCAGGATACTGGCTTTAATATAGATGGTAACATTCAATTATATGAACATAAATCATTATCATCTTTTATAAACAAATCAACAGCAGAGTCTCCTGAAAGAATACTAATCGCAAAAAATATTGTTATTGTCATGATTTTAATTCTGATCGTAACATCAGTTATACTTTTTCTCAAAATGAAAAGCAAAAATAAATAATACCAATTCTTGGTTTTCGATATTATTAAAAAAAAATATATATGATATTAAACATTTGATATTATTAAAAATAAAATTGGGGCATTTGCCCCAAACCTCTACATTTAAATGGAATAAAAATATATCTATTCCATTTTCACTCCAATGCTGTTCGAGTATCCATCCAAGTATCTGCCATTCCACATGAAACCTGCAAATATCTCAGACTTTTCAATAAAGATAGGGACATCACCACTGACCTGAACTGAGTACCATCCTGTCGGGACTATCGACCTCGAATCTATGGAACTCCGTGAATTTGCAGGCACCAATGTTGAATAGATGTAAACGTTTCCATCTGTCGTCATAAACTTGGCGCTGATATTCGCAGGCTGAGAATTCGGATTAGCTATCAGGATATACGACATTGCATCCGGTGATACATATCCTCCACCAATAGACCAATTATTATTTAATATAGTGGATCCTATCGAGGTATGGTAACCATTGATTACCTTACCGCCTACATTGGTGTTTAAGAAAATTACAGTTCTTTCAGACATGATTGAAATATTCGATATCACTTTTGTTGAGAATCTCGAACCTGCTGGAAGCGCAGCGCTTGCATCGAATGATGCTCGTGATGTTGGAGGTACTATCATTGACTTATTTACAACTGTACCATCGGTCAGTAAATATTGAGCAGTAACATTGGCACTCTGATCATTCGGATTCAGAATCAAAATATATGCATTTGTCAATGAATCAACCTGACCTGCTGCAAAGTACCATGTATCTGAAAGTTTATCCGAACCAATCGTATTGGTTAGACCATCTATAATTTGACCTGGACCCCATGTTACATTGGCGAATATTACAGTTCTTTCAGCCATGATTGAAATATTAGAAGTAATTTTAGCAGAGAATTTTGATCCTGCTGGAAGTGCGGCACTCGCATCAAATGATGCTCTTGATGTTGGAGGTATATCCATTGATTTACTAGTCTGTGTACCATCGGTCAGGAAATATTGGGCAGTTACATTCGCAGTTTGATCATTTGGATTCATTATTAAGATATATAGACTTGTTGCTGAATTAATTTCTCCTGCTCCGAAATACCAAGTGGTGTTTAAATCTGTCGCTCCCAAAGTATCGTGAACGTCTTCAATTATTTTCCCACCTATATTGTAATTAGCAAATATTGATGTTCGTTCCGCTGCAATTTTTCGATCAGAAACTACCTTTACAGAGAATGCTGAAGGAATTGTTAAAACCTGCTTTGCATCAACAATTGCATTTGAACTTGCATTTATCGTAAGGGGATACGTCACTACTGTACCGTCAGTTTTTAAGAACATTACATCAACAGTTGCAGCTGAATTATTATTTGGATTCGTAAGCAGAATATATGCATCCACTGAGGAGTCTATGGCTCCCCCACCAAAGTAATTATACAAAGCTGGGAATAAGTCGAAATCCTTAACTACACCACTTTCTGTCACAGTTACAGTGCTCGTATTCCTAGCATATCCCGGTGCAGTTGCACTTATCGAATAAGTTCCAATCGGAATATCTACCCCTCCCGTCGCGTTATGCAATGTATAATTCCCATTCACATCTGTCGTCGCATTATACCCCGGATAATCTGAAAGCCAAACAAACGCCCCGGCTATTGGTGAACCACTTAATGCGCCAAAAACTCCGGAACCCGCCGTCGTACCCGCGGGGATCATTGCAAAATACAACATGGTCAAAAACGCTACTATCGCAATTCCCGATGCGATCTTCTTATATCCATTCGAAATTTTATCAAACAATTTCATAACTAATCTCCTATCCTTTCCTTATATATAGTATTAACATTTTATGGATTGATAGTTAATATATCTTTCGCCTTTTTTTTTATACCTATTACCATCTGTAGTTGATATTTCATATCCCTAAGCATTCCTCACACTTCCGGATATCGTCCCTATTGGCTTTATAAGCAATTCAATATCCTGCACCACAACACCTGTTTCCACGACCACAGTTACCGGACTGCTGGTATAATACACCGGCTCAAGGCTCGCCGTAAGCTCATAAGCCACTCCCGTAACGGGAAGTGAATAGAAACCATTCTCATCTGTGGTTGTATTGACGCTGGTATTGGTGGATACCTTAACGTTTTTTACAGGTTTACCTTCGCTTCTTACAGTACCGTTTATGTAAATACCTGTAACATCCGTTACGGTTATCGTTGTTGTATTGGTCGCGATACCACCATAGCCATCATCAGACCTGAACCACCAGAAATACAGCGAGGCGGTGTCGGCACTGGACGGCATCCATGAAAATACCCCGGTTGACTGGTTAAAAGTGCCTTTTGTCGCATTTGTGCTGTAGATTAGAACATCATCATCTGCATCTGTTGCAGATATGGTGAAAGTCAGCATGTTGCCTGCAGTTATTGCAAAGTTATCAGATAATATCTGAACCGGTACGTTATTGGCGACCTGTGTGTTACTTGCCGCAGGCGTTGAACTCAGGCTTCCTCCACCTGAATTGTTGAAAGCATAGACTGTTATGTTGCTCCAGCCGTGCGGGCCCACGTTCGATAAATTAAACCTCTCTGTCGTGCCGTTCGTCCAGAAGTCGTTCACACTGACGTTGAAGCTGTCTGTGGTGAAACCCAATCCCGGAAGCCAGGAGTAGTTGATCCAGAAGTTACCCTGTTCGCTGGTCAGACCGGTCGGGGCGGGTGGGATAAAAGACTGGGGGACATCGTTGACCGTTATGGTCATTGTATAATTGCTAATTGAACCATATCCATCCGAGACACCGAAATCAACATAATACGTCCCCGCATCGCTAAGATCCGTTACCCAGTTACCCTGGCCTGTAGCTGAATTAAAGTCGGTGAATAGGTCAGTCCTGTTGGTGCTGAAGGTCGCAGTGTCTCCATCAGCATCGGTTCGGTCGTAATCGACATAGACAATGTCTCCTTCATTCACAATGCGATCGCTTGTGTTTGTTATTGTGACAGGGTTGTTCGGGAGGGTCTTTGAGTCCGTTGCACTGGTCAGGGAAAGTGATCCTCCGGCACTGCTATTGTAAGCATATACGATGATGGTGGATGTTCCATGTGGACCGACTGTGGTTTCATTGAACGTCTGGGTTGTACCGTTGGTCCAGAAGCTGTTCACGCTGACGTTGTAGCTGTCTGTATTGTTGCCTGGTGACCCTGCCTGCCATGTGTAGTTGATCCAGAAATTGTCCTGGGAACTGGTGAGAAGTGCCGGAGCAGGGGGGATGTAAGTCTGTTGCGTTTCCCATATTAATGTAAGATTTACCGTATCCCATCGAACCGCCGCCGTTCCTGGTGATGTAAAAAGTGTTCCATTCAATCTGATCTTATAATTTCCTGCTGTTGTAAAGTTGTCTGTGCCAACAGGTACAGAAATATTGGTCCATCCTGTATCAGCCGTTATTGCAATTCCCTGATAAGCCAAAACTGCGGTATTGTCTGTTTTTATTATATAAGCTCTTATTGTAACACTACTATCTCCTGCAACCATTACCCTATAACTGAAATTTAGTTTCACAGAGGTTGGGATTCCATTCGACCACACTATATCTGGGGATGACCAGGTACTCTCTGTACTTCTATCAGGATTTACAGATGAAGTTTGGTTGAAATACAAAGAACCCGGTGGGATTCCGTCTGTATTATTCCATCCACTTGTTACAACACAACTACCACCCGAACAAGTTCCTGCAGACACCCAGCTCTGTGTATCAGACGGAAATTTGTAATCATACAGCATTGTATTTGCAGCACTTGCTACAGGGAGTATTATTACAATGAGTCCACAAACGATACCAATAATGATTTCTTTCAATAATTTTTTTTGATTCATCCCAATTTCTCCTGCCCTGTTCTTAATTTTCCACCTTAATTCGCTCTTAAGAGCAAATGAACAAACGTTTTTCCCTTATATTAGCCAAAGGCATTCTTTTTATCATATTTAAATCTATCGTTTTAATAAAATTACTTTGATAATAATGATTATCATTATTAAATGGTTACAGAATTACAATCAGGACGCCAATTATAAATCCCTGCTCATAACTGCTATATTCCTATAAAACCACCTGTATCTCTTCCCCGCACCTCGCACACTTCCCATCCTTAACCCTGACCTCACCCACACTGAACCCCGCGCGGTCTATCAGCAGCGAATCGCAGCGCGGGCAGAATGTATTCTCATACTTATGCCCCCCGACATTACCCAGATAAACAAACCTCATCCCTTCCTTCTTCGCGATGCTGTGCGCCATTTCAAGAGTGGATAGCGGCGTTGGCGCCACATGATCCATTTTATGCATGGGATGGAACCGCGTGAAGTGCATGGGCGTATCCTCTCCCAGGTTTTCATTAACCCATTTTGCTATCTGCGTCAGCTCCTCTTTAGAATCGTTGCGCCCCGGGATGACAAGCGTTATCGTCTCTACATGCATCCCCAACTCCTTAGCAAGCTTCGTAGATTCAAGCACAGGCGCAAGCCTTGCGCCGCATACCTTTTTATAGAACTCATCAGAGAATGATTTGATATCCACACGGTATGCATCAAGATACGGCGCCATCCTTTTCAATGCTTCGGGAGTTATGTAGCCGTTGGTCACATATACGGTCTTAAGCCCTGCTTTCTTTGCAAGCACGGCGCTGTCATAAGTATATTCATGCCATATCGCAGGCTCGTTGTACGTCCATGAGATGGAACTGCATCCTGCTTCCACGGCGCGCCTTATTGCCTCCTCAGGCGTTATCTCCTTTGTGTGCGCCTCCTCAAGCGAAACCTGCGAGATATTCCAGTTCTGGCAGTGCAGGCACCTGAAATTACATCCTATGGTGCCGAGGGAGTACGAGAACGTGCCGGGAAGGAAATGATACAGCGGTTTTTTCTCGATCGGGTCAACTGCTTCGCTTGATACTGTATTGTAGATAATCGTGTATAGCTTCCCTTTGTTGTTCTTACGCGTCCCGCATATCCCCGTTTTACCATCCGCAATGGTGCACCTGTGCGAGCACACATTGCATTTTACCTTATTGCCGGGCAGTTCATCGTAAAGAACCCCTTCTTTTATCATTATGCATACATCTCTGGTCTTGTTTCTATCTGTTTTGATCTCTTCTTTCTAAGCTCCCCTTTTAGTTTCTCATAATAATCCATAGTTTCAGGTGTGACAGATGGACCTGTATCCTCTATCGCAGCAAGGAAATGTGACTGCTTTACGTTTTTTGCATTTATATCTTCCCGCATCGCGAACCTTCCTGCTTTCTTGCAAACCGAAGCAATATCAGCGCCTGTAAATTCTTCTGTCAGCTTGACAAGTTCATTAAGGTTCACATCATTTGCAAGAGCCATTTTTTTTGAGTGTACCTTAAATATCTCAAGCCTCGTCTTTTCATCAGGCACAGGTACAAGTATCATCTCATCAAACCTGCCCGGACGCAGAAGTGCCGGATCAATAATGTCTGGCCGATTCGTGGCTCCGATGATCACAACGCCCCTTAATTCCTCAAGCCCGTCAAGCTCAGACAGGAGCTGGTTAACTATTCTCTCTGTCACATGAGGTTCTCCAAGTGCGCTTCCTCTCATCGGAGCAAGCGCGTCAAGCTCATCAAGGAAAATAATAGCCGGCGCCACCTGCCTCGCTTTCTTGAATATCTCAGCGATGTGCTTTTCAGATTCGCCGTACCATTTCGATAATATATCGCTGCCCTTGACTGTTATGAAATTCGCCTCGCTCTCATTGGCAATGGCTTTAGCCAGCAGCGTTTTTCCCGTGCCAGGCGGTCCGTAAAGAAGCACGCCTTTCGGGGCTTCAACTCCAATCCTCCTGAAGGAATCGCTGTACCGCAGCGGCCATTCCACAGCCTCGGAAAGCAGGGATTTCACTTTTTCAAGCCCGCCAATATCCTCCCATGTCACATTGGGTACTTCGAACAGTATCTCCCGCAGCGCCGACGGCTGCACCTCTTTCATGACCCCTTCAAAATCAGAACGCATTACTATCAGTTTGTCAAGCGTCTCTTTGGGTATCTCCTTGGTATCAAGATCGATCTCAGGAAGCACTCTTCTCAGGGCATTCATTGCAGATTCACGGCACAGGGCAGCGATATCTGCGCCCACGAAACCGTATGTGCGCCCGGCAAGGTCGTCAAGCTTAACATCTTCAGCAAGCGGCATCCCACGCGTGTGTATCTGGAATATCTCGCGCCTGCCCTCGCGGTCGGGTACACGCAATTCTATCTCGCGGTCGAACCTGCCCGGGCGGCGAAGTGCCATATCCAGAGCCTCAGGGCGGTTCGTGGCGCCTATCACGATGACGTTCTTACGCGACTTCAGCCCGTCCATGAGGGAAAGAAGCTGCGCCACCACGCGGCGCTCTACCTCTCCAGTGACCTCTGCGCGCTTTGGCGCGATGCTGTCTATCTCATCGATAAATATTATCGCAGGAGTGTTCTTTTCAGCCTCATCAAAAGCTTCGCGAAGCTTATGCTCGCTTTCCCCATAATACTTTGACATTATTTCAGGGCCGTTAATTATCTTAAAATATGCATCACTCTCGTTTGCCACGGCTTTTGCCAGCATGGTCTTACCTGTCCCGGGTGCACCGTGCAGAAGCACCCCCTTAGGCGCATCAATACCAAGGCGGTTGAATAGTTCAGGATGCTTTAGGGGAAGCTCAATTATCTCGCGGACCTTTATGATCGCGGGTTTTATGCCTCCAAGGTCTTCATACATGACCTCCGGGATTTCCTGTTCAAGCGCCACTGCTTCAGGCAGCAGTTCTACTTCAGTGATATCGGTGATCTTGACAATTCCTACCGGTGTCGTGGCAACCACCTGCAGTTTTATCTCACCAAGACCGAAGGAGGGAAACATCCCCTGGAATATCTGTTCGAACATCACGTCGCTGCCCGCAGATTCCCTGGGTTTTCGAACGCTTGTGGTCGAGATTATATCCCCTTTTGAGACCGTCCTGTTATGGAATATCGCCCGCAGGCTCTCACTGGGCGCATATATGTGAATGTTCTGTATAACAGGGGAAAGTGTGACCTTTTTCGCTTCCTTCCATTCTGCTTTCGTGACCTCCACATATTCTCCTATGCTTGTTTTGGAGTTAGTGCGTATCAGCCCGTCCATCCTGATGACGTCCAGCCCCTCGTCCTGGGGATACGCCCTTCCTACCATAGCTGATGTGGCTCGCTCTCCTTTTATCTCAACAACATCAAATATATTGACACCAATAGCGTTCCTGAACTTCTCATCAATTCTGACGATCCCCTTACCGACATCCCTCTGGTCAGCTTCAGATACTTTTAAACGAGCGATATTTTCCATAATCTTCCCTATATTTATATATAGTTGGGTTTTATTTCTTAAATGTTTGCATTCTGCCGGGACCAACTGAAATATATTCTATATTGATCTCCATAAGTTTTTCGAGCAACTCAATATATTCCATTGCATTGTCTGGAAGATCGCCCGGACTTTCAGTTCCGGATATGTCCTCGTTCCAGCCTGCAAGTTCTGTATAGATGGGTTTGCATCTGGCAAGCTCATCAGACAATTCAGGCGGATAATCAATGGTGTTTCCGTCAAGTTCGTATCCTGCGCAGACCTTTAAAGTATCCAGCCCTCCCAAAACATCAAGCTTTGTCAGGGCAAAGCCAGAATAACCATTGAGGAAGATGGATTTTTTCGCAAGCGGCAAATCGAACCATCCGCATCTCCTGGGGCGTCCCGTGGTTGTTCCGAACTCACCGCCCTTCTCCCGCAGGTGCTCTCCCACCTCGTTCTTCTGCTCTGTGGGGAGCGGTCCTTCTCCAACGCGGGTGATGTAAGCCTTGATGACGCCAATTACATTATCCACTTTTGTGGGACCCACACCAAGCCCTGAGCAAGCCGAACCTGCCACCGTACTTGATGAAGTGACGAACTTCTGCGTTCCGTGGATAATGTCCAGATGTGAGCCCTGCGCGCCTTCTGCGAGCACTTTTTTCCCGTCTTTTAATGCAAGGTTGATCTCCCTTGACACGTCTGTAATGTATGGTCTTAATTTTTTTCCGATCTCGATATACTCATCCACCTGTGACCGTGCGATTTTCGGGTCGCCGCCCATTTCTCTAATCGCGTTCTCTTTCTGGGGAATAAGTTCATCGAGCCGTTTCGCAAAACGCTTCTTATCAGCAATGTCAGCCATCTGTATCTCATCGCGCCCCACCTTATCGATGTAAGCAAAGCCTATCCCCCTGTTCGTGGTTCCTATTTTCACTGCGCGCTTTGATTCGCGAAGAGTATCAAGAGCTATGTGATATGGCATTATGATGCTTGTCTTTGCGTCGATACCCAGCTTTCGCCGGTGTTACCTCAACGCCATTATCTGCAAGCATGGCGATCTCTTTCATCAGTATCTCAGGGTTCATGACTGTTCCAGGACCTATGAGCAGGCGGGCATCAAAGAGCACGCCTGACGGGACAAGATGAAGTTTGTATGTCTTTCCCTCAGCGACAACGGTATGCCCCGCATTATCCCCGCCCTGGAAGCGGGCGACGATATCGTATTCTTCTGCCATCATGTCAACGATCTTGCCTTTTCCTTCATCTCCGAACTGCGCGCCTGTGATTATTGTGAACATATTGTAAATCACATTATTTTTGGCGTAAAAGATGATAAGGTTATTTCTTTTGGACGGATTTGAGAATCACTTATATTTCCTCAAATTGATGATATTCAGTTGCGCCCATGTCCGAGGGTCGCTCCTGTAAGCAGTGGATGGAAGGATGCCACCTTCTCCCGCTCTCTCATTTATTATGGAGAAGCCGAGCTCAGCAGGATAATCTTTGACAAAGGATATCATCCTTATCCCCTGAATTCAAAGGTATTTTCCATTCCTGAACCCACTCGTTTTCATTAACATCATAGCCAACCATAAGAGAGCCGTCCTGATGATTATCCTGAATGAAACCTGACTCATAATGCCCATCGCCGAATTTGGCTGGATCAGAGCCATCACTCTGGTAATACCAATCCACCAGGCCGGTGCTCAGGTTAGAGTCATGCATGTCATTATCCTGTTCAAAATAGAGCGAGATCATCTCGTTCCATTCAGGGTTGCCCTTCCATCTCATCAGGATATAGAGATTTTCCCTGTCATGTTTTGCAGTGACGAAATACTTTTTTCCCCTCGCGCTGACCTCAATTTGAACCCCTTCGGTCCATGCATCGTTATCTTTGACTTCCCCATCCACAACAGGAGCAGAACCGAAAAATGCGGGAATAATATTCGGTTTTATTTCCTGGACTGGCTGGAAGTAAGGTGGTCCGGGGGGTTGTGGTTTGTCAGATAATTCTTGAAGTAAATAAGAGCCAGACATAATCAGGGCAAGAACGATAACAACTGATAAAATGATTGCACCAAATGCCCTGAGCTTTGTTATTTCTGATATGGCCGATAATCCTTTTACAAGAATGTAAAAGACATACTGAAAAGTATCAAGCCAGAGCAGTGCGAATAGTGCTAATAACAGCAACATGAATGTCAGGATTATCCCATTAGATTTGGATCCATATTGTGCTACCAAAATGAAGGCTACGATGATCATCCATGAAATATTCAAGACCGAAGCAGAATAACAGACAACATTGAAAGACAGGTTGATACTCTTTTTTCCTCCGGCAATATATTCTGCAAGAAGCAATATGAAAATAAGAAAAATTGAAGTTATCAAAAATCGACGAAATCCAATTAGCCATTTGACTTAAAAAGTTATCCCTTTTTTGGCTTTGCCCCTATTTTTAGAAAAAAGTATATGCCATAATTCTATCGACAGATTTAAATACTTTGCTAAGACCCCTCTTATGGCAGAAATTTCAAAAGTTTTTAAAGGAGTCCTGCTCACAGACTCCCTTAAAAACTACTTAGCTATAGGAAATGTCTCGCTATGCCAATTTTTATATTTCCTAAACATAGCGGACATTGCACAGCAAATAGAAAACCACTTCTACAGCGATAAAGATTGGCATTTCAGGTATGATGTATCCGCAATGATAAAATTTGCTGTAGTAAAATTCTTCAGGAAACAGCCGTATAAAAAAATCATTTTATCAGAAGAAGAAGCCTGGCTTCTTGGTTTCAAAGAAAAAGATGGTAAAATACCCGTTCCCTCCGGCGGAACACTTCATCATTTTGTAAAAAATCGCCTTGGAGTCGAAGGCATCAATAAAATCATGGAAATGGTTGGTGAAAGAATCATTAAACTCATAGATTCAAAAGAGGCAAAACTTGATTCGACTCCCCTTGAAGCATCAAGATACGATGCTCATAGTGATTTTAATCCATATTATGAATGCAAAATGGATAAAGCCCATATTACAATGATCGGCACATATCCAGTGTTTATGAACTATACAGATGGAAATGATGGAGACTCTCCCCAGCTACCGCTGCATATAGCTGCTCTTTTAAAGATGAATGCAAAAATCAATGAATATCGCCTTGATGGCAGTTATGATTCATTCGAAAATCATGCTGAGATATGGTACAAATTAAAAGCAAAACCATTGATTTCATTGCCAGTGGATGCTGTAATCAATGAGGAAGGGGAACTTGAAAGAATAGATCACTGGGCAAATAAGATGTGGAAGCTTGGTGGCTCAAGACACATGAATATTGACGATAAGCTGAGGTTTCTTTATGAACACGGCAGGAGTGAACAGGTTGGCATGTATCTCCGAAACCTGACTCTGAGGGACAAAAACTTCCCGGATTCATATAAACTCAGGAAGGAATGCGAAAGGATTCATGGGCATATGAAGATTACACTAAAATTCGATGTCAGGAGAATAAGGGAAGAAAACAGAGAGTTATATTCGAAATTTAATTTTGTTGCCTATCAGTTGTTGTTATTGACAAATTTGCAGAATGGAGTTAAACCTGCAAACGCTTTCGAGAATTATATCTGATATCTGAAATAATTTACCGCATTCTAGTCATATAGCTCATGCTATCGGGTTATTCTGATCAAATCATCTTCTTTTTTGTGATTCTCAATGCTAACAGGTGGTCTTGTTTGCCCATATCGAATGTTCTCACAAGATTATTTTAATTTTGTTCTCGAATTATAGAAATCAATCAAATTAGAAAAAGAGTTTTTGAAGTTAGTTGGATTTTCTCCAAATCCAATAGAAATAACACTGTTAAAAGTTATCAGATCCCTGGATGCATAATAAGGTAATAAAAAAAATAAAAGCGAGCTTCCGACAGAAAATACAGCCAATGAAATTAACGCGTAGGCAAGCGGTTTCAAGTACCGCTTTTCTTCACCCTTGATTTCATTGAAAAATGCTTCAGGGCTCAGGATGCACGAGCGAGTTATTCTCAGGTATTCATTCAGATAACTGCGTATATCCAATGTGTCTCCTTCTTCATTAGTCTTATATATCTATCAATTATTAATATTTTATCCTGGTTATGATAAAATTCGAGATAAAAATCCCATTAAAAAAGCGACCTGAGTTCCCACAGCAATTTCGGATTTTTCTTGAAGAGAACTGCCAGCAGATGTGGAAGTTCCATCTTACTCGCATCCACTCCATCAAGCGAATGTGCAAGCTGGTTAAACTGTTCATCAGTGAGCTTGATAAGCAGGTTCTTCACCTGCAGCGACCTCGATATCTCTTTCCCTATGGTCGCGCGCCACCTGTCCTCGTATTCCTTTAAAGTCTTTACTGAATAATCGCCTTTCTTTTTTGCCTTGATACAGACCTCTCCTGCTATCATTCCCGCATCCATAGCATTTGTGATACCGCCGCCGGTCAGCGGGTCTGACTGCCTTGCAGCATCTCCCACGAGTATCAGACCATCGGCTATCGTTTTTTCTATTGGGCCACTCACAGGTACCCCACCAACCACCAGTTCCACGATCTTTCCTTCGGGGAGGTGAGTCTCAACGAAATCCTGAAGAAGAGAAAGGGCTCTTATTTTTCCTGATTTGCTCCCCAGTATCCCGATACCTACATTGGCTGTATATCCTCCCTTCGGGAAAATCCAGACATAACCTCCTGCTGAATATTTCTCACCTATGTAGAACTCGCTGTATTCACCTGGATCGATATTTGAAATTAAAAACTGCGCGCATGTCTCTATGTCATGCGGTTTTAATGATGTATCTATCCCTGCCCATCTTCCGACCTTGGATTCAACGCCATCCGCGCCTATCACGATATCCGCTTTGATATCCTTCGTCTCTCCCATGTACATTGCTTTGATGCCGGAGATTTTTCCATTATTCTTCAATAATCCTGTGGCGCGGGTCTTTACCCTGACTTCGGCGCCTGCCATCGCGGCATTCTGCGCCAGCACCCTGTCGAACACTTTACGCTCAAGAGTATAGCCAACATCTTTCATGGCTGCGTCGGAGGACATCAAGATCTGCGTCCCGTCAGGAGCGATGATCCTTGAACCTTTTACTTCTGCAGCTATCCATCGTTTATCAGGTGCTATGTGCTTTTTCAGAGCGTCCGTTCCCACGCCTTCGGCGCATCTCACAGGGTCGCCTATCTCCTGCCTCTTTTCTATCATTAGTACATCAAGTCCGCCCTCTGCACAGGTCTTTGCAGCAATTGAGCCTCCAGGTCCTGCACCCACCACAATGACATCGTACCTGTCCTTCATTTTACCTTTACCTCCAGCGCGCCAACAGGACATATCTTGGCACAGACGCCGCAACTTGTGCAGGATTCATCGACTTCGATCCATGTTTCCATAAGCTCAAGGGCTCCTTTCGGGCATACACCAACACAGGCGCCGCAGTAGCCGCATTTAAAACGATTCACTTCGACACTCATAAATCTATTTTGGTAACGCGGTTACTACATATATATTTAATGAGGGATTTTCGAATGTTGACTAATTTTTACACTCACAACTACGCAAATTGCCATAAATAGTTGAAAACAAAGGGAACTTTCCCATTAAAATGACTCTTCTCACAATATTACTACAGGTTATCAAAGGGTATGGTAAATATTATATAGGGTAATGTTGTATTATGCTCTGGTGAAGTTCAAATGAGTCACGTTATAGGACTGAAATGCAGGGAATGCGGAGCTGAATACCCTGCTGTTATCCAGAATACATGTTATGAATGTTTCGGACCTCTTGAGGTCAACTACGACTGGGATTATATTTCTGATCACATAAGCAAAGAGAAGATAGCCTCAGGACCAAAATCCATCTGGAGATACGCAGACCTCCTGCCGCTTGAATCCGAGAAGCGCATCGACCTTGGCGCAGGATTCAACAAGCTTCACCATGCACACAGGCTTGGCGCGGTTCTGGGACTTGACGAACTCTATATCCTGGATGAATCTGTCAATCCCACCAACTCATTCAAAGACAGGGTAACATCAGTTGCCATCTCAAAAGCAATCGAATTCAATGTGAAAGCAGTTGGATGCGCAAGCACAGGAAACCTTGCAGCAGCCGTGGGAGCGCATGCAGCAAAGGCAGGGCTTCCGGCATATATTTTTATCCCGTCTACTATCGAACTGGGCAAGATAGTACAGATGCTCATCTACGGTCCAAATGTCATAGCAGTGGAAGGAACTTATGACGATGCCAACCGCCTCGCCAGTGAAGTGGCTGATTCCCATCCTGACTGGGCTTTTGTGAACATCAATATCCGTCCTTATTATACAGAAGGTTCAAAGACGCTGGCTTATGAAACCGCAGAACAGATGGACTGGACAGTCCCTGACCACATCGTTGCCCCGATGGCAAGCGGCGCGCTCCTGTGCGCGATATCAAGGGGTTATAAAGAACTGGAGCGCGTTGGCCTCGTTGACAGCGCGGATGTAAAAATATCCGGCTCCCAGCCGCTTAACTGTTCACCCATTTCATGTGCCGTGCAGAACAACAGCGAGGTCGTACCAGTGAGGAAATTCGAGACCGTGGCACACAGCCTTGCCATAGGCAATCCTGCAGACGGTTACTATGCAAAGAAGACCATACTTGATTCAGGTGGATTTGCAGCCACGCCTACGGATGAGGAGATAATCGAGGCGATACATCTTCTTGCAAGGACAGAGGGAATTTTCACAGAACCAGCCGGCGGCACCACTGTCGCGGGTTTAAAGAAACTTGTTGAGAGTGGGCATATCAAGCGCGATGAGCGTGTGGTGGTCTATGTTACAGGCAATGGTCTTAAGGCGCAGGATACGCTTCTCAAGTCGTTGCAGCGCCCTCCGGTCATCAAGCCGTTGCTCAGCGAGTTCGAGAAACTTGAAGAGCCGAAAATTGATATTCATTCGCATAAAGAGCCCTTGCTGGCTCGGACATGAGGTAATTCAAATGGTCAAAATAAGATTTTCTTCTGCATTGAGCAATGTGACACATGCTCGCGAAACGACTCTTGATATTGGTGATACTACGGTTAAAACCGTACTGGATAAACTCATCCAGCAGTTCGGCCCTGATTTTGAGAAACGCATCCTTGATAAAGGCGAAATAAGGCGCTTTGTCAACCTGTATGTGAACGGTGAGGACATCCGGCACCTTAAGGGCCTTGAAAGCGCTGTTAAGGGGACGGATGAAATATCGATACTCCCTGCTGTGAGCGGGGGATAATACCGGTTTTTCAACCCGCATTAACCTGAGACCTGATATCCGGCGTTATTTTGAGTCGATTGAAAAAAGTTTAAATAGGTTATAGAAGGTCTATTATAAGAGGTTCTTGCTTGCACCTTAAGATAAAACCCATAGGCGTTATAAAAAAATCCAGTTCCGGCGTGTCTGATATTCTTATTTATTCCGATTTCGAGCGTGTCATAGCCAGCATAATAGGGGAATTCGAGAAAGGGACAAACCTGCTCATCGTTCATAAGAATCATATGTCCCTGGATGGTCACCAGGTCCAGGTATCAAATGCCCAGCTGATAAATCGCAAGGGAAATCTTCTGACCGTAAAAGGGATCGAAGCAGATAATGATTCTTTGATAGATGTCAGGATTATGAATTGAACTTTTGAGGCAATAATATGGGGGTTGACCTTGGAGACCTTTTTGAGAAAAAGGAAATAGAAATATCAGAACTTAAAGGTAAGGTAATTGCCATTGATGCGTATAACACACTATACCAGTTCCTAAGCATAATCCGCCAGCGCGACGGCACGCCTCTTGTCGATTCCCGCGGAGAGATCACATCCCATCTATCGGGCTTCCTGTACAGGACTACGAACCTTGTCGAAGAAGGCATCAAACCTGTATTTGTTTTTGACGGTGTTCCTCCTGAATTAAAGCATGACATCCTGAAAGAGCGAAAAAAAATACGGACTGAAGCCATGGCAAAGTGGGAAGAGGCAAAAGCGGCAGGTTCAGAGGATGCTTTCAAGTATGCACAGGCTTCATCACATGTCAAAGGAAATATTGTAGATGATGCCAAGAAACTGCTGGTGTTCATGGGAATACCGATCTTCACAGCCCCGTCGGAAGGCGAGGCTGAGGCTGCGTTCATGGTGAAAAATAAAGATGCTTATGCGGCAGGCTCTCAGGATTATGACGCCCTGCTCTTTGGCGCACCGCTTGTTGTCAGGAACCTTGCAGTGACCGGAAAAAGGAAACTTCCGGGAAAAGGAGTTTATGTGGACGTGAAGCCTGAAATAATCGATCTTGAAGACGGGCTCAGGAAGCTTGAAATTTCAAGGGAGCAACTTGTGGATATCTCCATCCTTGTAGGTACTGACTACAACGAGGGCATAAAAGGAATAGGGCCTAAAAAAGCCCTGAAGTCGATAAAGAAGCACGGAAGTATTGAAGGCGTTCTCAAGGAGCTTAATACCGATATCAAATACCTTGCAGAAATAAGAGACCTGTTCCTTCATCCTGACGTTACGCCGGATTATGAACTCAAATGGAGAAAGCCGGATGCCTCTGCCATCACAAAGTTCCTCTGCGAAGAACATGATTTTTCAATTGAGCGCGTTTCAAAGGCTGTTGAGCGATTGCTTGAAGCCTCAGATACGGGGCAGAAGACGCTTGATAAGTGGTTTTAATACAAAAGCTATTTGATAAAAAAGGTCGTTCTTAATCAAGTGAAATGATGGGTGAAGAAAACATAAGGTTATTTGGCATATCGGGCAGCCCAAGAAAAGCCTCAACAGATTACATAGTTCAGGAAGCGCTCCGTTATGCCGGAGAGATGTATTCTGCACAAATCGAATACTTCTGTGCAATGGGGAAAAAGATAAACTTCTGCATCCACTGCGATTACTGCATAAAAAACAAAAATGGCTGCGTACACAAAGACGATATGCAGTATGTCTATGAAAAACTAATGTGGGCGGATGCCATTATTATTGGTACGCCTGTTTACCAGGGAATGTTAAGCGCCCAGACAAAAGCGA
Source organism: Methanobacteriota archaeon (assembly GCA_963793805.1). GTDB lineage: Archaea > Halobacteriota > Methanosarcinia > Methanosarcinales > Methanoperedenaceae > Methanoperedens. Next base: position 21,551 of record CAWCBK010000003.1, read on the forward strand.
TAATGGACCGCTGCAGGGCTATCGCAGCGCAGGACATATACTTTATCAGGAACAAACCCGGCGCCGCATTTGCAGTTGGGGGCGACCGCATCGGAGGTCAGGAGCCCTCGATACAGGCTATACATAACTTTTACATTATAAACGAAGCCATTCCCGTAGGCGGCGGCTCATTCGGTGCAAATCTTGGCGGTGCTTTCTGGTCTAAGGACAGAGGCGCTGAAGGTGCAAAAGAGGATGAGGAAGGGCTGAAAAGCCTGCGAAAGACAGTGGATAGATTAATGAAAACGACAATACTGCTTAAAAAGAATAACCGGATTTAACATGACAATAAGAATCGCATGGGGCATCACAGGTTGCGGTGACTACCTCAGTGAAAGCCTTGAGTTAATGAAAGAACTCACGAAAGAACATGATCTTGATGTAAAGGTCTATCTCTCACAGGCAGGTGAGATGGTGGTAAAGTGGTACAAACTTTTTAAAGAATTAAAAACGAGTTTCCCTAAGACCTACTCTGAAAAATCCCCCAACATTCCGTTCCTCGTTGGTGACCTGCAGCTTGGAAAATACGATTTTCTCCTTATCATGCCTTCAACGTCCAACACGGTGGGAAAAGTAGCGGCAGGAATATCTGATACCCTGCTCTCAAATGCAGCGGCGCAGGCTATGAAAGCGAAAATTCCTGTATATATATTCCCCGCAGACCAAAAAAAAGGGGATATCATAACCGATCTGCCCAACGGAAAGAAACTCACTCTAACTATGAGGGATGTGGATATCGATGCTGTGGATAAACTGCGGAAAATGCCTTACATAATTGTTATGGGGCATCCCGACGAATTGCGGGATATTATAAAAAAGCACAAAGAGTCAAAAAAATAAAAACCAGCGTGCTCCAGGAACTAAAATTTAGCGCCTGTCAGGGTTTTTGTCTCTGTCACTCCCTTTATTGACCGTATCTTGTGTACTACAATGTCACTTAAGCTCTCATAATCAGGCGCCTGTATCTTCGCTATCAGGTCATAATCCCCGAAGAGGGGGTGTAACTCCTCGATCTCATCCCATTTTATCATGGTATCAAAGACTTTTTTTTCCACTCCCGGGGCCACATTTATTAATACGAAACCTATTGCCATTTCTTTTTCACCTTATCTGATTATATACTGATGGAATATAATGTTTTCTAATTAATAAACGTGATATTTTACATGACTTTTTCAATTCAAATTTATAGCATGTGATGTCAGTTGTGAAGTAAAGAAAGTAAGAGTATCAGCAAGATCGAAAATATAATAACAGCAACAGCTCCCTTCACAACCAGCATATTCTGTTTTATAATATTCGGGTTCTTCTTTTTCAATTCAGCTATCTGGCGTTTTAATCCCGGCATCTTGTTCTTTACATACGGGATATTTAATTGCAATACATCCTGATTAAGATCTTCCGGATTTTTTGCTTCTGAAAAATCCTGGAACCAGTCGCATGAAGGGTTCAGGCAGAACTGGGAAACAGGTATCTTAATGATACCCAGCCCTATGGACTTTTTAAGGCTCTTTGTCTGCACTTCGCCTTTGCATTTAGGACATTTTTCAACATATTTCATGTCCTATATATATTATTGTGGACAGTATTAAGATTAACGGAAATCTATATAAAACCCAATAACTAACAAAAAACAATGCATATAAAACAGGAGATACGGGTACTTGGCATAGATGATTCGGCTCTCATCGACATGAACGTCATCATCATAGGTGCTTTTATGCGTGGAGGAGAACAGCTTGATGGCGTACTCAGCTCCCATGTTACAAAAGACGGAATGGATGCCACGGACAGCATTATCAGGATGGTCAAAAATTCTAAGAATTACGGGCAGATAAGGGTAATTATGCTGGACGGTGTCACCTATGCGGGATTTAACCCGGTTGATATACAAAGGCTGTATGAAGAAACAGGTATAGCGGTCATTGTTTTTATGCGCTCATGCCCTGATTTTGAAAAAATAAGGCTCGCACTTACGCATCTTCCCGAAAAAGAGGAGAGATGGGAAATAATCCGGCGCGCCGGGAAAATATACAGAATAGATGGGGAAAAACCTGTGTTCATCCAGTTATGCGGCATTGATAAACAAAGCGCGATCCAGATAGTCAGGATGACTTCCATTCACGGCAACGTACCTGAGCCTCTGCGGCTTGCGCATCTTATAGCGACCGGGGTTGTGCTGGGTGAATCCACAGGTAAAGCCTAGGTTCTCTGGACAAGTATTTTAAAAATATTTCCTTCCTGCCTTACAGAAAGTAGCTTATTTCCTGATTTTTTCGCCCATGAATCAATATTCTGAGGCGCCACAGGGTCATCTGCCGTTATCTCAAGTATCTCGCCGCTTTTCAGTGACTCGACTCTTTTCTTTGTCAGGATAAGGGGGTACGGGCAGCATTCGCCCCGTACGTCCAGCCTGTCGTCAGGTACTATTTCTGTCATCAGAATACCAGGTTTACGTCAGCTTCAAGTATCATGTCAGTCAGTTCGTCAATTGAGAGTTTCTTTATCCCGCTTATGATCTCGCTGTCGCTTATGCCGCGTTTTTCTATGTCGCTGTCAAGCGCAAAGAAGCTCACGGTCTCAATGTTCCGGGTTATTTCGGCTTCCACTGAAGGCACGTCCTTGGACCAGACCGCCAGGTCTCCGTAACCTGTTTTCTGTCCCTTGACTATGGAATGTACGCCGCCGCTAACGAATATCAGCGACGCATAGTTTCCTGCAGCGACCTGGGACGAACCCATTGGTATTGCTGAAAATGCGTCTTCTTTCCCGTAAGGGGGCTGTGTTACGATAATATTTACTTTTTTGCTCATGGTCTCACCCTAATAGTATGGTCTTATCTGATTCTGCTGTCCACTCTGCAAGGTCGTAAAGCCCGCCTATTATGACGCCTTCGGTCTGCTGTTTTGTCACGCCGCGGGCGTCAGTGCATTTGATGCATGCTATTGCATCTGCTTTTGGCTTCTTTATACCTTTTTTAACGATAGTCCCGAAAATGTTCTCTATGGGCGGGAATTCTTTTGGAGCCTGGTCCCTATGCGCTATTACTGTGGCGTCAAGATAGTTGAAGAAGTTAACCGTTATGCCCTTTTCCTTTGCTGCGTGAGCCAGTCTGATCATTGTGAACACGCTTTCGTCCCTGTATGGACCGTTTATGGATACGATTGTAAGCTGTTTCCCTGTCATATTATCACCTAAAACCATGCGACTCTGTCATAGTCATTCATAATGTAGTCAAGAAGAGTGCCTATTTCTTTTATTTCAACGCCGCCTACCATTTTGCCTGTAAGCGATCTTGAAAGTACGGCTTTATCATCCGCAAAGATCTTTATTCCTTTCTTTTGCGCTGAAGTGAGCCTCTTTCCAAATTCGCCATTCCTTGATGCGGTCACGCCGTCCTCTATTAAATATAGAGCAACGTCGTTACCTTTTTCGTTCGCATTGAGCCCGATATCAAGCACGAGATCGGGTGTTTCTGTGGTATATGGGTCTTTTGATAGGACCAGTAACAGTTTTGTCATTTTTTGCCTCTGGGGATGTTTTTTTGGATGTGCATGAATGAGAATTATCTCTTTTAAAGGTTTTGATGTGGGCAATCTTAATAAGCAATGCCGACCATCTCGCAGGAAATACGAGCCGAGGTAGCCAAGCGGCCCACGGCGCTGGTCTTGAAAACCAGTTGTGCTACGCACAGCAGGAGTTCAAATCTCCTCCTCGGCGCTCATATTATTTCAAACATCAAATATTAAATTGTTAAACTCCTTAACCACGGCCAATGGGGTACCTTCAGGCTCCTCCAAAACGTGTCCTCGGGTCATAATCATTAAACTGGTCATAGTTCCACCAGCCTTCAGGAGGTTCTGGAGTAAATCCAAATATAAGAATAGTCAAAATGATTAAACCAACTACGATTTCCGGATATCTGCTTTCTATATCAATTAAAAACTTAAATTTGGAATTCATAATGTCTGGAAACAGACCTAACAGGATTAAAAATATACATAGTATTGTTACAAAAACTTCAATTATCAATGCCGAAAGTACTCCTGATCCGGAAAAATATTGCCACCTGACTGGAGTACCTAATAGTGAAATAAAGCTATAAATAATACTTATAACACGTACCCATTTGTTGTATGGCTTTCTATGATTTTTGGGTGGTATTTCTGAAGGCTCCCCGGATGAGTGTTTTAAATTGGAACCGCAAAATCCGCAATATGAATTAGTTTCATCAACTTCTTTTCCACAATTTTGACAGAAGGGCATAAATTTTTACCTATTTAGTATATTGAACCCGGTTTTTTGTAATGTATTCCCGTTCTTTTCCTTTTAAAAAATAATAGACTATTATTCCAACCAATCCTGCAAATAAGCTACCGACAAATATCCAGAGCTTGGTATGTGAACTGTATTTCCAGGTTTCAATATCATGACTGCTATAATTCTTAATAGCAAGGTATAAAAAATATGCGGCGATGGGCCAAAGAAATAAGACGAATGCATCATATTCACTTGGAGATTTATTAATTACCATGCCAATTGCACCTCCTATAATCCAATATAATATACCCAGACCATTTTCTTGACTTTCTTACAAATCCTTCTCCATCTATATTGTATTTCCCTGTTTTATCAGCGTTATTGATCTCTTCGTTTTCAGTTACCATTTTTATTCCGCAGAATTCACAAAATTTTGCGTCATTTCTAATTTCCTTTCCGCATTTTGAACAAAACATTTACACCACAGATAATAGATAAAATCTATAATATATATAAATTTTCCCAATTGTAAATAAAACCGAAATAAGCAATTTATCATTTAAGATAGGTTTAAATATAAAAATGGAAGATAATGGCAAAGTAACTAAAGGTGAGATTATGGTAGAAACAAAATTTTGTACAAGGTGTGGCGAAAAAATCGATGTTTTGGCAGAAATCTGTCCTAAATGCGGTGTTCGACAGGAATTGCCAAATTCCTTTAAAAAAGAGAAAAAAGAACCCTGGCTTGCTGCTCTGGCAAGTTTTTTAGTACCAGGTCTTGGGCAACTATATACGAATCAATCATTTGGAAAAGCAGTACTTATATTCTGTACTTCCTGGCTAATCCTTCCATACATTTATGGGATATATGACGCATACAGGAAAGCACAAGAAATGAATGAGAGACAATAATACAAAGAGATCAATTCCTATTTTTTCTGATCTTAAAAGAGTGATCGATGAAGTTGGCAAGGATAGGTTTTTGGCGTTAATTGCACATCATGAACCTGCCCAGTTTCATAAAACTTTTCGTTTTCGAATTTTCAACAGCTATATCCGTTTATGCACCCGATGCACCGGGATATATCTTGGAATAACAGCGACTATATTATTGTTCCTGCTTGCAGTAAACATTCCTCACTTCCTGCAATTGATTATTATTTTTGCTTTCCCTATCCCTGCAATTATCGATTGGGGTCTTGATAAATACAATCTCTGGAAAGGCAGCAATACAACCCGTTTTGTGTCCGGATTCATGTTAGGTATCTGCTACATATTTCTCTGGGCGAGATTCATTCAAAATCCTCTGGATATTATGGTCTGGTCGATCGCAGTGGTTTATTCTGCTATTGCAGGTGTTATCTTATACACACACAAAAAATAGAAAAGTATATTAAAGATAAAGTAATCTTTTTACTTATGAGTGAAAATATCAAGATCCATGAAAAAGATAAACACATTTTTGACATGCTTCAGGCTGAATTGACTCTCAAAACAGGTAAGAAAATAACCCAGCAGGAATTGTTCTCACAGCTCATCGAATTTGTCAGATCGAGAAAAGATAATTTCTTCGGCAGGCTATCAAAGCTTCCCTTATCAGATACAGAAAAAAAGAGAATAAGAAGTCTCCAGAGCGATTGGGGTATTGAGACAAGCGAAGAAGAAATAGATATTGTAGTTTACGGAGCCAGAAGATGAGTATTTTCATCGATGCAGGCATATTCATTGCCTATGCTAATGAAAAGGACAAGCTCCATGCACAAGCCACAGGCTTTATTGATGATATTATAGAAAATAAGTATGGGGCTGCATTTACTTCTAACATGGTTTTTGATGAAGCTGTGACTTTTGCGCTTTACAAAACAGGAGATGTCAAAAAGGCTATTGAAATAAGGGATTTCATACTTGGAACTAAGGAAAAGGACATGCAGCAGTTCATGAACCTGCTTTTTGTGGATAAAGAAGTGCTTGACAAAGGATGGGGAATATTTGTTAAATATGCCAGTAAGAAGCTTAGTTTTACCGACTGCACGACCATAGAACTTATGAATAGCAGGGATATAGAATACCTGGCAAGTTTTGATGGCGGGTTTGATGGGATCGTGGAAAGGATATAGGGAGTGATTTTTACCTGCTCAGGCAAGTAGTAATTTGTATTTATATCTTATAAAATTTTTAAACAAATACATGTATTTTAAAAAAACACTTATACTATTAACCCCTCTAAGTACCCACGATACTTATGCCAAACCGAACAGCAGTCATAGAAACAGCAAAAGGAACGATAAAATTCGAACTCAAGGAATCAGAAGCCCCCATCACTACAAAGAACTTCATAGACCTGGCGCAGAAGGGGTTCTACAATGGGCTTAAATTCCACAGGGTAATACGCAGTTTTATGATACAGGGCGGATGCCCTAAAGGAAACGGGACAGGCGGTCCCGGATATACGATAAAAGATGAATTCAGCCCAAAGTTGAAACATACTAAAGGGGCGGTATCTATGGCAAATGCAGGGCCAAACACAGGGGGGAGCCAGTTCTTTATCACTGAGGAGCCCCAACCCCACCTTGATGGGAGGCATTCGGTTTTCGGACAGGTCATTGAAGGACAGGATGTTGTGAAGAAGATTGAACAGGGCGATAAGATGCTGAAAGTCACAATACAGTAGCCCTAATATTTTTTATTGTATAACGGATAAGCAAAGCGCCATGTCACCGGGTCTTTATCCCCCGCATCATCGAAATAACCGTACACTGTAACTTCAGTAACGGTTTTTCCCATATTTTCCTGAAATATCCCTTTTATTGTCTCCGGGGTCATCCGGTTGTTGGTCTGCGGTTCAAAGAAATACCATGAAGTATAACCGGAAAACGTGGACTTGAACGCCACAAGAGCATGTCCTGTGCCATCTGAGAACCTGATGGCGCCGAAATATGCCTTGAATCCGGCTTTTTTCGAGGCGTTAATCATATCAACAGTGTACTGACCGCATACATATTCCTCAGGTGTATATCCCCTGATATTGATATTATATGACATAAACCAGTCCACATACTTACGGTAATCCACTTCCACAGCCTCGGAATAATTTTCCTCTGGCACGGATTGTTCATATTGCCCCTGGATGGCATCAGGGGGCTTTATTGCGGCAATTGGGCTTGTTTCAGATGGAGAAATAACTGGCGTATTGCCAGCTGGAACAGATTCTGGGATTTGAGAAACCGGATTTTCAAGCTGTTTTCCAGGTTCAGCAGCTATGCATCCAGCTAATAGCGCGAATATTAACAGTTCCATTATGAAATATGCCCTCACGTTTCGATCACCGATATTGTAAATCAATAATATATAGAGAAGATAATATTTAAGTATAACTATGAAGCTCCCACGCCTGCCATGACCTGGCTCAAAAAAGCATGTCCAGCATCACATGCAGCGCGTTGGATATTATTATCCCGGTAAGGAAAATGAGAACAATGTCAAATGGCAGGGTCATCACATTGGATATTATATTGGACGGAAAAGCCCTGAATAGCAGATAATACACACCGAGAATGATCAGGCAGATATACAGAAGCCTTACAACTGCCCCGTACACGATATTATGGGAGCTTTTCCCATGCTTGAACAACAGTTTGTAAGGAAGCCAGAGATTTCTGAGAACCCCCCATCTCTTGATCGCCCTGCTTTCAACATCAAGGTCTGGAGTTATGAATTCAGTTCCTGCATAAAAGCCCGCTCCCAGTACTAATAACTGAACCGGGTCAAATAATATCAGGTGCCTGAAATAAAATAAGGCGGCGATAATTACAAGAACGGAGTAATTAAACCGCCTGTGGGTATTATATCCGGGCATTATTCATTCAACATTTTCGCCATATCCTTAGCGAAATAAGTAAGGATCATGTCCGCACCTGCGCGTTTGATGGATAAAAGCGATTCGTAAATAACTCTTTTCTCATCGAGCCACCCATTCTGAGCTGCGGCTTTTATCATGGCGTACTCTCCACTTACCTGATACGCAGCCGTAGGCATCTTGAACTGCTTTTTCACGCGATAGATGATATCAAGGTATGGCATGGCTGGTTTCACCATGATTATGTCAGCCCCTTCATCGATATCCAGCTCCACCTCACGCATCGCCTCGTCCGAGTTTCCAGGGTCCATCTGGTATGAAGCCCTGTCCCCGAATGAGAAGCCTGATTTGGCAGCTTCCCTGAAAGGACCGTAGAATCCTGAAGAATATTTTGCTGCATAGGACATTATGGGCGTGTTCAGGAAACCGTTATCGTCAAGCGCGCAGCGGATGGCATTGACCATGCCGTCCATCATACCCGATGGCGCAACGATATCCGCCCCGGCACGGGCATGGCTCACCGCGGTTTTTCCAAGTATTTCAAGTGTGGGGTCGTTAAGTATCTCTTGAGTATCATTATCCACCATACCGCAGTGGCCGTGAGACGTGTACTCGCACAGGCAAAGGTCAGTAATGACGATCATCTCTTTTTCGCAATCTCGTTTAATAGCACGCACAGCTTCCTGGATGACATCCCTATCTCCATATGCGTGTGTGCCTGTTTCGTCCTTCTCATGCGGTATTCCAAATAAGATAACTGCCGGGATGCCAAGGTCGGCTATACACTCAGCCTCGTCTGCGACCATATCAAGGGGTAAATTGAAGTATCCTGGCATTGAGCTTATTTCAACTGGTTCTTTTATAATCTCATCCACAAAGATGGGGCAAATAAGGTCGTTCACATCCAGTTCAGTTTGACGGACAAGAGGACGGAACTTATCCCTGCGAAGCCGTCGCATGCGTGTGATTGGGAACATATTTGTTTTTATTGTGTGGAAACTACTTAATCATTACTCAGCGCAAAGGATATTAATTATGAAAGTTGTATGTAAACTGTGATAAAATGATGGCAAAGAAGATACTTGTCTATTTCCTGATCATGTTGCTGACTGCTTATCCAGCTTCAGCTGATGAAGTTTCCCTCGACCGATGGGTTCTGAATGTAACGCTTAACGAGAACGGGCTCGTTGATGTGATAATACAGGTTGAATTTAAGAATTCAGGCACATCAAATCTTGACGGGTTTTCATTTGTGGTCCCTGTAAGTGTGACAATAGATGAAAACCAGAGCACAGGAGTAACGATGGACGATACCGGGGGAATGAAGTTCAATTCGCCTGATGTGAAACAGCAAACGGTTACAGGCGGAACGAATATTATAGTCAGTTTCGAAAAACCAATCGAACCCGGCAAAATATGGAACGGACGCATAGGTTACAGGACCGAAAAAATGGCGATAAAAGATAATTCCGCCTATTCCCTTACAGTTCCTGTTGATGCGCCGCAGGCTATCGTTTCAGGAAAAAACGTCATGACATCCGCTTCGAGCGATGCCGATATCAGAGCGCAGGTCTTTCTTCCAAAATCATATGAGGTAACATCAGTCCAGCCTGAACCATTCCGAAACCTGTTCCAGTATGGTCACATGGTACCCACATGGACGCCCGAGAAACTGCACATCGGCGACACCATAACCATTAAAGCAACATATTCAGATGTACTGGCTAAAATAGTCGAAAATGACGACCGGATAAGGAAATTAAAGACAAGTATCAAGGAAGCAAAAGATACGGGCAAAAGCGTTTCAGACACTGAAACCTATTTTGCGAACGCAAATGATAATAATAACAAAGCATTTGCCTCTTTCGGCGGGAAGGATTACGCGGGAGCTTTGCAATATGCCGGATTGGCGAATGATGAGGTTGTGAAGGCAGAGAACAGCCTTAAAGGAACTACACTAAAGGAGACACCAAAAGCCACTGAAAGATCCCCGGGTTTTGAAGCGTATGTTCTTGGTTTCATAGTGCTCATAACCGTCCTCATACAGAAAAAAAGAAGGTGACTTCCCAACACCAGTCCGGAACCTTTATAAGTTCGTAAGTACAATTACCATATGTAAGAAAAACTTACACATGAAACAAATTATAAAAGGTGAAACAACAATGAACATAAAAACGGTCGTAACAGTTGCGACTATCCTGGTCGTACTGGGGGCAGGCATTGCTGTGGCAACACCCACGGCTAATGACGGCGGCTTATGGAACGGCATGATGGGCAGCTTGAACAATGGTATCAAAAGTATGATGGGCTATGGCGGTATGATGGGGCAGGGTAATGGCTATGGCGGCATGATGGGTCAGGGCAATAGCTATGGCGGCATGATGGGTCAGGGCAATAGCTATGGCGGTATGATGGGGCAGGGCAATGGCTATGGCGGTATGATGGGGCAGGGCAATGGCTATGGCGGTATGATGGGGCAAGGTAATGGCTATGGCGGCATGATGGGGCAGGGCAATAGCTATGGCGGCATGATGGGGCAGGGTAACGGGACGATGGGCGGATGCGGCAGTTATGGAACTGCGGATGCTGCCACAGGTGCTGCGCCTATAACCATCGAGCAGGCAAAGGAATCAGTGGAGAAATATCTTGCGAAGACAGGCAATACTGACCTTGTTCTAACAGAAGTTCTGGAATTCGATAACAACTTCTATGCAGGCGTCAAAGAAAAGAGCACTGGAACTCATGCTTTCGAGCTTCTGGTCAACAAATATACTGGCGCTGTAGTATCTGAAATGGGACCCAACATGATGTGGAACACGAAATACGGTCACATGACATTGAATACCCAAGAAGCCAGCACAGTGACAGAGAAGCAGGCGATCGAAATAGCGCAAAAGTATCTTGATACAGCGCTGCCTGGGACAGAGGTTAAAGATGCTGACGCATTCTATGGATACTACACGCTTGAAGTGAATAAAGACGGAAAGATTTACGGGATGCTGAGCGTGAACGCCAATACGGGCGCAGTCTGGTACCATAACTGGCACGGGACATTTGTAAAAATACTGGAAGTCAAGTGATCTTCCGATATTTTTCGATTTCCTTTTATTTTAAATACATTGCGCATCTTTTAGTAATATGGTGAAACGGTGGACAAAGAATCACTGGCGAGGTTACTGGATGCTCTTGGAAATGAGCACAGCTTAAAGATAATATCTATCCTTGCAGGCGGTGAATGTTTTGTGTCAGAACTCGCAAAGATGGTAGGGATATCCCGTCCGCTATTGTATCTGCATCTTAAGAAGCTTGAGAACGCAGGTCTTGTGGAGAGTGAGATACGCCACTTCGAAGAGCCGCCTTATACTAAAAAATTTTACAGAGCAAAGGACTTTGAATTAAAACTATCATTGGATATAATCAAGGATATCGTATTGTTGGAGGAAAAATAATGCAGATGATGGATTTTATGACCACTGGGGCGGCAACGAACACCCTTGTTATCGTTGTAATAATATTCGGGCTTATATTGACATACATTGGCTACATGATGCTTACAGAGATCAAAGAGACAAGAAAAGCCATGGAGAGGATGGAAAAAGTATTAAAAACCGTGGAGTGAAATCATTGTGCTTTCAGAATCTGAAAAAGATTCACTTAAAAAGAAATTTACAACGCTGCTAGTCAACGATGTTGAGCTCGTGGTCTTTACGCAGGAACATGAATGCCAGTTCTGCAAAGAGACGCGAGAACTGGTGGAGGGACTTGCCACCCTGTCATCGAAGCTAAAAATAAAAGTATATGACTTCGTCAAAAATGGGGATGAAGACATCAAATACAATATAAAAAAGATCCCGGCTATCGCCATCATCGGGAGCAGGGATTACGGTGTCAGGTATTACGGTGTGCCTGCGGGCTATGAGTTTGCAGCCTTTGTGGATGATATCATAGATGTTTCCAGGGGCACGACATCATTTTCAGAAACCTTGAAGAAAAAGATCGCGGAGATAAAAAAACCCGTTCATCTACAGGTATTCGTCTCTCCAACGTGCCCGTACTGCCCGAAAGTAGCCAGGCACGCGCATCAGTTCGCGATAGAAAATGAGTTGATACGGGCTGATGTCATTGAGATGACTGAATTCCCCTATCTCGTCCAACGGTACAGCGTGATGAGCGTCCCGCATGTGGTCATTAACGAGGATACATCTTTTGTGGGAGCACAGCCTGTTGAGGCTTTTATAGAACAGATAAACATGGCTTTAAGGGCGAGTTATAATCCGATGTATTCATAAAAATCCGATTCTAAAGGTTTTGAGCCTCAATTTTTTTGTTTGACTTTATAACGAACTCATCCGCAAACATATTCTTCCACATCACAGCCATCCGGTACCACAGGAAATTCAACCTGTCCTTGCAGAAATATATGCTTGGCGTGACATCTTGCCACACAATGTCGTAACCTGCGTCAAATGCCAGCTTTTTTGCAGAATTCAGGCTATAAAAATGCAGATGCGTTCTATCAAAAACACCGCTATCCGCATACTCGAACTTTCCTGAAAATATCGTCAATCTTGAATGCCAGTTTACGATATTCGGAACTGAATATATAAGGAAACCATTGTCAGATAGATATTTTTTCAGGTCTTTCAGTACCTTTACAGGATCTACCATATGTTCCAGCACGTTCCCCATAATTATATTATCGAAAAAACCTTCGCTGTAAGGCAATGGTGTTCTTTCTATATCGATATTGAGCATATTTTCGCATTTGCTTCTTGCTATGCATGACATCGCATGATCCTTCTCCACGCAATAGACCTTGCATTTTTTTTTAATGGTAAGGAGATTTGCAAGCCTTCCGTCAGCGCATCCTATCTCAAGCACGGTCGATCCATAGGGTATCTGCTCATATATCTTGCAGCGTGAGGTAATGGTATCGAAGTACATAGGCTAACCCATCTTTACTGACTTGAAATGCGGTCCTTTCCAGTATACCATTTTTTCGATTTTTATCTGCACTATCACATCATTCTCACCCAGTGGCCTGTTCTCTATCACAGCCTGGTACTTTCCCTTGAATTCCATATAGATATCCCGGTACAGTTGCAGCGTTTCCTCAGGAAGGAAATAGATGGGTCCTCTTTCTGTTATCTCTGCGGTACCTTGCGCCATCACGCCTTCGTTATTGAAGGGATTTTTCGTGTCCCTGATATCCACCGTTATGCTGACTTTCGGATTCTCAAGTATGTTCTTGACCTTTTTTGACATGTCATTGGTGATAAAGAATATCTTCTGTGACGGCTCGTCGTAAACAAAGAAAACAGGGGTAATATGCGGCTGGTCTTTCCTGTCGCTTGTGCAAACGTATCCGAAGTAGTTCCCGTACAGGATATTTAGCATCTCATCTGGGATTTTCATGATCACACCGGCACAGTTATCTGTTTTGCTCCTCTCCAGTATATTATCCTGACTGGTTTTATTTCAACCAGTATCCTTGCGATTATCGGAGTTAACTGCCATGCTTTTGGAAGTTCTGATGTGGCGTATTTTCTTGTGTAATCCGGATATTTTTTAAGGAATAAGGAGCGAGCTTTAAGCATCTTGATGAAATTGAATGGAATATCGGCAAGCCCGTATATCCTGACTTCACCTGTTACAAGGAGTGCCTTGTTCTCATATATATTGCTCGTATCGCGTTTGTCTATAAGAAAAGCAACTTTTTTGTTCTTTCTCATCATTTTCATTTTCTTTGCTTCTTTGGAAGTATTAAAAAAAATATTCTGTCCATCGAAAATATAGACAACGGGGGTGACGTGTGTAACACCCTTAAGGGAATTTCCCACATAAGCGAAACTGGAATCCCGGACCAGGTTGTAGATGTCAGGAGGAAGCCAGGGGACCTTTGAGATAAGATAAGCCGATGCAACAGAGGTCAATGAAATAAATAGAAAATATGTAAGGATTATTGATACAAGAAAATTGTCCTGGTGGATGATCGGCAGCAGAAGGAGAGAGATCATTCCGAAGAAAACGTTGTTAATATCAAGTTTCCTGAGGTATCGCAGTTCGGTATACGGCGTGTGTTCGAGTTCAATCCTTTTCTCAGCAAGCTTTTTCAGGTTAATAGACCGCCAGAGCGCCAGAATGGATGTCCATACCCCAAGTCCCATCCTGTAGCAGATGTCCCAGATGAGAAGGCTTACGAACAACAGCAGGACGATGTTGGGGTCTTTACCGATCCAGTATTCTATCAGGTTCGACCCTAAGTTGAATAAATAAACCATGAACGTTATAAATATGGCAAGACCGGGCAAGGCTTCGTAATGTTTCCTGTGAAACAGTATTCCCCTGTACTGCTCAAGCAGTTCATTTTCATCCTTACTGAGCGGGGCCCTGAATTTGCGCAGGGTCGGGCCAAGCTGGAGTATCAGCAGGCTCCAGGAAACTGCGACCAGTATCCCGATAGAACCATAAAGAAGCGAAACGGTTTTCAGGTCAAAGATGAAGCCCAGTATCAGACCAATGACAAGAAGCAGTAGCAGTTGAATGAGAATGCTGTACCTGTAAGGTAGAAGAGAAAAAGGTGGTATGCTCCCTACTATTATTTCGTATATCCATTTCATCTCCTTTTTTTCATTATCCATTGAACGATTTTTATGTACCGCAATGATAATAAATGTCTCTAATGAATTCTGCCTCAAAAACACCAAAAGCTATTTATACAAAACAATAAATCTTGAAACCCTAAAAACGCATATTAAAAACGCATAACTATAAAAACGTCTAACGCATAAAAACGTTATATAAAAAAAGTAGGATGGAAAAATGCAAATGAGAATGGGTATATTTATAATACTGTTGGGAATTTTTTTACTTGTTGCTCCGAATGTGACCGCTTCAGAAAATTCATGTATCGATTGTCATAAGACAATATCTCCATTTATCGAGATACAGAAACAGTTTAACCAGATAAGGGTAGAACATCTTGAAAAGAACGTGTCATGTTCGCTTGAATGCCATGAGGACAGGGTTAGGCAGCTTGCAACCGCAAATTATCAGCAATGGACTGAATCGGTACATGCTTTAAAGGGAGTTACCTGTGATATATGCCACAGCGGCGACCCTAAAGTGTCAGATAAAGCAGGCGCGCATAAGAACATGGTCCCGCGAACTGACCCTGAGAGCCCTGTTTATTATACAAACGTCCCGAAAACCTGCGGGAAATGCCATTCAAAAGAACTGGCGACTTTCGAGAGCAGCAAGCATTACCAGAAACTTGAAGCACTTAAACTTGCTCCAACATGCACAACATGCCATTCACCTCACAAGTTTACAGTTCTTGACCCGGAAGAGTTCAGGAATTTCTGCGGGAACTGCCATTCAGCCTATAAAAAGGTAGCTCCTTATGATATCCCACTCAAAGCTGAGTATTTGTTGGGAAGTGTAAAAAAACTAAAATTCAATATTGAAATGGCAAACCAGGATATATTCTGGGCAGAAAAGAATGGCACTGATGTAACCCAGGCGCAAAAGCATACGGACAACGCACTTGAAACCCTTGGTACCCTGGCAGTGATGTGGCACGAATTCAACCTTACTCATTTCGAAGTCGAACTGGATTCAGCTAATGCTGAAGTCACAAGAGCGGAAAATATTGTTAAGCCAGCAGCGCCTTCTCCTACAAAGCCAAAAGCCAATGGAACACCGGGATTTACTGGTATTTTCGCCCTGATCTCAATGGCTGCTGTACTGTTCCTTATGAGAAAGAACAGGGACTAATGTCAATGAAATTAAGGTTACAGGTGAATAAGCAATGCAACCACACTTGAAAAGGGCGTTTATTATTTTAATAGTTGTCATAATCGGATTTATCGCTGTCCGATCCTTTATTGTTCCCGAATCATTCGGGCAGTATGGATGGTACAGAGGTGATTCCGTTGCCGAACTCAGGGATTTGCCGGTAGGATATGCCGGCTCGGCAAGCTGTAGCGATAAAAACTGTCATCAAACGATTTATTCGATATGGGTCGATTCAAGACACAAGACCGTGAATTGCGAAACATGCCATGGTACTTCGGAAAAACACGTAATTGACACACGGGTAATGCCTGTTCCTGCAAATGATTCCAGAGATTTTTGTGGAAAGTGTCACTTTAAACGGGTAGCAAGACCTGTTGATTTCCCCCAGGTAGACCCTGAAACACACGGTGAGAATTTGAAATGCGCTTACTGCCATAACCCGCATAAGCCGTGGTTCATATAAGGAGGCATAATTATGGAAATATCAAGACGAGAGTTTACTAAGTTCGGATGCAGGGTTATTCTTGGTGCTGCAGGAGGTATGGCGATAATTGAATCTATCTCTATGGGGGGCGCGCAGGAAGGATCTTCAAAGAAAGAATATGACTGGAACGAGCATTACTGGGGATACGTTGTAGATACCAAAAAATGCATCGGGTGCGGCAGATGCGCTAATGCATGCAAGCTTGAGAATCACGTTCCCTTTGATGAACCTGTATACAGGACCTGGATCGAAAGATACAGGATTACAAGAGATGGAAGAGAGGAGACAGTTAAGATCGATTCCCCGAACGGGGGAATTGATGGATTTACAGACGATATTCCGGCAGAAGATATTAAAAAAGCGTTTTATGTTCCCAAGATTTGCAACCACTGTGACAATCCGCCTTGCGTGCAGGTCTGTCCTGTTGGCGCCACTTACATGACAGAGGACGGCGTGGTACTTGTGGACTATGAATATTGTATCGGTTGCAGGTATTGCATCCAGGGATGCCCTTACGGCGCAAGATATTTTAATACCGAGAAGGGGACCGCAGATAAATGTACCTGGTGTTACCACAGGATAACTAAAGGTCTACTGCCAGCATGCGTCCAGGCTTGCCCGGTCGGTGCAAGGAAATTCGGAGACCTGAAAGATGAGGAAAGTGAGGTCAATAAGATACTTGACGAAGAAAGGATCAATGTTCTGAAGTCTGACCTCGGTACTAAACCAAAAGTCTACTACGTCGGACTTGACAGGGAAGTGAGATAATGGCAGTAGAAAATCTTATCTGGGGATACATTTATCCAAATGAAGCTGAAATTCAGTGGAGCATACTTATCGTTCTATACCCGTATATTACGGGTCTTGTTGCAGGAGCGTTCATCGCATCATCACTTTATCATGTTTTCGGGAAGCAAGAGATCAGACCGGTGGCAAGGTTCGCTCTTCTTACAGCACTTGCTTTCCTTCTTGTTGCAACAACGCCTCTTGTTACCCATCTGGGAAATCCTTTGAGGGGTATCGAGATCATGTTCACCCCCCATCTTACGTCAGCTATGTCAGGTTTTGGTTATATATATTCGTTTTACCTGATAATAGTGCTGCTTGAGATATGGCTGTCTTTCAGGGAAGATATCGTTAAAAACGCCCTTAAGTTAAAAGGCTGGAAAAAGCTTATGTATTCATCGCTTGCTCTTTTTTCGTACGACATATCAGAAAAAGCTCTGCATGATGATGAAAAACTGGCAAGGAAGCTTGCTATCATAGGCATTCCGTCAGCAGCTTTCCTGCACGGTTATGTGGGTTTCATCTTCGGCGGTATTAAAGCCAACCCATGGTGGTCAACGCCCCTTATGCCTATCATATTCCTTATGTCAGCGATCGTGTCAGGTATAGCTCTATTGATACTTCTTTATATCACTGCCTCATGGTTAAGGAAAAAAGCTCTCAACTACCAGACCCTTTTTTCACTTGCCCATTACCTGTGGGTATTCCTGATACTTGACGTGGCTCTTGAACTGCTTGAGATAATAAGCATGAAATATGAGTCGCTTGAAGAAATAGAGATAATAGATCGGCTGCTCTCAGAAAAGATCGCAACCACGTTCTACGGTGTGCAGCTCACTATGGGGATATTCATACCATTCGTTCTTCTTGTGCTTGTAATGGTCATGAAAAACAGGGAACAACTGAAAACCCTTATGATTGCAATATCCTCTATCTTTGTAGTGATAGGCGTATTCGCCATGAGGTGGAATGTTGTAATTGGAGGACAGGAGATCTCAAAGAGTTTGAGCGGCACAATGACCTATGTACCGGTCTTCTTCAGCAAGGAGGGCGTGCTGCCGGCTTTGATAATATTGATCATTCCGTTTTTCATACTTACTGTCCTGACATATATTCTCCCGCCGTGGAAGGATATGGAATGATACATTAGATATATCGGAAACTGACCGCAAAGGCATCTTAAAGCTCAGCTTTGCGGTCTTTGAAAAACGCAAGGTATTTATTCCTTAAAATCATCATTCATTCAAACTGCCATAATAAAAAACGGGTACTATGTTATGGCTTGATGACAGGATAAACTGGAATCATGAAGCATATAATTACAATATAATATTGAAATACAAAACGGTGAACCCAAAAATGTTTTTAAAAACAACGACACAAAAAACGCTTTTTACTAGATTGTTATTGAGTTGTATAATACTGGTATCTTTCGCCCTCACAACAGGGGCAGCTAATCCAGTCCCACTTAACAATTCCTGCGTGGACTGCCATAGGACGATATCTCCTTTTACTGATGAGCAGATCAGGTTGAACGAAATAAGGATGAACCATACCCTTAAAAACATATCCTGTTCTTTTGAATGCCATGAAGATGTCATGAGGAAAACTGCCTCGGACAATTTCCAGCAGTGGTCTGAATCTGACCATTCAAAATACTACGTAACATGTGATACATGCCACGGTGGAAATCCGGATTCACAAAATGAATCCAGGGCTCATGAATCCATGAAAGGAATAAACGATGAGGAAAGTCCTATTTATTTTAAGAACATTCCCGATACTTGCGGAAAATGCCATGCTGAAGAAACAGAGCATTTCAAGAATACCATGCATTACCAGAGATTAAAGGCGGAATCCCTGGCACCATCATGTGTTACATGTCATAAACCACATACATTTAAGGTGTTAAAAGCCTCAGAAATGATCTCCTTGTGCAGCGTCTGCCACAATCCCAGAGATCGAATCGCAACTGCAAGCGTTCCAATTGACGCGAAAAACGCTCTTGAAAAACAGAAAGAATTCCAGGACGAATTATTGAATGCCAAAAAATCGATAGCTGCTGATAAAGCTGCACGAAAAGATGTTACACATGCGCAAATCGATATGGATAAAGCCCAGGCAGTTATGGATGACATTCCCTCGTTATGGCATCAATTCAACCTGAAGGATTTTGACAGCCAAATACAGAACGGAATCAACCTGGCTAAAAATGCCGAATCTAAAACTTCGGGATTAGAACCAACTGTACCGAAAACTCCTGGTTTTGGCATTGCAATGGTGTTTTTGATTTTCGCAATCTCATATTTGTTGAGAAAAAGGTAGGTGGTACTGATGGATAAAATATCACTTACAGCAGCCATAAAGAGTTGGATTTCCAGGCATAAAGTGGCCATTATCATATTACTGATAGTTCTTGTTTCGTTAACTGTCGTTGTTTCTGAAAAGGTGCTTGAGATAAGCGAAAATCCGGCGTTTTGCGGAAAGAATTGCCATATCATGAGACCTTATTATGATTCATGGAGAACATCCTCGCATAATGATGTCCGTTGTGTTGAATGCCATTACGAACCCGGATTGCTCGGTCATCTCAAAGGGAAAATAAATGGACTTATGCAATTCTACAGCTATGAAACCACGGTCGAAGAATATTCAGGAAATTTATACGCAAAAGTCATGGATAAAAACTGTCTCTTGTGTCATGAACAACGTATCTTTTCATCAGATGTGAATTTTATGGGCATAAATTTCACCCACAAGAACCATCTGCTTGAACCCAAGAGAGGTATAGTATTGACCTGCTCAAGTTGTCATTCAATGATCGTTATAGGTATGAAAGAGCACCAGTCGGTCACAGACCCATCATGCAGCCAGTGTCATCCGAATATTATCAGACAGGACATAGGTCATATTGTAGTCACGACAGCAACCTGCTTCACCTGCCACTTCAGGGACGTCAAAGACAATACCTCCATATCAGGATGTCCTTCATGTCACGGACCACCACAACAGACCCATAAAAATTATACGAATTTCAATCATTCGACCCATATTGACAGGGGATATGATTGCCTGACATGCCATGCAGAACTCTCAACCGGAGCAAACGATGTTGTTCCGAAGAGCAAATGTTATTCATGCCATAATGTCAAGGAAAGAGTGGATAAATATGATGACTTCAGTTTCGTTCATAAGAATCATGTCACTAATAATAAGATAGCATGTTATCAATGCCACTCGAATGTGAAACATGAACCAAAAATAAAACCAAATCTGTGCGCTACATGCCACAGTGATGAACATCCTAAAGACTGGCTGACCACACATAAGAAAGAGGTCTACATAGGCAAAGTATGCAGCGACTGCCACCAGCCAAAGTTCTGCTCTGACTGCCATGCAGAGATAGTTACGGGCAGAAAAAAAATAGGAGTATAATAAAAGCGACATGACGAAGCAGGGATCATCTGAAGATTCAGTTGAAAATAATGAATATTCGATATAAGAATACTTCACTCAACATCATAGAGAATGTTTATGAACCTTCAGAAGATTCTTTTCTTCTTGCAGATGCGGCGCTATCTGAAATAAAAGGATCCGAACGTATACTGGAAATTGGATGCGGAAGCGGTATAATATCCGCGGTCATTAAAGCAAATACAAAAGCAAGCGTTACAGGAATAGATATTAACCCTTATGCTACAAAATGTACAAGAGAGAACGGAATTGAAGTAATAAGGGGGGATTTATTAAGCTGCATTAAAGGACGTTTCGATTTAATTATTTTTAATCCCCCATACCTTCCAACAAAGGAAGACGAAAGGGATAAGGGATGGCTCAATTCTGCCTTTGACGGAGGTTTCGATGGCAGAAAGGTGATATACAGATTTCTTGAAGATGCAGGCAGATGTCTAATCCGTGGAGGAAAGATTTTGATGCTTGTATCATCGCTTAGTGGGATCGATGAAATAAGATCTAGGATGAATTCCCTTGGCTACGCCGTAGAAGACATTCGGCATGAAAACTATATGTTTGAACAACTGACAGTTCTTTCAGCTTCAAAGAAATGATCTGACGCTAATTATACATCGATTTCTGCAAATCTGTCTATATCAGTTCTATGTCCCCAGATATCCCCTACCATTAGTTTTACATTTCTCATTTTTAAGAATGCTTTTGTCGTGTTTGAAATCGTTTTCTGGTATGAAGATGGTAACTGTATCCTTTTCAATTCAGGACTTTTTTTTACGAGTTCGAATATGTTTTTTTCAGAGGGTCTGAAACAAAAATGGACATTTTCTTCATCAGCGTCGAAATCATTCAGGTCTTCTTCAGAGCCAATAATTCTGAAAACAACTTTCATATTAAAGTATTAAGTAATACTACTATTTATATTTTTTTATTTCGTGACCTACTGTTCACAACATCTTGAGCCATCGGAGGCAACGTAAGTAAAAAAACCATCTACCAATACAAAAAGCGAGTGTTAATTGAAAAAAAGCTATTTTTTTTCATATGATTTTTTTCGTCTTTCAATGGTGTCCTTTAACCTTTCGTGGTCGCTGGATGGCATTTTTGATTCTATGAGTTTTGGTTCTTCTTTCTTGGGGGGTTTATGCTTTCTGGTTTCCCATACATTATCATATATTTCAGACATCTTATACACCTGGCAGGATTTTTGTTATACTGATTATTTTCATCACTAATAAAAGGAAGGGATGATAATGCCGGCATATATTTATTATATTCTCATTAATTTTTTGAAATAACGGTGTTTTTTAGCAGCCCCACATTCTCTATTTCCACTTCAACATCGTCCCCAACGCAGAGTTCACCCACACCCGCCGGTGTGCCAGTAGAAATTATATCACCACGCTCAAGCGTCATGATACTGGAAATGAACTCGATAAGGTACGGCACATCAAAAATTAAATTAGCTGTATTTGAATCCTGGCGAAGCTCCCCATTTACACGTGTTCTTATGGCAAGTTTGCTCACATCAAGCATCGGATCCGCGATATAAGGTCCCACTGGGGCAAATGTATCAAAACTTTTGGCTCGCGTCCACTGTACATCCTTTTTCTGAAGATCCCGCGCTGTCACGTCATTAAAACAGGTGTACCCCATTATAACGCTGCTTGCGTCTTTTCGGGCGATGTTCTTGCAGCGTTTACCTATTATTACTGCAAGTTCCCCTTCATAATCAACTTGCTTTGACATCTCAGGATAGACTATCTTTCCAAGGTGGGCTATAATTGAAGAAGCAGGTTTAAGAAATAATACAGGTTCGCCAGGAATCTCCATTCCCAGTTCTTTTGCGTGATCTACATAATTAAGGCCAACACATATTATTTTGTTTGGTTGCACAGGCGCCAATATCTGAATATTTGTGAGCAGGAAAGTGTCATAGTACAATCCCTTGTCTGCAATAACGCAATAGCCTTTAACTTCACCATAGAAAATATCATTATCGTACTTGAATCGTCCTATCATCAATAATTACCTGTTATAAGAGTTATTTATAAATAACTGCCTTTACATATATTTTTATCTGTACTTTACTGATTTAGGAATTTTTTTTTTGAAATATTCATGCATTCAAAATTCTAAAAAATTATTATTTATGTTATTATGAATTAATTAAAAGCTAACCATAATTGATAAAAAACTAAAATAAGGTATTATAACTACAATAACGTAATATAAACCTGTAATTTTGTCTGTAATTACAGTATTAATGTTATAACATATTATTATAACATTAGGTTTTATTTAAAGTTTTTTATTCACGGCATGATGATAGAAAACTATATACATTATTAGTATTATGATTAGTATGATGGCTATGGTTAACATAACGACTCACACAGGAGATAACAAGATGAAGATAGTCCACGTTCAATCAGTATTACCTCAGGAAGATGTAATCGCATTAAAGGAAAAGGCCGGTGAATCTTCCATTAAAGAGGCAATTTCAAAAGCGGTTTATCATTATTTGAACTGTCATAACGAGGCTATATGAAAAATATACCCAGGTATATCGCTTCTGTTCCGGTCCAGAATACTGAAACCGAGCAGATGAACATTACACTGGGTTTTGATGAGAATGGAAAGATCGGTGTATATTTCGGAGACACAGCAGAACTGGGGCAGGATTCCAGTTATATAAATAAAGATTCTTTTCCAAACTGTGGACTACTGGCAAGTGGAAAGTACTCAATGTGGATTTCAATGTTCTCAAGGCATATAAAAAACTCATGTGAAGATGATGAATTAATTACGCAATCTTGATAATATAATTTTATAACACAGTACTCTTTCTCAGCCAGTCTATGTCGCTTTGGTAAAGCTCCCGCAGGTCTTTTAAACCTAACCTAAACATTGCAACCCTGCTAACCCCAAGACCCCATGCAAGTACCGGATACTTGATCCCAAGAGGAAGTGTAACTTCTTTCCTGAATATACCGGCGCCTCCCAGTTCCACCCACTTGCCCCTGCTCTCGATATAGACTTCTGGTTCTACACTGGGCTCTGTGTAAGGGAAATAACCCGGTCTGAAGCGCACTTCCTCGAAGCCCATCCTGTGGTAGAATTCTGTCAGGCAGCCCAGGAGGTTCTTGAAACTGACGCCCTTATCCATAACCACACCCTCAAGCTGTTCAAATTCGGGCGTGTGCGTTGGGTCTATAGCCTCGCGGCGGTAGGCGCGGTCGATACAGAAGGCTTTAATGGGAGGATCGGGGTGGTCTGCAAGGTATTTTATCGTTATCGCTGTAGTATGTGTCCTTAGAACCTGTTTTCGTGACACTTCTTCGCTCCATCTGCCTCCCCAGCCCCTTGATATGCCGCCGCCAGTTTCATGCATCTCCTTTACAGGAGCTACATATTTTGCTGGCAGGTCGCATTCTGTGGCAAGGTGGAAGGTATCCTGCATCTCCCTTGCAGGGTGGTCCTGCGGCTGGAAAAGAGCATCGAAATTCCAGAACGAACTCTGAACAACATCGCCTTTTATTTCGGTAAACCCCATCTCAAGGAATATCTGGCGCATCTCGTTAATGAGGCGCTGGTAAGGGTGGATTTTCGCGCCGTAAACGGGTTTTACCGGAGTGTGGATGTTATATGGGCGAATCCGTGCTGTTTTCCATGAGCCGCTTGTGATTATGGTCGGAGTAAGCTGGGCTATCTCATCTTCTATTGTCAATCCGGATGATCCGAGGACTTTTCCTGATCCTGTTATTGTGATTATGCGAGTCTTTTTCTCTGTCTTTTCAACCAGGTTCCTTTTTATCAGGTCTTTTACTGCCTCACCAAGCTCTGAAAGCGGACCTGCTTTGAGTTTTTCAAGGATATTTTCGTCTTCTCCCTGATCAGCTTTTCCTGATGGTATGATCTTATCCCCTTCTATCCTTGCCCAGTTCTTCTTCCTGAGCCATCCCAGGGCGATAGCGACCATATGAGGCGGGAATTTCTTTTTGAGTTCGTCAAGAGACAATGGCGCCGTCAGCGAATTGATTATCTGCCGCTCAGGAAGTGATATCTGTGCGTAAGTTTCTCCTTCCTTTGTGAGGTTGTAAATGGTCGTTACGGTCTCTTTCACCTCGCATATCCCCTTTTCTGCAAGAAGGAAAGCTGACTGCATGGCTGCTTCGATGGGGAGTGATGAAGTGGAAGCAAGCTCTTCAGGGGTGAATTTCGGTTTTTTAGAGAGTGTGAGCAGGACTTTCTTCTCGTTGTTGGTGAGTGTGATTTCTTTTATTGAGGACATAAAACAGGTATCACAATGAACAACTGGATATTTAATAATTTGTGAAAAATTTCAACAATGGTGGTATCATGGGCAGGTTGGGGGTGGATACTAATACACTATGATTCCTATAGGGGTTTATAACCTGCATGGATAAGTTTATACCACAATGGTAATTATAAGAAGAGCCGACTCGCTTAATGTTGAGTCTTCAAAATCGAAAATGAGTGAATCAAATGGTAGTTATAAAAGGGCACGAAATAGGGACAATAATTGTAAAGAATGCTCATAATCGAAGGGCCTTACAATTGAAAAATAATATTGTTATGCTTTTAAGAAGTATTGGTGTCAACGAAAATGACATTGATGTTCCTGTTGAAAGTATAGCGATAAAAAAAGCTAAAGCTTCAGCGACCTGGTACTATTCAGGTCATCGAATGTATTACAGTCATAACATGCAAAGTAAATTCGTTGATAATCTCCATGTTATATTCAAAGTAATTGAGATTGAGTCCAACCTTGTTCTTTCTGAAAAAAAAACTTTTAACGACTTTATATCAGAGTTCAGGGAGGAGTCGGATGTTGATGATAAACGCAAAGAGGCACGCGCGTTTTTTGGGTTTGACCATGATTTGAACGATTTTGAGATCATTACTAAAAAATATAAAGCAATGGCAAAAGAATTACACCCGGATATGCCTACTGGAGACGTTGAGAAATTTAAGCAGCTAAATATTGCACATAAGATTTTAAAAAGAGAATTAACCTGAATTCCTGGTACACGGATAATTGTAACTATTTTATATCAATAAACGATACTATCCATCCCAGAGCCACAAGAACCATCCCTGTGAATATAACCTTCAATTCAAGCTGCGCGATCATGAAAATGCAGAACAAGACCCCGAAAACAGGAAGCAAAGGGATCCTGCCAGCAGAGAGAGGGACCCTGAATGGACGGATCGATCCTGGTTTTTTAAACCTTAAAAGTATCAATGCGGCATTTATCACAAAAAATGTAACAAAAAGCGTGAAGTTATCCACGTTAGCTACGAAAGAGATATCACCGGCAAAGATGAACGCGATCGATACGACCATAGTAACTATTATGGCTGCCCATGGCGTCCTCCTTGACCTGTGGACGCGTGCAAAGATAGCAGGGAGCGTCCTGGAATCAGCCATCCCGTAGATGATCCTGGATGAACCGAGCATCATCATAAGCACTGTATTGGCCGTGGCAAAAAGAGCGATAGCCGTGAGAAGAATGAATGCATTGCTGCCGAAAGCGAAAAACGCCAGGTCAGCAAATGGGGCATCCGAGGTTGAAAGTCTTTCCCATCCCATAACGCTGACTGCAAAAACTGCCACTGCAACGTAAAGTAATATACTCACAATTATCGCCAGTATCAAAGCTTTCGGGATCGTTTTCTCAGGGGACTTCGTTTCCTCAGACAGCTTTACTATGCTCTCAAACCCTGTATAGGCAAAAAACACAAGCGCAGACGCCTGGAAAACACCAGACCAGCCGTAGGGCATCTCAAAATAGTCCACCTTTCCCAGATAAGGAAGCCCGATGAATATCACAATAACTAGACCAGCAGTCTCTATGAGGGTTGCTATGATAACAAAACGCGCTGTCTCTTTTATCCCGTAGAAGAGGAGGAAGGAAAGAGCAACGATGAGCACAAAAGCGGAAGTGATGACAGGCACTTTGAAAAAAGCATTGAAGTAACCTCCAAAGCCAAGTGCGACCGTCGCCGCACCTATAACTCCGCTTAGAATGATGAGCCATCCGATAATGAACGCCAGCCTCCTTCCAAATGCATTCCTGACATATTCATGCTCTGCGCTTGCCTTCGGGAACATGGATGAGAGATCTGCATAGCTAAGTCCTGTAAACACCGCTATCAGGGACGCAATGGCAAATGAAAGCCATACAGAATTCCCTGCAAGTCCGGCAGCCTTTCCTATGAGGGCGTAAATTCCGGCGCCAAGGATGATGCCAACACCTGATAGTGTAACCTCAAACAGCCCGAGTTCACGTTTCAGTCCTGGATTATCGCTCATTCTTCACCGGTTTATAAAAAAGAGCGAACCTGTACTCGCTTGGAGGCCTATCCATCTTTCTCCACAGGATGTACTCAGGCGTGAGATCCGACAGTTTGGGCCAGTACCAGGACATCTTAGCGCTGTCAAGCCTGATGTAATCGCTTCCGAGATTACGCTGCATGACATCAGCTTCGGTCTCATTTTCATCAGAATCATGCACCACGATGAGAGGAGCATTGAATTCATCATCAAGGTTTACCCTCCATTTAATGTTAGGATAATGGCGCCCATACCAGAGGAACTGGGTTTCAAGGTTCTCATCAGTGATCTGTATCTCTGTAGACTGGTTCCTGTACTGGGAAGATATTTCGGATATCTTTGTAACTACTTCAGAAAATTTCTGCGGCGGCTGTGATGCCTGTATCATCAGTTCAGCCGAATTTGTATAGTTCTCATAGTTCAGGAGAAGGCTTGAGTGAACCATAAACGAACTGAGAAGCAAAAGGAAAATGGCAACAGCAGCGCCTTTTCTTGACCTGAAGTTAAGTCCTGGCAAAAGCTCACCGATATAGGCTGCCGCGATCAAAATAAGAGGCAGAAGCGGATTAAGGACAAGCCACGGAACTTTTTCCTGCACATATGAATATATAAAAAAGTTAGAAAGCGCCCAGAAGACCAGGAACGCAATGAACCTGTTCTGGATGTAAACTACCCCGATCATTCCGAGAAAAAGGAGGGGCAAGAAAATGATGATGGATGCCTGTACATAAGTGGTGGGCAAGAACTTAGCTGCCCATGGATAACTCTGTGCAATAAGATACATTATATCCACAAATACCCAGTATATCAGGAGAACTGCAATGAGTTTTTCTTTTTTCCTGTAGCGGCAGCCGTAATAGAACATTCCCAGTATCCCGAACACGAGGACTGGCAATTCATAAAGGGCGATTATGCCCAGGTAGTAGAAGTAAGGTCCGCCCATGCGCTGGATCCTGTGCATCTCATACCAGTGCGAAAGCGCCTTTATTACAGCAGCTTTCATGCCTGAGATATCAAGAAGATTGCCTGTATAGAACAGCGAAAAAACCACAAGGATGACAAGAACAAGAAATAACCCTTCCAGAAGCGGGACAATAAGTTCCCTGTCAGGTCTTTTCAATCTGTCTATCCAGCCCCTATACCAGCCTTCCCTTATGAAGAACAGGAATAGGAACAGGGCTATTAAAGCCATGATAATATATGCGTTCTCTTTCAGTGCCGCTATGGACGAGATTGAGATTCCCCCAAGAGCAAGATAAAAAATCCTTTCAATAGAATATCCTGTTTTGATACAATTCTTACCGAATTTTATTGAAATATAAATGATAAAGATCAAAAATAACAATATAACTGACATCAGGGCATATGCCACTGCCTTTGACTCGAAAGCATACTCAAATCTATTAACAACGATCAATACCACCGCTGCAGCCCCTGCAACATAATAGAGATTCAATTCCGAAAGCGGCTGTTTGTCCCGTGCATATGCTTCTGCGTATTTTACGGCGCATACGAGCGCCAGCAGTGTAAAGAACGATATGAAGATGTCCTCCCTGTAGAACCTTGAGTAATACAGGAATGAAGGCGACAGTGCTAAAAAAAACGCTGCTATGATTGTTCCATTATTCCCTAAATACCTGCGAAGGGGTATAAGCAGGAAAATCATTGAAGCGCCGAGGAGACTGGAAGTAACCTTGAAGCATAAACAGTATCTTTCAGATGCCTGTACATTTCAGCGGTGACATGATACATGAACGGGCCATGGAATGAAGGGTCGTAGGAGTAGACCCCATCATTGAATAATTTGTATGTAAAATATCCGACTGCGGCCTCATCATGGTGGAAAACCCTTTCGTCGAGGTTATAGAGCCTCAGGAAGAAAGCAAGACCTATTATGAGTAAAAAAACAAGAAATAATGCAAAATGCTTTTTTTTCATTAACATATAAAATAGCTTAAACATATTCATAGCATTTATGGTTAAATGGAGATATTCCTGAGTGATGCCAAAAATCAAGGTAAAGCTTTTTGCAAATATAAGAGAATTTACGAAAACTAAGGAACTGGAGGTAGATAGTGGAACGGTCGGCGATATCCTGAAAAAGCTAAATGAAAAATTTCCCGGATTAGAAAAAATGATATTTGATGGTGAAAAGATCAAACCTTATGTGAATGTTTTTCTAAATGGAAAGAATGTTTTAGACCTTGATGGACTTGAAACAGGACTGCGCGTGAATGATGAGATCGCCATATTTCCCCCTGTTTCCGGAGGATGATGTTTCGGAAACGTGCAAATGCTGATGAAGCGAAGGAACTTTTCTTAAGAGCTGTTCGCCCTATTTGTGGAACTGAGGTTTTGCCAATAGGGGATTGCGATGGAAGAATAGCCGCAGAGGACATTAATGCAGGCGTGGATGTGCCGCATTACCGACGCGCTGCAATGGACGGTTTTGCTGTGCGGGCATTTGATACGATGGGTGCTGGCGCTAATTCTCCAGTCCTTTTTAAACTGGATGAAAAAGTCGAAAAAGGAGTATGTACACGGGTGCATACGGGTTCTCCGGTGCCTGATGCTGCGGATGCCGTGGTCATGCTTGAGGATACCGTGGTGCACGGCGACACTGTTGAGGTTTTTTCCCAGTTACATCCTTTAAAGAACGTTGGAGAGATAGGAGAAGATATACGCAAAGGTGAACTTATTATTACTGCCGGGCACATGCTCCGTCCGTGCGATATTGCAGTCCTTGCCTCGCTTGGTATTGCAGATATCAAGGTCGTGAGAAAGCCGATCGTGGCGATAATCCCAACAGGCGAGGAGCTTATCCCGAGGGGAACGAGAGTACCCGCTGAGGGTGAGGTATATGAAACGAACGGATTAATGGCTTCCCTGTATGTCAGAAAGTGGGGCGGGATACCCAGGCTTCTAGACATAGTGACAGATGACCCAAAAAAGATAAAAGAGACTATCCAGAGGGTTTCGGAGGCAGATATGATAATCATCAGCGGTGGGACATCAGTTGGGAAAAGGGATTATGTGCCCGCAGTTGTGGAATCCCTGGGGACACTCCAGGTCCACGGCGTAGGGATAAGCCCGGGCAAGCCCACTGCCCTTGGTTTCGTCAATACGAAGCCAGTTGTGTGCATGCCTGGATACCCGGTAGCAGGCATGGTGGCGCTGTACTTTTTTGCACGCCAGGCGCTGCATAAACTCGCGCATATCCCGGGCGAACCGGAAAAGGTAGTACGCGCCGTTCTCTCTGAAAAAATACCAGGCAGGACAGGGTTCAAGACATTCGCCAGGGTCAAATTAGAATCCTTGACAACGTATTTGCAGACCCCGTACTTGGAGACTCATCATACAGGGAATACTGCGGGATATGGGAGCGTTCGAAAAGCAATCCCTCTAGCCACTTCGGGCGCCGGTATCCTGAGTTCAGTCTCAAAAGCTGATGGATTTGTGATAATACCTGAGAACGTGGAGGGTATGAGCAAGGGGGAAGAGGTGGATGTGGTGCTTATAGAATAATTTATAGAATAAGCTCTTGAATTTCAGGTACTTTTTAAGAGATTATTTAAGCGCCAAATAAATTCGGATATCGTCTGATGATAAGTCTAATATTAATCAGCTTAAATCCGAGAGGCAGAGCAATAATACCACAGATAATACCCACTGCTGTTATAATTTTGAACGTGAACAACTCTTCATTCAAAAAGCCAGCAAACGCAAATGTTGCAATAAACGAAAGAAACCCGAGCACTAATAGAACAGATTTTATAGGATTCTCATTCGGCTTTTCATTTATTTTCGGTATCATAATTGTATCCATTGATAATTTTTCACTTTTAATTATCTTACAACTATTTAATATTTATTCTTATGCTAATGTAAATGATGAAGAGTTAATGTATAAAACCCTATATATATACTCCAGAACCAGAATGTACCACGATACCGTTTTTTGTGATGCTGTAAGGTTTTATTTCTTTTGAATGATCTATATGCCTCATTTTTAGCACTTCGATAAAAGTTGTGACAGCTATAAGGTCTTCACGCCTTACCTGTCTCATTATGATCACTCCGTCGGTTATGTACTCTATCAGACCATATTTAGAACAATAGGGATTCTCCTTACTGATCTCAGAAGTCATGACAACAGTTATACTCATTTCCTTTATAACCTGCGCAAAATTGAAAAGGTGATCGCGGCGTTCTGATTCCGTATCATATATCATTTCATACAGGGTTATAGGGTCTATTACAAGCCGTTTTATATTCAAAGATTTCAATAGCTTTGGAAGGTCGCTCTCGAAGCGGGTTATCATTTCCTTGAAATTAAATCTGTTAAAATTGACCAGCGTCAGTTTTTTGTTATCGATATAAGGTTTCAGGTTCCATCCAAATATCATGCCTGTTTTCATAAGATTTTCTTCGCTTTCTTCCAGACTCAGATATACGCAGTTTTCACTGTCTTGAAGGCCGGTATAAATAAACTGGAGAGCAAATGTGGATTTACCCGTTCCCGCTGAACCCAGAACAGCCACAGTATGCCCTTCCGGTATACCCCCACAAAGCATTTCATCGAGTCCCAGGACGCCGGTTTTGAGTATATTCATTACCTTCCCCTTACTCTTTTTATATTCGATACCTCAAATCCTTTTTGAGGACTTATCTGTGTCTCAAAATTTACTATATTCTCTTGTTCCACCCCAGGCAACAGTCCTCTGAATTTTTTCAGATACATTATGCGATTCCTCTGTGTGTGACCCAGTTTCTCCCAATCAAAAACAAATACCCCATCCATACACTCCATTATCCCTTCCTGTTCACTATTCTGGAAAATTCCTTTGTTCAATATCGCATATGTGAGCCCATCCCAGTTTTTTGACGCTTTTTGAAGCCCACGCAAGAATAGTATCATATCTGACCAGTCGATCTTTTCAAGGCAGTACTGGGCAAGAGCAGTTAAAGAATCAATAATAATGAGATTATCTTTCGCATTTTTATCAAGATATCCTATCAGTGCCTCTATCAAATTTCGTTTTTCCTCATTCCACTTTAATGACTCTATTGAATCGGAAGATTCGGAGGAAGACAACCATGTTGCAGGGATGAAAGATCCTGCAAAGAAGGAATCCGAAAAATCTTTGAATTCAAATCGTTTTTCCTTGATATTTTTCTGCAGGAGTTCATAAAACTCCGGAAAAGAGAATGCTATCTCTTTCATTATATCATCCTCTGAACGGGTGATTGAGATATAAATTACTTTAACAGGAGATATTGCTGTTGTGTTCCTTTTTTCCTGGCCATTCAACAGACTTACACTTGAAGTTATTGCAAATTCAAAATCCCCTGCGCCAAGATCACCCAAAAGCAGAACAAAAGAACCAGAAGGTAACCCCCCTTGCAGTATGTAATCGAGTGAATCTATTCCAGTAGGAATTCTTGAAAGTTTCATGCAATACCTTTAATTATGATTAGTATAATTATCATAATGTTGTAATTTAACACTATTAAACTTTGGCATCAAAGACTAAAAGATGAATTTCGGATGAGAATTAGTTCAAAAAGTATGAAAAACTCAAAAATAAAAAAAATTGAAGTAAAAAATGATGATAAGATCGTGACAAATCATTCAAAAGGACTGAAAGAAAGGATTAGAGAAGAATTCTCAGATATAAAGGGTTATTTAAGGATTTTAAGCAGAGAAAAGCTAAAGCTTGAACCTTATACCCTGGAAAAGTTTGGAGAGCTGGTGTCTTTTAAAAATATAAACGGTTATATCGAAAAGGAACGTTACTGGGTACATCAACCATTTGCATTTATATCAATATTATATAATGAGCAAAAAAAGGAGCACCTCTATTACACAGTTGAACCTGAGCTTTCTACATTTGAACAGATGGTGCTTGAGACCCTTTATGAAAATATTCTTGACACACTGACATTATATGATACATCCGACCAGAATAAAGCAACGATCCTGGAGAATAAGACCCTTGAACTGATCGATGGTTATTCTATCCAGATAGATATGGCATCTCTCCATAAGATCCTGTACTACATTAAAAGGGATTACATTGGATATGAAAGGATCGACCCGATCATGAATGACCCTAATATCGAAGATATATCATGTGACGGCTCAAAAATCCCGATTTTCGTATACCACAGGAAGTACCAGAATATTAAGACAAACCTTTCTTTTGAGGCAGAGAAACTCGATTCTTTCGTGATGAAGCTCGCTCAATGCTGCGAAAAGCAGATATCAATAGGGGATCCACTTATAAACAGCACCCTTCCAGATGGTTCCAGGTTAAATGCATCTCTTGGCAAAGAGGTCACATTCAGGGGCAGTACATTTACAATAAGAAAATTCAGGGAGCATGCTTTCACCCCGGCTGATCTGATAAAGCATGGAACTTATTCTCCGGATATCCTTGCGTATTTGTGGCTTGCAGTGGAGAATAGTAAGAGTATACTATTTGCAGGGGCAACAGGCTGCGGGTAAGACTTCGGCGCTTAATGCAATATCTCTTTTTATTCCTTCAATGGCAAAGATCATAAGCATCGAGGACACACATGAACTGGTACTCCATCATTTGAACTGGATAGGGAGTGTCACTCGTGAATCATTTTCGAAAAATACGAGCGCCAGGGAGATCGATATGTATGAGCTTCTTCGACAGGCATTGAGGCAGCGACCGGAGTATATCATAGTCGGAGAGATCAGGGGAAAAGAAGCTATGACATTGTTCCAGGCAATGAATACCGGTCATACCACTTATTCAACAATGCATGCAGATTCTATAAATACCGTTATCAGCAGGCTTGAAGGAGATCCGATAAATGTTCCTCGTGTTATGATACAGGCTTTAGACATACTGTGTATCCAGATGCTTGTACAGGTAGAGGGAGATAAAGGGGGCAAGAGGGTACGCCGTATGGATACCATGATCGAATTTACGGGAGTCGATCCGCAAACCCAGGACCTTCGATTCAATGAAGTATTTACTCTGGATATGAAGTCAGATACATTCAGAACGAATGGCAGGTCGTATGTTCTCGAAGCAATAAAAGTGAGACATAGTTGGGATGAAAAAAAGCTGAAATTTGAACTCGATAACAGGCGACTCCTTCTTGAATACATGGTAAAGAAAGATATGGATGAATTTGAGATTGTCTCATTGATCCAGAATTACTATGTTGATCCTCTGAGTACAATGAAACAAGTTGAGACTGGCTTATGAATATATTTCATAAATTTGCTTATATCTTATTTGGAAAATATATAAGAGCGCATCAGGAAGAATACAATGAACTGCGATTAGCTATCAAACAGGCGCGTCTTGGCATTCCATGGGATATCTACGTTGGTTCTGCATATCTCTCATCTATATTGACAGCTTTCCTTCTAATGGTTACCGGATATCTGCTCCTGCCTCTATGGAGTTATTTATATTTTAATTATTTGAAAATCGCCCCGTATACAGGGATCGGCGTCTTCAGTAATTATGGTGAAATAATTTTTAGTTTGGTCGTAATATTATTCATCTCTCTGGTTTTAGGAGCTGTTACTTATTCTTTGATAATGGCATATCCGGGATTGGAGGCATATAATAGAAAAATAAAGATCGATCTTACTCTTGCTCACACTGTAGCATATATGCACGCCCTCAGCAAAGGGGGCCTAAGTCTGATTTCGACCTTTAAATCCCTGACTGAGCACATTAATGTCTACGGGGAATCGGCAGAAGAGGTTGCATATATCATAATTGATACCGAAATACATGGAAGTGACCTCATAACAGCCCTCAAAACCGCTGCCGTCACAACTCCTTCTGATAAGTTCAGGGATTTCATTGACAACCTTTTAAATATCATGGAAACCGGCGGAGATATGGAAACTTTTTTTGCCAGCATGGTCAGCCATTATCAAAAATCTGCTGAATCAGATCAAAATATGCATCTTGAAATGCTGGGAATGTTTGCAGAGACATACGTTACAGCTTTTGTTGCAGGACCGCTTTTCTTGATAACGATATTGATCGTAATGGGAATTACGGGTCCAGGCAGCCTGAATATGCTCAAAGTTGTCATATATGCCGTTATTCCTTTGAGCGCTATCGCATTCGGAGTTCTGTTGAGTGTAATATCAGCAGGCAGTGAAGGCAGACTAATAAAAATATATGAAGTCACAAAAAAGATCAGGCATTATGATGATGTAAGAGTAAAACCAGTAACTCCAGTTGAAGAGAGGTCGATACGTAAACTTTTACGGTCGTTGCGATGGACAAGTATTGTTAATGCAAGAAAAAATCCCCTGAAAACATTCTTTGCAGACCCGCAAAAAATCCTGTATATAAGTGTTCCTGCTGCTTTGATATATTCTTTTCTTTCAATATACGGGCATGAGATAACGATTAACCTCATGGATGACGTTATCGTTATCAGTTTAGTTATTATTATTGTACCGTTCATAATATTTTATGAGATACAGATGAAAAGAATAACGAAGATCGGGGAATCCATCCCTGGGTTTCTCAGGCGTCTTGCTGCAATAAGCGAGATGGGTGTCCCGCTTTTCCAGGCAATAAATTCGATTTCCAAGATCAATCTTGGTGTCTTGAGCACAGAAGTGAAACTCATGTATAAGGACATTGTATGGAGCCGCAGCCTGCTTGAAGCCCTGACAAAATTCGAGCGCAGGGTTAATACGATCGCTATATCAAGGATTGTCACGCTTATTACTAAAGCAAGTGAATCCACTGCAAACATAAAAGACACATTAAGGGTGGCAGCAAGTGATTCAGACCTGTCTGAAAAACTCATGAAACAGAAGTTCAGTGTCCTGTTTTCTTATCTTATCGTAGTATATATATCATTTTTTGTTTTCATGCTCGTGCTTTATGTTTTTGCCAAGAGTTTCCTGCCGCAGATACCATCATACTCCGGACCTTCAGGAATGCTCTCGATAAGTACGCAAAAGGAAGAATACGCTACCTTATTCATGCACGCCTCGGTTATCCAGGGATTCTTTTCAGGAATAATAGCAGGGCAGATGGTAGGTGAAAGCCCCTTTGATGGCCTTAAACATTCTATGTTCATGATGACTACCGCTTATATTTTTTTTGTGGTGTTCGTATAGAGGATGATATGAAGTTATTCAATAATGAAAATGGAGTTTCAGAAGTTGTGGGGGCAATGTTAATCCTATTTATGATTGTCGTTTTTCTTGGAGTTATCCAGGCTTATGAGGTTCCCAAATGGAATAAAGAACTTGAAAAACAGGCGTTTGACCAGGTGTACAAAGATTTTCTCGATCTAAGTTCAGACTTTGAATATTCATCATTGAATAATTTGCCTGTAACAAGCAACTTACATACCGGGGTCAGGTATCCTGAGCGATTTTCACTTCGCAATCCAGGACCGGGAGCCTATGGAAGTATTACTACTTATCCATTAAAAATAAACATAAGTTACAATTCAAATGGTACGATCATTAATGAAAGTTATACATCTATTGGAATTATCTATGAAATGAAAGGCTTATCTGATTTTCCGAAACTTGTATATGAACATGGGATAGTTATCCAGGAATTTAGAACCTGGAACAATTCGGATGATGTGAACAACCTCGTAACAGATAATGGCATTTTTATTCCCTATTTGAACGGCGTTGAACCTATCAATTCACCAGAAGTTGAAACATATAACATATTTCCTGTCACTCAATACTTTTTCACTGAGGGTATATCTATGATGAATGTGACTCTTGAAACAAAGTATCCGGAAGTATGGGCTAATATGCATCCCCCAACCAGTATCCCAGGCTCTCAATACACAGTAGATAACAGAGAGATCAGGATAACGAACATATCAGGATTTAACATAAGAAATCTTTCCTTGCCAATGACTTCCTCTCTATCAGGGAATAACATCTATTCCGGAATTATCAGGTTTACCGATCCCGATACTGTCATCAATTCCATTTCTGTTAATATGACAAATGATATTACAAATTTTGTAACGAACAACATAACTAATACTTCAATAACCAATATTACAAACAATATATCATATATCGCAATAAACAATTTTACAAATAATTTTACAAATAATGTCACAAATAATATCACAAATTATAATTCATACGTTATAGATAACAGCAGCTGTTCTTTACCCGGACGATATATATGGGATCTTTATCAAGGGTGCGTTAATCTGCCGAAAAGTACCAGCGTAAATAAGTTCATTATTCAGGATATTAAAATGGGCGGAAGTACATCTGGCAGCGATTTTAGGTTCGATGTCAGGGATTTAAAGAATAATCAATTTGATGTCACGATATCTTTTAACAGTAATTCAACCGGAGATCCCACATCAGTTAGTATCACTCAGAATATACCGGCTTTTGGAGTGTGCAATCCTCCACTTGTTGGCGGGCAGATCAACCTGACATCATGTTATATTGCGGCAGGCATCGATTCTCCGAATGTATTGAAGATCACTCATTTTGATTCAAGTCAGATTCTTTTTGTTAAGTTCGTTGTTTACTAACATTGAATAAAAGAAAAAAGAGTCTGTTTACCCGCGGCAATAAGACTCAAATTCAGATTTCATAGCATCATTCGGGCTTATGTGAAGAAGGGTTTTAATAAAGAAGTTGTCCGTAGACCCCTGGCTTATTACCTTGAAAATTAAGACCTGGGTATAAGGCCCGCCTTCAGGTATTTTATCATTGATGTTAAGGTTCCCGTTTACGATATAGGGGATACCGTTGGCATCCTGTCCTGTCGCCCTGATCTTGTAAAGTCCGTTAATGGATTGTATGCCGTTTTCGTCATTAAATATCTTTAACTGACTGGTGCTTTCCCCGACAAGGCTTACTGGTACATTTCCGGGATCGCATATATTATTAGTTGTATAATCCAGAGGTATAGCCTGGTTTATGTAACTAACTTCATTTCCTGATGGTGCTGCATTTGCTGACAAAACCATTGCAATAAACAGTGTAGCTATTACCTCCAGTCCATGTCGGATTGTTTTTATATTATACATTTTATTACCTCCTGTTTTTTATCCTAATAATCAAGGTAGGTTTCAGTTATATATAAATTTTATCATGATTATGATTATGTAAATGATGTATAGTATCTGGTTTTCTTTGATTATATTGATCGCCTTAAATACCAGATAAGCCTATGAGCCTAAAAATGCCGAAACAAGATTTGCATTAATACTCTTAAGACGGTCAATGAACTCTTTAGGGTCCCGGGTCGTTAGTATGATTTTTTTGAAAAAACCGCTTCCTTTTTCAATCTCAATAGCGCTATTTTGCCTGCTTACAAAAGCAAGGCGATGGCCCCACACCCGCAGTCCCCAGCCCAAATACCAGGGGATATTTTCGATCATTCTCATTCCAGTTATCTCAGAAATGGGGATTCTGTAAACAAAAGGAGGCATCACAGCCTCAACGCTTTTGTCTGTGATCCTGAACTTCATGCCTAAAAAGCTCCACATGATAAAACTGTATAGAACAATAACCATAAGCGGGATTGTTTCCCGTCCGGGTGATCTTTCAACCAATGAAAAAAAGAACTGGAAGAAATAGAACATTGCCAGGATAAATCCTGCTATTACTATTATCCACTGAGTCGTGATGCCAAAGGGGGCATTCTCCTCATAGAGGATGTTGCGTCCTTCAGACCTGCCATCAATGGAGATATTTTTAACGTTCATTTAACCTGTAAGTTCATGTTATATCTCTTTTGGCAGTGGAAGCGGTTCCTGCGTAACCACTTTCGCTCCTGCAGGGATCTTGAACTCAAACTCGCTGTCAGGTATTCCGGTATTGAACTTTATTTCCCTGTATTCGATGGAGATCATCAGTTTATCGTCCTTATCGAACATATCTATTTTCAGGGGCATCCATGTTTCGCTGTCCACGAACATGGTGTATCTGCCTCCCATCATTATGTCTGCATTTTTTGGAGAAGCTTTGATAACATATACGTTGCGTCCTTCAAACTTTTCAGTAGCCTGGTAGGATATGTCGGTCTCGTTGAGGAGTTCTTTTATGAAAGTATAATCCATTTGAAATGATTTATCATTCTCTGACAGCACCATCTTTGTTACCACATTCGTCCTTGGATCATATGACCAGATGGTATTGCCATCGCTTACGGCGACCTGACCTGCCATTTCTGAGGGCTCAATATACTCAATACGGCTCTTTCCCGGCATCTTATTCAATATTTTTGCTTTCAGGTTAAGATTATTACCCATGATCGATGATGACATTACCATCGTGGCTGAAAAGTCCTTAATCGTATTCTGATTTTCCTTCATCTTATTTGCTATCTGGTCTGCTGACATTTCAGTACAGCCCGATAAAAGACTGACCAATATGACCGCTAGCACAACAATTCCCATTCTTTTTATCATGCAGTTTCCTCAGTATTTTAACAGCATGAAAATATGTTGTGCTTATTATTAAAGTCTTCCTGTTATTTAATTCCCAATTTTCTCGCCAGTTCCGAAAGCTTTATAGGTATGCAAAATCATACAATTAGGTACACCTAACAAAACAATAAGGAGTACAAAAAATGATAGATAATATGTTACCCAGTTTCATAATAACCTTCAGGGAAGCGCTTGAAGCAGCCCTGATAATAGGGATAATTGCAGCATATATAGCAAAGCTTGGCAGAAAAGACCTCAACCGCCACCTTTTCGCAGGGGTGCTCGCTGCTCTGGTAGCAAGCGCAGGAGTTGCCATTATCTTCAAAGCAGTATATGGCGGACTTGAGGGCACGGCAGAGCAATTGTTCGAGGGAGCGGCTGCCCTGACGGCTGCCGCAGTGCTCACATACATGATATTCTGGATGGCCGGGAATTCAAAGAAGATAAAAGGAGAACTCCAGGAAAAAATAGATATATCAATATCAAAAGGCGAGATGATTGGAATATCAATGCTTTCGTTTATCGCCGTATTCAGGGAAGGCGTTGAGACCGTGCTTTTCCTCGGCACACTTGCAATAAGTTCTCCTGTCGACACGCTTGCAGGATTTGCTCTTGGTGTGATAGTGGTCGTGCTTCTGTCCGCGGTCATGTTCAGGGGGATCTTCAGCCTCGACATGAGCAAATTCTTCAAATACACAAGCATATTACTTATACTCTTCTCAGCAGGAATGGTGGCAACGGGAGTACATGAACTCAACGAGGCTGGCATCATCCCGCCTGTTGTAGAGCACGTATGGGATATCAATCCGCCGGTAAATCCCGATGGTTCGTATCCGCTGCTCCATGAGAACGGCGCAGTCGGGAGCATCCTGAAAGCCCTAATTGGCTACAACGGTAACCCCTCGCTCACCGAAGTGATCGCATATGCCGGCTACTGGGCGATCATCGGAATATTCCTTTACAGGACCTACATGAAAAAACCAGAGGTGAAACATGGAAGCTGATAATTCAAGAACTGAAGAATACCTTGAATCCATCTATAAACTCCAGGAAGAGCAGCATCCTGTAAGCACATCGCGGCTTGCTGAACACCTGAAACTCCAGGCTCCCTCGGTCTCGGAAATGGTGAAAAAACTCGCGGGAAAAGGTCTTGTGTTCCACTCGGAAAAGGGCGTCTGTCTTACGGATGAGGGGAAATCACTTGCCAAAAAGGTCATCAGGAGGCACAGGCTGTCGGAACGCCTGTTAACTGACGTTCTTGGTTTTAAATGGGACGAGGTACATGATGAAGCATGCAGGCTTGAGCACGCCATAAGCCCTGAGATGGAAGACCGCATAGCACAGAGCCTCGGAAACCCGAAAACCTGCCCACACGGTCATCCAATCCCTGACAAAGACGGTAAGCTTGTTAAAGAAAAGGTGAAGCCGCTGTGTGACCTCAAAGCCCGTGAAAAAGGGATCATCGTGAATGTGTTCGAGGAAGACCCGAAGATGCTTAAATATCTCGCGTCGCTCGGGCTGATACCGGATGTATGCGTAAAGGTGGAAGAGGTTGCGCCGTTCGGAGGTCCGCTCATCGTGTGCGTGGCAGGTTCGCGGTATGCCCTGGGCAGAGAAGTGGCCTCAAAGATCAAGGTGAAATGATGCTTTCGTGCCATGGGGCATTAAAGGAAATAAAGGGGAACACTGATCTCGTTTTTGTGCTCGCAGGGAATCCCAACGTGGGAAAATCAAGCATTTTCAACCGCCTGACAGGAATGGGCGTTGTGACAGCCAACTATCCCGGAAAGACCGTTGAACTGAACATGGCTGCAACAACGTTCAAAGACAAGCGCATCGGGATAATCGACCTTCCAGGCAGCTACGCTCTGGGCGCTGTGTCCGAGGACCAGTGGGTAGCGCGAAGAGCGGTGCTGGACAGTGAACCTGATGCCGCGATAATGATCCTTGACGCCACGAACCTTGCAAGGAACCTCTATATGACGCTCCAGTTCATCGACCTCGGCATTCCCATTGTGGCCGCTCTCAACCTGATAGACGAAGCTGAAAAGAGAAATATCATAACAGATACTGAAAAGCTATCAGACCTCCTTGGAATCCCGGTAGTGCCGACCATTGCCACGACAGGACAGGGTCTTGATGAACTGATACAGAAGGCTGTGGAAGTTGCGGGAAAGAAGTATGAAATAAGATATAATGTCCGCTATGGGACTGACATCGAAATAAACATCAAGAAGCTTTCCGATCTGCTTTCCGGATATGATTTCGGGATATCCCCCAGGGCTCTTGCGCTGCTGCTTCTTGAAGAGGATGCTGAGTTCATCGAACTTGTGGGGAAACATGTTAAGGGCACTTTCCTTCTTGGTGAATTGAAAAAAATAAGCCTGGATATCCAGAAAAAGCACGGAGAGAAGACGCCAATTCGGATCGCCCGCGAAAGACATGGGCTTGCAGGCACCATCACTTCTCATGTGCAGGGAGATGTCAAACCCGCGGCGTCGGATAAACTATGGGCTTACACAACATCGCCGCTCACAGGTATCCCATTGTTGATCGGTGTGCTGGCAATTATCTTCGCTTTCCTGTTCTACGGCGGCAACCTGCTATCCACTTTATTCAGCGACAAGTGGACTGTATATATGTCCCCGATAATAGACGGGGCAATATTTGCGGTCTTTGGCAGCGGGCATCTGGGAAAAACGCTTATATGGGGCTTTGATGCAGGCATCCTTGCAGCGCTTGCCGTAGGGATACCTTATGTTCTTACATTTTATTTCATGCTTGCGTTCCTTGAGGATACCGGATACCTGAACTCCGTTGCATTTCTTACTGACAGGCTGATGCACAAGTTCGGGCTTCACGGCAGGGCGATAATCCCGCTCGTGGCAGGAGCAGGGTGCAATGTGCCTGCGATCATAGGCACGCGTGTCCTGACAACGATGAGGGAGAGAACGATAGCCAGCACACTCATCACGCTTATCCCGTGCAGCGCCCGCACCGCAGTAATCCTGGGCGCAGTTTCGCTATTCGTTGGATGGAAGCCTGCTGTGGCGATATACATTATAATCATGGGGCTTGTTTTCTTTGTCGGGGTCGGGCTTAATAAAGTGATGCCTGGAACTTCCTCCGGGCTTGTCATGGAGATGTTCCCCTTCAGGGCGCCGCTGATCTCCAATATCCTTAAAAAGACATGGCACAGGTTCAGGGACTTCGTGTTCGTAGCTTTCCCTATAGTTCTGGTCGGTTCTCTTGTCCTGGGAGCTCTATATGAGACGGGCTACCTCTGGGCGCTGGCATCACCGCTGTCGCCGGTTGTTGAGGGATGGCTCGGGCTTCCTGCGGTCGCAGGGCTGACGCTGATATTTGCGGTACTGAGGAAAGAACTTGCGCTGCAATTGCTTGTCACGCTTGCAGTGGTAAAATACGGCGGAGGGGCTAACAACCTGCTTCTTTTCATGAAACCGGCACAGCTTTTCGTCTATGCGCTTGTGAACACAATTTATATCCCTTGTGCTGCGACCATAGCTGTGCTGGGGCGCGAACTGGGATGGAGAAGGGCGCTTGCCATCATGGCTTTTACCATCACGCTTTCGATCCTTATAGGAGGGCTGGCTTTCAGGATCATAGGATACTTCCACCTTTTATGAGAACACAATGTCCTCTTTGCGGATTCAGGTTTGATTCGAAGGATAACGAGGGATGCAAAGCCTGCCCGCGCTTCATGAGATGCGGGATGGTGCTGTGCCCCAACTGCGGGCATGAGTTCCCGGTTGAGTAGAAGATGTATGGGATATTGTTCAGCAAAGTTGAATAACTTTATATTCCTATTCATCCAATAGGATTATTAGTGATAAGAATGAAAACAAAAGTGGCACGAAGGCATCAAATTACGATCCCCGAAGAAATACGTAAAAAGGCTAAGATCGCAATTGGTGACATTTTGGATATCTCGTATAGGCGCGGAAAAATACAGGTGGAAAAAATCGATGAGAACTGGGAAAAAGTCATGAAAGAAACAAAGGGCGCATGGCGCAAACATCCTGTATTTAAAGAAATGGACGATGCAGTTGAAATAGTGAAATGGATGCGTGGGAAGAAATGAAGTATTCACTGGATACAAATTTGATCATAAGCCATTTCAAAGGGGACAAATTTTCAGATGATACAGACAGTTTTTTAGCATGGGTGAAAGACAGGGAGCATGAGATGTATATATCCGATATTGTCTATGCTGAACTTTATACCGGGGTTTATCTGTCAAACGATCCAGCAAATGAAGAGAAGCGGTTGCAACGGTTTCTGGCAGTGAATAATATTGATGTCAGATATACGTCTTCAAAGACCGCAAAAAGAGCCGGCGAGTTATATGCAAAGAACCTGTTAAAAAATAAACGGTCGTTGAAACGCATACTGCCGGATTTTGTTATAGGGGCGCATGCTGAACAATACAGTGACGCTTTTCTTACCTGGAATCCATCTGATTATGATATAAACAAGGAAGTGATGACGCCTGTTGATGTGATGAGAGAACATGATAAAACTTGAAATCGAGTTCCTATATTCCGAACAGCGACGCATCGCCGAAATCCTGAGCGCTGCCGATAAGAAGCTTGAGCGCAGGAGGAAGGAGAAGCTGGAGAGTGTGAAGAAGGGGCTGATGAATGATTTGCTGACGGAGAGGAAGAGGGTAAAGTTATGAAAATGAGTGTGGAACTTTTGAATATAGCAGAACTGGATTTACAGGCAGCAATAGTTCTGCATGATAATGAGCTTTATCCTCAATCAATCTTTTACTTCCAGCAAAGTGTTGAAAAAGCAAACAAGGCATTAGCATTAATGGCGAACCTGGTGACTGAAGATCAGTTATTAAAGGATATTGGACATGAGCCAATTAGGATATATGAGAAGACCTTAAAACAACAAAAAAGTAAATTTGAACAATTCGAGGGACA
This sequence comes from Methanobacteriota archaeon, assembly GCA_963793805.1. Taxonomy (GTDB): domain Archaea; phylum Halobacteriota; class Methanosarcinia; order Methanosarcinales; family Methanoperedenaceae; genus Methanoperedens. The sequence goes on from CAWCBK010000003.1 coordinate 66,016, forward strand.
TTTTAAAACTATTCCAGGATTCAAAGAAATTAATATTTTTAAGAATATTGATCTGAAAAAAGATTTGATTCAATTTGATAAATTTTTCTCTGATATCAAAGAAATTAAACAAGACCGGGGCGCATTGATTAATTTATCATCTCTGAAGATTCACAGAATTTTAAAGGAAATAGAAGTCAATAGAAAAGATAATGAAAAACAAATGCGACGTATTTCAAAGATTAGAGTAACAGAGAGGGATTGGAGTAAACAAAAGGAAAATATTATAGAACTATACAATGTTCTTTCGAAATATAACACATTCAACTATTACAAGATATCCTCAAAACGATTTAACCCCTGTAAATATTTACACCAAAAAACTCCCCATTGTTAAAAAATTGCCTGTTTTGAGTGAAATTCAGGATAGAACATTAAATGAATTGAAAATATTAACTAAAAGAATTAAAGATATAAATGTCAAGACTAATTAAAAATTTTTCCTCATATATAGAACAACTGAAAATGGAAGGTATGATCCTGACTCAGAAAGATAATCTTGATAATTTCCTTAAGTTTGCCAAAGAAAAAATCGGTGTGGAATTCGAATCTCCGAGAAAGATATTTGGAAGAAGAATTCTACCCCAAAATTTCAAGATTGTGGAAGTTAATGACAATAGATAGCGCATAAAAATTCAGTTCGACTCTGGAACTCTTCTTCCATTGGAATATTGGAAAGTCGAAGAAGCTATTACTTTCATTGACAAGAAAGACTTTGTTCCTATAGGGGCGAGAGTTTCAGAAAATTATCTAAAAAATTCACTCGAAGGTACACTTAAAGAAAAAGCAAAGAAAGACTCCAACAAGATAACAGATACTAAAACTGCCCCTCATATAGCTGATTTGCTTGTCTTGGCAGATCTTGCTGAACTCGGTTATGCAAAATCGAGTGGAAAAAGGAATATTCAAGGAATAAGATTGAAACCAGATCTAAAATGATAATTTCATCCAAAAAGTTCACTGAAAAATCCCAGATAACCTTTACTGCTCAATAATCTTGTCAGGGCAATAAAGAGGCTGAATAAAGACAACGGGATCGAGGACGAAGAATTAAAACATGTCCTGAATGAACTGAAGCTTAAAGGCTCAGGGAAATGAGTGGCTAAAGCAAATTCTCAGCTATCTCAAGTTCGGTGTACCGATAAAGTTTGAAAAAGAACTCTTTGAATATTGGTTTTTGATCCAGAAGTTGTTAACAGTAATAAACCATAAGGCTTTATAAAGTATTATGCTGTATTCGGCTCAAAAGGAAGTATATTATGGAAGTCCAGAGACCCCGCGGCACGCGCGATTTTCTGCCTGAAGAGATGGCAAAGCGAAGATACGTTGAAAACAGACTCAGGGATGTAGCTGTGCGCTGGGGATACGGGGAGATAAAGACCCCGACATTTGAGAATATCGAGCTATTTACGCTCAAGTCGGGCGAAGGTATACTGGGTGAGATATACAATTTCAAGGACAAGGGAGACCGTGAGATAGCGCTGCGCCCCGAACTCACCGCGCCTGTAATAAGGATGTATGTTGAGGAACTGCAAAGATCAGCAAAACCCCTGAAATTCTATTATTTTGATAACTGCTTCAGGTACGAGCGCCCTCAGAAAGGACGCTTCCGTGAGTTTTTCCAGTTCGGTGTTGAGATAATTGGAAGCAACCGCCCTGAGTCAGAAGCTGAAGTCATTGCGATGTCTGTGGAGATGCTAAAGAGCGCGGGAGTGGAGGGCGACCTGCATGTTGGCAACCTTGGCATCGTGAGGACGCTGCTTAAAGACCTTGAAATTGAGCACCAGAGCAAGATAATGCGATTCGTTGATAAGAAGGACGATAAGGGGCTTGAGGATTTCCTTGACCATATACAGGCGCCAGATGAGATGCGGGGCAAGTTGTTCCGCCTGATCGGGCTTCGCGGCATAAATGCGGTACATGAGGCGCGGGAGTTGCTGGGTGATATCGAGGCGATATCGCAATTTGAGGCTCTTCTTGACCTGCTTGACGTGTACGGGCTGGAATACCAGGTCGATCTTGGCATCGCAAGGGGGCTTGATTATTATACCGGCATGGTTTTCGAAATATACTGCGAGGGGCTTGGCGCGCAGAACCAGGTGTGCGGCGGAGGGTCGTACAGGCTGGCGAAGTTGTTCGGGGGCGAGGATACTCCATCGACAGGGTATGCTATCGGTTTTGACAGGATAATGGAGGTCTGTAAGGTTGAATATCAACCGCAAATCAGGGTTGCTGTAATTTGTTTTGATGAGACAAGAACAGAAGCAATAAAGATTGCGAAAAAATTAAGGGATGATAGATTCAACACGTATTTGGATTTGATGGGGCGTAAATTCAAAGACCAACTTACCCACATTAACACTATTGACAACGACAGATATGAACAGGTTATAAAACTTTATGGCGGGTATTTGTTTAACTGGAATGAAGTTCCAGGAAACGATAGCGGAAGACTCATAGACTTTCTGAAACAGAATTATAATATTGATTGGGTAAAAAATGCGAAAATTGAAAAAATCGATGACGTTAGGACAATAAATGTATCTATTGAAAACAATTCTATTTCGCTAAGACTTAACAATGAAAAAACCAAAGTGAACCTTAATATCGATGATGTTAGAACCTTTGAACTCAACGCTAGGGTGGAAAATAGTAAGCTGAACATATACTATGGCGATATGGAAAATATTGAACACGATCGAACTTTTGCAATAATTGTTGGCACGGATGAGTTGAAAACAGGAAAATACACTTTCAAGGATATGGCAGAGCGAAAACAGACTTTAATGACGTATTCAGAAATAATAAACAAATTAAAACAAGAAATCGAAAAATTGAATGATAAAATTGAAGAAAGGAAAGCAATGCAATATAAATAGGTAAAAGTAGTATATTCAAATAGGTATTATAGATGAAGAAGCAAAAAATTGAACTTGTGGAAGCCGTCCATAAAGCCAGAGCAAGAAGCACAAAACTTCTCGAAGAGCAGGGAATTTCAACATTAGCATTGATCCTTTCAAAAACGCTGGCAGACGTAATAGATAATCCGGAAAGGATAGATTCTCTGGTGTAAATGAAGCTTTATTTTGATACTACAGTTCTGGCGGCATTGACATATTTCAAAGACAAAGATGTAAAACGCCATTCTGAAAGCAGGAAACTTATAAAAAATTGCAGCGAAAAGAAGGCGACGATAGTAATCTCATTTTATTCGATTCATGAACTGTTCTTGCTTCCTTTCGAATACAATGATCATAAAAACGCTCGCAAGATCGGTCTTGCATTGCTCAAAGAAATCCTTGATATCGAAGGGATTGAAATTACGGAACTTCTGTCGCGCGAAAATAAAATCCTTTATCAAGAGAAATTTTCAATTAGCGACAGAACTGATATTCCCCATGCGATATCGGCATATATTGAAAATTGTGATTGTATCGTGACGTATGACAGTCATTTCGACCAGATATCTGATAAAATTGATGTTTTCAAACCCAATGATGTTCCCATTTAGTTTGCTGTAATTTCACTCAGGATATCTTATCAGCTCATACAGCAGCCTCATCGCTTCCTTCTCCCGCGCTCCTCCGCATTTCTGGACTATGGTATTGCCGTACTCTATCTGCCTGAGATATTCCTGCTCCTTCAGTCCGACATAACGCGTTGCATGAACTGCAGCTTCTATTACTGCATTAAAACCGCGATTAACAGGTTTGATGACCCTTCGATTTATTTTTCCTCTAACCGGGGACAGCTCAACCACAGAAATATTCTCACCCCTCCTGCATTCGCAGTCAAAAATAACCCATCCGAGAGCCTGTTTGAGAACCGGGAAACCATCGATGAACTTAAATCCTTCAGGCTCAACATCTGACAGCGCCGACTTCACGAACAGCTCCGGATCATCTATGATATTTGCCGCAGCTTTTGGATTTGCATCTATGTTCGTAAATGTGGTCGAGTTAAATATCCTGATAAAGAGCCGCCCGCCATCCATGTGAATACCCATAGGCGCTGCATTTGGAACGCCCTCCCGGGAAAGCGTGGTAAGGATGACCTCTGAAACTCCTTCCTGAAATCCGAAATCCTCAAGGTCTATCAGAATCTCATCCCCTCAAAAAGCGATACGAACAGTCCTGATATTATAAGGTCTGCTGTCGAACCCGGATTAACACCTTCTTTCAGTAATTCCTCATCAAATGACCTAAGCTCATCTCTTATATCGTCCATGCCAATATTATCCACATCGTTCATTCTCATTATTTTTTTCGCCCTCATTGAAACCTCTTCCGCCTTCTTGCTGTCGAATTTTGTATGTATGAATGTGTCTTTATTCCGGGATAAGATATCCATGAACGTGAGAACTACCGCATCATTTATACCATGTTCTTTGATCTTATTTTGTATCGATGAGGCGCATTCAAAGGTCTTCTTGAACCCATTCGTCCATTCCTCAGCTATCATGTCATAGCCTGCCGATATCTCCATCATGCTGTAGAGCGTCAATCCCTGCGCCTTTATTTTTTCAATTGATGCAGCATTGGAAAGGTCAAGATCATCCACTGGTTTGACTTTTACACCAGCTTCCGAGAACGCCCTGTAGAACTCCATAGCATCAACCACCGTTGTTCCTTTTACGATCTTCTGAACCTGCCTCTTCAGGCATGTCCTGTCGCTGCATCTTCCTGCTGCCATTACAAGCGGAATGAGCAGGATAAATGCCCCGAAATGAGTATTGCCGCCCTTCTGCCATTTACTGCTTTCTATGACAGCTTCGCGTATTAAAGAACCTGATCCTGATCCAGATCTTGCTGCTTTTTCCATTATGGGGTACACGCCCACAGCGCTTGCAAGGAAATGCTCGAACCTGGTATCGGTGTAATTGTGGTTCCTGTCAATGTTCCCGGGCTTTGGTGTTGCTGAGACTTCAAGCGCCATGGCAAGCTGAGCGCACCGGGCGATGTGGGATGATGTCATTATAAGAGTAATATTATTTCTTGATTAGATAAATTCATGTGTAATGAGTCATTATAGGAATAAGGTTAGAGGTTATGAAAACTAAATCAGCTAAATACATACCTGCAGTCAGTTTTGACTGGCTGACCCCGCTGTATGATCCCATAATACAGTTGTTATTTCCCGAAAAAGCCTTCAGGCGCTGCCTGATAGAGCAGATGCGCATCGAGAAAGGGCACAGGGTGCTTGACCTTGGCTGCGGAACTGCAACGCTTGACATACTTATAAAAAAGGCTCACCCTGGCGCAGTTGTTGTCGGGCTTGACGGCGATCAGAAAATCCTTGGGATAGCACGTGCGAAAATCGAAAAAGAAGGACTGGATATCAAACTTGATAAAGGAATGGCGTTTGAACTTCCTTATCCTGACAATTCATTTGACCTCGTGGTTTCAAGCCTTGTATTCCATCATCTTACCCGTGAGAACAAGAAAAGAACCTTCAATGAGATATTCCGCGTTCTCAAACCTGGAGGAGAACTGCACGCAGCAGACTTTGGCAAACCCCACAATTTCATTATGTTAATGCCGTCAATGATATTCAGATTTCTTGAGGAGGTTTCAGAAAATATCAAGGGTCTTCTGCCTGATATGTTCCGCGGTGCCGGATTTGTGCAGGTGGAAGAAACCGCAAGGTTCATGACAATAATCGGTACGCTATCGCTGTTCAGGGCTGATAAGCCTCAAAAGAACTCCGGAACATCAGGCACAATTTTATACTGAAAACACTCAATTTCCCGCCCCCCCTTCCCCCGGGATCACGCTTCTGTCCCCTACATCAACAATCCTTCCTACCTGCCCGGTGACAAGATGCCCCGCGATATTGAAATGCTGCACTATGGGTTCGTCAATAAAACCTTTTACATTTATCCTCTTTTCTATCTCGTCAAGTATGCCGTGATAAAATCCGGTGAGTGCATCCTCCTTTTCTGCCCATGCCCTGAGGATAAGCTTTGCTTTTCTTGCGCCTCCAACGACTTCAGCCTGAGCAGCGTATTTAAGTCCCTTCACACCCTCACCATAAAAGCGGGCAACGCCGTCAAACAACTGCTCGCTCTGGGTCACCTCAGGAGTGAGAAGATGCATGTGCATATCCTTGATTATCCGTGAGACCATGGTGAAAAGCGTCTCAGCAGGCATATCTATCTCTTTTGTATTCTCCTCTGTCTGGAGCAGGTTGCTCACCATTCCCTGCCATTCGGGTTCATTTATCTCTTTCACCTTCAGCATCGGGCAGATGATACTTAGCATCTTGCTCTCGATATCGATCTCCTTTGTCCTGTTGTTCGCTGTGTCATAATAGTTGACCTTGCCTGAAACTTCGCAGTTCCCGCACTCGCCTGTGGGTCTTATTTCGAAAGTGACAGTTTTGCCTTCTTTCCCTTTCAGCAGCGCTATGGACTTCTCTTTTTCAACCAGAAGGAACACGTTGGGAACAAACAGGATGACTTTGATATCCGCAATAGGCGCTGATGAGAGATTCTCTATTTTGACCTTATGCAATATGGTTGCTCCCTTATATCCAAATGCAGAACTGATGTTGATATCCTTTGCAGCAGGGTCATTTTGTTGAACCTGAGCGGTCGCCGCCTGAGTAATGATCCATGGAACTGAGAATCTGGGAATCACGATCTTAGGAAGTGATATGTTTTTCAGACGCCTGCGGCTTACGTATGTTCCTGCTGCCAGTAATACAATTATCAGCAGGAACCACAACCATGTGCTGTCCTGTTCATTTGAGCGGGCGGGTGGACTCTGTTTTACAGCGGCAGACACTGGTTCTGTCTTCTGTCCGCTTATTGCAAAATGCGAGAAGCCATAAGTTCTGGCTTCATAATATGAATAAGTGGCATCCTTTGTTTTCTTATTGGTATCAAGCTTTGACCATTCCGTTCCCGTCCATCTGAACATCTTTATTTCGTCATAACCCAGACCGCTGGATTCTATCCATGAGTTCTCCGCCCTGAAGCTTATCGAAGCTTCTTTAAAATTTTTTGTATCTGCTATTATATTCAGGTTCCTGTACACTTTCCCTGGCGCAGATTTTGGCAGGCTCTCCGGGCTCCATTTAAGCGCTTCCACTTTGACAGGGACATCGTACTGGTTTTCTTTGCCGGTGATAACTATCTGATATATTGCAAGTTCAGGTGATGTGAAGCTGTATTCTACTGGTTTGTACGCTACAATATCATTGACCTTTGTTTCAGACTTGAGTATATTGTCATTCTCAAGAGCCGGGGCTTCTTTCTGCCCTGGGGTAGAAGACGACAGGGTCTTAAAATATGCCATTATTTCATCATTTGAAAGCGCGCGGTTGTATATTTTGATTTCATCGATAGTACCGTGGAAATACATATGGAAAAACTCATTCCCGTTCCTGCCGATCCAGAACTTTCCTTCAGAATTATTTAACTGCCCTGTAAGTGGAAAGAAATTAACTTTCTCTCCATTTATATACTGGATAACGTTCTTTCCGTCATAAACAAGAGCCACAAGAGTCCATTTCTGGCTTATCATGGGCTTTCCCGTTGTCTGCCCGGTATGTGAATCATCCACTCTCCAGCCAGACTGCATCCTGCCTGCGCAGTCTATGTATGCTTGTGACTTCATCGAGTATGTCCCGAACCTCCAGATCGTAAGCGAGCGAGAACCCGGAGAGCAGGAAATCCCGCTTTCTTTTATCAGGAAAGAATCACTGAAGTTGACCCAGGCAAGGACTGTTCCCTGTGCCCTGACCGAATTGAGCGCATCAGATACCGGAGCCCAGAAGTAATTATCCATCCCGTCAAAAGCAAGCGCCTGTCCTTTGATTCCATCCACATACTTAGCGCCATATACAGTACCATGGTTCCCGTTCCCGCTTGAATCCTGGGAATTGCCGTCAAAATGCCACTCTGCGACAAGACCAGAGGTCATTCCATAAGTTCCGGGAGCTGATGCGGTTCCTGCTATAACGAGGATAACAAATATCATTTTTAGATATTTTACTAGAATCATTTTATATCACCATATCGTATTATAATAATTATAATAAGTATAATGTAAAAGTAATCCTTATTTATATATATGGCTTTCCATTGAAAAAAGTAGAAAAGGGGATAATATATATAGTAACCAGAAATTCGTGACCGTTACAATTAATATGGCTGTCAAATGCCGAAAAATAATGGTGAAGATGCAGCATTAAAAGAATCTGCATCTTCTGCCTGCCAGTCTATCTCACAATAACTTTTCCTTTCATAGCGGGATGCAAATTGCACCTGTATTCATAGGTTCCCACCTCTGTAAAGGTATGGCTGAACTTATCTCCCTGGCTGAGTTCGCCTGAATCGAACCCGCTACCAGTCACTGTGTGCTTATCGAAATCCTTCTGTTTCCAGGTTACTGTACCTCCTCTGGCGATCACAATCTCTGGAGGATAGAACGAGAAATCGACATTCTCAACAGTCGCAGTCATCGGCAATGAAACAGTTGTCTGAACTGGCGGGGGAGCAGTAATCACAGGTTGTTGTGTTTCCGTAGATGGGCTTTTTGATGTACATCCGCTTATCAGCGCCACAAGTATTATCAATCCGGTTATCCATTTGTAATTCAATTTGAAACCTCCTATTTTTGCAATATGTGTTCAACATTATTTATGCTTTCCTGACACAGTTTTAGTGCCAAAATTCATATTGTGGAAGAAGAATAGAGAACTGTATTGAACTGATTTAATAGAGCTATCATGAAAAACAAGATCATTGTCACAGGCGGTGCGGGTTTCATAGGAAGTCACCTTATCGACAGGCTGCTCCTTCGGGGAGACGAGGTAATAGTCATAGACAACCTGAGTTCTGGCAAAATGGATTTCCTCAAAGAGAATGTTGAAAACCCAGACTTTGAATTCATCAGGCTCGATCTGCTTGACCCGGAAGAACTAAAGACAACTGTAAAAGACGCGGATGCGGTATTCCATCTTGCAGCAAATCCGGATGTCAGGCTTGGTGCCTCGGATACAAGGGTACACCTTGAGCAGAACATCGTTGCCACATACAATCTTCTTGAGGCGATGCGCATCAATAAGATAAGGAACATCCTTTTTACATCCACATCCACGGTCTATGGTGAAGCCTCCCTCATCCCTACACCAGAAGAGTACGGGCCACTTGTCCCGATATCACTCTACGGCGCGTCCAAACTGGCGTGCGAAGCCCTCATAACTTCTTATTGCTCAACATTTGATATGAACTCATGGCTATTCCGCTTCGCAAACATCGTCGGTCCAAGGGGCACGCATGGGATTATCTTCGATTTCATAAACAAACTCACAAAAACCCCCGGTTCGCTTGAGATCCTGGGTGACGGGAAGCAGAGAAAGTCGTATCTGCACGTATATGATTGCGTTGAAGCCATCCTTTTTGCGATGGAGAACAGCAATGATATGGTAAACATATTCAATATCGGCTCAGTTGATACCATAAACGCTACAGAGATTGGAGAGATCATAGTTGAAGAAATGGGACTGCAAAACGTTGAATTCAATTATACCGGAGGCAACCGAGGGTGGAAAGGAGACGTTCCAAGGATGATGCTTTCTATTGACAGGATAAGGTCGCTTGGGTGGAAGCCGGTTTATAATTCTGAAAAAAGCGTGCACGATGCAGCCCGGAGTTTATTGAACAATGGTTAAACTATTCTGCCCGAAATGCGGAAGCGATGCAGACATTTTCTATGATAACGTGTGCAGGCAGTGTTTTATCGGGAATAAAAAACTGCTTGAATGCCCGCATGTAGTTTATGGGAGGATATGCCCCTCTTGCGATTCAGTTTTCAGAAAAGGCAGGTGGCAGTCCGGCGGCAGGGAAGAAGATATCGTAATTTCCCTGGTGAAAGAGAACCTTGAAATAAACAGGGACGCAACCAGCGTTGAACTAGTGCTTACACCAAGGCAGCTTGATTATTCCAGGTATCGGATACATGTTGAGGCAAGAGCGGAAATCAAAGGCGCGCCCATAGATGCTGCTCTTGATACAGAACTCAGGATAAGCTGGGAGACCTGCGACACATGCAGCAGGATATCAGGTGGTTATTTTGTGGGTATAGTGCAGATAAGGGCTGATAAAAGGCTCCCCACGAATGATGAACTTGCAAAATGCATGAGCATAGCTGAAGAAGTAGCCCAGCGCTCGCGGGAAAAGGGGGACAGGCTTGCTTTTATTGCAAAGATGGAAGAGATCGAAGGGGGCATTGATATGTACGTGGGGTCGATAAAGCTGGGGAAACAGATATGCAAGGGTGTGATGGATACTTTCGGAGGAAAATTCGCAGAATCCCCGAAGCTTGTCGGGCAGAAGAACGGCGTTGACCTTTACCGCATCACTTATGCTCTTCGCCTTCCCGAATTCGTGCGCGGGGATATTATCAGCGTTGATGGCGCTGTCATAGAGGTACAGACCTGCGCAAAACATGTGAGCGGTATAGACCTTGAGACCGGGAGGAGGTTCCTTGAAAATTTTAATAACCTGATGGATGTTAAGAAACTGGGCAAAAGGGAGGATGCCGTGTCTGCTGTGCTGGTGGCAGTTGAGGGAAGAACTATACAGGTGCTTGACCCTCATAATTATGAGACGATCACTGTTAAAAGACCTGATTTCCTGAGCGTTGAGCCAGGAAATGAGATAAAGATAGTAAAGACAGAAAAGGGGATATTTGTACTTCCCCAATGATATTTGATGTTAAATATTTGCAACCTTCCCTGTGATCGTTCCAACAGGTTTCTTGGTTAAATTTATATCCTGATTTACTGTTTCTCCGGAGTTAACTGTTACTGATACGGAATTATTCTGATAATATTCAGGCTCACTATTTACTGTAAGATTAAATATACCTGCATCAAGGTATAGAGAATAGAATCCAAATTCATCCGTTGAGGTATTCATCCCTGTTTGAGTTACGATGACTTTCGCACCTGAAATGCCTGCTGCTGTGCTGTTATCTATCACCGTACCGTTGACATAACCCATTGCCTGAAGTGCTTCACCGGCTACATTGAAAAAGACAGTCTGTGTATTGATATTACTTGCATTATCCTCGACAGTAAGAATGAATTCATGCCCGCCTCCCCCGAGGGTTCCCATATTCAGCACCTCTCCGCTGGATACCGGTCTTATACCATCAATAGACCCGCTGATTCTCTTTATCCCTGACAGCCCGTCCTGGGCAGAGAAATCCAGGGTTATGCTTTCAGATGGCAAATAGGTCTTGTTAATGGGCACTGTCACAGTGGTTGTTGGAAGGGTTTTATCTATCCTGACCTGCCCTGTTACTTTTTCCGCTTCTGTATTACCAACACGGTCATTGCTGTAATAAGTTACAACGTAGATGCCTTCGTTTGATAATGTTACATTATCACCCTCTACATAACCTTCTGCCATACCGAGTATGCCCCCAAGCCAGGAAAAAAACGAGTCCAGAACAGACAATGGAACAGATGTCACTTTATTATATGTGGCATTCACACCTGAGAGGTAATCGTTTGCTGACAGTCTAACCGTTACGCTGTCGTTGTGCCATAGCCCATCCCCGTCATCTGATGTGAATGGAGACGTCATGTCGATCTTTACTATGGCGTTTTTTGGCGATTCATAATTACCTGCGTTATCAACCCCGTAATATTCTATTGTATGAACACCATCTTCCGTGAAAACAAGATTTGTATTTCCTGAAGAACTATTCTTTACCCCATCTGCTTTGTAAAACAGGAAAGCCACTCCAGAAAAGCTGTCTGTAACTGTGATATTCAAAGCTGTTGAAGCATTATGCCACAGGTTATCAGTGTCATCCCATGAAGATGGCTTTACTTTATCGATCTTGACCTGGTTCACTGCAGTTCTAACATCTTCAACGTTCCCCACATTATCCACACTGAAGTACCTTATAGTATATACTCTCTCTTTAGTTAGATTGATCACATTCCCGATCGGTGAACTCATTGTCGGAAGCGTGCCATCAGTAGTGTAATAAGTGGCGCTAACGCCGCTGTTAGCATCTGCTGCGGTCAATGTAACCGTCACGCTTGAATTGTGCCATGCTCCATCCACATCATTAGTCGTCGTGGGCGGCGCTGTTTCTGCAGAAAGATTCCAGTATGTGTATGCAGATATGTAACCGTCGTTCCCGTTAGAAACCCCAAATATCAGTTCCTTGTTCCCATCCCTATCCAGATCTGCAATGAGCGCAGAGGAAGGGATATATCCCGTGCCAATGATCTTCCGCTGTTCCAGAACATATCCGTTGCGATCCCATACGTACATATTTCCGTCAGTATCTCCTCCTGCGATTTCGATATTTCCGTCGCGGTTCAGATCACTCAGGACGACATTGGTCCAAATACTTTTTATGGATGGGAATTCACGCAGAGAGCCATTGCTGATAATGTATATCTTATTTTCAGAGTTCGAAGCGATCACAACATCATTAATACCGTCTTTGTCTACATCACCTATGGCAGGAACAGCATTGTTGCTGTTTATGCTGAACCTGTGTAGCTCATCCCCCTCTCCATTGAATATATAGACGCCGCCTGAGGATACCGCAACTATCTCCAACCTTCCATCGCGATTCAGGTCGCCAACCGCTACGTTCCTTGCATCTCCCCCAAGCGGTCTTGACCATTTGACGGTTCCCTGAGTCCTGTTCACATCTATCACCCAGATCCTTCCGTCTGTAGGATATGCGACATCCGTGTCGTGCGTGAGAAGGATAACCTCTTCATCACCGTCATCATCTATGTCTGCCAGGGGCATTGATGCAAAGAAACTGGATTTATTCCCAAGCTCCAGATACCAGAGCCTGTTCCCTGTTGTATCATATGCATGCAGCCCTGAATAATTCAATATTGGACCGAAAGAAGTTCCAGGCGCAGCGCCTGCAAGGATTATTCCATCCTGAGTGACAGACGGAGTTGATATGAGAAGATATTTTTCAAACAGCATCTCTAACAGCCGGATGCCTTCCGCATCCCAAATATAAAACGTCGGGTCTGAATTGGAGGGATTGCCGTAGGTCAATACCTCGAGCCTGCCATCTCCGGTGAAATTCCGGACTAACGGGGTTCTTGCATAATCATACCTGCTTGTTCCGCTCACATTCTCCCATTTCAGTACACCTGTATCATTGTATACCTTAACAATCCTGTTCTCTGGTGCAGCTATTACCTCAAATATTCCATCTCCATCAATATCTGTAGCGACTACGTTAACTCTGAGTTCGTAGCCAGTATTAACAGGAAATCCCTGATGGACTTCAAGCTGGGCACCTGATTGCGTGACCAGGATCAATAGTGAGAATAGCAGGATGAACTTCTTCATCTCGTACACTCCTCACAAGGTGGCAAAATATGACAGCTTCCATAATAACAGGCGCTCACGCCAACGTATAATCCCATATTTATATCGTGATTCGTGATATTTACCGCCGGATTGGAGTTATGGCATGAAACCTGACAAAACACTCCGTCGCTACCCATCAAATTGTGTTTCAGAGGAACGCCGATTGCATTACCGTATTTCATACCGGACGAACCTCCTGACTCTCCCACTGCATGGCACTGTTTGCACCCTAATTGTGTAAGGTTGGTATGTATTAAATCATCCCTGAGCGCATAGTGAGAACTATTTGCCTCGCCTTTGCGGGAATATTCCCCGTAGGATATATTTATTTCGGGGACAAGGCTGTTCTCATGGCATTCGTAGCATCCCTTAGTGGAATTGAATCTCTTTTCGTTAATAAACGATTTTCCCGCATAATGCTGGTATATCTTCGGAGTTCTCTGGAATATTTCCTGGTTAAGCATACTCATATTTCCTTCAGGTGTATGGCATTCATTGCACTGGAACGGGCGCAGTGAGGCTGGACCTCCCCTATCAGGGTGCGCATTATTAGGAAGTTCGGTTAAATTTGTGGAATGGCAAACCCAGCAGGCTGAGTCCAGAAGAACAGAATTTGGCTTTTTATTCATGTCCCATATTGTGTAGTTTGCCAGTTTGCTATGCACCGACTGGTTAAATGCTGTATGGTTCATTTTTCTTGATTCAGGGGGGTAACCTGTTGAGCTCGGCGCGCTCTTGTTGTGACAGCTTATACATGCCGGACCTCCCAGAAGCGGTTCTATTGAGACGTTATGTACCTTGAAGCGATTCTGCGGATTCTTTATATCAGGTATGTCTGTGTGGCAGTTGTAGCATGAATCCATTGAATCGGATGTAGAATGTATCTTCTTGTTTTTTCCAGTGTGATTCGCTTCGTAATTGAACGAATAATTCGTTGAATAATTGAATGGATATGTATTGTTGAATGGGAATGTATTGTTATACTCCCTGTGGCAATCGATACAATCAACATACGGAGTGTCAGTGAAGCCATTTCCTGTATTGTTCCTGTTGCTCCAGATGCTGTTTACCCTCTCAGGGTCTGCAACTACAGCTCCTGCGTATTTGTCGAGGTGGAATCCCAGGGCTGCTCCCGATGCGTTATGGCACTGGGTTATATTGCAGGTCTTTTGACCTGCATAAGTATGATTGTAATCCCAGCTTTCAATAATCTTAACTTTGGCTTTGAACGGACTTATCCTGTTGAAGTGACAGGTGATGCATGTTCCGTTAGAGCGATCCATGCCAGCACTGTGCATAGAAGCCCCGGTTGTTATATTGTGGCAGGTTTCACAGGAATAATTGCTCATGGATGTATTGCCGCGGTACGCTGAACCATTTGGCAGGTGTGAGAATATCTGTTTTGATGCGCCTGCGTACACCGAAGTACCATTGTGGCAGCCAGTGCATGTGCCATAGAGAACATAGGATGTTGTATTTGTAAGAGTTGGAGAATGGATCCTCACCGTACCCCCGTTCATCCCCTGCGATGATGCATTATGGCAAAATCCACAGTCGCCTATCCTGTCGCCTGAGGTGTTGGCTGGATCATGCTTCTGGTTATACACATATTTTGACGCGCTGGCGTTGCCTGGTTTATGGCATGGAGCACAGTAGTCTGCGCCGCCCGGCGTCCATGCCTGTGTAGTAAACTTTGTAAGATTTGTATCATGGATCAAACCTGATGAATGGCATTTGCTTCCAGTGCATGATAGGGTTGAATTCGATGTATTTGCCCCTGCATCCGTCGTATGCTCAAGGATTCCTTTATTTAAACTGTTTGTCATCACGTTTTCAAATGCAGTAGTGATGTTCTGGTGGCAGTATATGCATGAGGTATTGACGCCTTCACGTATATCCTGGCGCTTCCTGCCGTAGTGATAAGCGCTTATACCTGTGCCGTTAACTCCATCCAGGTCAGCATCGAAACTTCCGGCATCGGGGTCATTGTTCACAAGGCGCATCTCGCTTATATTCTGGTGGCAGGCAATGCAGCTTCTGGTGTTGTTCGTGGCAATTGTGGCTCTAATATCGCTGCCGTTCCAGAAATGTTCCCTGACCTGCAGCGCGCCGAAAGGTTTTGATGAGTTGATGTGGCAGTTTTCGCACAGCTTTGGCGCTCTATATGTACCGTTGATGTGTGCCGTTGCGCTGCCGTTGCCGTGACATGCCCAGCAGGGCTTGTTCGCGCTGTCATAGCCCTGGGCATTGGCGCCGCTGTTGAGGTTCTTATGTATGTTGCTGCTATGGTTCGTGGCGCTGAAATCCACTTTCGCATATGCGCCATTTATGTTATGGCACCCCAGGCAGTTAGGTGAAGAGCCTGCGCCTTCATTGAGTTCTTCAGCATGGAAGGTCTGCGGCATGCTCCTTGAATCGACATGACAGTCATAACAATTAACATTCGAGGAAAATGAAGTGTGATCTTCTCTATTGATAATATTTGCCTTGCTTGCCGGGCTTATGCCCCATTTTTCCATGTTGCTCGTGTTTCTATGACAGTACATGCACTCTGAAGAGTTGACGCCCGGGTTCATAAGCTTTGCGAAACTATTGTTCTGTCCATAATGAGCAGAAGTGGCATTCCTGCTTCCTGGAGTTTCATCACTAAAGATACCGATGCTGTTATTGTGGCACAGGTCACAATAAACCAGCTGGTATCGGCTGGTGTTTACCTTTGTGCCCTGGTATGTACCATTTGGTATATGTTCGCTCACGTTCTTTGCGCCGTACTTCGTTGTGCCTGTGATGTGACAGTACGTGCAGTCATTTGCAGTGGAGTTCCTGTGAACGCTGTTGTTGCCGCCGTGGCAAGCCCTGCATGCAGGATCGATGTTGTTGATGGCTGCCCCGTTGATACCCGCATGCATACCGCTGCTAAGACTTGCGTTATCTACCCTGTTCGCTCCTCCATATTTGTTCGAATGACATAAATTGCAGTTGTTCCATGCAATAGTACGCGTTACGTTGTGCATCTCAACCGGCGATTTGCTATCGCCTGTACTTAGCACTGTGAGGTTGCTGTGGCACTGGTAGCAGTCGTTAATTGTTGAACCGTATGTTGCCTTATGCCATGCGGATGGTTCTGCGAAAAACGGAGCTAAGTTCGCATATGTGACGTGGCAATCTATACAGTTCGTCCTGCTGCCGTTGATCCAGCCAGCCCAACCCGGAGCTTCCACTGAGCCATTTGACCACTGGGTGAAGTGGAATGGTTCTTTTCTATTGGTGTTGTTGTGGCATGTGTTACAGTTGACATTGGCGCCATTATGAGATGTATTGTCGTGTCGGGTCAGGTTCACAAAGGGCGTGGCATACGCCTTGTTCGGGCTTCCACCTGCTCCATTGTGGCATGCGTTGCAGTCGTAATTTGGTTTCTTAATAAGTCCGGGTGAGTGCATCCCTGCACCTGTGCTCCATCCGTGGCATTCTTCGCAGTCCCATGAACTGCGTGAAGTGTTTGCCTTTCCTGCGGGTGCATTTGGATAGTGAGTTTTGATCACCCTTGAAGTGCCAACATACGTGCTGTCCTTATGGCAGGTGGTGCATGATGAATTCACAGTCGAGGTATTGGTCAGCGTTCTTGTATGAAGACGCAGCGTCCCGGTGCTGATAATTCCCTGCGAAGACCCGTTGTGGCAATAGCCGCAGTCCATATTGATCACCGATATATTGGAGGTGTTGTGGGCATAAACGTATATTGTGGCATTGATATTCCCTGCCCTGTGGCAGGGTGCGCAGTAATCATTTCTCCCCGCCGTCCATGCCTGTGCCTGCGGTCTTGTGAGTGTTGAATTGTGGATGTACCCTGAGGCATGGCACTTTCCACTCGTGCATGTCAGAGTGGAGTTTGATGTATTTGCCCCGGTACTGGACGTATGCTCAAGGATTGACTTATTAAAACTGTTCGTCATCACATTTTCAAATGAAGTGCTGATGTTCTGGTGGCAGTATGAGCAGGAAGTGTTCTGGTCAGAACGGATATCACTGCGTTTTCTTCCTGCGTGGGATACAGAGTCATTGGCAGGGTTTGTGGGCGAAAGTACCGTATCATTACTCTGTATCAACATCTCTGTCTTATTGTGGCAGGCCGTGCAGTAAGACGCTGCTGGTGTTCTGATATCGCTGCCCGCTCTTGTATGCTCTGTCACGATAAGAATCGTATTGTTCGGAGTATAATTGGTGTTCCTTGTCCCGGATGTTACATGACAGTCCGCGCATTTGAATGCGTTCTTGAAATTGGTGGGATGACCTGTCGGTTCTGTCCCATTCCCGTGGCATGCCCAGCATCTCTTGCTGTCGGCGGCATACGGCGCCGCTGCCTTTACCACTGCTGCATCCTTGTTGAGGTTAAGATGTATGGAATCACTCCTGTTCATCGCCTGGACATCTATCTTCCTGTTGGTATCACCTGTGATATCATGGCAGAGAGTACAGTTTGCATTAGCCGGCGACGGGTCTACCCAGTGCATTGCTTTAGCATTTGAGCCATACGATGCAACATTAGAATGGCAGTGATAACATTCATCCAGGGTGTAATTATCATGTCCGATCCTTCCGGGTTCTGCGTAGAAAGGAGGCTTATTCGTATTGTTCCTGTGGCAGTCTATGCAGTTCGCCTGCGTGCCGTTTGTCCAGCCCGCCCAGCCCGGCGCGACTGAAGTCCCGTTCGCATACTCTGTAAAGTGGAATGCTTTCTCTCTATTTGTTGTATTGTGGCAGCGCTCACAGTTTGTCTGGTTCGTGGGAGCATGGGATGAATTATCATGCTGGAAATTTACTATGGACGCCTTTGCCGTAGTGGCATTATAGGGGCTTGTCTTGTAACCGGTGAGATGGCACGACTGGCAGTTTTCTACAGGTTTCTTTATCATGCTCTGGTGAAGCTTATTCGGGCTAACCTCTCCATGACAGGCTTCACACGTTCTTCCGCTCTCTGACGTATTGCCTTTGTCTGCGGCCGCACCAGGGTAATGCGTCTTGATAATCCTGTTTGCTGGCACATATTTTGTGTCCCTATGGCACAAGACGCAGGTGGCGTTCGCGGTGCTCCTGTTGGTGAGGCGGGATGAGTGTATCCTGAGCGTGCCGCTGCTTACCTGCCCCTGTGAGCTTGCGTTGTGGCAGTAGCCGCAATCCATGGTTATTATCGAGATATTTGTGGTATTATGACCCAGGACTCTTATTGTGGATATGCCATTGGACCTATGGCAGGGGGCGCAATAATCATACCTTCCTGAAGTAAATGTTTGGACCTGGGGTTTTGTGAGCGATGAATTGTGGATATAACCCGTTCCATGGCAGTCGCCGTTAGTACATGCCCTTGCCGAAATGTTTGAACCTGTTTCCGTATGTTCGATTATGCTACTGTTCGAGGCTGTGAGCGGGAAGACAGAGGACGAGTTCTGGTGGCAGTAGGAGCAGGATGAATTGGTTCCTGAACGCAGGTCGGTACGTTTTTTTCCGTAATGGTACGGGCTGTTATTCCCGCCGATTGTGGTATTGTATCTATCCCCACCAGATTCCCACACAGTCCTGTTGGTATCCGTATCACTGCTGTAAAGACGCAACTCGCTAATATCCTGATGGCATTTCAGGCATGAGAAGACAGATGTTGCATTGTATGAAGCCTTTATATCCGCGCCGTTAGCGAAATGTTCTGCCGCTGTCATTGCATTTCTTGCAGAAGCCCACGTATACCTTATGCCTGAAGAAACATGGCAGTCAGTGCAATTATACGGGTTCCGGAAGGAACCTTTTCCGAAAGCGTCGCCACTCGCATTATGCCCCTCGCTGTTGCCGTTCCCGTGGCAGCCCCAGCACGGTTCATTCAGGTCTGTCCCTGGAGTGGTGTTCATGTTCCCGTGTATTGAGGTATTGAAAACAGCGAAGTCAATATGGCCCCTGTTCATGTCAGTATCCGAGATGTTGTGGCAGCTCCTGCAATTGCTGCTGCTGGATGAGCCTGTACCGACGTTATGAGAGAAGTTCAGCGATGTCGCTGAAGTGCCGAGATTATTATCGTGGCAACTCTTGCACCTGGCATCGTCATAGCCTGAAAGGTCGTTCGTGTGATTAAAGAAAGCAGTCCCATCGCGTGCTGTAGCGGGCACAAGTCCATTCTTATTCAGCACTTCCGGCGGCTGCACTGCGAACAGGTTCCCGGCATAACCCGGCGCGTTCTTATAATGGCAGTTGGCGCACCAGTAGCCGTTGGTGAGGCTCTGGTTCAAATTGTTCGATCCTTTTACTTTTTCTATTTCTCCCAGCGCAGAAGTGCTGTGAAGTACCGCGCCATGGCAGTAATTGCATGTGGACAACTGGCTTGTATTGTCCCAGTAGGGTTGTTGCGTGCCGTTCCACAATGCGCCTGAATAGGGATTCGTGCTGTGGTTCAATG
>CAWCBK010000004.1:0-150928 GCA_963793805.1 Methanobacteriota archaeon
GGATGACCGGAAACTGGAAGACTGTTATTATTGACCCTGCCAGGACTACCGGTTATATAAGAATTATTTGTATGGCAAGCATAGCACATCTTGTTATCAGTCCTGCCGTTTGAAGAACCTAACATGTTTAGATCCCTTACGGATACTGTCCGACTTGTTCATATTATTGACATCAACCGGATAATTGTTGGTCTCGTGACAGGAAACACAATCCTGACCTCCGGAGCTTCCTCCTGTGATATCTGCATCGTGAAGTTTGATTGTTGAAGAATTAAAATTGCCATGGCAAGTTTTACAGTCCGAGTTCAATTTGCCATTATGAAGACCACTGAAGTTAGTATTCGGGTTAACGGGTGTGCCCCATGATGCATTGCCGGTGTTTGTGATATGACACCAGGTACAGTTGTTGCTGTGGATCCAGTTGTCATCAGGTTTGCGTTTGCATCTTTGAGATAATGTGATGCAGTGGCGTTCTGCGCATTTCCACCCGACGATAAGCCAAACCCATCTGCCTCTGTGATCGCCGTAAGGCTGTTATTGTGGCATAATGAGCATTGGGTACCCGTTGTAGGCACATCTGGAGCGCCGATCCTGTGCTCTACCACCTGGGGGGCGCTGAAATTAGAAGCTGATTGAATGTTATTATGACAATCTGGACACTTTCTGGGATTCTTGTACATCGTATCGTTATGCGAACCTGCTGGCTGATTGCTTTCATTGGCAAAGCCGTTGGTATTTAATGTACCGTGGCATGCCCAGCATTTCCGGTTTTGATATTGCCGCCGGTGTACTGTGACTTATTGTTCATGTTGGCATGGGCGCTGTTGCCCATGTTTGTTATATCAACGTCATGACCTGCCGAACCACCTATATTGTGGTATGATGTGCAGTTTACGCCGCCTGATTTTCCAGTGGGGACAACATGTGAATCAAGCTTTCCTGTTGCATCATAATGACATGATTTACAATCTGTGTTTGTATGTGCAGTTGCTTTGTCCCGTGTTTGATGTAATGTTGAGGTAACCGCTGCTGATATTGTGGCAGTACCAGCACCGTGCATTGATGTTCGAACCTGCGGTCAAACCAGTCGACATATTAGGCATTGTCAAAGAGTGTGTTGAGGGAGACACAATGACAGGAAGCATTCCGGGATTCACCGGTTTTATTATGCGATTTCGCATCATTTATATTATGATTCGGCTGCCCTGCCCTGCCTCCGGTAACAGCCGATGATGGATACCATGGTAGTACAGAATTGCCTGTTATTTCTGTGGTGGCATGACAGGGTAACTGTTCCCAGACTAGTTGTAACAGATGCCTGGGAACAGGAAGGTCTATCAGAAGCGTTTGTTCTGAAACCATTTGTTCCTATCGTATTATAATCTAAATAATCCCCACCAGGTGTATTGAAGTGACACCAATAACAGTATTCAGAACCCGGTGCTGTTACATTCCATGCTGTTGTACCATAACCATTCCCGCCACTTTGGATAGCTGTAATATTCTATTTCCAGTCTGGTATAGCTTTTCCACCCATTGCGGGTACTATCGGGTTCACCTTTCCAAAATGCACGTCCTTCTTTATTTCCGAAATAAGATTCGATTTATTTTCATAAAAATGTTCATATCCGACATGGCACATTGTACATGGGTCTTCCGCGTTACTACCTTAATATAATGAATGTGTTGATGGATGGGAGGTCTGTTCTCTTCTTTATGACAGTTTATCGATGAAAATAATATAGTCGCATTAGCGCTTAAAGAACCCGAAGTAACGGTGATATTTACCATAAGGTGATCGTCTAATAAAGTAGTGCCAGGTCTTGAAGATGGAGTCCATTGATAGGAATATATTCCATCGCTGCCATCCTTATCTCCGCTTGCGCCGTTATCATATAAATTAGCATTAACATTGAAAAAAGCTCCATTGGTATTAGTTCTGGCATGATGGGTTGTATCGACACCTTTATTAAAATGGTCAAGTCTGGCAATATCCTTTATATTAACCGAAACGGTTTGACCCTTCACCATATTACCATCTTTATCTAAAACAATTGCGTATATGTAGGGGGTTTGTGCAGGTGTATTGTCGGCTTTAAAAACAACTGTATTAGCCGCAGTTTGACCGTTATCGATATACCAGTCTGAATAAACATTTTTATCGGTAAATACGATCAGCTTTACTGGTGCTCCTTCTGCCGCCACAGGATGAACAAAGATAGCAGCAGCTATTATAACCAGCAACAGAAATGAAATTGATTTCCTACAAATGCAGTTTTCTATGCTTTTATTTAACGATTCGTTTGTAGATTTATCCCTTAGATTATATGCCTCATTTTTCATTCCTATCCTTCCATTAATTGTTCATCCTGAAATGTAATTATATAACTCACAATAATATGGCTACTATCCTATCAATACAAGTATCTCATGAAAAGGTATATACCTTTCGATATTTTTGGTGTGTGCCAGTACCTCTGTGCTATCTAGTTTACAGGAGTGAGGGAAAGTGGCATGCTATGCCTAAATAGGCACATACAAAATACGGAATATCGCATGCAAGCGGCACTCATATGCCTAATACAGTGGGAACTCAGGTTATAAATATTAAACTCCAATGTTCATGCCTCTTTGGAATTTTATAATTAAAATAATAATAATATTTAGATAAATAATATATATTTTACTGCAAGTATAAAAAATAGTTAAATTTATAAGGAAAACTCATGAATTGGTACCTCCTTATTGACCTGAACTGTTGATTTTCCCCCCTACAACTTAAAAATAACAGTGTTTCTTATAAACCAAAGATTTCCGATAATGTAGGTTTGTATCATGCTCCCATGCTTGACAAAGTACCTCTACCAGCATATGCTGATAACAACTGCCCTGTAATTTACCGCCTCCTATGCATTCCTTACCGTTCCGGTTATTGTTCCTTTGGGCTTTTCAACAAGTTCAATATCCTGCGATGTTTCAGTATCCTGCATCACATTTACAGTTACAGAGCTATTCGCATAGTATCTGGGATCGCTCGTCGCGGTCAGCATGTACGAACCTGCATCAACATAGAAGGAATAGAATCCTGTTGAGTTAGCGTTCACTGTTTCGCTGGTGTTCGTAGAAACCTTTGCATATGGGATGCCTGCTTTTGTATTATTATCTCTCACAGTTCCATTGATGTATCCCATTGCAGGAAGTACCGTGAGAGTTGCACTCTGCACTCCACTCCACTGCTTGCCTATGTCCATACCGCGGACATATATTGAATATGTTCCTTCTGATAAACCACTTGTATCAAGAGTTCCATTGATAGCCTCCCAACCTCCATCAACTGTATCGAACATTCCGTCAGAAGCAGTCATCGGTATTCCTTTCCCCTGTCCAGGATCAGTAACAGGAGTCTTACCATAATAATACTCTGCTCCACCAACCCTGCTTGCCCTTGTGTTTATATCTAAATAGAAATCCTTTATTCTTGAGGTTATCCTAACAATAGTCCCTTTTGGAACACTCAGTGTTGCTGGTGCTGCTATATCGTTGAGAGATACAACATCAGTTGTCGGTATATTGCTATACGTTGTATATTTCCGATCAACATTGTGATCCTGTGCATCGAACTCTCCCGGTGTTCCATAATCTGTCCCGTGACAAGTTGAAGTGCAATCATAGAAGTTATTTTTATGATTTGTATTTGTTAAATTTGGCGCTTTGTATTGCTCTGCATAGGTTGTATGGCATACCATACAGCTAAAATTTACAGGCATACCTAACGAGTTATTGTGCAGGTTGTCTGCATCCGTATTCACATGGCATTCGTTGCATGTCCCCTGAGACGTATGGGCATTTGTGGTGCTAGTTATTACCCCATAACTTGTGTTTGCTGGGTTATGGCAGTTGTTGCAAGGTTTGTTGTATGCTTCCGCATCGGATTGATTCATAAAACCATTTACTGGAACTGATGAAGTATTCACTGTGGGTTTCAGGAGAGATGAATTTGTACCATAATGTGCTGAACTGGAATTCACTGAAAAGTTATATTCATTTATGCTATTGTTGTGGCAGGTCGAACAATACGCTCCTGTTGTTATTTTTCCTCCAGGAGTCATTGCCATTTTTGGAGGTATGTGATCGCTTATTATCGGGGCTGAATAGTTTCCGTCTATGTGACAGGCGTCACATGCTTTTGTAAGTGTGGTTAAGCCCGTCTCGTTCATCTCAGTGTAGTTGAAGTTGTAGTGACAGGTGGTGCAGTCATCGTTGGTAAGGTTGTTCTGGTCGCCTGTGGTGTTGACGTTGCTGTGTTTCGTGAATAAGCTGAGGTTGATCCGAGGGTAGCCTCTCTGGTCCTGGGTGTGGCACCTTATGCATTCGTTTACATTAAGTTTGATTGACGCGTTGTGGAAGTCAACCAGTGCCAGGCTTGCTATGTTACTGTCTTTATGGCAGTCATTGCAATGGGTATTGGTGTTCTCCACATGCTGTCTCTTGCTGCTGGTGCTGATATTGACGGGACTGCCCCATACAGGATTGCTGGTGTTGGGTCCGTTGTGGCAGTTCAGGCAGTTGGTTGTATTGATCGGGCCGAAGTGCTGGTAGGGTAATGAGCCGATGTCGGTGACGTCTTTTATGTAATGGGTGATCGCAGTTCCTGTGCCGTTGGTGCCTGTGTTGGTAAGATACATGCCGTTGTTGTCATGACATGTGGTGCACTGGACTGCGGTTATAACATCCTGGCCTGCTTCGTTGTGCTCATTTATTAGGGACGCGTTGTACCTTCCGGTTCCTGTATGGCAGTACGTGCATGATTTTGCGGGATCGGCGCTGAACAGGTATGTGCCGTTCATGTTGGAGTCAGTTGCATTGACGTGACAGTTCTCGCATGCGTGGTTCTTATGGACGCCGGTTGCGAATACGCTTGTATCTATCTTTTTAGGCGCCATTGCCCTGTCTGTCCTGTGGCAGTCTATGCAATTAACAGTTGAGATGTTTGGTTTGGCAAGAGTCTTGTTATGGAAGTCGCTCGTGGATATGTTGTTATGGCATGCATAACAGTCTTCCTTGGGCGTGTTGTTCAACGAATGCGGGAATGTCGGGCTGTTCCACGGGTCTGAGGCTCCACCCCATTTGGTGCCATTGGCACTGTTCTTGTGGCACGAGGTACAGTACGTGGTGTCAGTAAGAGATGTATTTGTTGTGTAATGGCTTGAGCTGGAGTTAGCATCGTATGCGAAAAAGCTGATGCTGTTATTGTGGCAGTCATAGCAGTTCACGGGTGTAGTGATATTTACGCCGTTCTGCCTGTGGTTCTTTATGATCTTTGCTGAATAATTGCCCTGGTTATGGCAGTTTGCGCATGCAAGTGTCCTGACGTTCTTCATGTCAGAACTATCATAATGGCACGTTGTACAATCATCATTCGTAAGACTGTTCTGTCCTCCCGTAGCATTTACATTCTTATGCCTGCCGAACGCAGATGTATTGATTGCGGGATAATTTGACTTCTGGTCGACATGGCATTTCAGGCAATCGTCGCCTGATACTCCAACTCCGACATTGTGTAAAAATCCTGTCATTGTTGTACTTGAACCACCATGGCAATCCTTGCATGACTGATCGTCCTTTGCCTCTTGGCTGTGATTATAGTAATCTGGTTTGCTCTTGTTTGCCCCATAAGTCGGATTCCCAGTGATCTCAGGTGGTACAAGAAGCGGCAGGTAGGCATTTACCATGTCCAGGTAAGTACTCGTTCCATTCGTGTAACCCTGCCAGTGGCACGATGTGCACCAGTTTGTAGTATTTGTTATGGTAGAATTAACCCGGTTGTTGCCGTCAAAAAGAGATGCTTTTCCCAGAGCGGCCAACGAATGCAGGGTTGCACCATGACAATAAATACAGGCTGAATACTGGGCGCTTCCATCTGTTCCACTTGTCCAGTAGTTGTTCCATTTCTGCCCGGCAAGAGGATCATTGCTGTGGTTCATTGGCGCCGGTATCCTGGGCGCGCCTGAGTATCCCTGCTGATGGCAGTTAACGCAAGTGGCAGGAGTGAGCTTGCTTCCGAAGCTTACCCTGTCAGGCTGCAAGAACCGAATCCCGTGTTTGCTACCTGCATGGCATGATTCACATGAGACTGAGTTGTTGTGCCCTGACCTTGCCGGCGTCATATATCCCCAGTAAGCAACACTATCTGACACATTGGTATTCGTACCGCTGTGGCAGTCAAGACATGCAATCGCACCGGTGCGTGTAGCCTGGTACCTGCCTGTCGAGTTCATGTATCCGATCCAGTGCAGCCTGTCATGACACACAATGCAGGATACTACATTATTGTGCTCAGTCAGATTATAAGCATAAGAGTCGTTTTTCTTCGGAACATAACCCTTGCCCGTGAAATAAGAATTGATCCCAGAACTGTTATGACAATCTTCACATGAAGCAGCAGATGAGCGAGTCGAACTATAATTTGCAACAGATGCAGTCGTCTTGTTCGTGATGAACTTCGGGGCATGGGCGTCGGGGCTGTGGCACAAAGTACAGTTCACGGCTTTGTTCTGCGAATGGCTGCTATTGAGATGGCATGCGGTGCATTGGCCCGGCTCAGTTTCTGAATTCTTTCTTGTTGAGTTATCCGGTTTGCTGATGTTGTGCATCGGCCCGTGACAGATGATGCAGGGTATTGTGGAGTTGGGGGTGTGGAAAGTCGCATTGAACGAAGTGCTGTTGATGGAATAAAGAGATAGGGCTGTCTGGATGTTGGAGCTGTTCAGGGTGGACTTGTTTGATATCTCAGGTCTGCTCCTATGGCAGCCGCCGGATGTATTGTAGCAGGAGGGAATGAGAGCATTTCCTGTAGTTGTGCTTCTGCCGTGGACATAATAATCACCGTGGCAGCTTGAATTGGCGCATCCTCCAACAACACTCCTGTGAACATCCGAAGTGTTCATACTGTAATTGACTGCTATGGAGCCCCCTGGCAGACCATCGAATGATTGATGGCAAAAGGTGCATTTGGTCGTTGTGGCATAATGTGAGCTAACACTGCCTGTCGCCCTATCCCTTCCATTCAGGTATGGCGAATTGGCTATCGCGCCTGTTTGCAGGGTTTGGGAGCCATGTCCTGAACAGACCGTAGTTACGGCGCAGCCCCACCAGTTGTAAATGAAGGTTGTGTTGGCGCCCATGGTATCGTTGGACGCGCTGACCTGCCATTTTCCATAATAGTTGCTTCCATTCAGGTCGAAGCCAAAGTTGGCAAGACCGTTTGAGTCCGTGATGCCGGTCGTTGTGTTTACCAGTACTCCGCCGTACCTGTATAATTTAAATGTTATGTTCTTCCCCTGAACCGGTTTTCCGTAATCATCAAGATAGAGCGCCGTTGCATTTATTCTGGTATTTTTGTTCAACCAGTTATTTGTTCCCCAGGTAGTACCCGGATTTCTAAATCCCGATGCAGTGTCCGGTGTGCCTGTGTTGGGGTCGTCCAGGATCACGTACCTGTTTGTGGCGACCCTGAGTTTGGGTGAACCAGCGGGCACAGGCGGAGAAGTCCCTCCTCCCCCTCCTGTTAAAAGCGACTGCTCGTGGAAGGTCGGGGGCAGGGAACCGCCCAGGACATGACATCCCCAGCACTGGCTGTTCTGGGTTTCAACGTGCGGTCTTACGATGCTTGTCCTGGGGTCGGTGGCGCTTCCCCAGACTGCAGCGTTTCTGGATCGTAATGGCAATATATGCAGCCCTGGGAAGTATTGACATTTCCAAGGGTCTCGATGAGCCTGGCACTTGAGCCGTAATGGGATACAGAGGCGTTTATCGGGGTTCCTCCGGTTATTCCCATGGCATCGGGTTCATAGCCAAACTTGACGCTGTTGTTATGGCAGGTGGAGCAGTATGAAGAGGTCTTCACGTCCGTGAGCGCAGTAGAACCCTGCTGGATATGATCTGTGACGTTCTTCGTGGTGAGTTTGAGACTTCCAGTGATGTGGCAGTCGTAGCACTTCCTGGGAGATTTATAAACACTGGTATTGTGACTGCTTGATGGCTGGTCGCTCTCGTTTGCATACCTCCCGTTCAATGTGCCGTGGCAGCCCCAGCAGGGTTTGTTCGAAGCAGCCTGGGGTGTGGATGTCGCGCCACTGTTGAGAGTTGCATGTATGCCCGTGCTGATGGCAGTAAAGTTGACGTTGTTGTTACCTCCTCCGATGTTGTGACATGCCGTGCAGTTGCTGCCGCCACCGCCGCCCGCGCCGTTTCCAAGCACTGATTTATGGAACGTAAAACCCTGCGAAACAATATAACCGCCGTGGCAGGACGCGCACTGGCTGCCTGCTGTATAAGGATCGTGATTCGTCCCGCCGCCTGAAGCATTCTTATTGTTGATATTAGCACGGCTTCCCTGCAATATACCCCATTTTAACATATTACTTGTGTTCCTGTGGCAGAAAACGCAATCCGTTGAATTAATTCCAGGCGACATAAGTTTGTTTGCAGTCCTGTTCGCCCCGTAGTGCGCAGCCGAAGCGTTCATGGGATTGCTGCCCAGGTCGTCAGGATCGAAACTAGCGCCCAGGCTGTTATTGTGACAGTATGCGCAATAGGTTACATTATACTTTGATGTGGTGACATCTGTGTAGGGTGACAGCCCTGACGGTATATGATCTGTTACATTTTTTGCCCCGAACAATGGCTTAGAATCACTGTGGCAGTCATGGCATTTTCTTGCAGCTTCTTTATAAGTTAGGTTGTGATCATTCAGTGGCTGATCCGTCTCGTTCGCCCACGTGCCGTTCTTCGTGCCGTGACAGCCCCAGCATGGTTTGTTGGTGGCATTCTGAAGGGTTGAGTTTGCATTCTTATTCAGGGAAGCATGCATCCCTTTACCCACAGATGTGAAATTAACAAGCATTCCTGTTGCGCTGCCGCCAGGACCGTGGCAGGCTGTGCAATTCATGCCCCCTGACGTTCCCGCAGAAACATTATGGAGGAATACGGTGCTGGTCGATCCATCCGCCAACTTTCCTTTATGACAGTTCCAGCATATCGAATCGTCAAAGCTGCTCAATTTGGAATGTTCATAATAATCGGGTGACTGGCTCTGATTTACCCCGTAAAGGGAATGTCCTGTTATTTCAGGCGGAACCGGCAGCATGTGGTCGAGGAACGCCTTTATCATATCTGTATAATTATTCGAACCGCTCGAGTATCCCTGGTAGTGGCATGAAGCGCACCATGTGGTGGATGAATTCACGTTCTGCCCGACAGAGTTGTTCCCCATGAATGCTGTCGGAATGCCAAGCGCATGCTGGGAATGCTTGTTGGAGGCATGGCAGTATTCGCAGGGGTAATTCACCCTTTGGTTGTTTATCCACTTGTACGAGTCGATGAACATATAGTCGATATCTATGTAATCCGGCTTTACATCTATTTCATTCACATCAGCCGGAGATTCACCCGGCCCATTACTGTCATTTATACGCAGGGTGATGTTCCCGCTGCCGTATTCTTCCTTACTTAGAGGAATTATCGCCTTTGTAAATGCACCGCTGTCAAGGTCTGCCCTGTACTTGAAACTCGAGCCATTCAGAACATAAAGCCTGGCTGGCTCAACATGTGTCTGGTAGCCTACGATCAGATTGTACCTGTCACTGGGAGGTGTGTCGTTGATATAGAAG
Organism: Methanobacteriota archaeon; assembly: GCA_963793805.1. Taxonomy (GTDB): domain Archaea; phylum Halobacteriota; class Methanosarcinia; order Methanosarcinales; family Methanoperedenaceae; genus Methanoperedens. Next base: position 9,672 of record CAWCBK010000004.1, read on the forward strand.
ATGAAGTTGTATTTCTTGTAGTCCGCTTCAGAGACATTAACGAACACATTATCGTAATGCGACTTTGATATCAGGAGAACGAACGTCCAAAATATTGGTCCATCTGGTTCGCATGGTCACATTGTAAGTGTGGTCAAGAGTCCCGTTCTTCCAGAATACTGCTTCAGGATTTGGAATGTTATCTTCATCAATGCTCCAGTCGATTTCAGGGACATCTGGCAACGACCTGTTGAATACTTCTGTTGATGTTCCCATACTTATCATCAATGGTTACGTTTATGGCTTTCAGACTGAGGCAGTATCGATGCTTTTTCGCTTTCATAAGCTTACTGTCAAACTTATAACTGGCATCAGCTACCCTGCCAGTCTTGTTATAGACAAAGCTGCTGTCCAATTGGCGTCCACCATCTGACTTTTTGTTGTGCTGGCAACGATCAGACTTCCAATCGGATTTCCATCAGCAGGCAGGTTAGACCATGATTTAGTGTCGTGGCGATTCCATTGGGATACCAGCCTCCGGATTGTACTGTAATATTAAAATCATGATTTGAAGGATAATAACCCACAAATGAATCATGCAGTGACATTTTCACTGATCGTCCCCGCTGAAGAATTTGTATTTTTCATCGCTTCAAAATTCTTTATAAAGCCCCTGTATGAGTTATTCACCCAGCCGCTTACGAAAGTGAACTGGTTAGGCAAATAATCCCAGTACGGCTGGATCGTCTTGTTCCATTTGCTTCCGTTCTCCGGGTCGCCTGAATGGTGCTGGGAACCTACTTTTCTCGGTGTGACGCCCCATCTGTTCATGACAGTATCTCCCTGGGAATTCTTATGACACAGTTTACAGCTTGCTGCTGTGAGGTTCACCTGTGCAAAATCAGTTCCGTCGTTCTGGAGGTATTTTATCGGATGGATATTAGCTCCTATGTTGTCCATATGGCATGAGGTGCAATTCACAACATTGTTATGGTAACTGTAATTGAAACCTCCTGAATCCAGGTGACTGTGACACCCAGGAGCAGTACAATTGCCATTCCCGAAAGTACCGCCGGAGAGCGTTGGCTTCCTCATCTTTTCATCATGTATCGCATCTGCGGCGTGGCATTGTTCATCCCTGCAACTCTGGTTCTGGGGTCGAGAGGTCATGGCAGAATGATTTGGACGCTGCATATTTTCGTTATTGTAGAATTCAAGTAAAAATGGGGATGAACTGTTCTGGTGGCAGTATTTTATACAGTATCCGTTCGAACCCCTGCTTTTTGCAAGAGGAGGGAATCCTGTCCCGTAGTGATTGGCAACCGATGCTTTCACTCCTTTTACATTGCTCTCGTTGAAATCTGCATCCTTATGAGAATTATTGAACATCACAGGCTGCCCATGGCAGTCATAGCAGTTTGGCGCGCCCGGAGTTCTCACCTCTATCGTATTAAAGCTGTGAGCAACGTTCTGCGGTGCACCCCAGGGGGATGATGCGTTCTGGTGGCATTCTTCACATCTTCTGGCATTATTATACTTTTTCGGATGGTCGTTCGCAGGTTGCTCGCTAAAGTTTGCTTTACCGTCATTGTTCGGATCATCGCCATGACAGCCCCAGCATATCTTGTTCTCGGAAGGGCGAATGGCTGACCCATTGCTCGCGTAAAAGTTTAGGGGACGCAATCCTTTGCTTACATTATACTGGTTATGCACATAGTCGCTGTTGTTAAAGATGTCGAAATCAATATGATATAACGCTCTTCCGCCGAGGTCATGGCATTCAGTGCAGTTTGCATTGGGATATTTTGCTGCCGGCATGAAGTGTGCGTCAAGTTTTAGATTATTGTTCAGGTGGCATTCTTTACAGTTCGGATTACTATGGTTGGCATTCTTACCCCAGTTGGCTGTTATGTTCAAGCCACCTGAAATGTTGTGGCAGAGGATGCATTGATTATCTATATCAAAATAATCATCACCTGTCACCGAAGAATTGGGAAGCCTGAACCGATGGATATTCCCATGGCAGATAGCGCATGAGACATTTGCTTTGTTTGGAGGATTTGACTGGTTGTGTGATTTTGCTTTCCATGTAACATTAAGACTCGTACCGGCGCCGGCAGCTGCTGCAGGATCTGTCCAGTTGAGAGTCGATTCACCCTCTATCTTTGTTGTTGCATGGCATGTTATTGATTCCTCTACGCCGTTTAGCGATTTTCCGGCCACACTGCAGGATGGCCTGTCAGCCAAGTTCGTTCTGTCCCCCGCGCCGTAATCAAGAAGAGAGCCGGAAGCTGTCGCATAATGACATACATAGCAATAACTTGAACCCGGCATGTTCGTTTCCCACTGAGCACCTTTGCCGCCCCATGCAGTGCCACCTGTCTTTGAAAGATTCCAGATAACAGTGAGCGCCTGATTCCCTCCACGCACTGTATAATTTGGCTGTATTTTTTGGAAATGAACATCAAGTTTTGAATTCGGGAATGTGGGATTGCCATTCTGGTCGCTTGATTTGTTCTCAAAAAGGTGCTCATAGCCCCTGTGGCAAATAGTACAGGGAGACGGACCATTTGAAGCTGGAGAAACGTCCAATGACGTGTGCGTGCCATGTGACTCTTGCTGACCGTTATGGCATGCAACACCAGAGTATAGAGCTTCCGTATAAGAAGTACGGCTGCCATACCTAGCTGAGATATTGAGCACAAGGTGGTCATCCAGAATATCATTGGCCTGGGTCACGTCCGCATCGGCGATATTAGCATATGCTGTATAGATACCGTCGCCTGCAATACCATCCCCGAAAGTCCCCGTATCATTATATATCAGGTTAATATTATTGTAAAAATTCGGATTGAGAGTTGTGTTATGATGGATTGTAGCGTCATTTTTATGGTAATGGTCAAGACGCCTGGTATCGTCAAGAGTTCCATTGATGCCTGTTAGACCCTTCATTATGTTACCATCGTCGTCTAGAACAATAGCATAGGAATAGATGACAAGGTCATCACTTTCAAGGGCTACATATTCCGGGATACCGCCGCTTCCCCTTCCCTGCTGCATGATAAAATCATTGTAAACATTCTTGTCAGTGAAAACAATGACCTGAGAAGGTGTTCCAGCGGCTTCTGCGATTTGCGCTGAAAAAAAGATAGCTGTTATAATTATAAAAATTGAAAAGTATATTCGTGTTGAAATCCCATTAGCTATTGAACTCCCAAAATACCCTCGTGTAGACGTTGATGGCATGATTTACTCCTATCCTATCTATTTAATCTATCCAATCGCCGTTTTACACGTTTTTCGGCATAGCATTTGATTTTTTTAATGGAAGTGCTATATTTAAATACTGAACACTATCCTTTTGCCCCGTTTATTACATTTTTCCCGTTTTTCCTGGTATTTTTTATTATGGTATAAATCTGCTATGAATTTAAATGGTTTCTGTCTTAAGAATCCCTATTTAATACCAATTGGGGATATAATTTCTTCCAAATACATATCTTGCCTATCCATCAAGAATGTATGAATCTATTCTATATATAAGTTTTCTTGTATGCTTCAGTACTTCCGAAGGTATGAGATAGCTTTTTAAGTCAAATAGCTAATTGGATTTTCTCTTAAAAGGATCGTCAATCTTTTTCCAATAATTGTATAGCCCGAATGATATCAGTCCTTGAAACTATTCCCGAAAGTGAATCGCCTTTTCTAACAATTATGCGGCCGATATTATTCACAGTCATGAGTTTTAATGCATTAACTGCATCATCATCTTCCTGCAGACCGATAACGTTCTTACTCATAACCTGCGACACTTTAACGATCTTCCTTCCTTCTTTGGGGACTTTTTGTACATCTTCAAATGTCACCATACCCATCAACTGCCCATCATCCACGACCGGATACCCCATATGTTTAAACCTGTAAATATATTCTACAAGCTCCTCAATAGACATCCCTGAATTAACGGTCTGAACTTCATTTGACATAATGTCCTTTATTTTAACTCCCTCAAGCATCACATTTATCTCTGTAGATTTTTCTTCTTCTGACGCACCTATGTAAATAAAGAATGCAATGAGAAGAAACCAGAAGCTATAGAATATTCCGAAAATCCCCATAATTATCGCGAACATCTTACCTATTCCCGCTGCCTCCCTCGTTGCCCTTATATATGAAGTTCGTTGCGCAAGCCATGCTCTTAGAACCCTTCCACCATCCATGGGAAATGCCGGAAGGAGATTAAAGATGCCAAGCATGATATTTATGATCGATATCATCCAGAAAAGGCGCAGATAAGGATTGTTTATTTCTGTAAAAGAATCATCGGGAGATTTAAAAATATAATATACAATCATAGACATTAAAGATATCAAAAAACTTACCCCGGGGCCTGCCAGAGCCATTTTCAATTCAGTCTTCGGTTCTCTTGGGATTTCTTCCATGGACGAAACCCCGCCAAAAAGGAAAAGTGTTATACTCTGGATATTAGTCCCGTGTTTTTTGGCAATATAGGAATGTCCAAGCTCATGCAAAATAACGCAGGCAAAAAGCGAAACTGCGGCAGCGAGTGACAGGATATATCGTAGAGGCAAATCCAGATCGCTGAAACCGAATGGTGAAGGACTGGCAGAAAAACTCCATGCAAAGAACGGCAGGATCAGAAGAAATGTTATATGCAATTTTATGGGTATACCCATTATTTTCCCTAACTGTAACGAAGTTTTCATAAGATTCCTCCACTGGTTATCAAAATAAATACGATAGAAATGTTTATGTTTGCCCTGGATATATATTTGATGTTCCACAGGAACTTTTTTGTTCAATATAATAAAATAGATAGTTGGGCGGATTTGGATAGGATAGGGGTGATGAAAAATTATTTATCCGCCTAACTATTATTCGTAAATATGCGAACATTGTATATATTGATTATGACCATTTTCAAAAAATGATAATGCTCCTACTTAATGAAAAAGAGTCTGAAAGTTCAAATTTCAAACTCTTTTGTCCATATGCATGATTCTGAAAAGCCGTGAAAAGGTAAAGAGGAGGTTGGCAAAAAAATCTCTTTTTTGGATGGTGGTTTGGTGGTTTATTTATTATATAGGAGTGTAGCCAACCTCAATCACATAAATGCGATCATATTGATTATAATTTTCGACCATTTCCATGTAATGAGAATATAGAGATGTCGGGCTAAAAAACTTGCTTTTGATTATAAATATAAATAATAGAATAACCATTCTCAAGAAATATGCAAGACTCAATCTTTACATTAATCGGGATAGTTCGTTTTTTAGCGGGTTTAATTTTAACTATAATGGCATACCGAGCTTTTTTGGGCACCAGGAATTCTGCAATGCTTTATCTCACCACAGGTTTTGCATTTATAACGGTAGGGAATCTATTTTCTTCCCTTTATTATTTTGAAGACCTGCGCATGGACAAATTGCTTTCAAACGTATTTGATATAATTGGACTGATGACTCTAATAATAGCAATTATTAAGAGCTGAATATAATGAAGTATATATGGGAAATTTAGAAATTATTGAGCTACTGGCTAATAAACACTCAAGAGAAATTGTTTCCCTGACATCCACAAAGGAATGCTCAGCCATCCAGTTAAGCCAGGACCTCGGCATCCCACTTGCAACTGTATATAGAAATCTGAAACTTTTAGAAACTGCCGGGTTAATACAACATGTCAAGACTATCATAAATCTCCAGGGAAATGAAGAACGGTATTTTCGGTGTTTTATCAGTGACGTTATGCTGCATATCAATAACGGAATTATTTCCGTTGATGTTAAGAAAGATGAACGCAGCTATAAGATAATCAGGCTATGGAAAAGACTCGCCCATCCGAAGCTCAATGATGATCAGGCAGTGATATGAAGATGCGCGACAAATACAGGACAGTCTTCACAGTCATCAATTTCTAAAACTGTTGCTGATATACAATAATAACTCTTTGAGCGCCCCTCGTTGAATTCCCGTAACATCTACTTTAATAAATTCTCCCTTATCTTCTGCGACATTTCAAACGCATCAACTCCGTTATTCCTGATATATGTAATATCATCCTCAAGCTTCTGGTAGCATTTGAATGAATCATGCTGTTTGCCTGATTCCCTGTGCTTTTTCCATTTCTCGCAGGCTGTATTCTCTTCGCAATCCCAGCAGAACTCAATCCCTTTTTTCTTTACCGCGCAGGTTATAAAAGGACACCCTACTGCCATTCTGGCCTCGGTCTTACATCCACCGCATCTGCTTTCACCCGTAATATGATACATAGGGCAGAGCACGCATGAAAGCCCGCATATACCAATTTCGGGATATCTGATTTTCATTGTATCCTTTCCATGATTTTTGTTCATAACATACCAGTAATGAAACCAATAATAATGCCGCCCGCAACCCCTATCCCGATTATTGGGGCATGACTCGCGTTATGATGGCTGACGGATATTTCGAAATCCTATGAGCCAGATCAAAATAGCATACAAGAGAGCTTTGCCGGGTTTATAGGGTTTGTATATCATCATTAAAAGTTTACTACATTTCAAAATATATAACTTTCTAATCTATTCTAAGCTCAGTATCCAGAAAAACTCTCATCAAATCTCTTCTTAATTTTTCCTGTAACTCTTAAACCCCGCCTTGTGATGTTGGGATTATTTATTTTCTTTATATAGATCTCGATAGCTGCGATCATCTCCGGATTTCGCAGTGATATCTTTTTAAGAACGCTCTGTGCTGCTCTAAAAACCCTGAAATGAGGATGATCAAGATTATTTATGATTACAGGTAATATGGTTTTTTCTTTTTTCGTATCCGCGGATAAAATATTTCCCAGTGCAATTAATGAATCCCTGATGCAGTATTTAGACCTGCTGGATTTTGCATTGTCAAAAATAACTTCAGTTGAATAAGCTGCAAGCGCGGGATCTTGATCGGAAAGTGCCAGAAGTGCATGCGAAAAATTCTCTGTTTCGTAAAACGGCAATTTTTTAAGAATTCTCTTTAACCTATCGTGGATATCCGGATCAGTGAAACCATTTAAGTTTTCAACAAACTTGATTATATAGAATAACTTACCGGGATATGAAAAAACAATATCGAATATAGGTTTTCTGGTTTCAGGGAAAATATTAACAACATCGGATAGAGCAACTAATATATAACTGGGTTCGTTTATCCTTCTTAAAAGACCGCCAATCCGGGTGATGTGTTCCTTAAAAAGATCAGGGTGCATTGAGATGGCCTTTGCAAGATAGTGGATTATGATATTGTTATCCGCTTGCTCAACATCCCTCTCAACAAGTATTCCTATTAGCGCGGAGATTCCATGCTTGCAATCAGGGGATAAGGAAGTTGATTTTGATAACGCAATAAATAGGAAAAATCCGCATACTCCGGATTATCCAGATAAAATCTTATAAGTTCAGCGGGTCTTGAGCGAGCGATCAAATCCTGACTTTTCAAAGAGATGCGGTTGATTTTAACGAAATTGAAAATCATCTTCAGGTCGCCTGACGCAATCCTGTACACCGCTTTATTTGAAGGATACCATTTATAATTAAATATCCTGGAGAGGAACGGTTCTATCAATTGCGGTCTGGCAGATCCTATTATTCCGAGCCCGTAAACCGCGCTGTCCATCAAATATCCACTCCCACTCTCCAGTCCTGATGCAATGAAGGGAATATAACTTTCAGCAATGTCTGGATTTTCGTGCGCGATTTTACTGAGAATCCGTATTGCAACTCCGACGAGTTCTGGTTTGCTCTGATATGAAATTGCCTCTTTAACGAGGGAGGATACTGCGTCCGGATGTCTCTTACCGATACGGACCAGCGCCTTTTCAGAGCAACGGAGAAGTAACCAGAAGTCAGTGGGACAAGAGGCAATATTTTCCAGGGTATTGATCAGAAGGGGAAGAATATCATTAGCAAGCTCAGTATCGTATTCTCCTGCAATCCCTAATGAGATCATTGTATTACCGATTATTTCAGGATTATTTTGATGTAAAATATTTGTCTTTAAAGTGTCTAAACAAAATGCATTCTTCCTGGCAATAAATCCCATACAGTTCGCCGCATACCTCCCCAGAATCCGGCTCTCCAAACAGGATTTAAGAGATAAGATTATCTTCTGGTCTGCAACTGCCAGTGAAGCTTTGCATATCTTCTGGATTGAGAGGACAGCAGCCTTACGGATTTCCAATTCCTCATGAATTCTGGGATAATGTTCCCTAGGGATCCTCTCCCAGTCAGGTGTTTCTAAGTTGGTCTTAACTCCTGCGATATCTACCTCAAGAGATAAAAAATCAAGAAGAACGGTAATATCTCTGACATATCCACAATATTTTTGCCCAATGTTCCCAAGCGAGTTTATGGATCTAAGCCTTCGCTGGGGTATTTTCAGTCGCCGAAAGCAGGTTTTAATTGCTTTTCGGATTTTCCGTTTCCTGTTCTTAATCCTTCTTTCCATATAAGCCCTCATCAAAGCCATAAACTACTAATGTATGACCACCGAAGTGAGCGTTCTCAGGAGCAGCAAAATAAGGCATATAAGCGATATCCGCTAATACATATACAGGCTATCCTCCCAGAAGCAGATGTGTTGTTATTCAAACGGTACCAAAAAGAAATAGCCCGAACCTATAAAGAGCAATATCCCGAAACCCCTCACCATCATTGTCCACTTCTTATCACCCAATATGCTGTAGAGCCACTGTCCCTTTCTGCTCGGCCTGAAAAGTACGAAATTCGGATATACACCCATCAGCAATCCGACAACAATCCCTATGATAAATCCTATGGTCGTATTGTCCATGAATATATATTTACTTATTATATATATAAAACTTATTGCTGAGGATTTTAAAGCTCATATAGACTTATGACAGGTATAGAGATCATGATGAAAAGGTGCAATGCAATCAACTGATCCTGTCAAGAGAATCTATCCCCGCCTTAACAGCCTCAACAGACCTGTCCAGCGCTTTCTTTTCATCATCAGCAAGCTCAAGTTCAATAACCTCTTCCACGCCGCGCCTCCCCAGCTTCACAGGCACGCCAAGATAAACATCTTTCTTTCCGTACTCATCGTCCAGATAAGCGCACACAGGCATTACCCGCTTAGTATTCTTAAGCACAGCCTCAACCATGTTCGCAACTGCTGCAGAAGGTGCATAGAAGGCACTTCCCGTCTTAAGAAGATTGACTATCTCAGCCCCTCCGTTCACTGTCCTCTCAACAAGCCGCTGAATGACATCTTTTGACATCAGTTCAGTTATCGGGACCCCGGAAACCGTCGTAAAGCGTGGCAGCGGCACCATCGTATCCCCATGCCCGCCAAGAACCATGGCGCTGATATCCCGCACAGAACAGCCCAACTCCATCGCGATAAATGTGGCGAACCTCCCCGAATCAAGCACTCCGCTCATACCGAAAACGCGCCGAGGCTCAAAATCCGTGGTCTTAAGAGCCACATAGGTCATAATATCAAGCGGGTTAGTGACCGTGATGATTATCGAATCAGGGGCATATTTCGCTATGTTCTGCGAGACTTCCCTTATGATCTTCCCGTTTATCTTTAGCAGGTCTTCGCGGGTCATACCCGGTTTTCTTGCTATGCCTGCCGTGACAACCACAACGTCCGAGCCCTCGATGTCCTTATAATCGTTGGTTCCTGTCACCTTTGAGTCGTATCCGCACATAGGCCCTGCTTCAGAAAGGTCAAGTGCTTTACCCTGCGGCAGACCCTCTACGATATCAGTCATGACGACATCGCCCAGTTCTTTCTCTGCAATTCTCTGCGCTGCTGTTGCGCCCACGGCGCCTGCACCTATGATCGTGATTTTTGGCATTTTTTTCACCTGGATTTGGGGTAATGAGGATTTAGGGGATGATAATATTTGTGTTTACCTCGAAGAAATTATGAAGTCATAGGTATATTGGAATCTATCGGCAGTGTAAAGGTAAACACGCTCCCAACACCGTATTTGCTCTCCACCGTTATCGTTCCGCCATGCAGCTCCACGAGCCTCCTGGTGATAGCAAGCCCCAATCCTGTGCCGCCATATTCTTTTGATATCTCAGGATTTGCCTGCGCAAACTCCTTGAAAAGTTTTCTCATATCTTCTTCTTTGATTCCTATGCCTGTATCAGAAACAGAGACCTTCGCCATATCACCTTCTTTTTTTGCCGTTATAGTGACAGTCCCTCCTTCTTTCTTGCTGAACTTTACCGCGTTGGAGAGCAGGTTGAAGAGTATCTGCTTGACCCTCTGTTTATCAGCCTCGATAAAGTCGATCTGCGGATCAATATCCTGTTTGATAATGACATTATGCTTTGAAGATTTCTCCTTGATAAGAACAAGGATTTCGCCTATGGTAACCGGTATGGATATCCTTTCCTTCATAAGTTCGATCTTCCCTGCTTCTACCTTGGATAGGTCGAGTATATCGTTGATAAGATTAAGAAGGAATTTGCTGCTGGTAATAACATTGTTAATGTAATGAGCCTGTTTTTCATTCAATTGCCCGTAAATACCCTCTTTCAGGAGTTCAGAGAAACCGATGATGGAGTTAAGCGGCGTTCGAAGTTCATGGCTCATCGTGGCAAGGAACTCGGATTTTGCCCTGTTCGCGAACTCTACACGCTCTTTTTCAACACGCAGATCTTCTGAATTTCTTGCTTCAGTAATATCATGCACGACATGGACAGCCCTGACAATCTTCCCGGATTCATCGAATATTGGATCAGCAACAATATGCAACCAGACCCCGCGCTCCTTATCATTCAGTATTGCTTCTGCCCGCTTTCCTGTCTTTCTCATCTTTTGAAACGGGCAATCATCAATGAAATCAGAACTTCTGTGTGCAATACCGTAACAATATTGGTTTAATACGTCTTCTGTTGTTTTTCCCAGCAGTTGCTCAAAAACCCCGTTCGAATGAAGGACATGTCCTTCCATATCAAGTATCCATACGCCATCTGATATGGCTTTGAATGTGTCTTCCCAGTTCTTTAGAGATACTTTCAGGTTTTCCTCAACATGCAGACGTTCATTCTCCAGTTTCTGCAGACTCTGAAACCATTCTGTTAAACGACGCTGCCATCTCACCGATCTCATCCTTTGAAGTGATCTCGATCATTGCGCCAAAGTTACCCTTTCCGATTTTTTCCGCAGCGTCCCTCAGTTTCTTAACAGGATATGCTATATTTTTTGAAATGCCAAATCCAAGAATCAAAGAGCCAACGACGGCAATCAGGCCGATCAGGAAGACAATATTCTGTATGAGATTAGCATTTGTTTCGGCATTATTATTCATCGCCTGCTGCAATTCGATCTCCAGTTTTGCAAGGGCAAGACCCTCCTGCCTGATCTCTGCAGCGACATCGTCCAGCCTTCTTATTGATTGTTCATGGTTTTCAAATTCAAACTTTCCTGATGAATTCAATTCATTATCGTGTTCTTTGAATAACAACTCCCCGGCAGATTGAAGTTCATAAGTCTTAATCTTCATTGAGGCTGCAATCTTTTTTGCCTTTGTATTGGTCACATTAGTATCAATTATCGATATCTGTTCATGCAATGAGTCTATTCTCTGGGAAAATTTTTTCTTATCTGATACATTATTCAATGTCAGATACAGCATTGCATGCCCCTCTGCCCTTTTTGCATAACTGCTCACTTCATTTGACGCTTCTATTATGGCGCTAAAATGCTCTTCACTCGCTTCCAAAGAATCTATTATAAGCTTATTGGTATAAATACCGAGAAATCCCACAATTCCTACAAGTAAGGAGACAAATACGAATACAAGAATAATTTTCTGCCCGATCCTCATATCATCCCTCCTCCTGTCTCTGGCAGATAAAAAGTGAACGTACTCCCTTCGCCATATATGCTCTCAGCCTTTATCCTTCCTCCCAGCAGTTCCACAAGTTTCTTTGATACCGCAAGCCCAAGCCCTGTGCCACAATATTTTCTTGTTATACCTGCATCCAATTGCTCAAAACTTTGGAATATCCGTCCAATATCTTCTTTTTTTATCCCAATACCAGTATCAGACACAGAGATTTTTACCCTATCCGTTTCTTTTGCCGCTGTTATGGTTACAGTTCCGCCTTCAGGCTTGCTGAATTTCACAGCATTGTCAATCAGGTTGTTTAGAACCTGCCTGAACCTCTTTTCATCGGTCTCGATAAATTCAATGTCCGGGCTAATCTGTGTTATGATCCTGATATTTTGCTTTGCCGCCTTCTCTTTTATCAAGTCTGCGCTCTCATTGATGATTTCATGGACACACACCTTATCGATGATTATTTCCATTTTTCCGGATTCCACCCTGGTTATATCGAGTATGTCGTCTATCAGGCTTAACAGATGCATCCCGCTGGAATAGACATTATCAGCATAGCGCTGCTGTTTCTCATTCAACTCCCCCGCATTTTTTTTCTTAAGAAGGTCCGAGAAACCGATGATAGCGTTAAGAGGCGTTCGCAGTTCATGGCTCATGACGGCCAGGAATTCTGATTTAGTTCTGTTCGCGAGTGCAAGACGCTCATTATCGCGGCGCATATCCTCATTCCGTTTGCGTTCCGTGATATCCCGCAGTATCGCGCTGTAAAATTTCTTTTCTCCTGTCTTCCAGGTAGAAAGCGTTATCTCCACCGGGAATTCGATTCCGTTCTTCCTGAGTGCAGGGAATTCCACAGTTTTTCCGATAATATGTGACTCACCTGTCGTACGCATCCGTTCCAGCACATTTATATGATCTTCTCTGTAGGTCTCAGGCATCAGAATAGTAATCGGTTTACCCATAACTTCGCTGCTATCATATCCGAAGAACTTCTGTGCTGCATTGTTCCAAAAAATGATCTTTCCATAGCTGTCCGAAAAGATTATCGCATCATTTGCAGCCTGAGCCACAGAGCGGAAGCGTTCTTCGCTCTCCCTGAGAGCGACCTCTGCAAGCTTGCTATGGGTGATGTCCCGGGCAAAGCTCAGTGTGCCTGTTATCTCCCCTTTTGAATAATAAGCTGTGGAATTTACAAAAAGCGTAAGATCAGATCCGTCGCGGCGTTTTATTGTTAGCTCATACTGCGACATTTTGCCACTCAGTGTTTTCTGGAATATTTCCATCATCCTGGGGATGTCGTCCCTGTTTAAAAGCGGCAAGAACGATTTGCCTATAAAGTCACTGATCCGGTATCCGGTTACGTTTTCAGCCTGTTTATTGATGAACGTGAAAAGCCCATCTTTATTCAGCGACCACACCACGTCTTTCGAATGTTCGATTATGGTGCGGTAGCGCTCCTCGCTCTCTGCCAGCGCCTCCTGTGCCCGCTTGCGCTCTGTGATATCAAGAGAATATTCTATCGCCTGGACAACGTTCCCTTTGTCATCAAATATCGGACAGCAGTGGACTTCCATATTTCTGATGTTTCCGTCCTTACCATAGTGTAAATGCTCTGCAATGGCAGGCTTCCCTGTCCTTTTAACCTCTTCAAGAGGACACAGGTGTCCCTTAGTCCAGCATGGTTTGTCAGCCTTATGCGTGAGGGCGTAGCAGGCCGTACCAACAGCAGAGCCATTTACGCATGCTGCCGAATTTGCCAGTGTTACAGTGTAATCTTTTGTATCAATAACATAGAACGGGTGTGGAAGAGATTCAAGCACTGTTTTTACGAAACTGTTTTTCTCCCTGAGATCTGCCGCCGTCTGTTTATGTTCTTTGATCTCATGCGCAAGGTCGCTCACCATTTTGTTGAATGCGTCTCCAAGGACGCCGGTCTCGTCATTCGATCTGATATCAACCGCAGTATCCAGTTTGCCCCTTCTTATATCATCAGCCGCATCTTTTAATATTGTTATCGGACCTGAAATTGACATGGATATGGCGGAGCCTATCACAATTGCCAGGATGAAAGTCAATACGCTGACGATCAAAACCAAATTCCTGGACAATGCTATTGTAGATTCCAGGTAATTCGTTCTTTCTTGAAATTCTTCATTTTCATTTTCTGTTGCATTGTCAACAGCAGCCAGGAATTCGTTTTCTACAGTCTCAAATTCTTGATATATTTCAATATAATTTTCTGTAGAAGCGCCGCTTTTTTTTAATTCAATGAGTTCATTACTTAAACCAATATATTTTTCGCCTATTCTTTTTAGATTATCGTTACGTTCCTTTTCGTCAGGAAAATATTTTTCCACAAGTACATCAAGTTTTTTTATGGTGTTGTTATACTGTTCAAACGTTTCCTTTAACTTTCCATGTATATCTTCCGGTCCTTCAAGTAATTCTTTCGATTCTATTTTGAAAATGAATTCGTGAGTGTATAAATGTATATTAATACCCAGGTATCTCAGTTTTTCAAGAGATTCTATGACCGGGATCGTCTCTTCAACGACGTTTTTATATGCGTGGCTGATATTCCCGGTTGCCGTCATCCCGATATAAGATACAGCCGCTGTAAGCAGAATTACTAAAATAAAGCCTGCTATCAATTTGTAAAATATCCTCATGGCTGCCTCCGGACGAGTTCATATCCGTTCGTATGCACAACCCTTGAGATAGGCAGCGTAAATGTGAATGTGCTTCCTTCTCCATACCTGCTTTCAACCCATATTCTCCCCCCGTGCAATTCCACGAGTTTCTTCGATATGGCAAGCCCGAGTCCTGTGCCTCCGTAATTGCGTGTAATATCAGCATTCACCTGCTCGAATTCCTTGAAAAGCTTTCCAAGGTCTTCCTCCTTTATTCCTATACCGGTATCGGAGACTGAGATTTTTGCATTGGCACCTTTCTTTTTCGTTCTTACGCAGATAGTCCCCCCTTCTGTTTTGCTGAATTTTATTGCGTTGTTTAGGAGATTGAACAGTATCTGCTTGATCCTCTGTTTATCAGCCTCGATAAAATCAAGTTCTGGGTCAAGTTCTGTTTTCATGACTACCTTATTTTTTGAAGCCCTTTCTTCAAGTAGGGAAATTGTCTCACAAATGACGATGGGGATTGAATTTTTCTCGATTATCAGTTCGATCTTTCCGGCTTCCACTTTGGAGAGATCAAGGATGTCGTTTATGAGGTTTAACAGGAATTTACTGCTATTCAGGACGTTTTCCAGATACCGTTCCTGTTTTACATTAATATCACCAGCTATCTTTCTGCCTCAGCAGTTCAGTGAACCCGATGATGGAATTAAGCGGAGTTCGAAGTTCATGGCTCATGTTCGCCAGGAATTCGGATTTTGATTTGTTGGCATAGGCAAGGCGCTCATTCTCGTTATTTATTTCTTCAGCCTTTTTGCGTACGGTTATGTCCGCGGAGATAACGATGACAGAAGTTACTAACTTTGTCAAAGGGTCATTGATCGGGGACATGGAGCGCAGGAACCACTTTCCCATGTATTCGTGCTCATGCTGCTCTGGTTTTCCGGTTTCGTAAACGCGTTGGACACTTTCCATGAAAAAGTCAGTATCTGCAGCCTGATGGCAGTCGCCGTATCCCTTCCCGTAAAAATTCCCGATACCCAGCCGCGCCAGATGCTTGGGATTCATATACTGATATTTGCCGTTCCGGTCCACCATATATATAGAATCTTCAGAGGATTCCAGGAATGAACGGTATTTTTCTTCAGACTTATTCAGGCGCTCCTCAATCTTCTCATGCTCTATTATCTCCTGCCTGAGTTTGCGGTTTACAGCTTCCAGTTTTTCAGTTCTCTCCTCTACCTTATTTTCAACCTCTTTTCTTTGAATTGCCAGCGCCTCCTCCAGCATATCTTGCCTTGAACGGGAACGCTCTAATTCAACCACATGGGTTTTTATGGATCTGGAAAGATCCGATATTATATTTTTCTCACGTATCCACATGAATGCCATATTAATGATCAGCAGGCTCCCTATGATAATCAAAAGTATTTCCTGGCGAATTATAACAAAATTCGATGAAATCCATGACAGGATTATGAGAAATATTAACTCTGATATTATAATGATGAATTTTACGTTGCGCAGTTTCATAAGTATGGCTATTCCAGTAAATCCATTCATATCATTTTTTATATTTTTCTAATCTTTTGAGAAAGTCCGATATGTCAAGGGGTTTTGACAAATATTCATTAAATCCGGCTGAAATAAAACGTTCCCTGTCTCCTTTCATGGCGTATGATGTCAGAGCTACCACAGGAATATTTCGATTTTTGTTTTTCAGTATCTTTGTCACTTCAACGCCATCCATCCCGGGCAGTTCAATATCCATGAGAATAAGGTCGTAATCCTCAGTTTCTGCTTTCTTTAGAGCTTCTTCACCGTCAACAGCCTCATGAACACTAAAGCCCCCCGCTATAAGTATCTCAATAACCAGTTCCATGTTAAGGGGATTATCTTCAACTACAAGTACTTTCGTCATATGATTATGATTATTACTATTGATATGAACTATTTATAGTTGTCCTTCTATGCGGGATGAAAATATTTCGGATTCTACGATTTAGGGGGCTATATGCTATATGGGAAAAGAATATATATCGGCTGTGGGATCATAATTAGGCGGTGGTGTACAGATTCATCAAATTATGCAGATCCCTGTGCAATTTAAAGCGGTGTCAATCCTATCTTCCCTTTTTTTGTTCCACTTTCCATCCAAACATCCTTTTATCCGCTGAAAATCCAGATTCAGAATTGTTTCTAAGAAAATACTGCCCAATATATGAAAAAGTATTATTTACAAAGTCTTCCATGGTATCTTTCCATTTCCATGATCCCCTTAATGTGGCATTTTTTCTTGGAATGACATAGACTTTCGCATCTCCAAATTTATCGACATAAGAAGAAAAGCTATAATACTTATCAAGCCTCATGCTATTGATTTTTACATCAATTTTTTTTATCATTTTCATTGCTCTGTCGAAAGCTTCTTTTTCACTCTTTAAACTCATTCCAAATGCTACATACATTTTTGATTTGAGATCGAGCAACCTGAAAGAATAAACAAAAGCTTTGGTTCCAGTATACTCTTTTGCATTATCTTTTCGCACTTGAATTTCAGATGCATAATGCTTTTTTATCGTCAATGAATAACCAGTTCCATCTCCGCATGCATCAATATTCTTAACCCCTTTTTTTCCTTAAAATGAGCAAATGAAGATTATGAATTGCCATTTCAACATCATGATTCGAATACAGTCTTTCTACAGTCTTATAGCTGACATCAATTCTTGAAAGGAGAGAAAATAAACCAAGCATTGAAGCCATCATTCTGTTGCTTTCTCCTAATAGTTGTTTTTAATAAAAGGATAATAACTCTCTGTTTAAGTTCTAACTCTGGAAGTCTTCCTGGGCCTCTAAGAATTTCAATATTTACTGATTGATCTATCAATGGTTCAAGATTACAGATTACTCCTTTGATCCTTTTCATCAATTGCTGTTCATACGTCTGCCAATCTCGTTTATTCTCTATCTTTCTATCTTTGTATTCCTTTAAAAGAAACTCTTCCATTTCTTTAAGTCTATCCCTAATGTCCTCACTTCTCATCATAATCTTATTTAGGATGCAAAGGATATATATAGATATCTATAAATATCTACTAGTATGGCAAGAAATATTGAACTTAAAAAAACAGAACTGGTTTTGAAGGATAGCGAAATAGATGGTTTTCTGGAAAGGGTTGTTACACCATTTGGAACATCAGCAAAGGCAGATGTTCCGAAAAAATATATTGGAAGAAGGGTTTACATCATAATTACTAAAGGTGTTGTAGAATGAACAATAACCTATTTTTGTCCCACAGCCATATATATCGAAAGATTTATTTACTTGAACCAAGTATTATTATAATCATAATAATCGTAATGTAAATTATTTGCATCTAATAAAATGTCGTCAATAGAAATCGGAGAGGAATAAAAATGGTTTATTTTGAAGGAAACCTGCTTATTGATCAGGTACAGGGCCACCATAATATGCTTGAACAGATCGTGCACAACTATGCTGGTTTACTAGTATTTTTTACTAGCATTGTTGGTGTATTGATAATCTACAGGAACTTCAGAGGAAGCAAGATCGCCTGGCCTTCCATTATGGCAGGAATGGTCGCTGCCGGTTTTATAGGTCTGGGTGATTCAGTCGAGCATTTATTGACAGGTACAAACCCTTTTCCTCATGAATCATTGCATTATCTTCATATGATTGGAGGTCCAGTAGCTGTGTTCTTATTGTATATGGGTCTTCGGGAATATTCTGCAACGACTGAGATCAAACCGCTCTCAGGGTTTAAACTGACATTGATCTTGCTTGCTACAATACTGATACCTGTCGCCCTTGCATCCCAGGCGCACCAGAGATGGGACCCTAAGATCGAATTTCCATTCCTGCTTGTGACAGCAGTACCCACAATAATCATTGCGCTGTTATTATTGATCAAAGCAAGATCGACGTTCGAAGAACATTCAATAGTCGTCTTGAACATTTCATACGTAGCAGTTGCCGCCACTCTTTTGACCATTTCTCTTATGGCCGGTAGAATGGGTGACGTGGAACTGCTTAACAACGCGGATCTATATCTCAATGGTCATGCTATTGCAGACATTATGCATGCTGCCACTGCTACGACCCTGTTAACATTCGGTGTAAGCACAGAGGGACTTGTCCGTTCCATGTAAAAGCGGAGTGCGTAAAGAGGCTGGCATCATGTCACGAAAGATAGAAAAAATACTGATAATCGCCAACTTATCAATATTGATGGCGATATTACTTATCACCCCGGCATCAGCCTTTGGCTCGGAGGATGATGGCGGAAATTACATAGGACCAAATGGCTGTAAGTTCTGCCATATTGACCAATATGAAAACTGGATACAAACCAACCATTCCAATGCATTTCAGATCCTTGTGGACAGGAAGATGGATAAGAACGAATCTTGCATACCCTGCCATGTCACCGGATACAACAATGAAACAAAGACCTACAAATACAAAGGTGTGACATGCGAGGTGTGTCACGGTTCAGGAGACATATCCAATAACATCGCAGAAAACGTTATTCATGTTTTATATACCCAGGAGAATAAAACCGAGGAAGAAACACACGAAATTCTTTCCAGAATGAATCTTACCAAGAGGAGCATGGTCAGGGACCTCACTGCCGAAATGTGCGGAAGGTGTCACAACGGAGAGCATCATCCCACCTATGAAGAATGGAATAAATCTTTGCATAAAGAGGCGATGAACACTGTCAAGAAACAGAAAAGTGCTTCGGACTCCTGTATGAAATGCCAGTCAGTGGAATGGATAACTGCCGATGAACATAATAAACCGACACTGAATGAGGTAACTCTTGGGCTGACCTGTGCTGCATGCCATAATGTCCATAACAACACCTATAAAGGACTGCTAAGAATGCCAAAGAACAGGCTTTGCGAGTCATGCCATACAATGCAGGGAGCAAAACCGGGAGCTGCTGTTCATCATCCGAGTTCCGAAATGAGACGCAGCATCGGTGGCGCTGATACAGATACATATATCTACCAGCCCAATGCAGCATGCTCGGACTGCCACAGGTACACAAGGGCGTACAATGAAACTTTGAAGCTGGATGGAGTAACAGGCCATGATTTCATAACTGACTTTAATGTGTGCCTGAAATGCCATGAGGGTTTCCCAAATGCAGAAGAGGCAGAGAAATTCGTCAGGAACCAGCAAAAAAATATCAGGGAACATTATAACGAGACCATTATAAAGGTCAACAATGCGGGAAATCTCTCAAAAACGATCTCAGGTGAAGAACGTGCAATATACATGAATATCTACAACGAGTCAATTTTCAATATGCAATTCGTGGAAACGGACAAAGCCTGGGGAGCACATAACCCCAAGTATGCGGAGGAATTAATCCATAAGGCTGAGATAAAAGCTGAAAGCATACTCAATGGAAAACCTGAAGGTGAAGCCGTCATGCCCGGTTTTGATTTCCTGTCTGGCATCATGACGCTGCTTTTTGTCTCGATAGCCGTTGCAATTAAAAATAGAAAATAAGAAGGAGAAATACTAAAGACTAAGCGATGCCGCAATGAGGGCGTGGCATCGCATCTTTTTTATGTACTGCGATTCAATTTTCTAATGTTTTCCAAGCAGCCTGCACGTCTTGCATACATTGGAGCTTCCAGGTTCGCCGCAAATCCTGCACGTTATTATCTCAGTATCAGCAGAACTAAGAGCTTCCGAGATGGTCTCAAACCCTCCGAGGAGTGAGTATTTCGTGCCCGGATGTTTTACTTCATAGTTATTGAGCATCTCGCGTATATCGTTTCGCAGGGCTTCCCCGGCGTAAGGACACTCATCCATGCTCACAGGAAGGTCGTTAAGGAATCCGTAGAGCGCCACCTCTTTTTCAGGAATGCTTCGAAGGGGTTTGATCCTCATTACAAGACCCGGTTGTTTCACGTTCGGAAGCATCCTTTTTAACCTCTCCATGTCGCCACGCAGGTAGTTCATCATTATTGTCTGCGACTCGTCGTCCAGGTTATGACCGGTGGCAAGTTTATGAGCGCCGAATTCCCGCGCAGTCTTATTAAGCAGGTTTTTCCGAAGCACGCCGCAAAGTGTGCAGGCAGCGTGTTCTTTTTTTCGGGTAAGCTCATCAAGACTGACGCCAAATCCTTCGCGAAACGACTTTATAACGTGCGGGATACCCAGATTATGAGTCAGTCCTACAGCATGTTCGAGCGTGTGCTCCCTGTATCCTTTTATACCTTCATCTATCGTGATGGCAGAAAATTCCAGGTCTTTCCTATCCCGGAATATCTTATGCAGCACGTAAAGAAGAACGATGCTGTCTTTTCCGCCGCTAATCGCCACTGCGATCCTGTCCCCCCGTTCTACCATCCTGAATTTGCGGATATCTCGCTTTATCTTTCGTTCTACATCTTCTATAAAATGTAGTTTACAGAGGTGGGCGTTTGAGTATTTCTGGTATATCACAGCATTCTTGCTGCACCTCTGGCATTTCATGTTCTGTTTAAAATGCTATACGTTTATAAATAATCTCCCGGATGTTCATATAAGAAATACCTTGAAATCTCTCAAACAGGGGCTGCTGTTAAAGCAGCAGCCCTTGTTTTTTCAACTCCTATCCTGCCCATTTATATTCCCAATCATTGGGATTTGGACCCAATGATATGAATATTGGATTTAATTATTTAAACCTTTTTGAAGAATTACATCCTGACAGGATAATCCTTCATGAATTATCAATACTATAGCATGATTCTTAAATTCTCGTAAAATATTAGCCGCAGATGAATCATACTATTCTCCATATAAACCAATTGGTTTAAAATTTATAAGTATTGAAGATAAAGATGAAAAAAATTTCATATATACAGAAATTGATGGGGGCTTGAAATGAGTATCTTAGGGGGCGCAGCTCTATAGTTCTATCGATATTTTGAGATGATTTCCAGCGATTCCGATCCTTGATTTTCAGGAGCAACAGAAGGAATTACGTGAGTCCTGAAACAGATAATTTAAATATTTTGGCATTGTAATATAAAATTATGAATACCGATGACCGTGTTTTGCATAGAATAGTCACTGCTGTACTGTTTATATTAGCAATAATCATGATGATAGCAGGAGCTCTCATAGCCCTGAGCAACAGACAAACTGGGTTTATTTTATTTATGGGTGGAACAGGAATATTGGGAATCTCGATATCAATGTTACTACCTGAAAAATCAGAAAAAAAAGTATACCCAGAAAAGAACGACAGATTTCAGTTCAGGTAGCCCAGGCGATCGTTCTCATGAGCCTGTATGAATTAAAAGCCAAGGCACAATTCGTCCCCGTTTTAAGTAGATTTATTTTACGCCCCGAATTTTAGCTCCACCATTGTTACTATGGATTGTGATATTCTCATGGATGCGCAAGAACGAGCGCTTATTTCAGTCAATGACCTCGGACTCCGCTTCGCTAAAGTCCAAGGCATCAACGGGAATGTGCATGAAGTTTTCTATCGCCTAATTGGTTGTTTTTACCATTGCCAATCGTGAGGGGGGGGCACTGAACAGGCATATGAGTAATCGCTTGTCTGTGTTTCTTTTGTCCTGAATCGTTGTGGATAAAAAGGTGGTAAATTGCGTATGAAATCAATGAGTTTGGCTTTTGAGTTCATACACCAAGCATACACCTATGACCATTCTTACATTCGATGTAGAATCCTGGTGAAATAATCTCCGGATTCTGCATCAGGAATAAATAAAAAGGTATATATTACTATTCAGTGCTTATCATCAACTCTTGGTGATCAAGAATGGAGTTGATTTGTGAAGAATGTGGTGAAGAAATTGAATCTTCAGGATTTTACATTTGTATAGGTGGGCATAGTACAATTTATTATGGTCAAACTTGCGCTGAAAAAAGAAACTATAAATGCTGGTGTGGCGAAGAATTACATTTTAAGACACAAATTTAAGAATTTAAATAATAAAATAAGTATTAGTACTAATGGGAGGATTTGAAAAATGGGTAGGAAAAGAATTCTGCTTTTAATGCTTACAATTCTTAGTATGATACAAATAGTGCAAGCAGGTGATTGGCCCATGTTTAGGAACGATGTTGAGCATTCGGGTATTACTGATGAGTTGATTAAATCACCATTGGAGTTGTCATGGTATTATAATATCGGTAACTGGCCATCTTCTCCAAGTATTTCAAATGGCATAGTTTATGTTTCTTCATTAGATAACTATGTGTATGCACTTGATGTGGATACAGGCGGAAGTTTAAAATGGAAATACAAAACTGATGGCTGGGGCGTGCAAACTTCTATTTCAACTCCTGCCATTTCTGGCAATATATTATTTGTAGGTGGAATTGGCGGTGACAAAAATGTATATGCATTGGATGCAAATACGGGAGTTTTAAAATGGAAATACTTAACTGGAGATGTTATTGGATCTTCCCCCACAGTTTCTGGGGGAGTAGTGTATATTGGATCAGGTGATTCTAATCTCTATGCATTTGACGCAAATAACGGAAGCTTATTATGGAAATATAAAACTGGTAGCGCTGTTTTATCTTCACCTGCAGTTTCTGGTGGCGTAGTATATGTTGGCTCCTATGATACCTACATATATGCATTGGATGCAAGTACGGGAACCTTAGTTTGGAGATATCGAACTGGTGGAGTTGTTATTTCATCCCCTGCAGTTTCTGGTGGGGTAGTATATGTTGGCTCCGATGATACCTACATATATGCATTGGATGCAAATACAGGAGTTTTAAAATGGAAATATAAAACAGGGGCCAAAGTTGCAGCTTCTTCTGCAATTTCTGGAGGAGTCGTGTACATTGGATCATCTGATGGTTATTTATATGCGCTCGATGCAAACACTGGAAGTCTTAAATGGAGTTCTATAGGTGTTTTTTCATCTCCCACAGTTTCAAATGGAGTGATATATGCAAACTGTATTGATGGGTACTTCTATGCATTGGATGCAAATTCTGGAAATATATTATGGAAATATCCCACTCAAGGATATGGTGGCAATTTTATTTCATCTCCTGCAGTTTCAAATGGAAAAATATATGTTGGTTCAAATGGTCGCAATCTTTACGCATTTTCGCCTTCACCAACGACACCAACTCCAACACCAACCCCCATACCGGATACAATTTTGCCAACTATTTTGATTTCTTCACCATCAAATGGACAAACATTCTCTACAAATACTATAACTTTGAGCGGAACAGCATCTGATAACATTGGCCTTAGAAAAGTGGAAGTCAAGGTAGGTATTGGTATTTGGCAGCTTGCATCAGGCACAACCTCATGGAGCAAACAAGTAACATTATCTTCAGACTCGAATACAATTTATGCTAGAGCTACAGATACTTCGGGCAACAATGGAGTAACTTCTGTGACAATAGAATATATCTCTGCATCTCCAACATCTCCAGTAAGCACTCCCGACGCCAGTATTCCGACTGTTTCAAGTACTCCTCAATATACCATAACCGCGACTCCAGTTTCCGATTATGTCCAAGAAACAGCGACAATTCCCCCCTCGGAAAAAAGTATCTCAACATCCTCAGGACAACCTTCTAAATCATCCACCAGTGTGAGTTTTCACGGGGAGAAAACAGATGTCGTGCTTGGTGAAGATATTTTACTCAGACTTTCAGCGGTTAACCTGATCACAAAACCAAAGATGAATGTTCAGGTAATCATAATTCCGCCTTCTGGCATGAGTGTAACCTCATCTGAATTCAGTAAGGTGGCCGCTGGACAATTCTCAACTCATTATGAACTTGAGCCGGGAGATGGGAAGGATATTGAAGTAAAAATAAAATCTAATCAGATAGGGGATTTTAATGTTAATGGCAGGATTGTATATTATTTTGGTGATGACAAAGAAAAAGGTGAGGATTATATTCTGAAACTACCTATAAAGGTTAGGTCTGTACAAGATTCTGCCAAAAATGCAGGTGCAAATCCTTCGCAGAATTCGATTCCTGGTTTTGAAGTCTTAAGTGGTATTTTTGGATTGTTGCTTGTAGTATTAAAAAGAGGTTTCAAAATATCTTAGAATATTAGCTTTTTTTTGCGGCCAATAAACTCACTAATGTTTAAGGATATTAGATTTGATGCATACTGAAGTACGATTATGCTCCATTTATCCATGCCCTTTATTTTTCCATTCATATTCTTTGTAGTTTTATTCGTGCCCCAATTTGAGAATCACGAATGTTATTCTGGTTCAAGATATTCAACGAATGCACGAGAACGCCTATCGCTTGCAGTCACCGGTATACCCCGGACAAATGTTCGAGGCCTGTATATAGCGTTTTTTCCAAAAGAATATTAATACATGATTATAACGAAGTAAGGCATCTTAAATATTTCTGTCTATTTTACTCAACACCTTTTTCGGTTAACTGTAAACAACTTTTTCATTATTTATACCGTTGAAACATAAAACAATGGCTGTATTGATGGGAGTTTCCCGGATTAACTTTAAATACAAAAACGTCTCTAAACTAAAGTCTGTTGTTCATTATAATAATATAAAAAAGCTGGGATTCAACATTCTAACATCTACTGTGCCTGTAATTAAATTTGAAGGGCGATAAATACGATATTTTTTTGAGGTCTATGATATATTATAAATTATTTTACGGACTTATCATTTTTTTTCTTATCGGCGCAATACTCTCGATCGTTTTCAATAAGAAAGACAGGCTTTCTACTTATATTTCATTCCTGAGCGCAGCAATAGCATCGGTTTTCGGGGTCGTTTTTTCACTATCAGTGATTTTTGGCGAAAACTTTTCGTTATCCCTTTCAGATTCCTATTTTCTAAAGTTCGGTTTTTTTGTTGACGGTCTCTCAGCGTTCTTTATACTTGTGATCTCAATTGCAGCCCTTGCTGTCTCGATATACTCCACAGGATACGTGCGCGAATATTTCGGTAAGAAGAACATCGGATATCTGGGGTTTCTTTATAACGTCTTCGTCCTCTCGATGATATTAGTTGTCACAGCCAGCAATGCGGTCATGTTCCTGATAGTGTGGGAACTGATGTCGGTCATATCCTATTTCCTGGTGATCTACGAGCATGAAAAACCGGAAACAAGAAAAGCCGGTTTTATCTACATCGTAATGACCCACATAGGCACAGGATTCATAATTTTATCATTCCTTATCCTCGCAGGCGCAAGCGGAAGCTTCAACTTCGACAGTATGAGCGGTGTATCACTTCCGCCCCTTCTAAAGGACCTCGTGTTCATATTTGCTCTCATTGGTTTCGGAACAAAAGCAGGCATCGTGCCTCTTCACATCTGGCTTCCTTATGCGCATCCTGCCGCTCCGAGCAACGTATCTGCATTGATGTCAGGCGTGATGATCAAAACCGCGATATATATGCTGATCCGCGTTTCGTTTGATTTCCTGGGAGCAACCAGCATGTGGTGGGGAATGGCGCTTCTAATCATTGCATCCGCGTCTGCGCTTCTTGGGGTTATGTACGCGTTGATGGAACACGACATGAAAAGACTGCTTGCTTACCACAGCGTTGAGAATATAGGGATCATCCTGATAGGTGTGGGGGTTGGCATGATATTTATGTCCCTGGGGCATCCGGAACTTGCAGCATTCGGATTGATCGCAGCCCTCTATCACACAATGAACCACGCGGTTTTCAAGTCCCTGCTTTTCATGGGCGCGGGCTCATTGATATATTCAACCCATACAAAGAATATCGAAGAGATGGGCGGTCTGATAAAAAAGATGCCATGGACAGCGCTATTTTTCCTTATCGGTTCAGTATCCATCTCTGCACTGCCTCCATTCAACGGTTTTGTAAGCGAATGGCTCACCTTCCAGTCGCAGCTTCTCAGTATCAATCTTTCGGATAATATTACAAAGATAGCAATACTTTCAAGCGGGGCAGCCCTTGCCCTCACAAGCGCTCTTGCTGCTGCGTGTTTTGTAAAGGCTTTCGGGATAAGCTTCCTTGCCCTTCCCCGGAGCGAGCATGCAAAGCATGCAAAAGAAGTGCCGGCAAGCATGCTGTTCGGGATGGGCATTCTTTCTGTCCTATGCATAGCGCTTGGGATATTTCCATTTTATTTTGCAGGTATTCTTGATGAGATCGCATCTCCTCTTGTGGGAACAAGTGTAATATCGAAGATCACTTTTGACTTCTCTATAGCTTCAGGGGCAGGAAGCATCTCGACATTGTGGATATTCCTTTTGCTTTTTATTTTACTCCCGATTATCCTGATACTGGCATTGGCAGCCGGAGGAAGAACAGGTACGAAGACATACGAAACATGGGGCTGCGGACAACCCGTGACCACAGGCAGGAATGAGTACACAGCCACAGCATTTTCAAAACCGATAAGGATGTGGTTCGTCAATATATACCGCCCTCACAGGGAGATACATACAACGTATGCGGGTTCGCCATATTTCAAGGAGAGGTTTGCTTTTGAATCCGAGATCGAACCGATATTTGAGAAGTATCTATACTCACCTGTTGCATGGATCGTTCTTGCTTTGTCAAGAGTCCTGAGGGTCATTCAGACAGGCAGCATTCATTTATATTTGTTGTATATCCTGATCACGCTTGTTATTGCATTGATATATGTGGGAAGCGGGGGGTAGGGGAAATGCCAGTAATGAAGAAAGAAAGTTTGTGCCCGGCGGCGCATAAGAAAGGAGCGCTTCTGTTGTTGCTGGCGGCATGGGGACGGCAAGTGTGAGGGGGAGAAGGGAGCTTAACTGACAGGATTATTTGGTTCGGTCTCTTCTTTTGTTGAGAGCAGTTCTGCAATCTTTTCTTTCAGCAATTTCTCTTCATCCTCAGACCACATTTGAATAAAAACACCCATCTTGTGTGAGAATTCCTCTTTCATTATATCTGCTTTCTCTTCATCGAGCAGTCCAGATCCCACTTTTCGTTCTATCATTACGTTATAAGCTGATATCGTTCCGGTAACGTAACCTTTAAAAGCCAATCTTTTCTTTACTTCATATTTATTGCTTATATTCCTTTGTTTCCATAGGATATTCTGTCTTTTCTTTTCATGAACCTGCTTCTGGTGTTTTGGATTGGCTTCTTGATTTCTATTTCTATTTTTCATAATAGTTGACGTTTATAATCATATTAGGATGTTTATACTTATAAAGCTTCATTTCGTGCAAATACGAATAAAATGTCAAAATCACGTTTTTCCTACATGAATAATCAATACCTATCTTCAGGTTAACCTTAAATATAAAAACACTTGTAATAAGTGGCTCTGTTGTTAATTATAAAAATATAAAAAAGCTGGGATTCAATATTCTGACATCAATTGTGTCTGCAATTAAATTCGAAGGACGATAAAAACGATATTTTTTTGAGGTCTATGATGTATAATAATTTATTTTACGGAATTATCATCTTTTTTCTGATCGGTGCAATACTATCCATCGTTTTCAATAAAAAAGACAGGCTTTCCACATATATCTCCTTCTTGAGCGCGTCAATAGCATCTGTTTTCGGGATCATTTTTTCAATATCGATCATTTTCGGCGAACCGTTTTCGTTATCCCTTTCGGGCTCTTCTTTCTTGAAGTTCGGTTTTTTTGTTGACAGGCTCTCGGCATTTTTTATCCTTGTGATCTCTGTTGCCGTATTCGCAGTTTCGATATACTCAACAGGATACATCCGGGAATACTACGGTAAAAAGAACATCGGTTACCTGGGTTTCCTTTATAATATATTCATTCTTTCAATGATCCTTGTTGTCTCGGCGAACAATGCCATAATGTTCCTGATAGTCTGGGAACTTATGTCAGTAATATCATTTTTCCTTGTGATCTTTGAGCATGAAAAACCCGAAACACGAAAAGCCGGATTTGTCTATATAGTTATGACGCATATCGGGACAGGGTTCATTCTGCTTTCGTTCCTTATTTTTGCGGGAGCAAGCGGGGATTTCAGTTTTGAGAGCTTCTCTGCTTACGGTTCGACAATGCCGCCCCTCCTGAAAGACCTGGCGTTCCTTTTCGCTCTTATTGGTTTCGGGGCAAAAGCAGGTATCGTGCCTCTTCATATCTGGCTTCCCTACGCCCATCCTGCCGCTCCGAGCAACGTTTCAGCGCTAATGTCAGGCGTAATGATAAAGACCGCAATTTACATGTTCATCCGCGTATTCTTTGATTTCCTGGGAGCTGGCGTCTTATGGTGGGGATTCCTTGTGCTGGCGCTTGGCGCAATATCGGCATTGACCGGGATAATGTATGCTGTAATTGAGCCAGACATAAAACGGATGCTAGCATTCAGCAGCATAGAGAACATCGGTATAATTCTACTTGGCATCGGCGCATCAATGATATTCTTTGCATCAGGAAGCCCCGCACTTTCAGCCATTGCTGCTATTGCGGCGCTTTATCACCTTCTCAACCATTCCATATTCAAAGGATTATTATTCATGGGCGCAGGTTCCATATTATTTTCAACACACACAAAAAATATCGAAGAACTCGGAGGACTTATCAAAAAGATGCCTGTAATGGCACTGCTATTCCTTATCGGGGTGCTGTCCATTTCAGCGCTGCCGCCCTTTAGCGGTTTTGTGAGCGAATGGCTGCTTCTCCAGTCACTGCTATTCAGCTTCAGTTCAACTGATCCATTGATCAGGATAGTACTCCCTGTTGGCGCGGCGGCGCTTGCTCTCACGGGTGCGCTTGCTGCTTTCTGCTTCCTGAAGACCTTTGGCATCGGGTTCCTGGCTCTTCCAAGAAGCGAGCATGCCGAACATGCAAAAGACCCGAACAAACCCATGCTAATCGGAATGGGGATATTTGCACTGCTATCGGTCTTGCTGGGGATCTTACCGGTCTATGTACTCCCGTTCCTTGACAGGATCGCAAAAGAGTTTATAGGAACAGGCGCATTCGATCAATCCTTTTCGTTCGGTTTCCTGGGAACCGTAGGCATGCCATCGACCGCGATATCCCTGTCAACGCCAGTTACCCTGTTAATGATATTGTTATTTATTTCAATACCATTTGTCATCTGGTTTGTAAAGACCAGGGGAAAGCATCAGGTCTATGAAACATGGGGATGCGGACAGCCCTTTTCAACTGCAAGGAACGAATATACTGCCTGCGCCTTCTCAAAACCCGTGCAGATGTGGTTCAAGAACATATTCCGCCCTGCAAGGGAACTGCGGGCATCCTACACAGTTTCCCCTCTCATCAAAGAATCTTTCAAGTTCGAGGTGCACATTGAACAGATATTCGAAAGATACATCTATTCACCATTAACAGATATTATATTGGGCAGATCAAGAACTATCAAGTACATCCAGACCGGCAGCATACATGCCTATCTTTCCTATATCTTCGGGACAATGGTAATTCTTATGCTGTATATAATATTAGGAGGAATCTCGTGATCTCAAATATCGTTATTTCAATTTCACAGATAATTATCATCCTCGCGCTTGCACCGCTGCTTAGCGGTATCATCAAGAAGATAAAAGCGTTCTTCCAGATACGCAAAGGAGCATCCATCTTCCAGCCTTATTACGATATCGTAAAACTGCTGCGCAAAGATTCTGTGGTATCTGAAAACGTATCGTGGATATTCCATGCCGCGCCCATGATCTCATTCGCTGCAGTGCTTACCGCAGGTCTCATTGTTCCTGTTTTCATAGAAGAATTACCGTTTTCATTTGCCGGAGACCTGATAGCAGTGGTTTACCTTTTCGCGCTGGCACGGTTCTTTACTGCTCTAGCTTCCCTTGACGCAGGCAGTTCTTTCGGCGGCATGGGAGGGAGCAGGGAGATGTTCATAGCCTCAATGGTAGAGCCTGCTCTCATGCTTTCCATATTCGCTGTTGCGCTAAATGTCGGCTCAACGAACCTCAGTATAATCTCGCAGACAGTCTCATCAATGGGGCTTTCCGCAGTCTCGCCATACCACCTTCTTGCGTTCGTGGCATTGTTCATTATAGCGATAGCAGAGACCGGGAGGATACCCGTAGATAATCCGGCGACACATCTTGAATTAACTATGATCCATGAAGCGATGATACTTGAATATTCGGGTAAACAACTGGCAATAGTCGAACTTGGCGCCATGGTAAAGCAATTGCTCATATTTTCCCTGCTTGCAAACATCTTCTTCCCGTGGGGAATCGCAACGGAGGTCAGCGCAGCAGGAATAGCAGTCGCACTCCTTGTTTTTCTTATCAAGATAGTTGTACTTGGCGCTATCATGGCAATAGTTGAGACATCGACCGCCAAGTGGAGACTGTTCAGGCTTCCTGACCTGTTATCCATCTCCCTTATGCTTTCGTTCCTGTCACTTGTATCATTCATTATCGTAAAAGGAGGATAAAATATGGAGATTGTATTCAGTACCGGCATAATGCAGCTTCTCATTGCGCTGATCCTTGCTTCTACCTTCCTGATCCTGGGTTCAACGCGGCTTTATTCCTGCGTAAGAGCTTTCGGCATCCAGTCCTTCTTACTGGCATGCGTCGCCGGGGTCGTAGCCTTTTCAACCGGAAAAATAGACATCTACATTGTTGCTATCCTGACCCTTGCAATTAAAGCCATGCTAATACCTTATATATTCATTTATATTATCCGTGAGATCAAGGTGAAGAGGGAGATCGCCCTGTATGTTGGCATATCGCCCTCGCTGATAATTGGCGGCATTCTTGTAGTTATTTCATATTACCTTATAAGGTCTATAAACGTGATAACAGAGCTTTCAAGTTTTGCACTGTCTGCATCCATGTCCCTTGTCTCGATCGGTCTTTTCATTATGATAAGCCGCAAAAAAGCCATAATGCAGATGCTGGGGATACTTATCATGGAGAACGGGCTTTTCCTCGGGGCGATATCGCTCACGAACGGCATGCCGCTCCTGGTCGAACTGGGGATATTCTTCGATGTGCTGATAGGGGTGCTGATAATGGGTATCATCATTTTCAGGATAAATAAGACGTTCGAGACGATAGATACCGATATGCTCAAAACGCTGATTGGGTGATACCATGATAGAATATCTTCTTCTTGCGCCACTTCTCACCAGCATATTATGCTTTTTCGCACGTTCACGAAAGCAGGTCGAGACATTAAGCATACTTGGTTCGATCATTACGCTGATCCTTGGAATAGCACTCGTAGTTGAGGTTTACAGGCATGAAGTCATTATCACATGGCAGAACGCCCTGTTCGCAGATGCATTTAGCGCATTTATCGTTCTTATCGTGTCCATTGTGGGTTTTGTGGCGTCGATATACTCGGTCGGGTATATGGGGCACGAACTTGAACATGAGATCATTGACCTGAAGAAATTGAGATTGTATTATTCGCTGTTCCATATATTCATGTTCACCATGCTGCTTGTTGGCGTTACGAACAACCTCGGTCTATGGATCGCCATCGAGATGACCACGCTTGTCTCTGCGCTCTTGATGATCCTGTATTCAAGGAAATCCTCTGTCGAAGCGGCATGGAAGTATATGATCATCTGTACTGTCGGCATAACCTTTGCACTGTTCGGGACGATACTGACATACTATGCAGCAGTAAACATCCTTGGTGAGACCGGGGATGCGCTCAATTGGACATCGCTTATAGCAGTTGCAGATAGGTTCGACCCTACGATAATGAAACTTGCCTTCATCTTTATCCTTATCGGCTACGGCACAAAAGCAGGTCTTGCTCCCATGCATACCTGGCTTCCCGATGCCCACAGCGAAGCCCCGACCCCTGTGAGCGCGCTTCTTTCAGGGGTGCTTCTTAACTGCGCCATGTACGGCATTATACGCTTCTCTACCATTGCCTCGAAATCCACAGGCGAGGCTTTTACCAGCAACCTTTTGATCATATTCGGGCTCCTGTCACTTGGCATTGCAGTGCCGTTCATACTGCTTCAGGAAGATTACAAGCGTCTCCTGGCATATTCAAGCGTTGAGCACATGGGTATAATCGCCCTGGGTATTGGTTTTGGCGGCGTATATGGCATATTCGGGGCAATACTGCACATGTTCAACCACGCCATGACAAAGTCCCTGATGTTCTTTGGCGCGGGGAATATCCTTCTCAAGCATGACACCAAAGAGATATTCAACGTGAGCGGCGTGGTGAAAACAATGCCTGCCACAGGCGCAATGTTCGTGATAGGGGCGCTAGCAATAACGGGTTCTCCCCCCTTTTCCATATTTATCAGTGAATTTACCATACTTGCATCAGGTTTTTCACAGGGGCATATTATTGCCTCGGTATTGTTCCTTGTGTTTATAATAATGATATTTGCAGGATTTTTCAACAATGTCAGCAGGATGGCTTTCGGGATGCCAAAACCAGGCGTTGAAAAAGGAGAGGTAAGCAGATGGACGCTTTTAGCAATGGGTATTCTGATGGTGTTCGTGATAGTCCTTGGAGTTTACATCCCTGCGCCATTCTACGAGATGATCATGAGAGTTGTGGAAATCGTGAGATGATAGAATGTCAGAAGAATATATCGAAGCAATCAGAAAAGAATTCGGGAACCTGATCCTGGATGTAAAGGTTTCAAATAACGAGACCTATCTCACAATAAAGAAAAACAATGCGGTACATATCTGTGACTACCTGTACCACACACTTAAATCCCCTCTTCTCTTAATGTTCGCAACTGATGAAAGAGTCAGGGACGGATGCTTTAAGATACATTATGTTTTCTCATGCAAAGGCGATTCGTTCATAATAATACAGATCAAAGTCGAGGAAAAACTTCCAAAATTCGCCACGCTTACACATAAGATACCCTCAGCCAACTGGTATGAGCGCGAAATACAGGATTTGTTCGGGCTTGTACCAGTCGGTCACCCTGACCCCAGGCATCTCATTCACTTCGAGGACTGGCCTTCCGGGCTTTATCCCCTGAGAAAGGACTTTGATATCAGGACAAAACCTGAGCGTGTGAAGGGGGAATATATTTACCGAAGAGTTGAGGGCGAGGGAGTCTATGAGATACCAGTAGGACCTGTTCATGCAGGAGTTATTGAGCCCGGTCATTTCAGGTTCAGCGTGGCAGGTGAGCCTATACTTAACCTTGAGATCAGGCATTTTTATACACATAAAGGTGTGGAAAAACTCTTTGAGACCATGAGCATCGATAAAGCGGTATTCCTTGCAGAGAGGATATCCGGTGATAATTCGGCAGCTCATGCGGTTGCGTTCTGCCAGGCAGTCGAGAAGATAGCAGGTCTTCGATATTCCCATGCGGACAAAATACACACGCAGTATTCTTCTTGAACTTGAAAGGATTTACAACCATCTTGGCGACATAGCCGGAATTGCGACCGATGTTGCTTATCCTTTCGGAGCAGCGCATGCCAACAGATTGAAGGAACAGGTGATGCAGCTCAATGAAAAATTAACAGGAAGCAGACTCCTTCGCGGCATGAACGCCATTGGCGGCGTGAGGCGTGATATTGGCGATAAAAAAGAGTATGATATCGAAGGAACTTGATTTGCTACAAAAAGATTTCATGGAACTTATGGAACTACTGGCATCATCTCCCTCCGTAGCAGACAGGATAGAGACCACAGGGCGAATAACTACTGAGATAGCGAAAGGACTGCATGTTGTCGGTCCCGCGGGTCGTGCATCAGGGATAGATAGCGACATAAGGCGCGATCATCCGTATGCAGCTTATACGGAATTAGAATTTAAGGTGCCTGTGATCAAAACAGGGGATGTGAATGCAAGGACAAATGTGCGCGCATATGAAGTTTATGAATCAATATCACTGATCCGGCAGGCGATTTCCCGGTTCCCTGAAGGCGAAATAAGGACCGATGCAGGGAAAATACCGGATGGCTGCGCCCTGGGTTACACAGAATCGCCAAGAGGCGAAACTTTTTACTGGGTCCATATTTTAAATGGCAGGATCGAACGATGCAAGGTGCGAGACCCGTCATTCTGCAACTGGCTTGCCATAGAGTATGCGGTTCTTGATAACATCGTCCCCGATTTCCCGATCATCAATAAAAGCCTGAGCTTATCGTATTCTGGAAATGATATGTAGGTGAAATAATGTTCGAAATCCTGATAAAAACACTAAAGACCGGAACCGTAACAACAAAATATCCCAAAAAACCGGACATTGCGCCATCAGGATTTCGCGGGATGCCGGAATTGCTCCCTGATAAATGTACATTCTGCGGAGAATGTGTTAAATCATGCCCGCCTGGCGTGATATGGCTTACTGAAGATGCGAAGGAAAAAAAACTCACACTTTCCATTTGCGGATGCATATTCTGCGGCAGGTGCGAAGAAGTATGCCCGGCTGGCGCTATCAGGCTCACACAGGAATACGAACTTGCGTCAAAGAAAAAAGACGACCTTCTAACGATTATCAGGAGGACGGTATGACGGTAGAGGATGAAATGGAGATAATGGGGCAGCGTCTCCATGAAAAGATAAAGAAGATATTTGGTCGCTCGCTTTCCATACGCGAGGTGGATGCAGGTTCATGTAATGCCTGCGAGGTCGAGGTAAACGCCCTGGCAAATCCGATATACGACATGGAGCGATTCGGTATTCATATCGTAGCCTCGCCGCGCCATGCTGACATGCTTCTCGTAACAGGAACGGTCACACGGAACATGGAACTTGCGCTTTTTAAGACATACAATGCAACTCCTGAACCAAAACTTGTGGCAGCAATGGGATCTTGTGCATGCAATGGTGGCATATTCGGGGAAACGTATGCAAGCGGGGGCGGAGTAGACAGGTTTATACCTGTAGATGTGTATATTCCTGGGTGCCCACCAAGACCACAGGCAATTATATTCGGTCTTATGGTAGCCGTTGATAAACTTGAGCAGAAAATACGGAAATTGGAGGTAAAAGCATGACAAAATATGAGATACTTGTAGCTACTGATGATTCTGAATACGCAAGGAAAGCAGAAATAGCAGCCATGAAGATCGCGCGTTCTTACAATATCCGTATAGCTGCTATCTACATAGCCGTGGGCAGAAAAGACTCTGAACGGGAGGAACGCACCGCAAAGGGCGAGAATGTGCTGAACCGCGTTATTGAGGAGGGGGAGAAGATGGGAGTAGAGGTGAACAAACTCCTTGTCGGCGTAAGCATGCAGCGTATGCCTCAGCAGGGCGCCATGGCAGATACGATAGCGCGGGCAGTACTTGATGCCGCTGAGAAGTATAAGGTACATACCATCGTACTTGGGGGAAAGGGCGAATCGGAGATAAATCCGGAATTGGGTAGCGTGGCTCTGGCAGTAGTAAAGAAGGCTAAGTGCACTGTCCTTGTAGCAAGATAACTTTTATATTTAAGAATAGTTATTATTACACTTATAAAAAGGTGAGACTTGATGGCAGAGACAACTATTGAATCATTACTTGAAGAAAAACGGGTATTTAATCCTTCAAAAGATTTTATATCAAAAGCATATATAAAAAATCTTGATGAATATAAGAAAATATACGAACGCTCCATTAACGACCCGCCATCTTTCTGGGGAGAACTGGCTGACCAGATTTCCTGGTACAGGAAATGGAAAAATGTCTATTCATGGGATCCTGAAAAGGCAATATGCAAATGGTTCGAAGGAGGAAAACTGAATGCGTCGTACAACTGCCTTGACAGGCATCTTTCAACAAGGGGCGACAGGATAGCCATAAAATGGGAAGGAGATGGTGGAGACGTTGCCACATACACCTATAAACAATTGTATGATGAGGTATGTAAATTCGCGAACGTCCTGAAAAAAAGAGGCATAAAAAAAGGTGACAGGGTCGCGATATATCTCCCGATGATCCCGCAGCTTGTTATCTCCATGCTCGCATGCGCAAGGATCGGCGCGATACACAATGTGGTGTTCGCAGGGTTCAGTGCAGATGCTGTTCGTGAGCGCGTCAATGACAGCGCATGCAGGATGGTCATTACGGCTGATGCAAGTTACAGGGCAGGAAAGACCATCCCCTTGAAAGAGAACGTGGACAGGGCGCTGGCTGACAGTCCTGTGGAGAATGTTATCGTTTTTAACCGTGCGGGAAGCAAGGTTTCGATGAAGAGTGGAAGGGATGTCTGGTGGCATGAGGAAATGAAGAATGTCTCTGGTGAATGCAAACCAGAGGAGATGGATGCCGAAGACCCGCTTTACATTCTCTATACGAGCGGAAGCACGGGCAAACCCAAAGGCGTGCTTCATACCACAGGCGGGTACCTGCTTTATGTACTTGCGACCTTCAAATGGATATTTGATTACCGGGATGAGGATATCTTCTACTGCACAGCCGACATAGGCTGGGTGACGGGTCACAGCTATATCGTATATGGACCTCTTGCAGCAGGCGCGACAGAAGTGATGTTCGAAGGAGTTCCAAATTACCCCAAACCTGACAGGTTCTGGAGATCGTTGAAAAGTACAAAGTAACGATATTCTATACCGCGCCAACTGCGATAAGGGCGCTTGAAAGAAGCGGCGACCAGTGGCCAACAAAGGAAGACTTCTTCAGCCTTCGGCTCCTTGGCACCGTAGGTGAGCCCATTAATCCCGAAGCATGGATGTGGTATTACAACCTGATCGGTAACAGGCGCTGCCCGATAGTGGATACCTGGTGGCAGACCGAGACCGGGGGCATCCTGATAACTCCTCTTCCCGGCGCCACGCCGCTAAAGCCCGGTTCTGCCACGCTCCCTTTCCCCGGCATCGAGCCGATGGTCGTGAAACCTGACGGCACAGAGGCGGCGGCTAATGAAGGCGGGCAGCTTGTGATAAAGAAGCCCTGGCCCGGCATGATGCGGACGGTTTACGGGAACCATGAACGGTTCATAGAGAAGTATTTCACAGCCTTCCCCGGACTTTACCAGACAGGCGACAGCGCGAGGAAGGACGAGGACGGCTATTACTGGATAATGGGAAGGATAGATGATGTGATAAAGGTCTCAGGTCACAGGCTCGGTACAGCTGAGATAGAAAGCTCGCTCGTTTCCCACCCTTCAGTTGCAGAAGCTGCTGTGGTCGGGTATCCGCATGATATTAAAGGTGAGGCGATCTATGCTTTTGCCTCGCTCAAGGAGGGTGTGAAAAAGACCGCAGAACTCAAGGCTGAGCTTATCGAACATGTAAGGAATACCATCGGTCCCATCGCAAAGCCTGAGAAGCTCCAGTTCGCGGATGCGCTGCCCAAGACGAGGTCAGGGAAGATAATGAGGAGAATACTGAGGAAGATCGCGGCGGGGGATGTAAATGATCTGGGGGATACCACGACGCTGGCTGATCCGAGTGTGGTGGATGTGCTGGTGAAGGAGAGGGAATAAGTGTTGAAAACGGTATATACAGGCCTCGTACATCGTACTGGTATACCGGTGACTGCTCTCCGCGCTCGTTATCATGCTCTTATGAAGCGATATAAATACAAAACATTTCCTGTCTTTCAAGAAATCTATTCAAAGGACAACAAAATAAAATGACCTTTCCATAACTCTACGAGAATATCGTTTAGGAATTTCCATTTTTGAATGTCTAATACCAAAGTATATATAATTTCCGAATACTAAAATATAAACTGGAAGGATGGTTGGAAATTGATAATGTTTAAGACTTATTTAGTATTAAGGGATTACATAAAGGTAAGGTCAATAGTGTCAATAGTCATATTGATACTGGTAGGGATAGGAAGTGCTGAAGCATCTGAAGTAACATTTATAACAAATAAACAGGTTTATGATGTTGGAGAAAATATAAATTTCGTTCTTACAAATGTTGGAACTGATACAATTGTATTACCGTCGACTGCTCCATGGTATATTGTAGATGATAACTTCAATAATGTTTATAGTCCAATTGGAAGTTTAATTATAATAGACATTTCTCCAGGAGGTTCTAAAGTAGGGAGTTGGTATCAAAATTATACTAATAATACTCAAGTCCCGCAAGGATATTATTATGCGGTTTATACTTGGTACCCTGCTAGTATATGGACAATCCAATATAGTTATGCTAGATTCTATTTAGGTAATTCTGGAATAGTACAGGGTAGAGTAAAATGTTCTGGAATAGCAAAATCTGGAGCAGTTGTTTCTTCAATTATTGAGTCGACGACGACAAATGAATTAGGAAATTATTCTATACATGTGCCAGCAGGGACTTATTTTCTTCAAGCATATAAAGACCCTGAATGTTATCAAAATAATTCGATCATAGTATATACAACTCAAGGCTCTACATTAAATAAAGATATCGACCTTACAATTAAACCAACGGGGACTATAAGTGGTAATATTGTATATGAATGATAAGGTGGCAAACCATGATTTCACTCATATCAACCATCAATGCAGTAACTTCTGCATAAGCGAATATTTTAGCCACCATCTATTTTTAAAAGCTGCGCATGAAAATAAACACGGAATCCAGGTAAACCAATGGATACATGAAAACATCGAGCATCCTCCTGATGCCCTCCGAATTCTATTCGGGGGTCATTGACGTTTTTCTTACGCTTTTAAAAGGCAAACAGACCTACCTGTTCCCCCGTCCCCCCGAAAATGCGCCCCCGGCTGCCCATATATCATAACCAGCGCGGCGCCGGCGATCCCCAATAAGCGCATATACAGATAATAAAACAAACCTTTTTTATACGATGCCGGGAATACAAAATAGTGCATGGAAATTTTGATCTTTCTCTTGAATAAAACTGAAGAAACTCAACTATGTCTCTAAACCTACTCACCTTAGAAAATCTGTTAGATATCAACGAGCAGATAAAAATAAGAGCATTAAAAGACCATAGAATAGAGTACACCGGAAGCGAAGATTATCCAATTAAGATCAATGAATTGAAGAAGTTGATCGGACTCGCACCTGAAAACAGGACGGTCATAGAGATAGCGGCGTATTATCTTAAAAATATAATTCTATTGCAGGCATTCCCGGACGCCAACCATAGAACAGCACTGACAGCAACAGAAAGATTTTTGGAGAAGAACAGTTACCGCTTCGATTATAAGGCTTCAGAAGCTTACAAATTCCGAAAGGAACTCTACAACCGAAGATTACAGGAGTATGGGACTTATGAAGAAAGACTAACTGAGTTCCACTAACACTTCATGCCTGCGATCAAGAATTCGATTTATTGCCTGCAACTCTGATTTTCTATCAGAATCCTTTGATTTTGCCATAGCAATTGAAGAGCGAATCTGTTTATCTTGCGGTTGATTCATCATAATCCCTATTTTCAATGCATTATATATAATCACCGACGCTGAAATCACACAAAGACACTTCAAACATTACCCTATTTTCATATTCTCAAGAGCAATATTCATCCACCCCACCCCCGCCCACGCCGAAAATGTGCCCCCGTGCCCATATATCCCAACCAGCCCGGCGCCGGCGCTAACCGGGATAACCTGAAAATCGGCTGCCATAACCCGAAATGCAGCCCCGGAACCTGAAATTCTAAAAGTATTATCAGTAAGCTCTTGCTCTTTTTTCTATCTTCACGATCCCTATAAGATTATTTTTATAATCTACCTCATACAATATTCTATAATCTCCTACACTTACTCTAAATAATTTCTCACCATACCCTTCAACTGTCTTGGAATCGTGCTGGATAGGTTCTTCTTTTAATTTTTCAATCTTGCTGAGGATTCTCAAAACAAGCTTCTTATCAAGGGATTTCAGGAATTTGACCGCTTGCCTTGAATATTTAATATCAAATATCATATTCCCAATTCATTCTTAAGGTCATCATGAGAAGTAAGTAAACCTGTGGCTTTTTCTTTCCTGTATTCCTGCAAAGAAAGAAAATCCTCTTCTGTCAGAATTGAGTCAATGTCTACCATATGGCACTTAATGTAATCAAGATCTTCTCTAATTGTCCTTAATTCATGCAAAATTTCTGCCGAATCTATTGTTTCAGACATATTGAATAATTGATCTTTCAATTACATAAGAATTACTCCATCAGGTCATTGTTTCAGTTATTTTCCACCCTAAAAAATGCGCCTTTCAGTCTGCGCCTGTAAAGAAACTCCAAACATTACCCGTTTCTTATACTCCAAAAGGCAATATGCATCTACCCCCCGAAATGCATCCCAGGCTCCCATATATCATAACCCGCCCGCCGCCGGCACTCCCCACTACAACCTGCGATATCCATTGAGATCATATTATTGATTGTCAAGGCTGTTCGTCCTGCCGTTAAGAGTTAATATTAAATCTTTCACGACTAATATATAAAATAACAATGAAAGAGATAAAAATGCCGAAAGCATTATAAAAAAGCAAATTTCTGAAATATTCCATAATTTGGGCTATTCAGCAAAGCATACCTTGCCTCAAAAAATATCGATTTTGGAAAGACCCACAATCCGCGTTGGTTTTATATATCCCTATACCAATATAATAAACTGCGATCAATAAGAGAGTTTAGTGGGACGACTATGTTATAAGCTATCGCAAAATGATTGATCGCGATCTAAGGAGGTAAGAATATGGCATGGGATGATTGGGTATTTGGAGTCCTTACCGGAGGACTCTATAACGTAGGAAAGGCTGCCTATCAGGCAGGAGGAGCCGCAGAGCAGGCTGGAAATGCTGCAGAGCAGGCAGGGACTGCCCTGGCTGTCATTGGAACCACAGCCGAAGAAGTAGGCAAACAACTGACTTCTCTCCTGAAAGAAACCGAGGAATTGATAACCATAAAAAGGTTGTCTCCAAGGGATGAATCAGAGCTATGGGAAGAAGAGAAAAAAAGGCTGGCTGATCTCAGGAATATAAAAGCCGATCTTGAAAAACAGATTAATGATCTCGGGTTGACCGAGCCGTCGGATTTCGGCTGGGATTTCTTGAGTGACACCCTGGAAAACATGATGAAAAGGATACAGCTCGTCAGCAGTCTCGTTGTTGTAAATAATGAGATCAATGAAATACTTTACCAGGAACCCGGAATTCTCACGACAACCATCTATAACGCGAGTGAAACGCTGGAGCGTTTCAATACGATCGAACAACCGAAAATCGAGACCATCATGGATTCGGTGGAGGATAACCTGGAAGTTACTGAGGACACTTTGAAAGAGATCAAGAAACTCTTTGTGATAAGGCAAAAAGTCCCGATCCCCGAAATTGAATTAACGTTTGAAATGAAGGAAAAGCTAAAAGCATTTGAAATGGATACCAGTTTCTATAAGGGGCTGATCGGCAAAAGAAGCAATATCTCAAAACAATTGATGAACGCCATGGGAAATATCCCGGAAACCAGGTTCGATATAACTGAAAAGGGTATAAAGGTGGCGGGTTTAAATGTTGTTAAAGGAGGTAATCCCCCGACTATTTCCGGCGGGTCCGGAATTGATGAGAATAGAGTAGAGCCTGTTAAGAAATACGAATCCATGGCATCTGATACAGGTACTTTGAAAAAACAAATTGAGACTATTGGGCGATTGAACATGGTTCTGGCTAAAAGACCGCAAAAATCCTTAGCCACCATACAGCCCCACGGGGTAAAAGTATCCGCAGCACTTAATACCAAGTTCGAAGGTTACCAGAGGAACTATGCCTTTTTCCGGGCAAAGGAATATTTTTATGACCGTGAATTATTAAAGATCAGCAAAAAAGTAGATAAGATAAAATATAGGTGGGAAGATAAGCCCGGAGTCATTCCGCAGACGCTTGAAGAGTTAAAAGAAATACTGGAAAGGGTCAGGAACCAGGAGCAGCCAAAAATTGAGACTACCCTTGATCTTGTTAACGGTAACCTTGAGGAATCAAAGAAGACTTTGTCCGGCATCAATAGCACCCTTGATTCCGTTAAAGGAATAACATCCTTCGTTAATAAGAATGCCACTTTGATCCTCATAGGATTAGGGATATTCGGTGCAGTTGTATTCCTCGATCTTCTGGTTGCTCTGATAGTCCTTTTAAAAATGGCATTTCTTTGAAAAGTTTTGCACATGGGATATTCATCCCCTGCGTTTTTTCCTTCAAAACGCATAATCAAAACCGGCTTTGAGAAGACGTTTTATGAATTTATATGATGAAACCGAAGGAAGTTTGCTCACACTGCCAAACCAATAGTAGAAGTAAAAATTCAACAATACAAATTAAAACGGTCACAACTTTTCGAAAAGTTTATCCCACAATATAAGTATCAGTCCCTAATTAGTCACTTATTGAGAAAATACTTCATAACTTCTGGAGAGCAATAATGGAACTCCCTGT
Organism: Methanobacteriota archaeon; assembly: GCA_963793805.1. GTDB lineage: Archaea > Halobacteriota > Methanosarcinia > Methanosarcinales > Methanoperedenaceae > Methanoperedens. Next base: position 52,437 of record CAWCBK010000004.1, read on the forward strand.
TGTACACTTGCCCGATATCCAGGCAAACCTGCCTGACATCCCCATTACATTAACAAGAGTAGGGGTAACAGATGTTAAGAAACTTGTTGAAGTAGCGCGAAAAGACAAACGCCCCATCGTACTGGTATCAACGTTCGATATCTTTGTAGACCTGCCGTCTGACCGTAAAGGCGCCAACCTGTCAAGGAACTTTGAAGCGATAGACGAAGTCCTTGAAGAGATGATAAAATCACCCGTATATGAGATCGAGGACCTGTGCGGGGAGGTTTCAAAAAGACTTATCGACAGGCACGAATATGCTCTCAATGCCGAGGTCAGGATGAGAGCAGAATACGTCGTTAAGCGGGAAACCCCCGTATCAAAGATAAACTGCCAGGAAGTCGTTAACATTTTTGCAGAAGCAAGAGCCATCAGGGATAACGAACTGACCGTGAGAAAAATGATCGGTGCTGAAGTGCTTGGCATAACAGCCTGCCCCTGCGCCCAGGAAATAATGCGCGATAAAGCCAAAAAGGAATTAAAAGCGCTCGGTGTTGAGGGAGATATTATAAGAAAGTTCCTGAGCCGCGTACCCATGCCCACGCATAACCAGAGGGGACGGGGCATCATATCCATTGAGGTACAGGACACCAATTTCGTCTCACTTGAAAGGATCATAAATATAATCGAGAACTCCATGAGTTCGCAGATGTTCGAACTGTTAAAAAGAACGGATGAGGCGGCTGTTGTGGAACGTGCTCATAAAAACCCTAAATTCGTTGAGGACTGCGTCAGGGACATGGCTCAAAAGGTAGTGAAAGAGTTCCCTGAACTCCCGGATGATTCCATTATAATAATAAAACAGATCAATGAGGAAAGCATCCACCGCCACAATGCATTCGCAGAACGCACATCCACACTCGGAGAACTCAGGAATGAACTCAATAATATCGGTAAGTGAGCGCCTCTGGCAATCTGATTGTGGGCAGGGTATGTGTAAATATAAAATTATATATATGTTTAATTAGATAAATTTGTGTGAAAAAGCTCATGCATAGACATAAATTTACCTTTTAACATAAGACGTCTGTGAAAAAAATCGGGATAACAGCCCTTGTTCCTCCGGAACTGATATTTGCATGCGGCACAGAGCCGTTCGATGTCAATAATGTCATACCTGCCTCAAGAAAATACCCTGGAAACAAGCTGTGCGCATGGACAGCTATCTGGAAGGAGATGCTTGTCAAAAAAGAAATAAAAGTAGATTCTCTTGTCGTAGTTGCAGGAGGCGACTGCCATAATGCCCTTGTCGATGGGCAGAAAGCGGCAATGAGCGGTATTCCCACTCACTTTTTCTTCTATCCTTTCGACGGGGACCCGCAATATCTGGAGTCGCAGTTGCACAGGCTTTCCAGGTTTCTTGGCGGCATCAAATCCCCTGAAAAATTCAAGGAGATAGGAGAACTGAAAAAGCAGGGGCAATTGTTAGATAAAAAAAGATGCAGCGGAAAGTTCTCATCCAGCGATGCGTTCAGGATCCTGATCTCATTCAGTGACCTTGCAGGCGACCTTGCAGGTTTTTCCAGATCTGATATCGGATGTGCAAGAAAGAGATATTGAAGTCAGGAACAGGATCGCGATGATAGGGGTCCCTCCGATTTTTCATGACTTTCATGAAACTGCGCAATCACTCGATCTTCATATAGTGTTCGATGAACTCCCGTATGAATTCATTAGACTCGGGGGCGCGATATCCGGGAAATTGCGGCGAATTATTGCGGTTATACTTTTGCAAGACCTTTTGAGTTCAGGATAGACTTCCTTAAAAAAGAACTCAAAAGACGAAGGGTGGATGGAGTGATCCATTATACCCAGTTCGCCTGCCACCATATGCTTGAGGACGAAGTATTAAGAGATGAACTGGATTATCCCATGCTGACGATACAGGGAGACCTGCCTGGAAATACTCCGCAGCAGGTAAAACTGAGGCTTGAAGCCTTCAGGGAGATGCTTGATAGACTATGATCGGACTGGATGTAGGCAGCACTGCCGCAAAAATTGTCTGGATAGAAAGCAGTGATATAAGATTCCGCATAACTTCTACACACAACTGGAAGGAGCTTGTGGAGGGGATAGACGGTGATGAAATAATTTCAACCGGGTATTTCAGGAATTCAGTTCCCCATCGCGTATCGCTCACGGAATTAACCGCGGCCATTTACGGGGTCAGGCATTATTTTCAAGATGCCGAGGTTATAGTGGATATCGGAGGACAGGATACAAAGGTGATCGATGTCAGAAATAATAACTTTATCATAAATGACAAATGCAGCGCTGGAACCGGCGCTTTTCTTGAGTTCGTGGCAAATTATTTCAAGATCGGGCTTCATGAACTTGGTTCAATGCATGCTATGGCAAAACGGATCCCTGATATTAACAATACCTGCGGGGTTTTTGCTCTTTCAGAAATGATATCGCAGCTTGTGGGAGGTTATTCAAAAGAGGAAGTGATAGCAGGTATGCATTATGCTTTTGCGCGGCGGATATCTCATATGATACCGCAGGCTCAGCAGGTCGTTCTAATAGGCGGAACAGTAAAAAATGAAGGCATGGTCGCCGCCTTAAAGGACATTTTGAACATCGATGTCCTTATACCCGATGAACCTCAGATAATTAATGCGTTGGGAGCATTAAATTATTATTCTTAATATACCCTTATAGAGCCTTCGGCATAAGTCATTGGATTTATGTTCGGGTCTTCGTTCGGGATAATCACCTTATAATTGAATGTTCCTTTTTTATTGAATTTAACAACGATCTGACCTGCCGTACCAAGTTTCTCATTATATGAGCCCATTATAAAATACGGTGCCGGGCGGTCCGGGTAATAAACTACTTTGATCAGGATAGTATTCCTGAGAGGGATTGATATTTCACTCGGAATTGCCTGCCAGTTTGTGATTTCTATGGTTTCTGAAGGTTTATCTTTTGCCGGGTCGTAAATCTTGACTTCAAAATCAGGAATCTGGGTCGATGTTGGAGCCGGGGTCGTGGCAGTTGAAGTGGGTGTGCCTGTACCTTCCAAACTATTTTCAACTATTTTTGGCACCTCAATCGTGTTATTTATATATTTAATTTCTGTCTCTGGTTGATGTATTACATAACCTATTACGAGTCCGAGGACGAAGAACAATAATATCAGGGGATAAAAAGTGATATCTTTTGATTCCATAATCTTTACACCACAATGTCTTCAATTCTTTAATGAGTTAAATACATTTCGGGTTAAATATTCCATATGTTCAATATTTCGTTAGAATGAACCAGAAGCACAGGTTATTAATATGATTACCAAGTAGAGAAGGGGGATATTCATGATACGAACTCATTATTCCACTCAGATAACACCTGAAATGAACGGGAACAGCGTAACAATATGCGGTTGGGCGCATGATATCCGCGACCTGGGCGGCATTACCTTCCTGGTGGTCAGGGACAGGGAAGGCATGGTACAGGTAACGCTTTTCAAAAAGGCAATAGATAAGAACGTACTTGAGGTAGTGCGCAACATCAGCAGGGAATCGGTGGTTGCAGTCACGGGTACTGTAAAAAAGGAAGCAAAAGCCCCTAACGGCTATGAACTTGTCCCCACATCAGTTACTGTTCTTGGAAAAGCGGATTCTCCGCTTCCAATGGATACAACGGGCAAAGTGGACGCTGACCTTGATACAAGGCTTGATGTCAGATTCATGGACGTCAGGCGTCCTTACACTCAGGCAATATTCAGGTTAAGGTACATAATGCTGAAAAGTATCAGGGAATTCCTGGACAGTGAAGGTTTTGTTGAGATAACCACGCCAAAAGTGGTAGCGACAGCCACGGAGGGCGGGACAGCTCTTTTTCCGATAACTTATTTTGAACGAGAGGCATTCCTTAACCAGAGTCCGCAGCTCTTTAAGCAGTTGATGATGTCAGGAGGACTTGACCGCGTATTCGAGATAGGTCCGATATTCAGGGCTGAAGAACATGATACCAGAAAGCACCTGAATGAGGCGACATCAATTGATATTGAGGCAAGTTACATCGACAATGAGGACGTGATGGTCATACTTGAGAACCTTGTCAAACATGTATATTCGACAGTAGCTGAAAAAGGTTCAAAATATCTTGTAACGCTCGGTGTAGAACTTACTATCCCGCGGACACCATTCCGGCGGATTACTTATGATGAAGCGATAACTATCGCGCGCGACAACGGTGAAAAGATAGAATGGGGCGATGACCTGTCCACAGAATCCGAGCACTCCATAGGTAAAACGATCGGAGAGCACTATTTCATCACTGACTGGCCAACAAAGATTAAACCATTCTATGCAATGCCCTATGAGAACAGGCCGGAGATATGCAGGGCTTTTGATATGATGCACCCGCGAATGGAATTGTCATCAGGGGCGCAGCGAGTGCATTCGTATGAACTGCTGCGGCAGAGGATATCAGATCAGGGTCTGAACCCGGATGGATTTGATTTCTATCTCAAGGCGTTCAGGTACGGCATGCCGCCGCATTCAGGATGGGGCGTGGGCGCTGAGAGGCTTCTCATGACAATGCTTGGCATTGAGAACATACGCGAAGTAGTATTGTTCCCCAGGGACAGGAAACGGCTGTCCCCATAAATTATTTAACTTAATACGATATGTCTAATGTGCAAAAAATCATGAGAGACAAAAACTTATTTGACATTTTTTGCTATTTACAGGATGAGGGATACAGATGAGCGCAGAACGGGATATTATTATCGAGAGGCTCGAAGCGAAGCTGGCTGCAAAGGACAGGGAGTTCGAGCAGATGCAGGAGTCACTTCGAGAGACCATTATCGAAGAAATCGAAAACAAATTTGCAGATAAATTAAAACTTCGGGAATCAACAATTGACGATATCAAGACGAGGTTCGCAGATAAAGTAAATGAGATTCTTGAGATGAATAAATCACTCAGGGACTCGGTGCTTGAACAGCAGAGTTCCAAATCAGACGCTCTGAACGAAACCGAAGACCGGATAAACAGGCTTGAACGGCGTCTTGTTGAGCTTAGCAGCGCCTATGAAGGGGTCATGAAAGAACTCCTTGACCAGAAATCATTAATCCAGGAACTCAAGCCCCCCAGGAAAACTCAGCGGGAAGAACAGGTAAAACCCGAAATAAGATTAAAGGATGAATTCACGTCATCAAAGCTGATAGATAAGCGCAAATCAGAAGTAAAACCCAGGGAAGAAGTGAATGAGAAGCCTAAACCCAAAGGTGAGTACATAATTGCTGAAAATTATGTGCCTAAGGATAAAAGAAAACAGCAGGTCGTTATAGAAGCCGAAGAAAAAATGATAGTATCTGACGATAATGCAGAAAAGAATGAAAAATTAAAAAAACCAATAGTCAAGAGGAGTGAAAGGATAAGTGAAGGGGTGGAGATATATGAAACTCCAAAAAGAGGCAGATAGTGCACATCAAAGAGATTGAGCTCCAGAATTTTAAATCCTTCGGTAAAAAAGTAAAAATCCCCTTCTTTGATGATTTCACGACCATATCAGGTCCAAATGGCAGCGGGAAATCCAACATAATTGACAGCATCCTCTTCTGCCTTGGTCTGTCGAATTCAAGGATCATGAGGGCTGAGAAACTTACGGACCTGATATTCAATTCAGATAGCGGCAGAAAGAATTTTGCCCAGGTGACTATTCGTTTTAATAACTCAGACCGCGAGATGCCTGTGGATTCTGATGAGATAGTGATCACCCGTAAACTCAGGCAGACAGAATCCGGATATTACAGTTACTATTATTTCAACGATACTCCCGTAAGTTTAACCGATATTCATAATCATTTATCCAGAGCCAGGATAACCCCTGAAGCGTACAATGTCGTCATGCAGGGCGATGTCACCCATATCATAGAGATGACGTCAACAGAGAGGCGCAGGATCATAGATGAGATAGCAGGCGTGGCTGAATTCGATGAAAAGAAAGACCAGGCCCACAATGAACTTGAAATAGTAAGAGAAAGGGTGGAACGTGTTGATATCATACTGGGCGAAGTGGATGAACAGCTTGCCAGGCTCCAGCAGGAACGAGACCAGGCACTGAAATACCAGGCGCTCAGGGACGAGAAGCGAAAATATGAAGGATACGTCCTCCTTGCCAGGCTAAAGGATGCGAAAAGGGAACTGGATAAACTCGAAGGTGAACTGCGAGATAAAGAAAATAAAAAACAGGAGCTTGAAAAACAACTCGAAGAACGCAGGCAAAAAGTCAGGGAGATAGAGGGCAGGCTGACAGAGCTCAATTCACTGATAGTTGAGAAAGGAGAAGGTGAGCAGATAGCCCTGAAGAAAGAGATGGAATTCATCAAGGGTGAGATATCACGCTGCAACAGCGCTATTGAGATTTCTGAAAATGAAATAACTGATATTGAATCGCAGAGAAGGAAAATTTTCCTGGACATAGATGCCACTCAGGCAAAGGTAGCTGAATTTTCTGAAAAATTAAAAGAAGAGACACAGAGGAAAGAAACGCTCACCGCAGAATGTGATAACAGGAAAACACAGCTTCTCATGATACGCAGCAAGATAGCTGAGGTGGATGCGGAATTTGCGGGGACGCGTGACAGGCTTGCAGAGGCTAAACAGGCGCTTGAGTTATTCAGGAATGAAAAGAACGAGTTTATGCGTGAAGAGGACAGGCTGCTTGACGCTATCAGGCGTAACTCATCAGAAGTTCGCGACATGGAAATTGAGGTCGAGACATCCGTGTCAAAGATAAGTTCAGTCTGATATTGATGCTGAAAATGTGAAAGCGCAGATAGAAGAGATCAATAAGAACAAGCAGGAACAAACAAAGGATACTTTTGACCTTGAGAGGAACAGGCTGGAAATAAAAGGCGTGGTTTCAGACCTTGAAAATATATTGCGCGGCCTGCATCAGGAATATGCCAGGTCTGAAGCGCGCATAAAAGCCGCTGCTGAACTGAGTTATAGCGAACCTGTAGAAACGATACTCCGGGCAAAAAAGAACAGGGAACTGCCAGGCATATACGGAACGATAGCTGAACTCGGGAAAGTGGATACGAAATATTCCGTGGCGCTTGAGATAGCGGCGGGGGCGAGGATGCAGTCAGTTGTGGTGGAAAATGATGAAGATGCTGCAAGAGCCATAAGATATCTGAAAGATCACAGGTCAGGCAGAGTGACCTTCCTGCCTCTTAATAAGATGGAGACCATGTCCCCTCTTCAAAGGGGAAAAAAAGAAGGGTTTATAGATTATGCCATAAACCTCGTTAATTTTGATAATAAGCTGGCACCTGCATTCTGGAATGTTTTCAGGGATACGATGGTCATGGAAGATCTGGATGCAGCAAGGCGTCTCATGGGAGGCAAACGACTTGTCACCCTCGAAGGTGAATTGTTAGAAAAGGGGGGTGCAATGACGGGGGGCACGATAAAATCCAAACTTTCTTTTGCGAGTGCAGAAGAAGAGAATCTGAAAAAGACTGCTGAGCAGATAGCAGAATACGATGGAAGACGCAAATCCGCTATGAACAAACTGGAAAGAACTGAAGATCATATTGCTTCCGTAAGGGCTGAATCCGCGAAATTCGATAATGAGATAACAAGGTTTACGATACAACTGGATGAAATTAAGAACCGCGGCACACGGCTGGCTGAGGTTATAGAGGCAAGGAAAAAACAGATAAAAGAGCTTGAAGAAGCCCGGGTGGGGATAAAGAAGAACATGGATGAACTTGAAGCGAAAAAATGTGCGAAGGATGAAGAGATCAATGCACTTTTGGAGAATATCGCGAAAATCGAATTACTACTTAAAGGTTCACAGGTTCCTGAATTGAGCAGCAAAGCATCAGGTATCGAGGAAGAGATAGACAGGCTTGAAGGAAGGCAGAGAGACATCGAATCTTTGATCAATGCTGTTACTCTTGACATTAAATATGCCGGGACAAGAATTGACGAGTTCAAATCCCGGCTTTTAGAACTTGATACAAAGAGAGATGGCCACCGTGCGAAAATAAATGAACTGAAAGGGAAGTTAAAAGAGCTTGACAGCGAGATCAATGCCAGGAACCTGAGAGAAAAAGAACTTGGGGGAGAATTGCTTGAACTTCAAAACAGCAGGTCAAAGCTTCAGCAGGAACTTGCATCCATAAAGGATGGGCTTGAGGATGTACTGAGAGTCAGTACGGAGTTAGAGAGGAACCTGCTTGCTCTTAATTCCACAAAAGAAGCCCTCACAGAACAGATAATCGCACTTGATAATGAGATCGCAGAGCGTGGATTGAATCGTGATGAAGAGGTGCCGACATCTGAGTCCATAGCCACAAGGATCTCGTCACTTACGAGGGCGATGGAGAAGCTTGAGCCCGTCAATATGAGGGCAATAGATGAATACAGTGAGGTTGAGAACAGGCAAAATGACCTGAGGTCACGCCGTGATATCCTGTCCCGCGAAAGAGAGGAAATAATGATCAGGATAAAGAAATGCGAAGAAATGAAAAAAGAGGCTTTCATGAACAGCTTTAAAGGGGTCAACGAGCAGTTCAAACTCGTTTTCCATGAATTATCCGATGGGAGCGGCGAACTGTTCCTTGAAAATCCCGACGAGCCATTCTTAGGCGGGATGACTATAAAAGCGCAGCCCTCGGAGAAGACGCTGCAACGCCTTGAGGCAATGTCAGGAGGTGAAAAAAGCCTGACAGCGCTGTCGCTCTTATTCGCGATACAGCAATACAGACCGGCTCCGTTCTATGCTTTTGACGAGATCGACATGTTCCTTGACGGCGTGAATGCAGAGAAGGTGGCAAGACGCATCCAGAATGCCGCCTCCAATGCCCAGTTCATCGTTGTGTCACTCAGGAAGCCAATGATAGAGGCTGCAAAGAGGACAATAGGCGTTTCGATGCAGGAGAACAACATATCCAGCATCACCGGGATCCAGATGAACTGAGTCCGGCGATGATATCCGGACTAAGCTTTTCTTCCATGAATAGGATATTCCTTCAAATAACTAACTTATTAGATTTCCGAAGACTATCACCGAAAACAAAACCTTCTTCTAACAGCCTAATCCAAATGAAATGTAATGCGCATATCTAAGCACGTTACAAAATCAAAGGAATCTCATGGAAATATTTATCTATACGAAAATCAAACCTATATTCGGAGATGGAAATAGGTTAGAGGATATTTGCCAATAAATATATCATAGTTACTCAGGTAAAATTTCTTCTATCTACTTCAAATTCAGAAAAGCAATTGGATAATGGAGTGAAACATATATGAAGAAAAAAGAATTAATTGAAAGAGACCTCATCAATACTTCGGAGATAAGAAAAAATAATCTTTTGAACATAGATAGAAGAACATTTTTAAAGATGGCTGCCATGACAGCAGGTGCTTTATCATTGAGCAACTTGAAGCTGATGAAGGAAGCTATGGCTTCCGCACTCGTTCCTCAGACGCCGCTTCCCGGAGCCAGTATCCTGAAATATGTGGATCCTTTGCCTGTATTTGGACCTGCAAGCATTACACCTGCAAATCCAGTGGGAATACCCAGGGTGAATGGGAGTATGCCAATCACGGCAACCATGGCGCCGATCACGCAGCAAGTGCTTTCAACAGGAACAGTTCTTCCAGCCGGGCCGGTCGGTCGAACCATCGGGCTGACGAATGTCTGGGCATATAATCTGAATGGAACTGCATTTTATCCAACAGTTACGATAGAGGCTACAAAAGGAACTCCTACCAATGTGACTTATGTTAATAACCTGACCTCTGCTTTATACAATTACCTCACGGTAGATCAGACACTGCATTGGGCCGACCCTCTAATGAATATGCCGCAGACTACGCCTTACACGGGTCCTGTTCCTGCGGTTCCGCATCTCCATGGCAGTGAAGTTCCGTCACAATTCGATGGAGGGCCTGATGCCTGGTGGACGCCAGGTATGGCTCAGACAGGTCATGCGTTTATGACCAATGTCTATAATTATCCCAACGTACAGGGAAGTACCACGCTCTTCTTCCACGACCATGCCCTGGGAGTTACTCGCCTGAACGTCCATGCAGGTCTTGTAGGTTTCTATTTCATAAGAGATGCCGTAGAAACTGCCGTAACCCCGCCATTGCCGAGTGGAAAGTATGAGATCGAGATCGCCATACAAGACAAAATGTTTGACAACACAGGTCAGATTTTGTTCCCTGATACTGGAGTCAACCCAGGAACCCATCCTTTCTGGATACCTGAATTTTTCGGCGATTCAATTGTGGTGAATGGTAAGACCTGGCCTTATCTGATTGTAGAGCCACGAAGATACCGCTTGAGGATCGTGAATGGATCGAACGCGCGTTTCTATAATCTCAGATCCAAAGTGGAATTCTGGCAGATAGGTACAGATGGTGGGCTACTCGACACTCCGGTGAAGGTCAATAACCTGCTTCTTGGACCTGGTGAAAGGGCGGATCTTATTGTTGACTTCTTCAAGGTTGCCGAGCAAGATAAGGTCATGAACATAACTGTAACTAATAATGCAGCAACACCATACCCTGTTGGATTGCCAGTGGTTAAGGGCACAACTGACCAGATATTGCAGTTCAGGGTACAAAAGAAACCATTGGTACCGGTTATTGATCCCAGTTTCAACCCGACGAAAAAAACCGCTCTGCGAACCGGGGCTAACATGATAGTCAGGCTCGTGAATCCCGCAACCGGAACTCTTGCTGCGGGCGTTACCCCGACAGTAAGGAGATCCCTGACATTGAACGAGTGGCTGGATCCAGTTACTTTACTGCCTCTGGAAATGCTGCTCAATAATACCAAGTATAATGGCAAACGGCCGGATGGTACAGTTCCACCGGGTTTCACGCAACCAAATCCTGCAGTTGACACATGGTACTCAGAGATCGTTCAGGAGGGAGCGACAGAAGTCTGGGAGATCATCAACCTCACAGTGGATGCTCACCCCATACATCTGCATCTTGTACAGTTCCAGCTCTTGAACAGACAGGTTGTTGACACGGTAGGGTATCAGGCAGCTTATGATGCAGCATTCCCGGGAGGTGCATGGATACCGGAGTACGGTCCGCCAAACCCGTATAATACGCCCAATGTTGCAGGTTATGTTGGTGGAAATCCAGATGTGACACCGTTCTTGATCGACCCGGCGACATTATTGCCGTCACCCATAATACCTCCTAACATGAATGAGAGGGGGTGGAAGGATACAGTAGTCATGCTCCCCGGTCAGGTCACCCGCATTGCTGTGCGTTTTGCGCCGCTTGATAAACCGGTCACTGATCCGAACCTGTTCTACCCGTTCAATCCCGATGGCGGGCACGGTTATGTCTGGCACTGCCATATCATCGACCATGAGGATAACGAGATGATGCGGCCGTACAGTGTGATAGCAGCGACAGTACCTCTCCCATTGCTGATACCAATAGTTGCAACCCCCGATCCGCTTGTAGCTGGAACGTTCGCCTTCGCAACTACTCCCACTTTTGCAGCGGGTCTAGGCGGTACAGTTGCCTGGACAGTAAAAGATGCGCTTGGAGCCGTCATAGCTACAAATACTGTTGCTGCGTCTTCAGGTATAGCAGCATCTTTTGTATATGCTTTCACACCAGCTGTACCACCAGCACCACCGGTTACTTACACGATAGAGGCCATTGCCACAGATAGCAGAGGGCAGTCAAGTCTAATACAGACAACCACAGTAACGGTATAATATATTAGAGAAATGATCCTTCCGGGATTGTTTCTTTTTTTTTAGTTTTATGATAAATATTAAAAGAAGAAGTTAAGACGAGAATCCATGCTTTCGGCCCATCTTCATCCTCAGCTTTAATCTATATTTCGTCAGGTCATGAGATAAGCCTGATCGTTCCATTGATGCTCGATGAAAATGAAAAAATCCTCAAAATGTATGAGAATCCAATAATAACAGGTAATCTTACAACCTCCATCGTAAATACCGAGTATGGGAAAGCACTCAAAATAATCGGAACGGGAGGAGAAATAAAAATGACACAGGATGATGGAAGGCAGGAGAATGAATCCAGTTTCCTGGATGGATTCACATTAACAATGAGTAATAATACGGTCGTTGATCTTAACAGCCCTTTTTCGTATCAGGCCAATGTCTATTCAGGATATATTGTCCAGGATTTCAGATTGTTTTATAGCCGGTCTGGTGGACAAAGCAGAAAGATCATATTTGTTAGAGATAATGTTCTGGCAGATCGATAACCATTCGGAACAAAACTTAATACATATAACGATAACAAGAGGGTATTATGGTTGAAACAAGACAGGATCATGATGTCAGGTCTGAAGTGATGGCAGTAATTCTGAACATCAGTAAGAGTCTGGCAAAAGATAAGCTGGGGGCTCTTTTTGTTATTGCAGACCAGAATAGTATAGAAGGAAACTATCGTCCCCATTATCCGCAGCTTCAATTCTCAGGCAATATCCTAAGTAAAGGGATGGATTCGGTCGTAGAAAAACTCGCCACACTTGACGGGGCAGTGATATTCACACCTGATGGAGTGCTGTTAGCGTACGGTTCAAGGATATTGAAGTCTGAAACCCTTTTAGGTTACGGGACAAAACATGCTGCGGCAAAAGGGATTACCTCTTTTGATAAGAACGCCACTGCGGTGCTGGTTTCTGAAGAGAGCGGATGGATAAAGGTGTTCCAGAAGGGTGAGATAGTGCTTGAGACAGATTCTGTGGATATAGAGCCATCTACCCTCGAAAAAATTTCAAGTTTTCTGACGAATAAAGACATGGCTCTCCTTGCAAGCGCGGGGATCGCAGCTGCGACAATAGGGGCTCCGGCCGTACTTGTAGTGGGTGGAGCGTACCTGGTGGTCAAGACGGCAGGTGAAGTTATATCTTCAGCCCTTAAGAAGGAAAAAAGCAGATAGTATGATCCATTTCACTAAACTTCACGGGAATGGGAACGACTTCATACTCATTGATGAATATGACGGTGAGGTTATCCCTGATGCTGAAAAATCATCTTTCGCGGTAAAATACTGTGACCGCAGGTTCGGGATAGGAGCAGACGGCGTCCTGTATCTTGGAATTTCTGATAAAGCTGATGTCAGTATGAGGATATTCAATGCAGACGGGACTGAGGCTGAGATGTGCGGGAACGGAATACGCTGTCTGGTAAAATATGCACTCGATAGAGGTTATATTCAAGAGGCTGCCAGGGTGGAGACCCTTGCGGATGTGCTTTCCATAACTTCGCGTGCGGAGGAAGGCACATGGATAAAGGTAAATATGGGTAAGTCTGAATTTGCCCGCGAGAAGATCCCTGCAAAAGGGACAGGTGAATTCCTTCAGGTGAACATACACGGGTATGAGGTTTCGGCAGTAAATACAGGTGTTCCCCATGCAGTTATTTTCGTGGATTCGCTGGAAGACAGGCTCATCACTGATGCACCGAAGATTCGCTACGATCCAGTTTTCCCAAAGGGGACGAATGTGAATTTTGCGCGCGTGGATTCAAAGAACGAGATCACTGTACGCACTTATGAACGCGGTGTGGAAGGCGAGACTTTAAGCTGCGGCACGGGTTCTGTGGCATGCGCCGTGGTGGCGCGCAGACTTGGAAAGACAGGGGACAGGGTAAAGGTAAATACTAAGGGCGGGGAACTTGTGATCACCATAAAGGATGATGCTGTCTTTATGGAGGGGCAGGCTGAGAGGATTTTTGATGGGACGATATAATTTCCTGATTTGAACCTTTTTGAACGTTCTTTCGACAATGTAATATGAGATTACGTCTATGGATTTTTTAATTGCCAATATTGTCCGGGAATTCTGAAACATCTCATAACGTTGAAACAAAGTAATTACCATTTAAAATTATTATTTTCAATTTTTTTCTATTAGTGGACAATATAAAACTATAATAAACTTTATTATAACTTTAAAACGTAAAAAAACTCATAAAATTGTAGATATATTAATTATATACTGGATATATCCATGAATCTAATGAGGAAGAAATTATAAGGTACATAATTATGGAAATAAGTGAAATTGAATGTGCTAAATGTAGAAAAAAAACATATGTGGAAAAGAATTACACCAGAGAAGATACGTCCTGTTCAAACGGTTGCATGGATTGGTCCAGGATCGTTAGGATAATAAGTGTGCGGGAAGACTTCCTATAGTGTAACGGGCACAAACGACTTGATAATGTAATTTTTCTAATTTTTTCAAAGGATAAGTTTAAGTATTTGCATATGTAATGATTAATAATCAATATTAATTATTGCTAATTAATTTGAGGAGTCTAACATATGAGATGGAAAAACGTTTCAAGAATTATAATAGTGACAGCTTTTATGCTGTTGGTATTGCAATTGTTCATAGAGCATGCCGTGGCGTCGTCCCCCAATATAACAAATAACTCATGTGCTGACTGCCATCGCAAACTTGTTTTTACTTCCGAGGAACAGAGGCAGTTCATCGACATAAGGATCAAGCATCTTGAGAGTGGTATTTCATGTTCTATCGTTTGCCACGAGGACAAACTCAATAAATCCATAGCCAGCACTTATGCCATGTGGTCTATTTCCACTCATGCTCTTTTTGATGTGACCTGTGATAAATGCCATGGAGGCAATAAGCTGGCTAGCAGTAAGAACGAAGCACATGCAGGTATTTCCAATAAAACCATAGCCAGGGAGGTCACCCCGGAAATGTGCGGCAAATGCCATGTACCAGAACTTGAAGAATTCAAGAGTTCAAGGCATTTTAAGATCCTTGAATCAAGCGAAGAAGTACCGGCGCCGGCATGCGTAACATGCCACCAGGCGCATAGTGTCCGCGTGCTGACAGCTTCTGAAATTGAGGATTTCTGCAGCAACTGCCATAACAATATAACGGGGATCGATCCCACGGTTCCGAAAAGAGCTGAAGCAGCATTATCTTCTGTAAAAAAACTGCAAAATGAGATCGCAAAAGCAAGAAGTGAAATTCTGACAGCCCCGAAAGGCACTGGTGTAAAGGATGCTGAAGCAAATCTGGAACAGGCAAGATCAATATTGAAAACCACTCCGTCTGTCTGGCACAGGTTCAACCTGACCTATTTTGAAACTGAGATCCAGAAAGGTATTTCTGATGCAGTAGCCGCCGAAGGAATGGTTCCGGCACAGACGCAGATCCCAGGATCACCTAAATCGTCCGGATTTGAAGGACTCCTGCTCATAACTGGCCTGATCACGATATATCTGTTAAAACGTCGATAGGAAGAACGAGAAAAATGGATAAAATATCGGTGAAGGAGGTAGTAGAATGAATTATAAAGCAGATGTAATATTATTTACCAGTATATTATTAATGTCGTTGATAATCGTGCCTTTTGTGCTGGCTGATGATTCCTGTCTGGATTGCCATGAAAAACTCTCGGCTTTTAGCGAGAAGGAAAAAGAACTCAATGAGATCAGGGTGAAACATCTTGCAAGGGACGTGCCATGTTCCCTTGAATGCCATGCCACAATTATCGATAAAATCGCAAAGAGTAATTACGAACAATGGACAAAATCCAAACATGCCTTGTTCAATGTGACTTGCAGTAATTGCCATGGAGGCAATGCAAGTTCTAATTTAAAAGAGATTGCACATACCGGAGTCGCCCGGTCTTCTGACGTCAACAGCACTGTTTTTTACAGGAACGTGCCTGAGACATGCGGAAAGTGCCATACGCAAGAATTGAAGGAGTTCAGGGATTCAACGCATTACCAGAGACTAAAGGCTCTCAAGCAGGCGCCCACTTGTGATACATGCCATGTGCCTCATGAATTCAAGGTGTTGAATGTCAGTGAGTTCCAGGGATTGTGCAGCCAGTGCCATAACACCGAAATGGGGGTCGCTCCATCTGATGTTCCTGATAAGGCAGCAGCCGCGCTTAATAATGCGGAAAAGCTGAAAAACGAGATAAAAATTGCGCAAGATGCTATAAAACAGGCCAAACAGCAAGGAAAAGACATGTCAGTGGCGCAGAAATCTCTGGACACTGCAGAATCGATAAGAGATAGCCTTCCGATACTATGGCATGGATTTAACCTGCCGCACTTTGAAGAAGTGGTAGATGCCGGTATCAAGTCTGCTTGGCAGGCACAACTTGACACTGGTATGGCCATTACAAAACCACCGATCCCTGGATTTGGAATTATTGTTTCACTTGCAGTAATATCTACCATGTATCTGCTTATTCGCAGGAGTAAATGAGGTGCAATGAGTATGAATAAAAGAAGATCAAATCAATTATTCCTTCTTGTCATGCTGGGTTTCCTATTACTTTCCCCCGCTTTAAGTTCTGCAAGACCTGAATATGCTGCCAGGGAGAGCCGCAACTGTCCCTACTGTCACACAAGGGATGGCCCTCCCCTGCTGAATGAGGCAGGAAAATATTAGGACGAATAACCATTCCTTCGAAGGCTACGTACCATCGCCACATACGGACCCCCACACCTGTACCGACAATGATCGAGATAGGCGTTCACATGAATACCTGGGACGTGGGTATCAGTGTTATTGTCATCATTCTACTGATATTGCTCTGGTATACCCTTATTCAGTTATGAGGTGAAATCATGCACATAGAGAATATTGAATACGGACCGGAAAAAACAGGCGGAATGTCGCAGGTCGCGTTCATACTCATATTACTATTGACATTAGCGTCTGCGGGATTGACCGGAATGTTGATATTGAAATTAATAACTGCAGAGCCATCAGCCGCATCAACAAGAACATTCATAGAAGATGTCGGGAAATTGCTTGCATATCTGCTTTTCGACATGGGGGCCATCATATACCTGTATGTGAAAGGTCTGCTGCAAGATGAATACGTTACCACGCTGGAGTGATAACATGGAAGATAAGATCACATTGACAATTACAAGAAGAAAATTCGCTGAGATACTTATCGGTCTGGTTGCAGTATTTTTCGCATCAGGCGCGGTAGCTACGATATTAAAATACTTATGGCCTGAATCGAGCAGCAAAGGCGCATCAACCGAAGTGATGATAGCGAATGTGGACGAAGTGCCAACCGGAAGCGTCAAGAAGTTCATGTTCAACAACAAGGCTTCTGTGCTCCTTCATATGCCTGCAGGTTTCAGGGCATTCGGTTCAATATGCACGCACCTTGGCTGCATTGCATACTGGAAACCTGATGAGAATCTCCTTTTCTGCCCCTGCCACCTTGGCAAGTTCGATCCCAATACAGGAGCAGTCATTTCAGGACCACCGCCTTCACCTCTTCCTGCTATCGATGTCATCGTAAAAGAAGGTGCGATATATGCGCTCAAGTGGAAAGATCCTGAATACGTAAAGACGATCTCATACTATGCCGGAGCGGCGTGAGGTGATATTATGAGTATATCAGATAAACTCTATATGTGGTTCGATGAAAGGTTAAAACTGAGTGAAATCCTTCCGCCGATAGTGAAGCATCCGGCACCAGAGAAAGCGACCTCAAATCCTCTCTACTGCCTTGGCGGTACGGCATTCCTGTGTTTCCTTATCCTTGTGCTTACAGGGATGTTCCTTGCGATGTACTACAAGCCCACACCAGTTGAGGCATATAACAGCGTGAAACGAATAATGACAGAAGTCCCCATGGGAAGCCTTATAAGAAGTATCCATCACTGGGCTGCCAATACAATGATAGCAGCCGTGATGCTGCATATGATGAGGATATACTTCATGGGCGCTTACAAGAAGCCGCGCGAACTGAACTGGGTCGTTGGGGTGAGTTTGCTTCTTATCACTACGACGTTTGGTTTCTCAGGATACCTTCTTCCATGGGACCAGCTGGCTTTCTGGGCTACAAAGATCGGTACCGGGATTGCGGGATCTATTCCGGTAATCGGGGGATATATTTCCCTGATACTTGTTGGAGGCACTGACATAGGGGCGGAAACGCTGACGCGGTTCTATGCAATCCACGTCCTGATACTGCCTGCGACCATAGTGGTTCTCCTGATGCTGCATTTCTTGATGGTCAGGCTCCAGGGTATCTCCGGGAGGCTGTAACATGGCATTGACAGAAAAGCATGAAATAGAGAAACATCGGCCTGTCAGAGTGCGCGGGCTTCCTTTCTTCCCGCATTTCCTGCTCAGGGAAGTCGTTGTGATATGCCTTGTGGCTGGTAGTATTGTATATCTTGCTTCAATATACCCCGCAGGTCTGCAAAAACCAGCAGACCCGTTCGATACACCATCGCCCATATACCCTGAATGGTATTTCCTTTACGTGTTCGGATTCCTGAAATTCTGGACCTGGAATATCGGACCGATAGAGGCAAAAGTGATTGGCGTAACGCTTCCCATGGTGATCTGGTACGGCATCCTGTTCCTTGTGCCGTTCATTGACAGGAATCCATCTACGGATATAAGGAAGAGAAAGGTCGCGGTGGCCCTGGGTATCGTCGCTGTGCTTGGTGTACTCTATTTCACCTATTACAGCATCGTTCACCACTAATGAAAGTGTCAAAGTCAAAGTATGAAAAGATAGATGCAATATCCAAAATAGCAGGGCTGATACTTGTAGCTGTCAGCGTAGATCATGCCGTGAAGGGCAATTATTTCATTGCCCTTTTTCTTTTTGGTCTTGGCGGGATGATAAGTATTGTGCCTGTGTTCATCAAGGTCGAGATGTGAGCGCGTTCTTTAACCTGTCCCTGTCTATCTTTCCTGTGGACATCATTTTTCCGTCGATTTCAATTACAGGTATAAGGTACTTATATTTTTCAAATGCTTCGCTGTCGTTTTCAATATCGACTTCAATGATCGAAAATGTGTGCTCTTTCATAAGGTCATTAAGTTCCTTTTTGGCGATGTCGCAGAGGTGGCAGTCCTTTTTGGAGTAGAGTTTCAGTTTTAACATGTTTCAGTGATTACCAGAGAAAAGAACAAATGCATAGAGATATGATCTGAACTTTTGGGAAAAGCGCTGATGTATATATTCGAACTTGTCCTTTGATCACACACCCAGCACCACCCCCGCAACCAGCCCCACAATCACCGCAATAACAAAGCTCAGCAGCGTCCCTATCAGCACGTATTCCCCGACTTTCCTCGATTCGCTGAACCTGAAGATCGATTTTGCCGCAACCAGGAAACCGATGGCTGCATACTGCTGGAGGAGAATAAAAGTGAGGATCAAAAAGCGCTCCAGCCATCCTATCCATGTCCCTGCTTTCTCAAGGCTCTGATCTTTTTCTGCGCCTTCTTTTTCACTGATATCCTTCCTCCATTTCTCAGTGATACTGTTTATCAGCACGCTGCTCGGCCAGATTATGATAAGATAAGCTGCGGCGATGACCCAGAACTTTGTACCTAAGATATTTTCAAAGTAGATAATATCTTCAGTATCAGGAGCCACGACCAGTATCCATATTACAATAAGAACAAGGAAATGCCCTGACTGGTCTGCAAAGAAGCTCTTGATATCATTTTCATGTCTTGCTTTTATTCCGTCAATTAATATATGCGTCGCAGCAACGACCACAGGCAGCCACATCAGGCTCCATAAACCCGATAACAGATATGCAAGAACCCCGGCGACGATACCATGCATATAGAGATGTCTTGAACGCCACCCGTCCTTCTTCCTCTGTTCTACCCACGAATCGCTCTGGAATACAAAATCAGTAAGCAGGTGAGCTATCACCAGTCGAATAAGCAATGAGATATCTATTTGAGTTATCATTATAATCTCCTGCCTTATTTTTTATACTTATAAGTCTCCAACATTATATTTAACCGCATCTTTATAGCGTGTTATGAATTCCTGAACCGCCCGTGAACCGCATGTTTTCAAACGGTGGAACACTGCTGGCTGA
Source organism: Methanobacteriota archaeon (assembly GCA_963793805.1). Classification (GTDB taxonomy): domain Archaea; phylum Halobacteriota; class Methanosarcinia; order Methanosarcinales; family Methanoperedenaceae; genus Methanoperedens. The sequence goes on from CAWCBK010000004.1 coordinate 72,344, forward strand.
CTGATCTTAAGTATCCCGGCTATCTCTTCCTGGGTCAAATCCATTATCTGGTACATCATCGCTTCAGCCTGTTCTCTTGTCCATCGCTCGATAACGGCATCAAGAAGCGCGCATTCAGTTCTCAGTTCGTCGTTCAGTTCTTTCCATGGCGTCTTTACTATTAAATTTTTCTCGTTTTTTTTCATGCTGTCAAGTTCAAGACCTGAATTCCTGAAAGCTTCACCGTCACCTTCCCCGACCCTGCGGGGGATATAATCGATAGCTCCCAGACCAATGGCGATCCTGGCATCCAAGCGGGAACTTTTTCCCTTGTACCTGGAAACAAGACTTGAGCGGATTATAAGAGCAGCCTTAAGCGCTTCTTCAGGTCTTGATAGAATCCCCTGAAAGCTGTCTCCCCTGAATATCCAGAACTTTGATGCTGAAATATCATGGGGAATTTTCTTGAATGAATCCTTGAGATGTAATAAAACTTCCTGGCGGTCTCTGGTCTTGAATCTGGAATAACCCACAAGGTCTCCGGTCAGCACTGCGTATATTTTTTTATTTTGCATGGGATATCAATATAAGTTTAGATACTTATTATTTAGATTTATAAGTCCTTGCACTTATATTAACTTGTTCATGCACTATTTTAATAGATGCTTTTATACCCTTTCTAAATCCCATGGTGGACATCCACCAAGAAAGCTTCTTCAGGGTAGATATTTGGGATTTGATTGATTGGATTACCGTTTCTTAAGGTAATCGATCATCGGCTGAGTGACAAGGGGTACCACATCGTTGATCATATGCGGCATAAGGTTATCCATAACCTTTGGCATCAATTCAGGCATCTGCTCTGCCATGTAGCCCGGCATGGGGATTTTCTGTTTCACCCTGTCAAGCATCACTGGCATTAACTCTGGCATCATCATGGGAAGCAATACCGGGAAAAGCACCGGGAACATGGGCTTCATAAGCGTCATCGCCCCAGGCACTTTGCCCATAACGCGCATCATCTTTCCCATACCATAAGGCATGGCATCAATGAGTTCGGGCCACATAGTACCCATCAGGTCTGCGAAGCCCTGAGGGGTCATAAGCGCGACAAAAGCCTCAAATACAGCCCACTGCGCCTGAACTTCAGGGTTCGGGTCAGGAAATTCATATCCCAGCGACGTTGCAGCGAACCTGGCAAGGTCAACGATCTCAACAGGGATGTTCTTCTTATCCCTGCTAACCCTGAGCTGGAATTGGCAGCATGGACATAGCGCAAGCACCTTTTCCGCACCTGCTTCCACAGCTTCGTCAAGACGTATCTTTCCTATTTCCGCAGCGACAGGCGGCTCCTTTATCAGCGTAAGCACAGAACCGCAGCAGTGCGCCTTTTCGTGATGGTAGCTCATCTCAACGAATTTCACGTTCGGGATGGATTTTATCACGTCGCGCGGAGGCTCGTATATGCCCGATGCCCTGCCGATATGGCATGAGTCGTGCCAGGTCACTGTGACCTGCTTTCCGGCTTTTGCGGGGAACATGAATTCACCGGATTTCAGTTTTTCAGAAATGATCTCACTGTAATGTTTTGCGGTAATATTGTATTCGATGCCAAGTTTCTTCGCCCATTCAGGATAAACCTGCCGCCACATCAGATCGCATGCTGGGCATGAACTTATCACAGTATCTGCGCCAGCGGCTTTTACAGCAGCGATGTTCTTTTTCATGGTATCAGCGAACAGGTCCCACCTGCCTGCAACAAGCATCGGCGTTGCACAGCAGTTTTCCTTCTCCCCAAGATATGTGAAATCAACTCCAGCCCTGTCAAGCAAACGCACACTGGCTATGCCTATGTCTTTTTCCACATAGCTTGCAGTGCAGCCCGCAAAATAGACGTTCTTTGACCTGTGGCGCGGTCCATGTTTTTCAAGGAGGTCTTCCGGGAACCAGGCGGCTCTGTCTTTCCTGTATCCGGCCCATATATCACCTTCGGCGCGAAGCGCTTCAGACATCATCACGAACGGCGGGAATGTCATGCGTTTATCTTCATCTATAAGTTTCCCCCTCAGCTTCATCCATGAGGGTTCAATGGGCAGGGCAGCCGAGCAGCGGTGGTTGCACATCTCGCATGTGGTGCATACAAGGAACGTGTCCACCATCTTCTGGTCCCATTCCGCGCGCCCTTCCATGTACTCACGAAGCCAGTACCATTTCCCGCGCGGGCTCTGGCTTTCCCAGCCGCGCCCGTAGAACTGGTCACATTCGTCCAGGCAGTACCCGCACTGAGAGCAGCTATAGGCATACCATGCCACGTCAGCCGGGATGTCCCGGATATTTCCTTCAGGACGTTCGCCAATGCGCGTTGTCACGTAGTTGCCAAATGGCCGGATGAGCGGTTCGATCGCTCCGGCAGCCTCCAGCGCCAGTCCCATAAGCCCGCTTCCGGTGACTTTACCAGGATTCATAAGCCCTTTGGGATCGATTTTGGCTTTATAAGCTCGAAGTTTCTTTGCCTTTTCTTTACCAAGTATCCTGTCAGCTTTCTTTGAGAAGTATAGACCTGTCGAATAAGGACGACCGCCATATGCCTCTGCTATCTTCATGATAGTGAGGACAAGACCGTACACTAAATTGAAGCTGAACTTCCGCTGGTCGGCCGGGATAAAACCAAGGATGACAACTTCAGGAACGCCATTTACACCGTTTCGGATTATTACGCCTTCCTTCACGACCGGCTGGTCTACCTTGCGTTCTATATCTCCCATTACATCGCCAAGTGCGGATAAGGGTATGATTACCTCAGATGGAACAAGAGATGGTCCGAGACGCTTGACTACCATTAGTTTGAACCTGTTCTCCCACTCATGTTTTGCTATGCGGTCGCTCAACATCTCTGCCTCGCAGACCTTTATCATCCCAGTCAGCGCACTTCGGACAGCAAAGCCGTCTTTCTTTTTGAAAGCAAGCGAGAGAACGTACGCCGCAGGCAGGAGCACCCGTTCTTCCGCAGGATGACCCGCATGTTCTCTTACTGGCGCGCGGTTCTTCATCTCTGCCATGCGCGGGTTGATAAATACCATTGACCAGATTGGGAGTTTTGCATCAATGATAGAATTTACAAGCTTCTGGAGGTCCCTGGCATCGGGACAGGCTAAGGCAGCCGTGTCCAGATCTTCCAGTTGCTGCAAGCGCAGGGTTACCTGGCTGATAAGTCCTGTTATGCCTTCTGCCTCAGAAACAAGTTGCAGGTCTTCACCTGAAAAATCACGAACTTCGCCGGTGGGAAGTACAACTCTTGCAGATACCACATTTTCCCTGAAATAACCGTATTCATAGCTTCCTATGCCTGCCCCGCCCTGGGCCAGCCATCCTCCAACAGTGGACGAAGGGTAGCTTGTGGGGTATAGCCGGAGCGTCAATCCGTGCGATGCAAGCTTGCGGTCAAGCTGCTCCCATGAGATGCCGGGCTGCACTGTGGCGGTGAGATCATCTTTATCGATGGTCATCATATTTTTCATACGGTAGAAATCAACTACTATGCCTTTTTTGACCGGGATTGCACCGCCATAACCTGATGTAGATTTCCCGCGCGGAGTCAGCGGGATCTTATTCATACGCGCCCAGTTTACGAGCTCAATGAGTTCTTCCTCGGTCTCAGGCTGGACAACGGCATCAGGTGTGGTATTGCCTATGAGTGGTTTTACAAGAGCGGGAATAGCGGAGATATCGTGCCCGTATAATTTTCGTTCAATCGGATCAAATGTCAGGCGGGTTTTGAATTTTTCCTGGAGGTAATTCTGTTTTTCAAGATTAAGTGTCATATTAGTTCCTTTCCTATGGTTTTGTCAATATTATACATAACCTCGATTGGATATAAAGTTTATGCAAGATTTTTCAAAAACCGTACAAAACACTTGACACCTACGTCATTCCGGCGTCATTCCGTTAGTTTTAAATATCCAGAATCATCTTTCTGATTATGCCAATCGAGGGATTTGTAGAGTACAAAAGAAGAGAATACTGCAATGATATTGAATGTCCCATCCAGATGATAATGAACCGGAAGGAACAGGATTCAGCAGAATATAATGAACTGCGGGATATATGCAAGGAACACTGCCTGCATACTACTTACGAATTCCATCACTGGCTGGTAGATAATGGCTATTTACTGCTAAGACCCGATCAAAAGTAACAGGAGGAAAATTAAAATGAACTGGGGAATGAAGAACAGGCTCTCACGTATAATCAAACCACGAAGCGGACACTGCGTCATGCTTGCAGTTGACCACGGATATTTCCAGGGACCAACAACAGGACTTTCAAATCTTGGTAAAACTGTTGAACCGCTGCTTCCGTATGCCGACGCGCTTATGATAACAAGGGGCGCTATCAGGAACTGGATAGACCCGGCTGTGGAAATACCCATAATCCTTCGCGTTTCAGGAGGGCAGAGCATCCTGAAAGAACTGTCCAACGAGATAATAACCACAAATATAGATGACGCGATCAGGATCAATGCATCGGCTATCACATGCTCCGTATATATCGGGGGGGAATATGAAAAGCAAACAATTGACAACCTGTCAAAACTCGTGGATGAAGGGGAAAAATACGGCATCCCTGTCCTTGCCGTGACCGCTGTAGGAAAAGAAATGGCGCGTGATGCCAGGTATCTTGGTCTTGCATCGAGGATATGTGTTGAGATAGGTGCTCACATTATAAAGACCTATTATACTGAGGACTTTGGAAAAGTGGTTGAAGCATGCGGTAATGTCCCTGTTGTTATCGCTGGCGGCAAGAAACTGCCGGAAAAGGAGGCACTTGAGATGAGCTTCAATGCCGTGTCGGATGGCGCTGTCGGGGTTGATATGGGAAGGAACATATTCCAGAGCGACAGCCCTGTTGGCATGATCCAGGCGATAAGGGCTATTGTTCATGATGGCAAGCCGCTGGATGAGGCTTACGAGATATACGAAAGCTCGAAGTAAAGGACCACATGAAAACAGCGGTATATTATAACAATAACGATATCAGGATAGAGGAAAGACCAGAACCTGAAATTAATAAAGGTGAAATACTGGTAAAGGTCAGGGCTTCAGGGATATGCGGAACTGACCTTATGGAGTGGTACCGCATCAAGAAAGCGCCCCGAGTACTTGGTCATGAGATCGCAGGAGATATCGTAGAGTCAAAGTCTGATAAGCACAGCATCGGGCAGAGGGTTTTCGTGAGCCATCATGTACCGTGCAATGAATGCAAATACTGCCTAGCCGGGAACCATACTGCCTGCGAGACGCTTCATAAGGGCAACTACGACCCCGGCGGTTTCAGCGAGTTCATAAGAGTGCCTGAAATAAATGTAGAGAATGGCACTTATGTCCTGCCGGACGATGTTTCTTATGAAGAAGGGGCAATGATAGAGCCCCTTGCCTGCGTGGTCAGGGCGCAGAGGATTATCAGTGTGAGCGAAGGTCAGACCGTTCTTGTCATGGGTTCGGGGATATCGGGTCTCCTGAATATAAAGCTTGCAAAGTTGAGAAAAGCAAAAGTCATTGCGACTGATATTAATGAATACAGGCTGAAAATGGCAAAAGAGTGTGGCGCAGATGAAGTGTACGATGCGAATGCAAAGCTGGACGTGAAGGCTGACAGGATAATCATGTGCACAGGGGCGATGCCTGCTTTTGAGGCTGCGTTCAGTTATATTGACCGGAAAGGGATAATAATGCTTTTTGCCATCCCGAACAGGAACCTTCCAATTCCTGTTGAGGATTTCTGGAGGAATGAATTGAGCATCGTATCAAGCTATGGCGCGGCTCCTGTTGACCTTGAAGAATCTCTTGGATTAATTAGTGAAGGACATGTTGATGTTTCCGATATGATTACGCACAGGCTGAAACTTGAGGATATCCAGAAGGGTTTTAAGATAGCAGGAGAGGCGAAAGACTCGCTGAAAGTTGTGCTGGTGGCTTGAAAATCTTATTCAAAGATCTGATAATTTTTTACCAGATACGGAAGGAAGTTTAGGCACTGGCTACTTCCACCCTGAAGACTTCAGTATACGACCGTGCCTGTTCCCGTGAGACTTCAAGAACAAGTTGAATTGCCTCTATAATATTTTCGAGAGCTTCTTCTTTTGTATCCCCTTCACTTATCGCAGCAGGAAGTTCAAGACATTGGGCGGTATATCCACCTTCATCAGATTCTTCGAGTTAACTTTATTATCAATTAAAACAATTGTTTTAATTATGCCAACCACTATTACAATAAATGAAAAAACAAAAGAAAGGTTATCAGACTATAAGTTTGGTGACTGGACTTTTGATGACGTTCTAAATATGCTTATGAACAAGGTGTCCATTGAAGATATAAGTGCGGAACATATCAAAGAACATTATCGCCGCCTTGCTGATTTTAAGGGAATTTCAAAAGAAGAATTTAAATCTCGAATGAAGAAAAGAGCTTCATTTGGAAGTTGATATAGTTGAGCAAAGACACAACTCCATATGAAGTTCATATCGATGAAAGAGTTGAAAAAGATTTAGAAAAAGTCCCGAAGTACGTAGTCGAGAAATTTCTAAAACTGCTTGATGAATTTGAGAAGAATCCTATTAGACCAAGATCTGGTTTTGATGTGAAACCCATGGAAGGATATCCGGGCAATACATATCGATTAAGGATTGGTAAGTATAGGGCTCTTTATGCAGTGGATAATGATACTAAAAAAGTTAGGATAACTACAGTCCAGCACAGAGGCGATGCATATAAATAAGTTAATATGCTTGGCTATTGAATTTGTTATCCTCTTTTATATTTTGCAGACATTTGGCCCCATATTATAGTTAAAAACCAACGATATTTACTTATCTTTGCGTCCTTTGCGCCCTCTGCGGTGAATAAAATCAAACACCGCAAAGCACGCAAAGAGCGCAAAGTGGACATAGAATAAGTATCATAGATTAGGTTCTTAACTATAGATGATGCTTTTTAAAATTGGACTGGAATTCTTGCTCCATTTGGTGCAGTCATGCGTTTTTTAGCCCCAGGCCCTGATGATGCTCTTAGCATTCATTGAGTCACTACTTATTACGGTTGGAACTGCAATAAAGAATAATTAGCTGTTCTGCTTTTGGGCCATGTTTTCACTTTTGAAGAAGTTGTTCTAGATTCTTATAGCCTTTCGGGAGCATGAGAACGAGCGCAGGGGAGCAGTCACTAATCCCGAATAAATTCGGCGGGCATCCCGGCGCGGGTGCATGAGGTTTCTTTCGCCTATGGTTGCTTTAGATTCCATCGAAATTATGGGCACGGAAATAATAGGATAAGGTTACAATAAAAAGGATTGGTAGTAATAGAATTTTTTTTCCGATGATTATATTATCTTTAATCGCTCATTTGAGAATAAATGAAAATCTTAGAGCCTCAATATGAAGAGCATTTTGTAGGAAGGGACTACGAAATACAAGAACTAAAAGGAAAAATAAGGAATAATGGGGTTGTAGTATTAACAGGAGAGAGGGGCATTGGAAAGACAAATTTGATGAAGGTTTTAAAAAAATTTTTTGACAGAGAAATTGAGTGCTATTATATTGATTATGGATCATTGTTTTCAGAGGAAATGAGTCGAATTTTCTTACCTGAGAAAACAACAACTGGTTTTTCATCATCAATTAACATGCTTGGTATTGGTGGTGGGGCAGGGAAAAGTTGGAAACCAAGAGAATCTTCGATTTTGGAATATATGGAGAAATCAAAAGAGAAGATAATTTTTGTTGAGAACGCACATGAATTAAAAAAAGAAGAGATTGATACAATTCTTGCAGCCACTCACAGGAATGATAGGTTGAGGTTTATTCTTGAGATTGCTACTCCTTACATGCCTGACATTGAAATCAGGATAATTTCTGATCAAATTGTTGAATTGAAGAATTTGAGTGATGAGTATATAAAGAAAATAGTGGGAAAAGAGTGTCCGAAGTTTTCAGATAGTGTTTTAGAGAGAATAATCTTTCTTTCAGAAGGTTATCCCTATATTGCGAGGTCACTTGCATATATCTGTGATAAAAAAAGTACCGAAGATGAGATGCATGAATTCTTGGAAACATTAAGAGACGAAGACATTAAATATAATCTTGATCGAATTCATAAGGAAGTTTTAGAGACTTTAGGGAAAGATGGACAAGATACCATAAAGAAACTGGCGCTTGTGACTCCAATTCTGACTTTAAAACTAATAGAAGCCTTTTGCGGTGAAGAAATTGATACTGCTTTAAATGATCTTATAGAGAGGGGTATTCTAAAATTTGAAAATGATTTTTACTTAATATACCACCCTCTTTTTAGAGATTATCTTAGAAGTAAACAACCGATGGCATTGAAAAAAGTGAATAAAATGTATTGTAATGCAATGAAAAAGGTAAAATCTGATTTCGATGCTATCTATATTCTTTTTGATACTATTAATGAATTTGAAACTTTTAAGAAATTAATTGAAATTGTAGAAAATTATGATTCTCTCAATTTTGTTGGATTTCAAAGTTTTATATGGGGAAAATTCGACTCTGCAATAGTTTCTTGGTCACGTATTTTAAATAAAGCAAAAGAATCGAATGACACAGAATGGGAATCAATTGCATTAACAAATCTGGGCAATGCCTTCAAAAATAAAGGTGCCCTTGATACAGCATTAGAATGTTATGAGAGAGCATTGGAATTGGATGAGGAGTTGAAAAAAGAAGAAGGAATTGCAGGAACATATTTGAACATTGGAGTTGTTTACAAAGTCAAAGGGGACACCGATAAGGCTTTAGAATATTATGAGAGAGCATTGAAACTGGGTTTAGAATTGAAGAATAAGGAAATTATGGCGAAAGCATATGGAAATATTGGCAATGTTTATCGAATCAAAGGAGATATTGATAAGGCTTTAGAGAATCAAGAAAAGGCATTGAAATTAGCTAATGAACTGGGAAATAAACAAGAGATGACAATAAACTATGGAAACCTAGGAATTATATACACTCTTAAAGAAGATTTTGATAAAGCATTAGATTACTTTGAGAGAACATTGGAATATCAAAATGAAGTTAGGAATAATCAAGAAAAAGCTAAACAGCTTATGAATATTGGCAACGTCTATAAATCCAAAGGAGATATCGATAAATTTTTAGAGTATTATAAAATGGCATTAAAATTGGCTGTTGAAATTGAAAGTAACAATATGGTGGCAGATATTCTTAGAAACATGGGAAGCTTCCATGCACAAAACGAAGAATTTGATATCGCTTTGGACCTATACGAGAAATCATTAAGAATATTCAAAGAGACAGGGAGAAGACTAGAAGAAGCTCAAACTTTGATGTACATGGGCGATATTTTTGTTAGGAAAAATAGGATGGATTCAGCGTTAGATATTTATTTGGAGGCGCAAGAGCTTGTATTCGATAACCCTTCACTTTTTGAAGAAATAAGTGCTAGGTTAAATATATTATTAGAAATAGAATAGGCACTGCCCAGCGTAACGGTTTTGTAAAGAGGTAAACCTAATAAATACAGTTCTGTGCCCGTATTCAGTTTCACAATCGTTATTTTGGTTTAGTCATTCTAAGGATGCACACAACCCAATAGCCTTCAGTCACCTGTATACCCGTACGATGTACGAGGCCTGTATCCAGCGTTTTTTCTCCAATACCCGTAATACCCAACAGAAATTTAGTATTCCCAAAAAGAATACTAAAAGTCCGTCATTATCCTGTACTGGTCGATCTCAGGCTGCTTCATTTCCTCAATGAACTGCTCTGTCATCGAGCGAACATCCTTTGCCTTCGTAATGGCGCGTCCCACGACAATGATATCGGCGCCAGACTTGAGCGCTTCCTTGACCGTATCCACTCTGATGCCGCCCGCGACAGCTACCAGCAATCTCTCGGACAGCTTCTTCATTGCAGGGATGTCTCCCCATGCATGTTCTGCCTTGCCTTCGGTATCTATCGCCCTGTGGAGTTCGACCACATCAGGTTTGACAGCTAGGGCTTTCAGGACGGCAAGGGGCTTATCCACGTTCAGCATGTCGATAACTGCATAGATGCCGGTCTTCTTTGCTTCCTTGATTGCTTTCTCGATAGTGGATACAGGCGCAAGTCCTGAAATAACCACTGCATCTGCCGTAGCATCAGCCACCATGCGCGCTTCCAGGTTGCCCGTGTCCAGGGTCTTAAGGTCAGCCACAATAAAGGCATTCGGGCGCACTTCCCGTATTGACTGCACGACATCCACACCGTATCTCTTGATAAGCGGCGTGCCTGCCTCGATGATAAGATGATCGCTCTGCGGTATCTGTTTTAAGATCGCTTTCACCGCATTGATATCGGGTATGTCTATTGCCACCTGCAAATACGGCGGGTTCCAGAGCCTGACGACCTTGAATCCCATTACAGGGTGCATCGTTCTGTCTTTCTCGTACATCACGGTCTTAGCATCCGGGAATCCCTGCATCGCTCTCTCTATGGCAAGCTTTGTTGCTCCGTAGTTGTACCGGTATATCTTGTTGTAATCCTTTGCTTCAGGATGAATGAAAACGCTGACGATAATAGAAAGGTCTTCGATCTGGGATTCAGGAATTACGCCTTCCTGGACTGAATCCGCCACTGCCCTTGCCACTGCCGTCTGCGCAGGACCGAATATCTGGGCTGCCTGCGGCATGTTCTTTACCGTAACCTTGGGCACTATGAGCGTAGCGGGTTTCGTAAGCAGGTTCGGTCTTATGACCGAAAGAAGGGGCGTGTGCCCCATAGAAAGCTGCGTGAACCCGTTCGCAAATGCCTGTCCTACAGGACCTGTTTTTTCTCCAATGATAAGATCAATATGAGCCAGTTCAGGCTCCTCTCCGATTAAAGCTTCGCCTACTAAAAACACAGTTTATACCTCTGATGCGTAAGATAGATAGTTTAGTATTTAAATATATTTCAGCCAACTTTGCTTCTCAAGCCCAATGGATAGAATTAATAACACGTCAAGACATTTAGGGCTAAAATTACGAGGTAGTATGCCGCAAAGACGGGACATAAAGAAAGTATTGATCATTGGTTCAGGACCTATAGTTATCGGCCAGGCTGCCGAATTCGATTATTCAGGCACACAGGCATGCAAGGCGCTTCGGCAGATGGGTTATGAGATCGTGCTTGTAAATTCCAACCCGGCTACTATCATGACAGACCCCGGGATGGCTGACAGGACATATATTGAACCGCTCAATTCCCATATGCTTGAGAAGATCATTGAAAAAGAGCGGCCTGATGCCGTACTTCCGAACCTGGGAGGCCAGAACGGGCTCAACCTGACATCAGAGCTTCATAAAAAAGGCGTGCTTGAAAAATATGGGGTAAAGATAATAGGGGTACAGGCAGACGCGATCGAGAAAGGCGAAGACCGCATCGTGTTCAAGGAAACAATGAATGAACTTGGTCTTGAAGTACCGCGCAGCGAAGCGACCCTGACAGTTGAAGGCGCTGAGAAGATCGCAAAAGAACTGGGATATCCAGTCGTTGTCCGTCCTGCCTATACGATGGGAGGGACCGGCGGCGGGATAGTATATAATGTTGACGAACTGAGAACGATCGCTGCCCGCGGCATTGCGGCAAGTCTTATCGGACAGGTGCTTATCGAAGAATCGGTGCTGGGCTGGGAGGAACTGGAACTTGAAGTAGTCCGGGATGCACAGAATAACAAAATAACAGTTTGCTTCATCGAGAATGTGGATGCAATGGGAGTTCATACCGGCGACAGTTTCTGTACTGCGCCGATGCTAACTATCAAAAAAGAATTGCAGGAGCGGCTCCAGGAATATTCTCACCGCATCGTCGAAGCCATTGGCGTGATAGGCGGCACGAACATCCAGTTCGCTCATGACCCCATAAGCGACCGTGTTGTCGTTATTGAGATCAATCCGCGAACATCACGCTCATCAGCTCTAGCTTCAAAGGCTACTGGCTTTCCGATAGCGCTTGTGTCGGCAAAGCTTGCTGCAGGGTTCTTACTTTCTGAAATCCCATATTGGCGCGACGGAACTCTTGACAGATACACGCCATCCGGCGACTATGTAGTAGTAAAGTTCGCACGGTGGGCTTTCGAGAAGTTCCCAGGATCGATAGACAAGCTTGGCACACAGATGCGCGCTGTCGGCGAGGCTATGAGCATCGGGAAAAATTACAAGGAAGCCTTCCAGAAAGCTATCAGATCACTTGAAACAGGACGCCATGGACTTGGATTCGCTAAAAATTTCAATAAACTCTCACTTGATGAATTACGCCAGCTTTTGAAGGAACCATCGTCAGAGCGGCAGTTTATAATGTACGAGGCTCTTCGAAAAGGAATGAAAGTTGATGAAATGAATAAATTGACATACATCAAACACTGGTTCATTATCCAAATGAAAGAGCTTGTAGAACTTGAAGAAAAAATCCTTAAGTACAAAGGCAGGATGCTGCCGGATGACCTTCTCATAAAGGCAAAAAAAGACGGTTTTTCCGACAGGTACCTCGGAAAGATACTGGGTGTGCCTGAAAAAGAAATAAGGACCAGGCGTCTATCGCTCGGATTGCGGCAGGCATGGAATATCGTACCTGTAAGCGGTGCTGCGGACGCAGCGTATTACTATTCTACGTACAATGCGCCAGATGAAGTGCCTGTTTCGACCAGGAAAAAAGTAATGATCATTGGCGGAGGACCGAACAGGATAGGACAGGGTATTGAATTTGACTACACCTGCGTACACGCCGCCTTTACGCTTCGCGAGATGGGATATGAATCCATCCTGGTCAATTGCAACCCTGAGACTGTTTCCACTGATTACGATACTTCGGACAAGCTGTACTTTGAACCTGTCACAGTAGAGGACGTGCTTAGCATTTATGAAAAAGAAAAGCCGCAGGGAGCCATAGTGCAGTTCGGAGGACAGACTCCTCTTAACCTGGCAAATGAACTTGAAGAGGCAGGAGTGAAAATACTTGGAACTTCTGTCGACAGTATCGATCTTGCGGAAGACAGGGACAGGTTCGGGATGGTAATCGAAAAACTCAAAATTCCTGCTCCTGACCACGGTACTGCCTCATCGCTTGAGGGAGCGCTGAAAGTAGCGGCTCGTATCGGTTACCCGCTCGTAGTCCGGCCTTCGTATGTCCTGGGAGGCCGCGGGATGGAAATAGTGTACGACGAGAGCATGCTAAAAAAATATGTTGAGGGGGCCATCGAAATAACACCGGAAAAACCCATGCTCCTTGATAAGTTCCTGGAAGAAGCGCTCGAATGCGAAGTGGACGCTATTTCAGACGGTGACGAAGTATTTATCCCGTCAATCATGGAACACATCGAGCTTGCAGGCATCCACTCTGGCGATAGTGCATGCGTGCTGCCGCCGATCGGGATAAAAGATGAAGAGATCAAAACACTCGAAGAATATTCAAGGCGCATCGCGATCGAATTAAAAGTTGTCGGGCTGATAAATGTCCAGTACGCTATCCAGAAAGGGAAAGTTTACATCCTGGAAGCGAACCCGCGTGCTTCACGTACCGTGCCTCTTGTATCCAAGGTCACAGGAGTATCAATGGCGCGCATCGCTACACAGGTCCTGCTGGGTGTAAAACTTAAAGATATCGATACGCACAGGCGCAAATATCTGCATTTTGGCGTCAAGGAGGCGGTATTCCCGTTCAACATGTTCCCTGAGGTCGATCCTGTTCTGGGACCGGAGATGCGCTCAACAGGAGAAGTGCTTGGAATGGCAGATTCTTTTGCAATGGCTTTCTATAAATCCCAGGTCGCAGCCGGATTTACTCCACCGCTAAATGGCACTGCTCTGATCACTGTTGCAAAGGTGGACAGGCAGGGCGCGCTTGTGGTCGCAAAAGAACTGGCAGGTTCAGGATTCAGGATAGTTGCTACTGAAGGGACGGCAGATTTCCTTAAACAGAATGCAATAGATTGTGAGATTGTCAACAAATTGCATGAAGGCAGACCCAATATCGTCGATATGATGAAAAACGGGGATATACAGTTCGTGCTGAACACGCCTGTGGGCAAACAGAGCGCCTATGATGACAGCTACATAAGAAAATCCGCCATCAAATTCAAGATCCCGTACTTCACTACAACGGATGCAGGGCGGGCGGCTGCAAGAGGGATAAAGGCAGCCAGGGAAAATCGCATCGAGGTGAAGTCGCTGCAGGAATACCTTGCAGAGATAGAATAAAAAAAAACGTAGACGAGATGTAAGATGCCAAAGAGAACAGACATTAAGAAAGTCCTTCTGATAGGTTCAGGCCCAATCATGATAGGCCAGGCAGCGGAGTTTGACTTTTCCGGAAGCCAGGCATGCAGGTCTCTTCGTGAAGAAGGAATAAAAGTAGTGCTTGTCAACAGCAATCCCGCCACAATAATGACTGACACTGACATGGCGGACGCTATTTATATAGAACCCCTTGAACCGGAAATAATCGAAAAGATCATTGAAAAAGAAAGACCTGACGGCATTATTGCAGGTTTGGGCGGCCAGACCGGACTTAATATTACATCTGAACTTGCAGAGAGGGGAGTTTTCGAAAAATACGGGGTTGAGCTTCTTGGCACATCGCTTCAGGCTATCAAGGATTCAGAAGACCGCGACATGTTCAAGCAAAAAATGATAAGCCTTGGTGAGAAAGTTCCACGCTCAAAGGCCGTGAAAACGCTTGTTGATGCAGAAGCTCTGATCGAAGAACTCGGTCTTCCTCTCATAATCCGTCCTGCATACACTCTTGGAGGAGCAGGAGGCGGTATCGCCTACACTCGGGAGCAGCTGCTTGAGATCACAGAGCGCGGACTGAAGTTATCACGTATCCATCAGGTGCTGATAGAAGAAAGCATCATAGGATGGAAGGAATTCGAGTACGAGGTCATGCGCGACAGGAATGACACCTGCATCGTGATATGCAATATGGAGAATATCGACCCCATGGGCATACATACAGGTGAGTCCATCGTTGTCACACCCTCGCAGACGCTGTCTGATGCGGATCACCAGAAACTCCGAAGCACATCTATTAAGATAATAAGGGCGCTGGGCATCGAAGGAGGATGCAATATACAGTTCGCAGTGCGTGAAGATGAAGTCAGGATAGTTGAAGTGAATCCCCGCGTTTCGCGATCATCAGCCCTTGCCTCAAAAGCCACAGGTTACCCTATCGCGCGCGTCACTGCCAAGATCGCTATCGGTATGACGCTTGATGAAATAACTAACGATATTACAAAGAAGACGCCTGCTTCATTTGAACCCACCATCGATTATACCGTTGTCAAAATACCGCGCTGGCCTTTTGATAAATTCGTGACAGCGGATATGCATCTCACTACTGCCATGAAAAGCACAGGCGAGGTGATGGCTTTCGGGCGAACGATCGAAGAGGCGCTCCAGAAAGCGGTTCGCTCACTTGAAGTTGATATGTTCTTCGGTTTCAAAGAGTGGAGCAAAGAGGAAATCCTGGATATCCTGCGCCATCCCACGCATGAGCGCCTGTTCGTCATCTACCAGGCGCTTCGAAATGGCATGGCAGGTGATGAAATATGCAGAATGACGAATATCGATCCCTTCTTCATCAGGAAGATAAAGAACATCATCGACATCGAGGATGCTGTAAAGAATGACCTCTCGATCGATACTCTTCGAAAAGCAAAGCGCATGGGATTGACTGATGAGAAAATTGCCAGTCTTTGCGGTAGGACACGTGAAGAAATAAACGACTTGCGAAGGGAACACGGCATCATTCCCACCTACAAGATGGTAGATACCTGCGCCGCAGAGTTCGCGGCCGCAACGCCGTATTATTATTCAACGTATGAAGATCAGTGCGAGGATGCACCCACGAACAGGAAGAAGGTGCTTATTATCGGTTCAGGTCCTATCCGCATCGGGCAGGGTATTGAGTTCGATTACTGCACGGTGCATGCGGTCACTGCGCTTCGTGAGGAAGGCATTGAGACCCATATAATAAATAACAATCCTGAGACAGTTTCGACTGACTATGATACTTCCGACAAGCTGTTCTTCGAACCCCTGACGCTTGAAGATGTCATGAACGTGATAGACCGGGAACTCCCTTACGGCGTGATGGTGCAGTTCGGTGGGCAGACCTCTGTGAACCTTGCCATCCCACTTAAGAAAGAACTTGACCGCAGGACTGACCTGAACACAGTAATTCTTGGCACAACGCCTGACAACATGGATATTGCAGAAGACAGGGGGCGTTTCAATGCAATGATGAAACAGCAGGGCATCCTCCAGCCAGAGGCAGGATGCGCCACTAATTACAGCGAAGCATTTAACGAAGCAAAAAGGATCGGATACCCGGTGCTTGTACGTCCGTCATACGTTCTCGGCGGGCGGGCGATGGAGATAGTATATGATGATAAGGATCTTGACCGTTACCTGAAAGAGGCTGTCAGGGTATCCAACGATCACCCTGTACTTATTGATGATTTTCTCGACAATGCAGTTGAAATAGATGTAGATGCCGTTTGCGATGGCAAGGATGTGCTTATCGGCGCGATAATGGAGCACATCGAAGAGGCGGGGATCCATTCAGGGGATTCCGCCTGCGTGATCCCCCCGCAGTCCCTTAAGCCTGAGATACTTGCTATCGTTCGCGATTATGTCAGGAAAATAGCGCTATCCCTTGGAGTTGTAGGATTGGTGAATATCCAGATGGCAACAAAGAAAGGCGTTGTGTATGTGCTTGAAGCCAATCCAAGGTCAAGCCGCACCATCCCGTTCGTCAGCAAGGCTGTCGGGCTGCCGCTTGCCAAAATAGCTGCGAGGGTGATGGTTGGTCATACGCTGAAGGAACTGGGGATCAAGGGCGACCCGGTTACGAAACACGTTTCAGTTAAGGAAGTATTGCTGCCGTTTGATAAACTCCCGGGAGCAGACCCGGTGCTTGGTCCTGAGATGAAAAGTACAGGCGAAGTGATGGGTATAGATTACGATTTCGGGCGGGCGTTCTTCAAGGCTGAATGGGCTGCTGACAACATCCTGCCGCTTTCAGGTACTGTGTTCATGTCAATACGCGATGAGGATAAACCGCTTATAGCAAAGGTTGCTAAAAAAATGCAGGCTGCGGGGCTGCATCTGATAGGGACGCGCGGCACAGTGAAATTCCTGTCGCAGAATGGGATAAAGATGGAAATAATAAATAAAGTGAGCGAAGGTGGTCATAATATCGTTGATATGGTACACACGAAGGAAGTCAACCTGATAATCAATACACCCAGCAGCAAGCAGACCGTGAAGGATGGATTCCAGATACGGCGCGCCGCTGTGGATTTTAGGGTGCCATATATTACCACGATACAGGCTGCACTGGCTGCTGCTGATGCTATTGAGGCAATGACGAAAGGAGAACTCACGATCAAATCGATGAATGAATATCATTCAGCAATTCTATGACCATTTTTCGCTTTGGAAAATACTTCCGTAGTTTTCTATGATTTTAGCAGAACGCGCATCAAAAGCCACATCACCGCATTTTGAGCATTTCAAGCCTGTAAGATTTGGTATTACTATTCTTTCGTCGGTCAGTGTAACATCAAAAGTCAGGTCATCCGGCGATTGTTTCTCATCAGCCCGCCTTTTATATATCTCGATAGCGGTTTTTTCCATCATTTCCGGTGTTATGACGGGGATTTTTCCCGATATTACCGTATTCTTCTTCACGGGTTTCAAGATTACTCCTTGAACTTGCATGAACAAATAACATTATTACTCTTACGGCTCAAAATACTATAAGGTGATATACATGCCGTTCGTAAAAATAATCGACACAGTAGGCTCCTCCCCAGAAAGCTGGGAGGCGGCAGCAAAGAACGCGATAGAGGACGCTTCAAAACTTCCCATATTCAAGCAGAAAGGCAAGATAACAAAGGCGACCATAAAGGATTTCGACGTAAAAATCGAGGATAACAAGATTGCAGCCTACCTTTGCCGTGTGGAGATGTTCCTTGAGTAAAGGCGAAGAAATTACCGATGACGAGCTTGAAGACATGCTTATGCGCCGCCCCTCCGTGCGCGAAGCAAAGGTGGCAGACCACGAACTCATGGTAAAGGCGCTTGAGCATCCAGTAAGGCGCAAGATGATAAAAACGATCGGTGTTTTCGGAAAGAATAAGAGCGAATTGCAGAAAGAAGCGGGCGTAAATGATGCAATATTTAATTTCCAGACTGACTTCCTGACAAAAGGCGGCTACCTTAAGATGGAGGGTGACACTTACAGGCTCACGGACAGGGGACTTGTGCTGCTGTCGAATATCTAAATTTCAAAGCTCATCAAAAAGTTCCAAGACGCGCCGGGCAAGCATCTCGCTTTTCTCGATAGATGTCATCATAGTATCATATCTTACAGCCCTGACAGGAAAATCCTTCTCGTCTGCGGTATCTCTCTCATCGATGACCATCATATCAAGGATATCCCCGTAGCATTCCGCCACACCTTTTGATGAAACAGGATATCCCCGCGCTCTCATCAGCTTCCCGGCAGGACCGCTAACAGGGGCATCCCCGATGATGGGGCTAACAGCGATAACGTTATTCTCAGATAACAACTTCCGCATCCCCTTCACCTCCAGAATAGGTCCAATGCTTGTAATGGGATTGCTTGGCCCGATAAGCACCCATTCATCAGAGCCCAGCGCCTCAGTGACTTCTTTTGTTGCATTTGCCTTTTCTATCCCCTTTAATTTTACATCTATCACATCGCGTTCACCATGCGCTCCAACCCAGAAATCCTGGAAATGCATCTCGCCTTGAGGATTTCTTATGATCGTATCGACCTTTTCATCGCACATCGGAAGCACCTTCGCCTTCACCCTGAGCGCTGTTGAAAGCTGGGCGGTCGCCCTTGTTAAACTCGCACCTTTTCGCATCAATTCCGAGCGCATGATATGCGTGGCGCGGTCAGCATCTCCTATCATGAGCTTTTCATTTATCCCCATTTTTTTCAAAGCATTGTACGTATGAAATGTATCGTTCTTTATCCCCCACCACTTTGCATCATCAAGCAGCCATGAAAACAGATAGAGAACGGTATCGACATCAGGAGAAACAAGATTTCCTGAAATCATAATATCCTCTGCCGTGTTCACTATTACTGTTATATCCTCGTCCGGAATAAGCCTGCGCAGTCCCTGAAGCAGCTTGGGCGTACCCGTCCCACCTGAAAGAACGATCATCTCACACCTTCATCTTCTCGAAAAGCTTCCCGCCAAGCAGAGTCATCGCCAGCGCGAACCCTAGCAGCACAATAATACTCTCTGAGATCGGGATTATTGAGCTGCCAAGAAGGAAATAACGAAGCGCTTCAACCCCATAGGTCAGGGGATTCGCATACACGAGAACCGTCATCCAGGGAGGCAGTTTTGAGATCGGGAAGAACGCACCGCTAAGGAGTACAAGAGGCATGGTAAGGAAGCTCATCACCATCTGGAATCCCTCATGGCTGTCTATTCTGGAAGCAACGGCGATCCCAAGACCGATGAAACCTATACCTGATACGAACATGATGACTATCGCCACAATTACGCCTGAAATTGAAACATATTCAATTCCCATCAACATTGCGATAATCATTATCAAAATACCCTGTATAACTGATGTGGTCACGCCTCCAACGGCTTTACCGAGCGCTACGAAGAACCGGCTCACGGGCGCTATTAGTATCTCTTTCAGGAAACCGAACTCCCTGTCCCATATAATGGACACCCCCCCCATCATGGATGAGAACAGCACAGCCATGCCTATCAGCCCGGGTGCCAGGTATGATGGATCAAATGATCTTCCGCCTTCTACCTGGAAAGACGAACTGAAGCCTGCGCCGAGGAATACAAGGAAGAAAAGTGGAGAGGCAAGCGAACCTATTATGCGGGACTTTGAGCGCCAGAAACGCAGCATCTCCCGCAGCCACATGGTATACACGGTCTGAAGCGCCCTGTTTACTGCTTTTCTCATATTTATTTCCTCCGTGACCTGATCTTAAATCCGACCTGTTCGACCTCGCTTGCACCCCTGTCCCGTATGGCGCGTCCGGTGTGGTGAAGGAATACGTCATCAAGTGTGGGTTTTCTCAGGCTGACTGAACGGATCCGAATGCCAGCTTCCGAAGCCAGAGCCAGCACAAGGGGTATCTTGTGTTCTCCATCCCTGACAGTTATAAATACATCGTTATCTTTCTGGGAGACTATTGAAGCGCAGCCGTTGGTTTTATAGATAGCGCTCAAACGCGGGATGTTTTCAGGTTTTTCCAGTTCAAGCATAATGACATCCCCGCCAAGCATGTTTTTCAGGGCTTCGGGAGTGTCGAGAGCCACGATCTCGCCGTGGTCGATAATAGCGATCCTGTTGCAGAGGTGGTCTGCTTCTTCCATGTAATGGGTCGTGAGCACAATGGTCACGCCTTCGGTTTTGTTCAGGTTCTTTATGTATTCCCAGATGTGATTCCTTGTCTGTGGGTCAAGCCCGAGCGTTGGCTCATCGAGGAACAGCACATGGGGATGATGCATCAGGCCGCGCGCTATCTC
Source organism: Methanobacteriota archaeon (assembly GCA_963793805.1). Taxonomy (GTDB): domain Archaea; phylum Halobacteriota; class Methanosarcinia; order Methanosarcinales; family Methanoperedenaceae; genus Methanoperedens. The sequence continues at coordinate 92,921 of CAWCBK010000004.1, forward strand.
AAGCCGCCTCATCATCCCGCCGGAATATGTTTTTACTATGGCGTCCGCCCTGTCTGAGAGTTCAACAAGGGCAAGAACTTCTTCTATCCTCTTTTTTCTTTTTTTGCTGTCAAGCCCGTAGAGCCTCCCGTGAAGGTCAAGGTTTTCCCTGCCCGTCAGCCTGTCATCAAGGGTTGTGTCCTGGAATACCATGCCGATGTTCTCGCGAACCTGAGAAGATTCTTTCCTTACATCAAAACCCCATACATTTGCACCCCCTGATGTGGGTTCTGTCATCGTTGAAAGCATACTGATAAGAGTGGTCTTTCCTGCCCCGTTCGGTCCCAGAAGCCCGAACAGTTCCCCAGGCTTTACTGAGATGCTGATCTTATTTACTGCAATGATATCATCGAATCTCTTTGTTATCCCATCCGTCTCTATCGCAAATTGCATGATCTTATTTTGTCTTATAAATGTTTAAAGATTATCTGACGAGAATCTTTATTTCCATAACCGAAGTCTTTATCAGTCATCATTAACATTGAAGGGTTACTATTTTCACTCCGAAGCGGGGTAGGGTAGTCAGGAAATCCCGACGGGCTCATAACCCGTAGATCCATGGTTCGAATCCATGCCCCGCTATCATTTTTTTTAAAGATTTTACACTGCTAATACTCCTCTCGATTAGCATAATGAATTCAATAAACTTCCCTGTGTGCTCCAATATCAATCAGCAGGACTTTCTTTTTTTCTTTATCTACGAATTTAAATACAAGCCTGTGCTCATTAATTTGCTTTTCATTTTACCATTATATTTCTCAGGACTTACTATTTATTCATTGGCGATATGTTTTAATACCTTCTTTGCATGTAGGGGTGATGCCCAGGTGGCCTAGTTGGTTAGGGCGCCAGACTCATAGGGATATTTTGATGAGGCGCATAGCTTCCTGAGAAATCTGGAGGTCACGGGTTCGGATCCCGTCCTGGGCATCATAAAACCGTATGCATTTTACACCTGCTGACATCGCAAAATATACTTCCGCGATTCATCACGCCGCCCTCGCATTTTTTCAGACAGCATCAATGTCTTTAATGCCAGATCACGCTGCTAACCGGACAAACAGATAATGGAGACCATTTTATTAGAGTCTCAACTTTCCTTTGAGCGAATCCAGGAATGCCTCGATACGAGCAAGCGCCTCGATCAATTCCTCTCGAGAAGTAGCATAGGAACAGCGCAGATATCCCGCACCGCATTCTCCGAACACATCGCCCGGCACAACTGCCACTTTCTGCTCTTTAAGGAGCTTTTCGGCAAATTCCACAGAAGTCATGCCCGTGCTCTTTATGCTCGGGAATGCGTAAAATGCGCCCATCGGCTCAAAACAATCAAGCCCCATCTTATTAAGACCGCTTACCACAAGGCGCCGTCTCCTGTCGTATTCCCTGACCATCTTCTGCATTTCTCCATCCCCGTTCTTGAGAGCCTCTATTCCACCAACCTGGGCTGTGACGGGTGCGCAGAGCATGGCATACTGGTGGATCTTCGTCATTGCCGCGATAAGCGCCTCACTTCCGATAGCATATCCTAATCGAAGCCCTGTCATTGCATGTGATTTTGAGAAACCGTTAAGGATGATGCTTCTTTCTTTCATATCGGCTAGCGATGAAAAACAGGTATGTGCGCCATCATAGGTCAATTTACCATATACTTCATCAGAGATCACAACAAGGTCGTTCTCTATCACCACATCGACTATCTCCTCAAGATCGCTTTTTCTCATGACAGCGCCCGTGGGATTGTTCGGGTAGCTAAGCACAATGGCTTTTGTCTTTCCGGTTATACTCTTCCTGATCTGCTCGGCTGTCACCCTGAATTCATTCTCCTGATACGTCGATACGGGAACAGGCGTCCCGCCGGCAAGGGAAACGCTGGGTTTATAGGAAACATAGCAGGGTTCAGGCACTATTACCTCATCCCCTGGATCGATCACAGCCCTGAAAGCCAGGTCTGCCGCTTCGCTCACGCCCGTTGTGACAAGGACTTCGCTTTTCGGGTCATACACAACAGCATGCTCTTTTTTGTAGCATTTTGATATTAACTCCCTGAGTTCAAGAAGACCGTAATTTGAAGTGTACGATGTCGTCCCCTTCTCAAGCGAGTAGATGCACGCTTCCCTGATGTGCCAGGGGGTAACGAAATCCGGCTCTCCGACTCCAAGGGATATTACGCCTTCCATCTCAAGCACTAGGTCAAAGAACTTCCTGATACCTGATGGGGGTATCTGCCTGACCTTTTCTGCCACGAACTTATCGGTTTCACGGGGAGACAGCAAGGCGCTCCGAGCGCTCTTTCTCGAATAAGACATCTCCGTCCTCCTTGTATGTCCGAAGCACAAAATGCGTTACGGTACCCTGTACCTGTTCAAGCGTGGCGATCTTTTCAGCCACAAAGAATGCAACATCCTTCATCGACCGTCCGCGCACTGTGAGAGACAGGTCGTGGTCTCCTGAGATGAGCCTGACAGACCTGACTTCGGGGAACTTTGCGATTCGCTCTGCGATCGCGTCGTACCCTGTCCTTGAGCGCAGGGCGACTTTTAGCTCGATTATAGCATAAACATACTCCTCTCCCGCTTTTTCCCAGTCTATTACGGTCTTATATTTTCGGATTATCCCCTTATTCTCCATTTCCTTTATCTGTGAGGCTGCCTGCGCTTCCGTGATACCCGTCATGGTCGCGATTTCTTTGGGTCCGATTCTCGGATTGTTTTCAAGTATATCGAGTATTTCTTTCATGGTCTTGCCTCGGCGTTTCTTATGTTGTAAGGGTTAATAGGCTTTACTCTAATAAAGATTAGGTGTAGAATCCCGAAATTATTTCGCCAGGATTTTTTCTTCGAATGACAAGTCATCTGAGCCGATGGTGAAGATGACAAACAGAAGGATCAAGTTAGGAATAGACTGGGTATTAAAAAAGGGAGAAACCGTTGACCGAGTAGCCTATTCATTTAAAGTATCAACCCGAAGAATAGAGCAATTAGTGAAAATCTTCAAAGAAACGGGGAAATATCCTATTTTGAATCCGAATAGACGACCTAAAGCGTACCTAACAGAAGAACAGAAACAAATCATAAAACAAGCCTATAGCGAATCATATTTCGGCGCAAAAATGCTCAGGCACCATATTATAAAAAGACATAAACAAAACATTCCTCAAAACAAAATTCATGCCTATCTTTTGGAAATTGGATATGCAAAACCTGATCCCAAAAAACAGAAAAAGCGGAAGCGATGCCGTTATGAGCGAAAGCATAGTCTATCATTGCTTCATGCAGATTATATGGAAAATGAAGGAGTTCATGTAATTGCCTATGAAGATGACGCATCCAGGAAGATCCTCTCAATTGGAGAATTCAATAATGCAACGACTGATAATGCTTTAGAGGTCCTTAAAATTGCTGAGCAGGAAGTTACAGAGGTCAATGGTTTGATTCAAGCTATCAATACTGATAGAGGTTCACAATTTTATCCGAACAAAAAAGACAAAAATGGTGAAGCTGATTCTGTTTTTCGAGATTATCTTGAATCAAAAGGGATAAATCATATACCATCAAGAAGGAATAATCCGCAAACTAATGGCAAGATTGAACGATGGTTTCAAGAGTATCTAAGGCATAGACATAAATTTAATTCAGCAAATGAATTCAAGGATTGGTATAATGACAGAATACATGGTTCGTTGGAGCTTGAATGGGGGGAAACTCCAAATGAAGCTTTTATCAGAAAAATGCGACCTGAAGCAATCTTAGGAAGATTTTTTAAGGCTTTTGGATGGTGAAATAAAATATGAAAGAAGGAAAGACAGGTGCTGAAAAAAATAAGCGAAAAAATATCAGGATTCTACACTAATAAAGATTAGGGAAGATATCAGAAGCTATCCATGCAAAATGAAAACTCAAGGCTGTTTCAGAGATATACCAGAGCTTTAAGCGCCCGTTGAAAAAAAAAAAGATCCGTCTTAATCTATAACTTCAGTATCTCTTTGGTCTATGGTTCTGGTAGCATTCCCTGCAGTATACAGGTCTGTCGCCGGATGGCTTGAAAGGTACTTCAGTTTCCTGTTTGCAGTCAGCACAGGTTGCTTTGTGCATCTCTCTGGGACCCATGTGCATATTTCTGGGACCCGTGGGTCTGAAGCCACCGCTGCGGGAATCGCCTTTATTTTCGTAATTCATATATGTTATCTCCGTTGATCTAGTTCTTCTGAGAAAGGGCTGCAATTGCAAATTTTCGCATGACCTTCTCAATCTTTATCGTTACATGGTCCCCGACTTTTGTGCCTGGCACAAAAACCACAAAACCCTGTATACGTGCTATACCATCTCCTTCCCTTGCAATGCCCTCAATTGCCACATCGTGTACAGCGCCAGCTAATACAGGAGAATCTCTTTCTTGTTCTGTAAACATCTTTTACCTCTGTTTATTTTTAATCAATCTACCTAAAAAAGCAAAAACAGAGGGGAATAACCCCGTGCTCTATAACTTACTTAATAAGCTAACTGATAACATGATAATGCAGCTTGTTGGTATATAAACTCTTTGTAGCAAATTTTATCATTGCGGATACATCATACCTGAAATGCCAATCTTTATCGCTGTAGAAGTGGTTTTCTATTTGCTGTGCAATGTCCGCTATGTTTAGGAAATATAAAAATTGGCATAGCGAGACATTTCCTATAGCTAAGTAGTTTTTAAGGGAGTCTGTGAGCTATTCCACAAATGGCTTCCCCGACTTCAATATAACATCCGCCACCTCAGGTCTCATGGAATCCGCTGGAGGTCTCTTTCCCGCTTCTATCATCTGCCTCATCTTCGTTCCCGAGAAATCAATCCTGTCCTTGTGCGGGCACACCTTGTCATTAGTTATCCCTCCGCACTTGTGACAGTGGAAAAACGACATGAAGAACATGGGCTCTATGCCGATATCGGGGAACTCCCTGAATATCTCCTGCGCTGCAAAAGGATGATAATAGCTTCCCACACCCGCATGATCACGCCCGATGATGAAATGCGTGCACCCGTAGTTCTTTCGCACGATGGCGTGGAAAATAGCTTCACGCGGTCCTGCGTATCTCATTTCGGTCTGGAAGATGCCGAGAACGACCCTGTCCTTTGGAAAGTAATTATCGATAAGCACTTCGTAGCTCTCAAGAATGACCTCGTCCGTGAAGTCGCCTTTCTTTTTCTTTCCGATCACGGGATTGATGAACAGCCCGTCCACCATTGTGAGCGCGCTCTTCTGAAGGTACTCATGCCCCAGGTGCGCCACGTTGCGGGTCTGGAATCCCACGACCTTATCCCAGCCCTTTTCCTTGAAGAGATTGCGAGTCTCTACAGGCTTCATGGCATACTTAAAATATGGCGTCTCCGACTCGTTCAGCAGGCTGATCTTCCCTCCAAGGAGCGTATCCTTCATGGAATATGTCTTTGACACTCCTGGATGCGCCGCGTCGTTCGTGCCATATACCTGCTCTGCAAAAGCCCTTTTATCGTATGTGAATCTCTCATCCACCTGCATTACTGCCACAATGTGCTCGCCGCTCTTGAGGAGGATATCGTCCCCTTCTTTTATGTCGTTGTTGTCAGTATCAAGCACTATAGGCAGAGTCCAGGGAAGGTCGTTCGAGAGCCTCTTGTTGTAGAGGATGCTATCGTAGTCCTCGCGGTTGTTGAAACCTTCAAGTGGGCTGAACAGCCCTGAGGCGATGTTCTCCACGTCCTTCATCAGGTCAACGCTGATGGGCACGCTCTGGTATTCAGATGCCTGGTCTATGATCTTTTTTCGTTTTTGTTCGGTCAATGTCCTGTTGACCAATTTTCCGCCGTGAGGTTTTATTTGAGTCATTGTTATCCCGGATTTTGGGGTCAAATGACTTGTTGTTTAATAATTGTTTGCGAAGAGGCAAGATAAGAGGTGGAAACAATGATCTAAACAAGCCATTTATAAATATATTTAACATAAACCTGTAGCTTTAAGAATTCATCATATTTTCTCCATGATCTGAAGAATAAAACCAATCAATGAGGAAAGATCGGCTGCGCGACTGAACCATTTTTCTCCTCTGGACGGTTTCAATTCCTGTAATTTCTCAATGATCCTCTGGGTTTCGTTAGTATCGGAAATTTTTGGAATTACTGATTGTTCAATTTCCTCACAAAGTCCTGCAATATCTCTCATCAATCTTTGATGTTTTTGGTCCAACAACATTCCCATTTCAGTCATATTGATGCCAATATTCTTGATGTCCTTTTCAAGAGTTGTCAACTTTTTCAATTCATTTTGAATCTCATTCAATGTTGAAACTTGATCCTTTATTTCCATGGAATGAATTTTGAGATTAAGAACTCCGAAATTGATGCTATTAAGTTGTTGGAGGAGTTTATCTCTAAGATATTCTATTTCTTGATCCTTATTAGCTAAATTTTTCTGCAAATTTATTATCTGAGGCTGTATTGCACTTAAGGCGCTCGCAATAATTTTTGCCTTATCTGGCAGTTCTTTATCCCGCATTTCATCAAGTTGATTGCGGACGATTTCTTTACTTTCTTCTGGAAGGACAATGCACATGCTCTGAAGAATATTTTTAAGCCCATCTAAGATAATTTCTGCATTTATCGGATTGTCTACTTTGCTCAATCCTTTTATATGATCATATGTCTTTCTGCTTATGTTCTCAAATGGGGTTTGGCGTGACTCCTTGCAGAGGCTATTTGTTTTTTCTTCTATTTCATAAAGTATCCCCTTTATCTTTTCATCGATTATCGGAAGTCCTTTCTTAATCAGCCGTGTGGCACCCGGTGCTATTTCCTCAGTAGTTTCAAGAAGTTCACAGGCGCGCTCGCAGTATCGCCTGTATGCGTTGAGGTCATATTTAACTGTATTAAAATCGCATGCCTTCTGTACCTCCTTAAGCGCATTTCCGAGGTTTTCTACAGCTTCCAGGAGTTTTTCTCTACTTTCTGAGCCTTCCGATGCAATTTTTGCCACTATAAAATATTTCTTGACTTCAATTGCTGCCTCCTGTTTCTTAAAAGTTATTGTGTAGAATGAGCGATAAAAAGGAAGACAAAATATAGCGGGATTGTCATATGTTGCATCCTTTGACGATTTTTCAAAAAATTCCAGAGCTTTTTCCAATTTTTTTCTAAAATCTTCTTCACCTTCTGCTTCAGTCGCCTTAAATATAGATGCTTTGCCTAAAGAATAGTTTGCAGCCCCCCTTACATCTTTATCCTTGTCCTGTGCCAGCCAAATCAAATCTTTACACGCCTGTTTCTTATCAGGGATGTATGGAAATGCTAAACCTGTTGCAATTGCTGCCGCATGTCGTACATCTCTAATACGACAATGCAGAATAGACCACGCCTGTTCTTTATCGAGGACTTGAGGAAAGACTATACCCAATGTTATTACTGCTGCACTCTGCACATAGCTTGTCTCGTCTTGTACTAACCAAGTTATATCTTTCCACACCTGTTCTTTTTCAGGAATGTGAGGGAAGACCAAACCAAGTGCTATTGCTGCACCGAACCGAACATGCCTATCCAAGTCCTCGGTGAGTCGATGCAGGTCTGACAATGCCTGTTCCTTGTCAAGGATATGAGTAAAAGCTAAACCAATTGCGCAAGCGGCGTTCTTCCGTACGTAGTTCTCCTCGTTTAGTGTTAGCCGATGCAAGTCTACCCATGCCTGTTCTTTATCGGGAATATGAGGGAAAATGACACCAAGCACATATGCTGAACTCTCAAGTATATTTTTGTTTTTATCTAGTATCAGTAAATGTATGTCCTCCCATGCCCTCTGTTTGTTAGGGTTCTGGGGAAAGGCAACACCTAATGCATATACTGCCCATCCCGACACCAACCTCTCCCCCTCTTGAGCAAGCAAAAATATATCCTCCCATGCCTGTTCTTTGTCAGGAGCGTCACCGTATACATCACCCAATGCATCAATTGCGGCATTTCGTACATCGTAATCATCGTATTGTGCCAGCCAAACTAAGTACTCCCATGCTTGCTCTTTATCTGAGATGTCAGAAAATGCTGCTTTCAATGACATTGCTGCGCTCTCCAGTACTTCGGGTTCTTCATCCTGTGCTAACCGTTGTAAGTCATTCCAAGCCTGTTCCTTGTCTGGAGTGTGGGAGAAAGCATAGCCCAGTGCAAGCGTAGCAAACTCCCGAACATATTCCTCTTTAATTTGTGTCAATCGATGTATATCCTTCCAAGCCTGTTTCTTGTTTGGAATGTTAGGAAAGGCAATACCAAGCGCAGGTGCAGCATCCACCCGAACATCTATGACTTTATCCAATGTCAGCCTGTGCAGATCATTCCAAGCCTGTTCTTTATCAGGAAGAAATTCAAAATTACTACCAAGTAGTTTTGCCGCTTCCCTACGCTCACTCCAATTCTCACTTTGCACCATCCTGTGTATCTCATCTTGCTCTACCACTGCCTTAAACCTCTCAACATCATACATCCCCGGATTTTAAAACAGTTTCTATTTTTTTCGAAGAAATCCTAAAGATTCATTCTCACATAATCGATCTCTTGGCATCGTAGATATTGATATTTATACTGACCTTATACTCTTTCAGCAAGTCCATATATTCCGATATCGAAAGCCTGGCTATCTTTGCTCCAAAACCGAAACTGACATTTCCCTGATTATACAGCTCACCAAAGTTCATTTTTCTCCCTGTATCCGCGTTTGTTGTCATTCTGGAATCACTTATCTTCTCTTGTATATTTTATCATGATGGTCAAAATCTTCAAATTTTACGATTTTATTTTCCTCATCAATTTTCTTAAAAATGGCTTCGAAAAGGGCACGGTTCTTAGCCTTTAGCTTTTTGAGTTTCCTTGCAAGCCCTTCGCTATAAAGATCTGAGTAATTCATTAAATAGATTAAAGTTCTCTTTCAAGCTCTGCTCTCGAAATGAACTTTCCCTTATCGATATTCTTCAGTTTTTTTAGATACTCAGGTCTAACCTGATGAAGGTCATCGTTTATTTCACTTACATCCATTTCAATTTTTAAGATCTTTTCCTTCAAGAAAGTAAGTTCATCCATAATACGCTGGTTAACTAACGTTTCAGTCATAATGATTATTTGATATTCTTCTCATTTGTATAAATAGTTTGACTCACTTCGCACGGAACATCGATCTAATGTAGCGTATACCTTTTTTGGACAATTTCATTCTACGATTCCGGCATGCTTATTCAGTCATTTGACCCTATACATAATTCGTCTTAAATTCATCGTTCATTTGCCCACTGGTTCTGCATTAACCGGCTCGGACTGAAAAGGCTCAACCTGGGCAGTCCCATCAACCGCTGCTGCCTGCGCTCCCGTCTTCAATCGCAGCCCTGAGAGAGAGACAAAGAACGGTATCGCCTCCACTCGTCCCATGATCATCAATACAATCAGCGACAGCTTCAGGTGAGCAGCAAGGGCTTGAGTAGCTATCCCTGTTGACAAGCCCACCGTGCCAAAAGCGGAAGCAACTTCGAACATGGAATCCACGAGACCAAAGCCTGAGAACCAGAACATGACCCCTGCGCCAACTGCAATGACTACGGATACAAGGACCAGCACAAGATTTGAAATTATTATATTGCCGCCAAACTCATTACCGTCGATCATGATCTTATCTTTATCATCATTCCCGATGGCATTACGCAATGTATAAATGATAGATTTGAAAAACAGCATTAACCTTGATATCTTTATCCCGCCTGCTGTTGAAAAGCTCATTCCCCCGATGAACATAAGCAGGATATAAACAAGCTTTGCCTTCTCTGGAACCTTTGTAAAGTCTATGGTAGCAAATCCTGTACCTGAAGATGCGCTCAGGACATGGAATATCGTGGAAAAGATGTCGATCGGGTAAAGGTTCATAAGAGCCACAATAGAAATGGCTGAAATAGAGAGATATACTATGAACTCCGCCGTAATGGCTTTTCTTAAATTTAGCGTGATTATCCTGTAGTGGACGATGAAGCTAATCGCGCCAAAAACCATCATAACCATGACGATCAAACCGGCGGGAAACGCAGCATACGGCGAGAAATTTGTCACGGGTGAGAATCCTCCGGTCATTAGCGAACTGAGTACTATAGATATAGTATCCGCAATATTTGTGAATCCAAGTAAATAGAATACCCCGGAAAATAAGGCGATATACACGGAATAAACAAGCAGGATCATCAACAGTGATTTCTTGATATTATCAGTCACGCGCACGAAGTTCATAACCTGCGACATGGCCTCAAGGGTCTTGCCTGTGTAGAAGAACGCCAGCAGCAGAAATACAATACCCAGCCCGCCAATGAGGTGCGTGAAGCTGCGGTAGAACATTAAAGAGCGCGGAAGTGAGTCGGGGTCTGTTATCAACGAGAAACCGGTCGTGGTGTACCCGGATACGCTCTCAAAAAGGCTGTTCAGTATCCTTGAACCCATATCCGTGTCGTTGAACGCGTTGAGCCAGATGTACGGCAATGCGCCGATTATGCCCATTACAACGAACACCTCTGTGAGCAGGATGCATGACTGTTTGAAATCCAGTTCCTCACGAACTGACATCGTGTTCAGGAAAAAACCGAAGAAAAAGAAGGAAAAACTGGTAATGAAGAGTGCAATTATTGCCTGGCTCTCATTATATATGAATCCCATTCCGATGGGGAAAGCGATGAGAATGCCAGCAAGCTGAAGCACAAGACCCATGTTCGCCAGAATTGGACGCATAACCTATAACTTTGCATAGATATATATAAATCTATCTTATAATGATAATGATGGGTTTTATGAAATTTATCCAATTATCTACTGATTAAACTTGCATGATGTCTGTTGTGATTGGGGGCACTGAATAGTGCACGGATTCACACAATTAGACGAATAATTTACTTTATATCTTCTGGTAAATAGGAGAGAAATACTTTAACAACTTTGAAAAAAAAAAATAATTTAGCTTAATACGAACTCACGCTACCAGAGTTCGTTTCAGTTCGTAGAAGTTCGGTGTTTTCTCTATATTATTTTCATATCAGTGATTCCAGTAGCGGGATAAGAATATGCGTTTATACTTTGTATGCGTAAATATCAATACAACTCTATTCTATCCTTCTCATCACTATCCCCTCAGCCACTTTCGGCAAAAAAAGCGTGGACTTCTGGGGAAAATTCTTTCGTTCCACGAAAGCTTTTTTCTCCACGTCCTTAATAGAAAAAGGATTCAGGAGAAATGCCACATCGAACTCCCCGCTATCCACCCTGGCTATGGCTTCAGCAGGACTTGAATTGAACGATACATCCTCTTCAGGCTTACCCCTGATCACCGGATTTATTAACCAGTCATGAAGAACTATCAGGTCAAGCCCGATGATCTCACCCCGCTTTTCTGAAAGCTCCCTGACATCTTTTTCATCAGCCCTTAATATCTTGAATTTTTTCCCATCGTACATGCCAAGCTTAACATCGTACTCATTGCTGCGAAGCCTCAGTTGTGAATAGAATTCTTCACCGCCCCCGCCCTCCCAGTCTATTGAAAACGCCTCCTTTATCCTGTTCTCAAGTCTCTCTGCACTGAAATTGCGCACAGCCCTGTGCCACGGCAAAAGCTGCAGCGCCCTGTCCCCCCTTCCATAAGCATCATCATCGTATATTCGATACCGTCATTTTTCCACATCATGTTCGATGCCGTGTACCTGTGATGCCCGTCCAGTATCAGGATTTTCAGGCCGGACACCATCTTCACGACCTTATCAATGAGGGCATTATCAGTTATCTCCCACATAAGATGCCTGCTCCCATTTAAGGTAACATCCACAAGCGGCGGTTTTTCAGGATCGGGTACAAAATTCGGACGCCTGAATCCCAGGTATTCCTCGAAGAGGTTGTTGAGGGCATGGTCGGGCATGCTGTACTCCGCTGCTATGGGTGAGAAATTCATCATCGCGGCTTTCATAAGCCTGTATCTCTCTTTTGTATTTATCTCAAAGATGTTCTCATGCCCCACGATATTTCCTTTCCCCACTCTTCCACCTTTACAAGACTCACAAGCCCAAAAGCAAAATACCGGCTTCTCCTTGATTTTTCCGGAAGCTGGGTGAGGAATATCAGGCGAAAGTGTGAACATTATTCCGTAGATATAAAGAGCAGGCTTCTCCCGTTCTACAAGTACCCCGGATCCTACCAGCCTGTCAAGGCTTTTTTTTGCATAATCGATGAATTCGTCCCTGTCCATGTCCTTTCTTCGTGATGTTGCATGGATGATGTTGTTATCTTCACTTGAGTATCTCTTGTACTGGACGGCATCTATGGTATCGTACACAGGGCATACGAGTTTTTCAATATCCAGTTCAGGGTTAAGTATCGTAGCCCTGAAGGGTCTAATGTCTACCATGTTGATCTTTCTGCCAAATCTTTCTTATATCTGGGAATTTTGATATCCAAAGGTCGATATTGAACTTGAATGTTTCGAATATCGGGTTCTAAGGTTTTATCGTAGCTACTATCTTCCCTTCCTTGAATATCCTGATCACACCGCCGCTCTGGGACACGACAACACCAAGCGCTTTTGTAGCAAATGTTACGGCTGCAACTGATGAATGTCTTGTTCCAAGCCCCCTTGGTATTCTTACCATGCCTGTATCCATTGTGATGTACCGCCCGGCAGCCTCCACAACCCCATCCCCCGATACCACAAAAACCCCATCAAGCTGCGCGAACTCCTTGATATTGTCTCCGATCTCGGCATCCGTCAGTTTTATTTTATCCCTGTTGTGCCCCTCGAACGGATTCAGCACAAGCTGTCTTGACCTTGCCATGACGTTTCCTGCATCCCCTACAAGGAATGCTGTGCCTATGGGATGTCCTTCCCTCCCTTCGCGGCTTATTTCCAGTGCTATCCCGAGAACTGCTCCGAATACTTCTTCCTGCACACCGCTTCCACTTAGCAGTTCTGATACATCGACCCCGGATGTTTCTTTTTTCACAGGTGCAAGCGTCCGTGGATCTATTTCAGGATTTTTGAGCATTTCCTGTTCAATGGAATGGACTCGTTCAATATAATAGCTTGAAAGGCTTCGAAGGATGCTGATCTCTTTGAAATCACCGGATATATCAGAGGCTTGTCCGAATTTTGCTATGGCTTTTAGATACACTCTTTCGCACGCCTGAAATTGCCTGCTTCATGCTCCCTTTCCGCATGTTTTGCAATATTTTTTCCCTCATCCGAGAGAACATTTCTCCACAAGTTAGATCACATCGTTGCCTGTATTAGTGAACTGGTGATAATGCTTTATAACAATATAAGGTTAAAGGCTAAAAATAAATATAGTTTTTATAACATTAAATCTGAGTTATATTATATGGACCGGTCGGGAATTGAACCCGAGGCCTCTCCCATGCCAAGGGAGCGATCTACCCCTGATCTACCGGCCCAATCAGGATGACTCGCATAGTACACGAATTCAGATAAAGGTATCGATTACTTTTGGATTATCAGGGTTCTTACCAGGAAGTTCTTGGGGAGAGGGAAAAATCCTCCAGATCAAACACATTAAAGCCTTTTTCTCTCAATTCTTCTTTTCGTTCAATCTTCTTTGCAATGATCCCGAAGTATTCCTTTCTATCCGTTTTATTCCAATCGACGAACATTGATTTTTCTTTCAAATTTTCTAAGAGCTTTTTTGCATCCTTCAATTTCAAATCCTGCCACTTGCATTCACAGAACAGGATTTGCTTTGTTTCTTCGGAAAGGGCTATAAGGTCTATCTCCACAGCTTTTCTCCCGGTCTCATCCCTGCCCGCTCCCCACCAGTTCCCAACTTTTGAAAACCTGGATTGAAGCCTGTTTTTACAGTTGAGTTCCCATAAAAATTCCTTTGATATATTCTCGAATCGCCTTCCGTGATATTTTGTGAGATCATTTTTAATAATATTCCGGATCTCTTCGAAATTCCCTATTTCAAAGAGCGTCAGGTTCTTATGAATATACCTGAACCAGAATGCCATAACCGGATTGCGTATTTTATATACACCCTTTCGCGACTTCCTTATATCCTCGGTTACCGGAACGCCCCTCTCTACAACTTCGTATGTATCTACAAGGTCGCTGAGATACCTTGTGATTGAAGTCATATTCAGCCCTGCATACGTGGCAATTTCATTCAGTCTGGTGTGACCGGTAGCAATTGCTTCAAGAATGGTATAGTATGTGCCCTTCCTTTTGCCGAACTCCTGCCTTAATATATCGAGGACTTCCATCCCGAAAGGAGCGTTCTCCCTCAGGAAGAAAAATGTTATGACATCAAGAAGCGGTTTTCTTTCAAGCTCAAAATCCTCAATGGCGACATAGTACTTGGGCATGCCACCGAACACAGAATAGAATTCGACTGCATCCGTCTCTTTCGAGTAGCCCAGTGCCCAAAGCATTTCCTTTGTGTGCATGTAGGACAGGGGCATGAGCTTCATTTTTGTTTTTATCCTGCCGTATAATGGCGCTTTCATGTCCTCGAATGTTTTCTTGATAAGACCTATGACCGAACCCAGGAAAATGAATTGGATCGGTACATTCTTGTTTTCATCAAATTTCCGCTGGAGCATCGAAAAAAAAGCAGGGTATATATCACGAAAGTTCTGGAATTCATCAAAAACGATGACCCTGCCCTTACATCTATCGAATAGTACATCTATGAACATTTCCCATGTATCGATGCCTGCAAGAGTATCAATGATCTCCCGTCGTTTCAATTCTTCTTCAAATTCACCGATCAGGGCTTTGGAGGTTTTGTTATCGTAAACGAAAAAATAGACTGATGGTTTGTTCTTCATGAATTCCTTGACAAGCTCTGTTTTCCCCACGCGCCTCATGCCGTAAATCACGGTGGAGAAGAGGCGCTTTTTTGAGAGAGCGTAACCGGATTCGAGTTCTTTGAGTTCGGAGCTTCGGTTGATGAATTCCATAGTATTCAGTTAGTGTATTATTCAGTTGGTGAATATAAAGTTTATCATGATGACAGTTTCACCATGAGGGGTTCGTGCCAGCTTTCAAGGGTTTCCGTCTGCTTATTGACTACCTGCCTTCTCCCTCACCATCTCCATACCCTCTCTGGCGCCCCTTATATCTTCGTAACATCCGTCTCTCCACCCTGGGCCATCAGAGGCTTCCCTTCTCCGTCCACGAACTTTGACATCTTGCGAACGATATCGTGCGGGATTTTGCGCCATCTTTTTTCATCCAACAAAGGGATAATCGGTCCACATTGTCAAGAGTAATGCCCTCTTCAATCTTTTTCCTGGATAACACCCCTATCGCTCACCATATACTCATAGAATGCATTTCCTTCATCAGTTCTCCCCTGGTACTTGATTGTTGCATTATCAGGTTGATAAGCCATGAAATCAACAAATCCAGTAGAAGAAGGATTTGATCTATGGAAATAGAGAATTCTCTCAGCATTTACAGCTACTCTTAGATCACTGGTTGAGAATACAACATTTGAAGGTCTTTTACTGCTAAACCCGATTTCATCAATCCAGCCAGTTTCAGTTATTGTTATCTCATCCCCATTATACTCTGAAATCACTTTTCCATTTTTCTTATTAAGCAGGGTAAGGTGCTTGTACGAATACTTGTTGTAGCCATCATCCTGACCCCTTACCGCATAAGCAATAGCCTGATAATTGTCTGTGGTAACTTCAAACCAGTTCCATCCATGCATATATACAATCCATGGAAGGTCCCCTGCCGGAATCATATGATCCATGTATCCCTCTGCTCTAGTAACTTTGTAATTCTTGCCATTCAAAAGTATTGAACCAGTCAATTTTCCATGTGAACTTTCATAGGTAATGAAATTAAGGGGAGAAGCAGCTTGATTTATTGTATTTTCTACATCAGGCATGAAGAAAAGATCCATCGAAACATTGTTATCTGTGTTGTAAATCAAGGAATATCCAGAAGACGATGAACCGTTTATTTTCCTTAATCCTTCAGGGTAGCGGTAATCAACAAAGGGAACGTGCATAGAAATATAATTACTTACATTTTTTCTCGGAACAAAAGTACTTATATAATTAAAATCATTTTTATTATCATCAAGGTATATCCCATAAAAGGTCAGCATATGAGATAAACCTTTGAACATCGATTCCTGATGTCCAAGAACTACGAAAAAACCGACATTTTTTTCCTCGCCATCTGATGCGACTATATTTGCTTTTCCGTTCAGATACCACCATTCTGCCATGAAGACGACACCAAAATCGTTTTCAAGATGTCCGCCTTCTGAAACATCTGTTTTTTTTTCAGATATATCAGCCAATGCCAGCAAAGAGATAAGCATTATACCCAGCACAATTCCTGCTATTAATCTATTTATTTTTTTAATTTCCATTTTTTCTCTTAATAAAATCCCCTCAATTAGAGCACCAACAATAATTTTACATATTCTTATAAATATCTTTCTATAGAATATTTCTTTGGTGATTGTCTCACCTCACTATCTCCACCCCTCTCTCCAACGCCCCCTCTATCTTCGTAAAATCCGTCTCTCCCTGCGCTATCCTAGGCTTCCCTCCTCCGCCTCTGCCCATAAGCTTTGACATCTCGCGCACAATCGCCACAGCGTTCACGCCCATCTTCTGGGCGCGTGCGCCCGCCGTGTAATCATAAAATCAAATTCAACGAATCTGAGCCGTAACTATTTCTAACGACCAATTTCTTTTGGACCAAGTATTCCAGATGTTTTTCAATATCATCAACACCAAATTCATGACCTATCTCCTCTTCAGTAGCATTTCCCTTCTTCAGACGGTCCAGTATCATTTGTGACAGCATATCGCTATATCCCATGTCGTGGAAATCCTCAAAATAGGGAATTACAATTGAATAACGATCCACCATTTCTTCAAGTCCGTTGAAGAAAAAAGCCACCCATGCAGCATTCCTGTTTTGTTCATTGAGCCTGAAAGACTTAACCCGCCGCATACCACATTTACGAATATGTCCCACCTGAACCCATCCTGATTTTCCATTATGAGGCTTGCTTGCATCTGTTTATATGGTCCTCGAATGGCAGGGATGAAATAACCTGTTCGTGCCAGAGCATCTCGTAACTGTTCCATTTCAATACCTGACCCAACGATGACATCGATATCCTTGGTGGCGTCTTTAAGGTTTTGGAAGCATATCAAGTAATAAAAACAGTTGTAAGACGTATAAAACTATTGAAAAGATTGATGTGCTATAGGGTCAATATTAAGATAGAATCATAATTATGGATGTTCTTGCGATCGTTAAGAAAAATAAGACTTTCCTGAAAGAAAGGTTTGGAGTCAAAAAAATTGGAATTTTCGGCTCAATGGTGAGGGGAGAGGCAAAGGAGGAAAGCGACGTTGACGTTCTTGTGGAGTTTGAAAGTACCAAAAAAAGCTTCGATAACTTTATGGAACTTGAGTTTCTTCCTTGAAGACATTTTTGGAAGAAAGGTTGATTTAATCACCACCAGTGGATTGGACAAGTATATTCGCCCCTATGTGGAGAGAGAGGTTGTCTGGTGTGAAAAGTGATGAAGTTTTTATAAAACAGATTCTCGATGAAATTGGATTTCTAAAGACGCAGAGTAGAAATTTAGAGTTTGAAGACCTCATGAAAAATGAAATTTTGAAAAGGGCTTTTCCAAGAAGTATAGAGATTATCGGCGAGGCAGCCAAAAACATTTCTGATCCATTAAAAGAAAAATACCCCGAAATCGAATGGAAGAAAATTACAGGTATGAGAGATAAATTGATCCATGCATATTTCGGAATTAGCTGGGATATAGTATGGGATGTTGTAAAAAATAAGCTTCCTGAGGTTGAAAAAAACATTATAATCCTGAATGAAAAAGAATTTGATTGATATAATTACCTGTCTTCCCTCACCATTGCCGAATACGACGATATTAACGACTGTTCCGAAGTGTTAGGCTTTCTCCAATGCTCTCCTCACCATCTCCACCCCCCTCTCCAGCGCCTCCTCTATCTTCTCCACATCCGTCCCTCCTCCCTGCGCTATCCCGGGCTTCCCTCCTCCGCCTCCACCCACAAGCTTTGACATCTCGCGCACTATCGCGCCAGCATTCACACCCATCTTCTGGGCGCGCGCGCCTGCCGCCACCACTATTTTAACGCCTCCCAGATCGCTTGCAAGTATCGCCACGACATTATCGTTCTTGCTGAATTCCGTGGCTGCCTTGATAAGCTCCTCCACATCTGCATGCGGTATTTTCTTCGAAAGCACTTTCAACCCATTGATTTCAACGGCATCGCCCATCATCCCCTTCACCCTCGCTTCCGCCAGTTCAGCCTTCAGCCGCTCGTTCTCTTTCTTGAACTCTTTCCATTCATCGAAGAAACGATTCACAGTATCCGGCAGGTGCTCAGGCGAAACACGCAGCGCATCAGAGGACTTGTTCAAAAGCTCATCCCTCTCCTGCCACCGTTTCACAGCAGCCTCGCCTGCCGAGAACTCTATGCGCTCCACGCCGTCCTGAATCCTCTCTGTCTTGATGAGCTTGATAGGACCGATAAGCCCGGTATTCGATACGTGCGTCCCTCCGCAGGCTTCCACGTCGCTTCCCACTCGCAGGATGCGTATCTCCCTTCCCGGAGGCACGCCGCCCTGGTACAGCACGAAACCGTACTTCTTTTCAGCCTCGATCCTGTCCATCCAGTCGATATGCACGGGCTGGTTCTTCATCACAGACCGGTTTGCCAGCAATTCTATCTCTTTGAACTCATCATCAGTAATCCGCTTATAATGTGTGAGGTCAAGCCTTGCCCTGTCCGTAGATTTCTGCGCCCCAGTCTGCCAGATGTGCTTTCCCAGCACTGCTTTAGCGGACTCGTTCACGATGTGCGTGGCTGTGTGATGCCTCATGTGTGCTATACGTCGCCCCCAATCGATCTTTCCTTTTACAGTATCTCCTTTCTTGAACCCGAAGTCGGAATCGGTCTCGTGCACTATCACCCCGTTCATGTTCTGAACATCAGCAACATTCGCTACAAAATCCTCCATTGACAGCGTGCCGTGGTCAGCAGGCTGTCCTCCGCCTTCAGGATAAAATAACGTCCGGTCAAGGATTATCTTGTTCTCAATAACTTCGACCACTTTTGCCGTAAACTCTGTCTTTTCAGAATCCTCGTAATACAGCTTGCGCGTGAGAGGAAGCTCAAGCGACGGCACCTCTTCTTCTTCCTCTTCTGCCTTGCTGTGTTTTTTTGCCACAAGTGAATAGAACGTGTCAGGAAGCTCAACCTCAACTCCGGCTTCCTTTGCCACTTCTCGTGTTATCTCAGGCGGGATGCCGTGCGTGTCGTAAAGCTGGATCAATTCACCAAGAGGCATTTTCTGCTTTTTGTCCTTGAAATGATGTGCGGTCTTTCTCACCAGTTTTGTCCCGCGCTCTATGGTATCAGCGTATTTTTCCTCCTCAAGCGCCACTATTTCCCTGATAGTATCAAGGCGCTCCCGAAACTCCGGGTATTCGGGGAAGTTCTTTATCTGCATCTCGATTATCTCAATAAGCGGCTCCCTGATATCCAGTTCTTTCATGAGGCGAAGCGTCCTTCGAAGCACAAGCCTTGCAAGATAGCCAGCCTTCACGTTGGACGGGATTATGCCGTCCCCAAGCATGAACGCAAGGCATCTTGAATGGTCTGTTATAGCGTACACTGCCTCCACAGGCACCATGAGCTTCTGGAGTTTCTCAACAGTCGTTCCGATGGCATCCGCGACCTTCTTCCTCAACTGGAGAAGGTTTGCCTGCCCGCTGATATCCATCACGCCTGCAAAGCGCGCGTTCTGCGAGAACATCCTGGCATATTCAGGATTATCTATCGAGTGCTCGATACCCGCAAGGTCCATCAATTCAGTAACTATTTTTGGGAACACTGCATCGTATATCGTGGGCGAGCCTTTTGACGCCCACACGAACCTCTCAAGCCCGTAGCCCGTATCCACGATGTAATTGTCCATCTTCTCATAAGTCTCACCCTTGATCTCTATCGAACCGCCTTTCACCTGCTTCAGGTCCATGAACACAAGGGTGGCAAGCTCAAGACCTCCTACCATCACCTCAACGCTTGGACCCGCATTCCCGCCCCCAGCCCACGGATTCTCTTTATAGGTCACAGCGTTCAGGTCGCATCCCAGGTCAGCAAGAAGAGTATCGCACAGTTCCACAGTCCTGTCCTTCCAGTATATCTCATTCCCGCGCGAATTAAAGCAGTGGTGAGCCATCATCTCAAACGTGGTGAGATGCCTGCCGCTTCGTCCCACGGCATCAAGGTCGTCAAGCCGTATGCAGGGCTGCGAGATTGTGAGCGGGTTCGCTGGCGGGGGAACAAGCCCTGATGTAACGAATGGCTGAAAATCAGCTATTGAGGCGATAGTCAGGTAAATATCGTCGCGCCAGCGCGCAATGACAGGGTAGCGATCCACACGTGTATGCCCATGCTTCTCGAAAAATGACAGGTATGTCTCGCGCATGGATGAGATGTCATATTCCTTTTTGAAGACAGGCGCGCCGATGAATGAGTATGAAACGCAGGGCGGGTCTCCGCAGAACTCAGTCTCTGCATCCCGTGTCCAGAAGTTCGTTTTGCACTTCGGGCACGTTTTTCGTATGAATCCGTTCTCTGTAAAATAATCAAGTTGATACTCGTCCTGCATGTTGGGTACTAATTGTACAGGTAATACATATTTATTCTGGAAAATCCGGTATTTTACTCAGGCCCTTTCTGTATCCCTATGACAGAAAGCAGCCGCTTTACAACGACCTCTTCTGCCAGTTTCATGAGTGTCTGCTTGTCCTTAGTCCCGCCCAGCACCCCGAGCGGTATCTGCGCGCCTGCAAGCAATGAATGGCCTCCGCCCTTATCTGCGCCGAAAGCATCCTGCATTACCTTTCCAATATTGATCCGCACATCCCGGGTTCTTCCCGATATGTATATGTGGTCTTCTCCCAGCCCGAAAACGATGGTTGTCGTTATACCTTCCAGGGAGAGCAGATAGTCTGCCGCCTGCGCCAGCGCGTCCCTGTTGTGTATGGGCCCAACGTTCGAGAGCATGTAGCTGCCTTTTATTTCCCTGTTCTTGATTGCATCCCCCAAAACTTCAATTTCCTCTATCGACCTGCTTGGAGTCTCTATCCTGCTAAGAATGTCATGATTTGCAAGAGGGTAAAGATATGCGGCTGCTATCAGGTCTGCCGAGTCAGTGTTCCTGCAGAAATCATCAGTATCCACTTTAATGCCGTATAAAAGTGCAGTTGCAAGCTCTGTCTTTATGGGGATGTCAAGGTCCTGAAGGTATTTCGTCATAATAGTGGCGGTCGCGCCGATGTTAGGTCTTATGTCAACGTACTCGGCTCTTATCTCTTCTATGTCTGCCTGATGGTGGTCTATCACTATGCTGACCTGCGTGTCAGGGGGAAGCATATTGTTCACACCCGGGGTTGAGCATTCGATCATTGCTATTTTCTTATAATCCGATGCCTCAAAATCCGTTGACTGGTCCAATTCTATATCCAGCAAATTGACGAACGCCTTGTTCTCGTGATGATCAATATTTCCCCTGTAATGTATCTCAGACTTTACTCCCACGCTGCCTGCTATCTCTTTTAAGCCCATTGCGCTTGAAATAGCATCCGGGTCAGGATTGTTATGGACAATGATCGCAAACTTACCGTCCCCGACCGAGGCGATCAATTTTTTAAGTGCCTTTGCCAGGTTTACTGATGTATTTTTCTCAACGTACTGAACTATCGCCAGGGCAATGGACTTATGCGGGAGTTTTGAGGGGAGGACAACAAGATCAGCTCCTGCCGCTTCCAGTTCTTCTTTCTGATGGTTATCATTTGCCCTGGTAACTACAAGGACATCAGGGGCTGTTTTCTTTATATGATCGAGGGCCTTTTTATTTGCATTGATGTCAGAACTCACTATAAAAACTGATTTCAGGTATTTGAAGGCAAATCTGGCAAAAACATCAGTTTCACCTATATCGCCATGCAGCGCATTGAGATTTTGCTCTTTTAATGTCTCTACCTTTGCTGCATCTTTATCAATGAGAACGATATTTTTATCTCTTGTTCCGAGTTCATTGGCAATGGCAAGGCCTATGCCTCCGCTGCCCAGAACAGCGTAAACTGCCTTTATGGGCTTTAGTTCAGACGATTTTTCCTCTATGGCAAAGCCTCCTTTATCCCTTATATTAGGTAACATGTATTTAAAATACATTGGCTCTTATAGTTTTTCAGGGATTTTGAGGATATGGTGCAATGAAATAGACGGAATGTCTGAAATCGAGCAATAAACTATATATGTTATCATGATTATTATTATATTAACGAGCGGGTAGGCAAACTTTTTTACTAACCCCCACTCCCACTCCCCGACCCGCTCGTTTCTATCTATCCAAAAGCCTCAATAATCATGCTTACGCTATAATCATCTATGAAGCTTGACGGATCTTACGGTGAAGGAGGAGGGCAGATTTTAAGGACAGCAGTGGCGCTTTCTGCGGTTACGGGAGAACCTGTTGAAATAAATAATATCAGGAAGATGAGACCAAAACCGGGACTTTCGGCGCAGCATGTGAAAGCAGTGGAAAGCGCTGCTGCACTCTGCGATGGAGAAGTCAGCGGCTGTTGTATTCACTCCACGTCCCTGACTTTTACCCCTGGAAAAATAAAAGCTGGTTCTTATAATGTCGATATCGGCACAGCAGGAAGCATAACGCTTATCCTCCAGTGCCTTATGCCCATAGCCCTTCACTCTCCGGGGACAGTTAAACTTAATATATCAGGTGGAACTGATGTTTCATGGTCGCCCACAATTGATTACCTGCGCTTTGTCACACTTGGCGCGATTTCAAGGATGGGATGTGATTGCAGCATCCGCATAGCAAGCAGGGGATACTATCCCCGCGGCGGCGGAGAGGTCGAAGCTGTGATCGCCCCGGCAAAATTAAAGATAATGGAGTTTGAGAACAATGCCTGCGCATGTATTGAGGGTATCTCACACTCATCCCGCCTTCCTGCCCATGTTGTACAAAGACAGGGATCTGCTGCCCAAAAGCGCCTCCGGCAGGAAGGATACGAAGCCCGGATCGCACTTGAGACAAGAGATGCCCCATCAACCGGGAGCGGGCTGACCCTGTGGTGCGGATGTGCCGGAGGGAGCGCGCTTGGAAAACCAGGTCTGCCTGCTGAAAAGGTAGGGATTTTAGCGGCAGAGGCGTTACTTGTAGAATTGAAGTCAAAAGGTGGAGTTGACGTATATCTGGCTGACCAGTTAATTCCCTATATGGCATTAGCAGGCGGCGGCTCTTTTACCACAGCGTGCATATCCCTTCATACAAGCACGAACATCTGGGTCACAGAACAGTTCCTTGACGTGAAATTCAACATACAAGAACTGGAATCCGGATTATTCCGCGTATCAGTCTTGAGAAAAAGTTAATACTGAAACATGATATCAATATGCATGGAAAACAATTTACATGAATAACACGCTCACGGACAAGTTCGGCAGGGTAATAAAAAGTCTGCGTATATCGATAACGAAAAAGTGCAATTTGAAATGCATTTACTGCCATCAGGAAGGGGAAAAACATGCTCCTGAGAAAGAAATATCGGTTGAGACCATCGCACGGATAGTTACTGCTGCGACTGAATTCGGGGTGGATAAAGTGAAGTTCTCAGGCGGTGAGCCGCTCATGAGAGACGATTTTGAGGAGATAATTGCGGCAGCTTCCGGCTTTAAGAAACATATCAGCCACTACGAACGGCGTGATGCTTTCACATCGCGCAGCATCCCTTGCAGACAGCGGTCTTGACAGGGTGAACGTGAGCATCCCTTCTATCAATAAGGAGCATTACGGCGCCATAACAGGTTCCCCTCACCTGCTCCCAAAAGTAATAGAAGGCATTGATGCGGCGATCGATGCTGGATTAACGCCAGTCAAACTAAATATGGTTCTTCTTAAAGGCATTAACCACAGTGAAATAGATGATGCGATCAATTTCATAAGAAAGTACGACGGCAGCGTGATACTCCAGCTTATCGAGCTTATGAATTTCAGGGACATCAGCAAGTTCATGGTAGATATCGAAAGTGTGGAAAGAATGCTGGAATCAAGGGCAACAAGTGTGAATGAAAGGGAGATGCACAGGAGAAAAAAATATTTCATTGACGGCGTGGAGGTTGAACTTGTCAGACCGATTGACAATTCACGGTTCTGCGCAAACTGCAACCGGCTCCGCGTTACTTCGGGCGGGAAGCTGAAACCCTGCCTTATGAGAAATGATAACCTTTTAGAAATTAAAGATGGGGCGAGCCATGAGGAAATAAAAGAACTGCTCAGGGATGCAGTCATGAGCAGGGAACCCTATTACAAGGGATGATTCCCTACTCTTCTTCAATAAGATGGAAAACCCATTCTGAAAGCGGTATGCAAAGTTCAGGCGTGCATTCAACCGTGCAGCCAGTGCACGGGGCGAACATGTCTCTGACAAGCAATAACTTGAAATCCCTTGCCTTCGCCTTTTCCTTTATCTCGGCAACCCTTATACGGTAAGTCCGTGTGCCCCCGGTCGCTTCATGTTCGCGGACGATTTTTCCTTCTTTTTCAAGTTTATCAACGATACGCGAGCATTTCCTGCGGTCGATCTCTGCCTTCTTCCACAGCTCATTCTGCAGGATGCCTTTTTTTCTGGATTTTATTAATTTAAAGACTTTTTCTTCGGCTTCCATTCTATTCCCCTACCGGGCACAGTAGAATAATATTATTACCCCTTAAAACTACTGAACCCAGAGAACGTGTCTTTGCTCCGTTTGCTATCTCAAAAGTATCTATAAGATGCAAATTCAGGTTATCATCAACACTCTCGAGCTTTCCCTCAAGGGTGTTTTTATCGCCTTTCATCTCAACCTGCACGCGTGTACCAATTAATGTTTGAACTTTCTTATTTGGAAACAAGATATAACCTCTATCTTCTCTCCTTTTATATCCTTAAGTACTTCAATTTTTGCATAGGTCAAATATCATTTGGGGTGTTTCAAGTACCTTGACCCCTTCAAGCTCCCGCAGGAGCCTTACGTTCTTTGCGTCAATGTCACGGACTTTAAGTTTGACCAGACCTCCCCTTATCGCGCCGTAACTGCACAGTTTCACACAAATCCCGCATCCGCTGCATTTTAGCAGGTCTATCTGGTCAGTGATAGCATGTTCTGGGCATTTATCCAAAGGCGGACATATTTCGCATCTTTTGCATATCTCCCGGTCTATGAAAAACGGCATTCTGGATTCGATATCTCCTGCTATATCCACTGGTACGATATACACAGGTACGCCGCCCTTCGCCGCCTGCGCCACTGCATTTGTTATCAGGGTATCCGCTATCCCGCAAACGATCTTGGCAGTAGTGTTTGAAGTTGCCGGGGAAATAATAAGCGCATCGTATCTTCCCAGAAGGAATCTTCCTGTTTTCGGAACGCTTGCCCCCTGTTTGTATTCAAGAAATATCTCTTCAAGGTATGAGCCGTCTGAAATAGAGTTCAGGTCTTTCTCCAGCCCGTACATCCTTACAACCTCTTCACCTGCCCGTGATACAAGGGTTGTCACCTTCAGATCAGAGGTTGATTTTTTCAGTTTCTTAAATACCTCAACACTTTCACGCAGGAAATGCCCGGCTCCTGTGATGCCCCACGCAAGTTTCATAATAGATATCTCCTGCGAACATTTATCTGAGCCATGTGTATCTTACCTGATACGAGTTTAACAATATTAAATTATCACCTTCGAAAAGTATTTATTTCTTTGGCTATTAACATTACCAATATGTTTGAAAACATATTCAGGGGATTTTCCTTTATTAAAGAAAGCTTCAGGCTTATTTCGAAAGACAGGGACCTTATAAAACCGTCTATCTTTTCAATATTCTTCGGGATATTTTTTACAGTTATCACGGGCATAACCATTTATCTTTCCACTGCATTGATGCCGCAAGAACTCGTTTACATCCTTGTTTTCCTTGTGCTGCTGGGGGAATATTATATCTCCTACTTCTTCACAGGCATGACAGCGTTCCTTGTTTACGATTATTTTAAGGACGGCGATGCGACGATGTCCGAGGCATGGGCAGCGGCTAAAAAGAATGCAGGGACATTGTTCTATCTGAGCATTATCTCTGCGATCATTAAGGTAGTAACAGGCGTCCTCAGAGGAAAGAGTGGAAGGGAGAGAGGCGTGGGTGGCGGTCTTGCCGACATGGTTATCGGGTTCATCGAGCGTGTGTGGACAGTGGCCACTTATTTCATTATTCCTTCTATCGTGATAGAGGACAGGGACTTAAATGGCGCAGTGGCAAGAGCTACTGATATTATGCAAAAACACCTTCTTCCCATAGGCGTGGGTGAGATTGCTGTTGGGTTTGTGACTGGATTACTCACCTTGATCGGATTCATAGCTGCCATTGTTCTCGGATTTGTTATTTTCGGCGCCATGAGCGGCGCAAATGCCGTTGCAGGAGCGCTGATCGCAATAGTGGTAGCGGCGGTCATAATCGTTCTTGTCATCGCGCTGTCAATGTATGTCACAACTGCATACCATACCTGCCTTTTCCTGTGGGCAAGGAGCGTTGAGGATGCTGGCGCGGCAGGTACCGTGAAGCCCCCGGCGCCGATAGCGAATACGCTTGGGGTAGGAATGGCCAGATAGTCTGTCCTTTCGCAATCGCTTCTATAGTGCGGTTTATGGCGACAAGCTGGTAATACCGGGGAATCTTGCCGCTGCTGTCAGTGTAATAATCCTGCCTGCGACAGGCTTTTATTCTGCAATATCAGTAATAGTATTTCATGAGTTCCAGGGAAATCGTGAAAACGAGTAAAGCGCCGGATGCTATTGGTCCTTACTCGCAGGCAGTTAAGATAAACAAAATGGTCTTCATGTCAGGTCAGATAGCGATCGACCCCAAGACCCAGCAGTTCATCGATGGGGATATAGAGACCCAGACAAAAAGGGTTCTTGACAACCTTAAAGCTGTTATTGAGGCAGCAGGAAGCAGCCTTGAAAATGTAGTCAAGACAACTATTTACCTTACAAATATTAATGATTTTTCAAAAGTGAACGAGATATATGCGTCCTATTTTTCTACAGGAAAGCCTGGCCGTTCTACCGTATGTGTAGCAGCGCTTCCGAAGAACGCGAAGATCGAGATAGATGCGATAGCGGAGATTGTTTGAGATGGGGATTTCGCTAGCTGATGGCAGTTTTTCAGGAGTATTTGTATTTGAGCCACCAATAAATTTTGCAAACTTAAACCAAAAACCAGTTAAAGAATTAAAAGACTTTAAATACATGAGGTGAAAATGTGAAGATCAGAAAAATAAAGAAAATCGTCCGAGGAACCTGTAAATGCCACTCTTCCTGCACTTAATCAAGGTTTAAAAGGTTTAGTTTTTCTCTTCCTTTTTTCCTTTCTGGCTTAATACGTTTTCATTAAATGTATCTTTTTAAGTGGTTTTGGTTTATGAAAAAAATAAGAAGATGCTTTCTTATTATTAATAAAAAAAGTGATAAAATTTGCATAAATTAAACCAAAAGGGAATTAAGGAGTTAATGTCATATATCGTAAGAAATCAATTAATAAATAATTAACAAAATCCGGAGTATTAAATTGGAAGACGTTTTGATAAAGATCAAAGGCATGATGTGCGGGCATTGCGAAAAGACTGTCAGTGAAGCAGCCATGAGTGTTAAAGGCGTCAATAAAGCCTCTTCGGATCATAAAAAGGGACAGGTTAAAGTTTCATACGATACTTCTATTACTGATCTTGAGGATATAAAAAAAGCGATCACAGCATCCGGGTATGAAGTTATCGACGAAGAAGAAGCCTGCCCGGTGCCTGTTAAAAAGGCTGTCGCTATCCCGATAGTGAAAAAAGAAGAAAAAGAAGCTAAATCCGGTGGAATTCAAAAAACCACTTTGAAACTTACAGGAATGACCTGTGCTTCGTGCGCCCAGAACATCGAGAAGGTCCTGAATAAGATAGAAGGGGTAAAAAAAGCAACGGTCAATTTCTCGGTTGAAAAAGCAACGATAGAGTATGATGCCGGAAAAGTGAACCCGGCAGCATTTGAAATCGCTATTACAGGCATCGGATACGGGGTTGCAAAACCGGAGACCACATTAAAAATAGGCGGGATGCACTGCGCTTCATGTGCTCTTAATATAGAAACCGCTCTTAAGAAAACAGGCGGCATAACATCTGCAAATGTGAGTTTCCCTCTTGAGCAGGCAAAGATCACCTATGACCCGGAAATTGTCTCGATCCCGGAAATTAAAAAAGCTATTGAAAGTGTTGGTTATACAGCCTCTGAAAAAGTTGATAAGACTGAAGCTGACAGGGAGCAAAGAGCCAGAGAATCAGAGATAAAAAGACAGAAGACCAATTTAATAATCGCGGTAGCTCTTGCAGTTCCGATTTCGCTTGGCGATATGGGACGAAACCTTGGCTGGGATTTCGTGCCTGTTGTTCTGAAAAATGATTATTTGCTTTTTATACTTGCCACCATAGTAATGCTATTCCCGGGGCGCCAGTTCTTCGAAGGAACATATAAAGGTTTAAAACACGGCGTCACCGACATGAACCTCCTGATCGCTACAGGAACGGGAGCTGCGTACATTATCAGCACAGCAGCAACTTTCCTTGATCTTGGTGAAGCCTACAAACATACCTATTATGACACAGCAGCGCTCCTGATCATGTTCATCGTGCTGGGCCGGTATCTTGAAGCTTTGACCAAAGGAAAAACCTCCGAGGCAATAAGGAAGCTGATGGGCTTACAGGCAAAGACAGCCCGTATTCTCGTGAACGGTGAAGAAAAAGAGATCCCTGTTGAGAATGTCAGTGTCAATGATGTAGTGGTAGTAAGACCTGGAGAAAAAATACCTGTTGATGGCAATGTACTTGATGGTCTTACCGCAATAGATGAATCAATGATAACAGGCGAGAGCATACCAGTTGAGAAAACGGTAGGCTCAGAGGTTATCGGCGCCACAATGAACAAGACCGGGATGATAAAATTCACAGCCACAAAAGTGGGTTCAGATACAGCGCTTGCCCAGATAATTAAATTGGTGGAAGATGCCCAGACCCAGAAAGCTCCAATCCAGAAACTTGCAGATATTGTAGCCGGGCATTTCATTCTTGCAGTCCATGTGCTTGCACTTGCGACATTCTTTTTCTGGTTCTTTATCGGATTTGAATATTTCAATGTTCCCGCAACTTTCGGGATGGGGATGGCATCACCATTTCTCTTTTCACTATTGATATCCATAACAGTCCTGATCATCTCATGCCCATGCGCCGTGGGACTTGCCACGCCTACTGCGATAATGGTTGGCACAGGAAAGGGAGCCGAGAATGGTATTCTGATAAAGGGCGGTGAGGCGCTTGAGAGAGCGCAGAAACTTGATACTATTGTATTTGATAAGACAGGAACGCTTACAAAAGGTGAACCCTCACTAACGGATGTCATAGCCATTAAAGGAGCCGAGAACGAGATCCTGAAACTTGCCGCTGTTGCAGAGAAGGGGTCAGAACATCCCCTGGGTGAAGCTATACTGAAAGGCGCCAAAGAGCGCGGTATAGAAATCCCTGATGCTGAAAGCTTCAAGGCGATCCCGGGAAGAGGAATAGAAGTAAAATTCGGTGGAAAGCGAGTCCTTGTCGGCACGCGGAAACTGATGACCGAGAACAATATGGACATCACACCCCTGAATAGCAGGATGGAAGAACTCGAAACCCAGGGAAAAACCGCCATGCTTGTATCGTCCGATAATGAAATAGTAGGGATAATCGCTGTTGCCGATACCCTGAAAGAGCATTCAAAGGAGGCAGTGAGTGAACTTCATAAAATGGGATTTACGGTCGCCATGATCACAGGAGATAACAGGCGGACGGCTGAAGCAATAGCAAAACTGGTAGGTATCGACATTGTATTGTCTGAAGTGCTGCCTGAGGAAAAGGCATCCCAGATTAAGAAACTCCAGGCTGAAGGGAAAAAAGTGGCTATGGTTGGCGATGGCATTAACGATGCGCCTGCGCTTATGCAGTCGGATGTTGGTATCGCTATCGGAAGCGGTACAGATGTTGCTATCGAGTCCGCACAGATCGTCCTGATAAAAAGCGACGTGCGCGATGTGGCAAAGTCCATACGCCTTAGCAAGCTTACATTGAACAAGATAAAGCAGAACCTGTTCTGGGCTTTCTTCTATAACACCGTAGGAATACCCATAGCTGCCGGAATTCTCTATCCGTTCACGGATCCGCCGTTCCTGTTAAATCCAGCACTTGCAGCAGCTGCAATGGCAACAAGCTCTGTTTCTGTGACATTGAACACGCTTTTGATGAAGCGGATAAAACTTTAGAGGTGAGTTATGGAGAATAAAACAGGATTATACAGCGTGGCAGCAAGTACGGTAACATCGATATTGATCGTGGTATTATTTTATATATTGGCTATCCGGAAAGTCAGCCAATCTGCAGATTACACTTATACAGATGTGTATGGAGGAATGGTTTATGTATTCATCCTTTCGATGATAGTATCGGCTTCCATATGGCCGGGAGTAATTGAAAAAAGGTTAAAGAAGCAATAAATGGAATTTTAACCGGTTTGTGCTTTAAGTCCGAGATATGCTAAAATTTCGATGCTTATTTTGCGTTTCATTTTACCCCACAATTGTTCATAGCTTGCATCTCCCCTCACAACATCGAAGATTTGTTTATAGAAATCCGGGTAGCGTTTTAGCAGTTCATATCCCAGTTTCGGGAAAGTATAAAAGACCATCCCGACTTTTCGTGCATACCGGAATTCAGGGTATATTTCCCGGGCTATGCGCTCCTGGTAACTAGCTGTTGTAGCATTGCCCTGCAATACATCTGAAGCCGCTTCTGCCGCGATCTGCCCGCTGCGAACTGCATAATAAATACCTTCGGCAAGAAAAGGATCTACGAGAGCGGCTGCATCGCCAGCCAGCATGGTGCGGGAGCCTGTGATTTTCGACTCTCCGTCAAAAAGCGGGAGGGTATAACCGAACCTTTTTTCGCTCTCGATGTCACCAGGCAGGTACAGGTCTGACAGGAACCCCGAGTAGTATGGTTTGGGGTTCCTTTTCATATTCTTCAATCCACCGACTCCGATGGAGAGGTGGTCAGCTTTCGGGAAAATCCAGCCGTAGCCATAAGGAACAGAACCGAAATCAAACCGTACCTCATCTTCTACTTCTTTGAACCGGTGCTCTTTGACTTTAACCTCACCCTCTATGAGTACTGCTGTCCTCTTTTTTG
Source organism: Methanobacteriota archaeon (assembly GCA_963793805.1). Taxonomy (GTDB): domain Archaea; phylum Halobacteriota; class Methanosarcinia; order Methanosarcinales; family Methanoperedenaceae; genus Methanoperedens. Next base: position 124,376 of record CAWCBK010000004.1, read on the forward strand.
GTTTGAGTCCGATTGACCGGGCTATCGTACCGTTGACGCCGTCCGCCCCGATAAGAAGCTTTGCGAAATACGTATTTTTATCAGTCGTGACAAGAACGCCGTCTTTTCCTTCTTCCGCATGCGTTACCTTCTCCAGTTCATGTATTTCCGCACCAGTTGTTCTTGCCTTATCCACCAGGAAGTTATCGAAGACATCACGCATTACCATGTACACTAAAGGGGTTTCTGATTCTATGTGGATGTCTCCTGTTCCCCTGAAAGTAAAGTTCACTTTACGTATGGTTCTCTCAACTATGGTTTTAAAATCAGGCTCCAGGATATTCTCGATCTTGGCAGTAAGCCCGCCGCCGCACGGTTTGTACCTTGGATGCTTCTGCTTATCGATCGCCAGCACATTAAAGCCTTTTTTGCCCAACTCATAAGCAGCCGTTGCCCCGGCCGGGCCTAAACCTGCCACAATAACATCGTATTTCATTTTATCCCTATTCCACTTTCCCGTCCCTGAAATGGATGATCCTGTCCGCCTTCTCGCCAATTTCCGGACTGTGCGTTACCATCACGATCGTCTGCCCCTGCTCTGTGTTCAATTTCCTGAAAAGTTCAATAATTTCTACAGAAGACCTTGTATCAAGGTTACCCGTCGGCTCATCAGCCAGCAGTATTTTCGGGCTGTTGGCAAGGCTTCTGGCAATAGTAACACGCTGCTGCTGCCCGCCTGATAATTCTGACGGCAGGTGGTGCAGCCTGTCTCCAAGACCAACGATGTTGAGTAACTCCTTCGCCCGTTCCTTATGATCGGGCATCTTATTCAGCATCATGGGAAACATTACATTTTCAATGGCTGTAAGTTCGTTAAAGAGATTAAAAAACTGGAATATGAAGCCGATGTGCTTTAACCTGTACTCTGCCCTCGCGCTGCTGTTCATTTTTGTCACATCGTTGCCGTCTATGTATATTTCACCTGAAGACAGTGTATCAAGCATGCCGATCATGTTCAGGAAAGTTGACTTCCCGCAGCCAGATGGACCCATGATGGCAATAAATTCTCCCTGTTCTATAGAACTGTCAACACCATTGAGCGCCTGAACATCGACTTTGCCAAGTGTATAACTTTTTTTAAGATCAATAGTCTTGATTATTTCCATTTTAATTACCCCATATCGCTTTTATGATATTCATCCTGCCAGCCATCAACGCAGGATACACGGCAGCGAGGATGACGATAAGCATCGTTACCAGCGAGGCATCGTAGAAGAGATATGAATATAATCTTGGAGCTATTGAACCCAGGGTCGGGTCAGAAAAAGGGTGTGCCTGCAAATATTTTATGCCCATGTACCCAAGTGCATCCCCCATCAGGATACCTATTGTACCGAGAACAGCCGCCTCGATAATATACACCGACAATATCTGGAAGTCCTTCATTCCTATGGCTTTCATTATACCAATTTGTCTCTGCTTATGGATCATGTTTATATACAGTATCACACCCACCGAAACGGCTGCTGCAAATAACCCAATGGCATTTATCGTCGCGATAATCTCCTTATATGTCCTGATCGTACTCCACATGGATTCCACTTCTTCTTTCCATTCTTTGACCTTTTGTATTCCAAGCTTCCCTGAAACAATATCTTTATACTGTCCTGAGAGGGTTTTATCTGAAAGCCTGATAAGAATAATTGAGGCTTTGTTATTCAGGTTAAGCTGCTCTGCGGCGGTTTCAAAATTAATTATAACTGTGTTGGTGTCTATTGCCATTCCTGTCCGCAGTATCCCTCTGATCCTGAACACTCTTGTATTTCCTTTTTCAAATACGATAGTGGCTTCATCCCCTGGTCTGGCATTTAATTCATCTGCCAGTCGATACGATATTAGAACCCCATCCCGATCACCGGCTTTCAGGGTTTCCCCGGAATCGATTTTACTTAGCAGGACTGTAACCCTGTTCTCTTTTGAGGGATCTAAGGCAAATATCCTTACTGATCTTGATTTTTCCTTATAGGATAAAGCGCCGCCTGCGGTGATTCTCGGAGAATATGCGATCACTCCTTCTATACCTTCGAGCTTTTGTTCCTTTATACCCAGCCCTTCAATGTATCGGTCATTCTCATTTGGATATATATTAAGGTGACCCGATGTCGTCTCCATCGTCCTGTCAAGGAAATCATCGGTTATGCCATCCATGACCCCGTTCAGGATAATTATATTAGCAGTTGATAAGGCGATCGCTATTGTAATAAAAATAAACATTCTTTTATTGTTTTCAGAATCTTTTCTTGCATAAAAGAATACAGCCGACATCTTATTTCCCCCATATGGCTTTAATGATATCCACCCTGCTTGCTTCGACAGCCGGATATACCCCTGCCAGTATCGTTACTGTAAAAGAAACGATTGTCGCGTTATATAGCAGGTAGTAGCCGAACCTTGCGCTTATCCAGGTCTGCATTATGGCATCATAAAACGGATGCGCTTCCATGTACCTGGTCGCGAGGAATCCCACAACATTCCCGATGGAAACTCCTATCACACCAAAAAGCGCAGCCTCTATTATGAAAACCGTAAAAATGAAGGAGTCTGTCGCTCCGAGGGCTTTCATTATCCCTATCTGTCTTTTTTTATGAAGTACATTTATGTATATTACTATTCCTACCGATATTGCCGCCGCAATTAAACCCACTGATGATATAACAGCCGTAAAACTTTTCCAAGCATCGGCAAAACTTAACAAGAACTCGGTCTCCTCCTTCCATGTTTTAACATTATTTACTTCAAGCTCCCTCATTAACAGCGGTTTGGATATGCCTGCCATGTCCTTATCCGAAAGCCTTATCAGGATGACTGAAGCACTGTCATCAATGGCTAGTTGTCTATTCGCCTCAATAAGAGGCATAATAACTGTAGCACTATCGAAATCCTTATCTCCGGTTCGGACAATGCCTTTTACACTGTATACTTTGACCTCTCCGTTCTCAAAGGCAAGATCCGCTTCATCACCTACATCTAATTTCAGGTCTTCTGCAAGACGATATGAAACAAGGATGGCATTCTTATCATTGGAATTTATAGCAGCGCCCCTGTCGATTTTTTGAAGGAGTTCTGTCACTTTCCTCTCTTTTTCAGGGTCAAAAGCCAGTATTACGATTGGCGCAGAGAGTTCTTTGTAAGATAAGACCCCGCTTGCAGAGAGCCTTGGCGAATATGCTTCTACTTCTTTTAATGACGAAAGCCTCTGTTCCTTTACGCCCAGTCCGTCAATGAAACGCTCATCATCATCAGGGTAGATATTAAGATGACCCATCGAAGACTCAACCGTGTTGTCCACGAAATCGTATATCATCCCATCCATAAGCCCATTAATGGCAATGATGTTCGCGGTTGCGAAAATTATGGATAATGTTATAAATATGAAGATCTTTTTGTTTTTAAGGATATCTCTTCTTGAATAGAAAAGCGCAGAGCGTATGTCAACAGACACTCCCTTACCTCCCCCGTCTTAATATTAAAAAAAGAACGAAAATTGAAGGAATTGCTAAACCCAGGCTAAAACCCGGAATGCTGTGACCGCTGTTTTCCGCTTGGGCAGGGGATTGGGAGGTAACTCCTGCCCTTTTTTCAACAGTAAAGACCTTATCATGGTTAACAGAGATATCTTTCCCCTCTAACAGCACCGAGACAATGTAAACGCCTTCTTTTAGATTGTCATTCCACAGGACGTTCACGGTTTTCTCCTTATCATTTGACATGATAGATGGCGCTGCAATTACTTTTGTTTGAATGATCCTTCCATCCTGTTTCAGGTTGAAGATGATTTTGGCATTCAGTGGAACCATGGACTTGCTTTTAATGGTAGCGCTTGCCCCAATGCCGTCACCATACACTTCGGTTATATCGGCATCGTTCATGGCAGTAAAATTCGAGCTTGCGGTCAGGTAATATTCAGGAAGCCCCTTGATGTACAGGTAAACTTTTGCAATGCCCGTATAGTTATTACCCGCCTCAAGAGCTGCATGCCCATGGTGATCAAGCACGATTTCTCCCCCGATGCCCGGGGATAATGGGACCTGTTCAACACGTTTTGAATAAATTACCTGCCCCTGCGTCATTAGAACATACTCTATATCAGCAAGAAAAGGCTGAAAGTGTATCTCCTGATGCCGCTCATAAGTTCTAAGGATAAGCTTGAATCCGTTTGAATTTACGCTGAATCCATCCACATAAACCCTGGTGAAATAGGAGCTGTCATCGGCTGGCATAGCCGGATTATTAGAATCTGCCCCAAATGCGGAAATGGATAATGCATTCAAGATCAGAAAGAGTGATAAACCTGCAGTGCTCATTATTTTACACACATGGTTTGGAGCCATAATCATTAATCATGATTAAAATAATCATCATTTCTTAAGATAGTTATGGTTAAAAATCAAAAGTAATTAACGCTGATTACTTTGTTTTTGTAAATATTCTAGTTAAACTTCAGACATAAAGAAGCCAAACCAAGTATTGCCGCAAAAATGAACATGAATAAAAATACCAGGAATAGATGGAAAACGATATGCATAAATAAATTGAAATTATTCCTTTAATTGGTTTTTGCTTAAAAAATATAAAAAGTCAAAATATTCTTTGAGCTACCGTTCACCTGTGAGATCTTTTTGGTTTAAGGTATTTAAGGAAACGGCCTGGCGTGATGTCCAGTAATAACCGTAAAGTACTTATGTTTACACTGCCTGTAAAGTGTTATATGATCGAACTGGACAATCTCGATGTCAAGATATTGACACATCTCCAGGGGAACAGCAGGAAATCCTTCCAGGAGATAGCGAAGGCTTGTCTTACAAGCGTTCCCACGGTCACGAGCCGGGTGGACAGGATGCTTGAAATGGGTGTCATCCGGAGATTCACTATAGATATTGATAACAGCAAGCTGGGGATTACCGAGGCAATACTTATTGTAAATGCTAAACCAGGTGCGGTCGGAAGGATAATTGAAGAGCTAAAGGGGCTCGAAGAAGTAAAAGAGCTGTATGTAACATCTGATTCTGACGTAGCCATAATATCCAGAGTAGCAGGGGATATGCAGCGCATTCTCGCCATCCAGGATATGATTAACCTGACAGATGTTAACAATATCCGAATTATTTCAATAAAGAGTTCATTCATAAAGGACTCTAATATTCCGCTCGCTTCTTCCAGCATCACCTTGACATGTTCTTTTTGCGATAAAAAAGTTGCAGGAGATGCGGTTAGGAAGAAATTCGATGATAAAGACTATTTCTTTTGCTGCAATACCTGCAAGGGCGAGTTTGAGAAAAAATACACTAAATTGCAGGCTAAGACGTGAACTACTCCGGGCTAAAGCCACGGAGCGTACCGCTGCATCGGCTCTCTATTGAAAGTCCTTGACGGTCGTTAATTCCCGTAGTTCCTACGGTACATATTGATGGTCTAATTTCGATTACATTTGCAGATACTTGATCTCTTCCCATCACAAGACCGCAATTAGGACACCTGTGTATCCTCTCTGATAATTTTTTTGGGACAGAGAAACCACAGATACAGATCTGCGATGTTCCTGCGGGATTAACGAACTCCACGAATTTACCAGCATATGCTGCTTTGTATTCCGTTAAGTTCATCAACTGATACCATCCTGCATCGGATATGGATTTAGCAAGATGATGATTCTGAACAATATTCTTTATCTGCAAGTCCTCGAATTTAATTAAGTCATAGTTATCGACAAGCATCCTGCTTGTCTTATGAGCGAAATCTTTTCTCTGATTCCTGATTTTTCTATGCACTTTTGCTACAATGATTTTTTGCCTGTTTCTTTTCCCTGAACCTTTCTTTTTCCGGCTTAACCGCTTCTGTTTATGTATCAGGTTATCTTCGGATACTCTCAGGAACTTTGGAGGTTTGACCTGTTCTCCATTGCTCAGAGTTATCAAATCGATCAAGCCAACATCGATTCCTGTTTTGGTCTTGACCTCAATGGAAACAGGATTTTCGATTTCACATGAAAAAGTAACATACCATTGATCAATATCTTTTTTGATCGTACAGGTCTTGATTGTACCTTCGATTTCTCGATGCTGGATGATCCTGATACTTCCCATTTTCGAGAGATAGAGTTTTCCGTCTTTAAGTTCAAAACCCGATTGAGGATAAGAGAAACTGTTGTATCTATCCCTTCCCTGAAACCGGGGATAGCCGAAACCCTTAAAGAAATTAATCATGCTTCTATCGACTCGTTTCAGTACGTTTTGAAGTACTTGAGAATGAACCTCTTTCTGGAAATCGGTCTTTGAGCCGGGGAGAGCGTTTTGCTGATCTTTGTAATTTATCCATTCAGGTTTTCCCCACGGGAATACATCAAATGTTTTTTTTAGTCGATTAAGTTCTGCCTGCCGCTTTCGTTCTGAAAGAGAATCATTATACAGATGCCTGCATGTAGAGAGGGTTCTATTCAAGACAACTTCCTGTTTCCTGCTTGGATATATCCTGAATTGATACGTTTTTTTCATGCGCTGTCGACATTATTCTCAGGATATATATCGTTTATGATAGTGGGGCGAAAGTGTTTGGGGATAGTTTGTCGCTATAAGGCGGGGCTTATGTATCCCCCGGCTTGAAAGCCGGGGAGTTACTGCGCCCCTGCACCCAACTCTTAAAATCCCCAGAAAATGTCATCATCCACCCGCATATAATCTATCCAATGTTTATTGCTTTATTATTTTGATCGCAGGGAAAATCTCATGCGTTACGCAGTAGTAGCCAGGACACCTCTCCTTGGCAATTTCATTCAGTCTATTCAGTTTTTCCATACTGGCATCCGTATCAACTATCATTTCCCATTTGAGATGCTCTAATATAGGGTTTTGAGTGACGCCGAATGACCCTGTCAAATCCATATTTGAAGTAGCCTTTATCTTAAAGTTTTTAAGTATAATTCCCTCAATCGCGGCCCATTTTGCGAATGTAGCTGCGTAACAGGCAATAAGGCCGTATATGCAGTACTGCACAGGGTTAGGGGCTGTACCGCCACCACCCAGGATCAAAGTCTCATCAGATTGAAGTGTTATCTCTCCTCCCTTTTCTGTTTTTATTTTTGATTCAAACTGGGGTCCGGTTTTGCCTATCCTCCATTCACCCTCTATCTCCATGGTTTTCTTACCCGTGGAAGGGTCTTTTCTTGCTTTTTCAACAGTTTCTTTGAATTTTTCCACATCTACTCTTGTTTATTATCATTCTATCACCTTTTTTCTTTTTGACCTCTTATCCGAATACTAAAACCCTGTCCGATTCTTCGACTATATGGAGCATATCATGCATAGTAGAGATAGGGCAAACCTCTGTCCCCTTCATCTGCCTTATTTTCAGGCAGGTTCCGCATGCAAAAATCTGACCTTTATGCTCTACAAACAGTCCTATCTGTTCCTGAACATTGAATTTTTTATCCTGAATATTCTCACTCTCAACGCCTTTACCCAGGAGAAAAACCTTTACCGTATGCTCCATAAGTAAAGATGTAACGCCAAATCTAAAGGCATTCCATACCGTTTCCGGATCGTTTGTGTTTATTATTATTCCAAACTTCATAACATCCTCTTTGCTAACTTTTCATTCTCTGCCAATTTCTCTAAAAGCACTTCCCTCATCAGATCGCATGCCTGCAAGATTTTCGGGTTTGCGATTTTGTAGTAGATGTTTGCTCCATTTCTTCTTGTGGTAACAACGTTATTCTGCCTCAAGACTGTAAGATGCTGCGAGACGTTTGCCTGAGGAACGCCTGCCAGTTCTGTCAGTTCGTTCACGGTTTTCTCCCCGTCTCTGAGATGGCTTATTATTTCCAGTCTTTTGGGATTTGTGAAGACTTTACATATCTCAGCATGCATTTCAAAGATTTTCTTGTCCATTTTATATATTCCGGTTCATATTTTACCCCGTTAGTTCCTTCTCCATCTCAAGGTACTGCTCTCTTGTTACTTCGCCCCTGGCGTATCTCTTTTTCAGGATAGCAAGCGCGGACTCAGACGTTTCTTCTGATTTTTTTGTTCCGGTGTTTATAAGTGAAATCACAAGCCAGATTATTGCTCCCCAGAACAATATCATCAGGATTAGTCCAAAACCCATGCCATAGCCAAATCCGAAACCCATCATCCCGCCTCCTGAAAACAACAGGACTACTGCTGCAAGTAGCGCGATGAGTATCCACAACGTTGAATCATTGTTCCTCATTTTATATACCTCTCTTTAATTTCAGATTCTTAAATCGTATTCTAAGATATGAATATTCATATATATGAATGTTACGGCAATTTAAACACCGACAGCGCCTACAAACTGTTTGATGCTATTCATTAACGGCTAAACTCCAAATAGCATAGCCAGCAAATTCCTTGCACCCATCGAGAAACCAAGAACTATTAACGTCAATGTCAGCATATATTTCTCGTTCTCATTTTTATCATTCTTTGTATCTTTCTCAAACAAGAAGATTATCAGCATGACTAAAACGAGAGATAAGGGCACCAGAACAACCCCGGTTCCAAATGCGGAAGTCAGGAACGAACTGAAAGGATGCTTGTTCGTATAACCCATCAGGTCAACACCGATATATGTTGTTAACGAATCAAGCAGGAATGAAAAAATCGCAAATGAATACATCCTGCTTCGAAGATATGTCATCCTGATCGCAGGTGATACTTTCCTGACGAACCACGTCAGGATAATAGCAGGCACGAGGCTGTAAACCAGGATGTTGATATTAAAGTTAAAAGAACTATTAAAAATGAGAATCGCAACGCCAGCTAACGATAATGCGATCCCGGCAATTGCATAAGCCCTGATATGGTTCCTGATTTTGCGAACTTTCTCAAGATATCTCATGAATATAAGAGTACTAAAACATATTGCAAAAATCACAAAAAAAATGATCGGCGTGATGAAAAAATATTTGACAGGCGGCTTTAGAAGATCAGCATCCTCTATTACCCTGAATACTGAACCCATGAAAATATAAGGAACAGTAGCGATGACGAACTCCTCATCCACCCTGATCTTCAATTTATTCAAAAGTTTTAGAACTGCATAAACGCCTGCGAATAATATGATAACATAAGTGATCATATCAAAATGATTATAACTGGTATCATTGACTATGCCTTCAATATAATTCCGGTTTATGAAATCGATCAATCCATTCATTATTATCCTCCGCAGAACCCATAAACGAATTCAATATTATCTCCGTCATGCAGCGATTGTTCCAGCATTTTTTCCGGTGCAGAACCGTTAATGAAAACAACGCATCCATTCAACTGACCGCCAGCCAGCGTGGTTTTATAAGTGGTATCAATACCCTTATTTTTTCCTGCATCCATGATCCTGGCATCTACGATCTTCAATAATTCTCCAAGTTTAGTTCCGTCTGCAATCTCAAAAATATCTGTTCTACCAACAAGTTCCTGCTGGGTAAAATCGTAATTCACTTTTATTTTCACTGTTATCTCGCCGCCAGCCTTCGAAAATTCTATTCTCATCGTATTCAGGACACCGTCTAACATTTCCACCACCTCAGGAAGGGTCTTGAGGACAAAGTATGATATCACGAATAATGACAGTAATGAACCTATTTTAGTAATAAAATGCTCCGAGATATGGAAACTTTCTTCGGGCGTGCCGAACCAGCTTAATCCATATGCTGAGGCTGTGAAAGATACCCGGATAAGATTCAGAAAATAAAGAACAGGTATTGATATCATAAATGCCCTGAATTTGCGCGAACCAGGCGCCCCGGCTGCCGAAGTGATAATTCCTGCGAACAGTGCTATGCTTTCAATTGCTGTGCAGGCAAGTATTATCTCAACGAATGATCCATTGACAGCGAACTCGTTCCATGCCACCTGTTCAACAGGCGACCCCAATTTCCCGAGCATCCAGACCGTCTGGTCAGTTACTGCCGAGATTATCCCGGTATTCAAAAATTCCACTTCTGCGAAAAGGAAATATATCAGCCCGCCAACAGATGCAGCCCGTGACATGGAGAAAAATACCTCAAGCTTCAAATCGTTTCTTTTTCCTGACTGGAATACAATATACGCTATGAAGATAGATACTATTGCTGCGGCGGCGGCAAGGAAAGCATTGAGATAATCCTCGATTTTCAGATAGGCTTGAGGTTGGAAAAACAGGTATACTGAGAGAAATATCCAGCCCAATCCTCCAATTACGGATCTTGAATTATATCCTTTTGGAAGGACCGATGCTATTACAAGAAGGATGAGAGAAGCCCAGAGTATTGAGATCATGATATGACCTGACCTGCCGATTTGTTTTGTTTAATAAAAGGAATGAACATTGGTGTATGATGTTTATACTCTTCATATATCTCGCCAAAAGCTTCCAGCGCCTCATGTTCCTCTCTTTTCGCCAGCCTGTAATACATTACTACAAGAACGGGCCACATTGCAAGCGTGATAATGGTCGGCCACTGGATGAGCAGTCCCACAGTAACCACTATAAGACCAAGATACTGTGGATGCCTGACATACCTGTATATGCCTTCAGTCACGAGTTCTCCATTTGCAGAGTGTATGGCGCTCCAGCCCTTTGACATCAGGAACAGACCAAAAAATATAACTGCGCTGCTTGCCACCATCACAAATGCCCATGCCGCTTCCATACTCATTATACCTGCTGTTGAAAGGAGCACTCCGAGAAGGTGCCCCTGCGCATGGCCAAACGACAGGTTCAGTCCGAACAGCGATGAGAGTACATAGATTGTCAGTGGGAAGCCATACATCTCAGAGAACAGGGCAATTATGAATGCTTCGTATATTCCCAGCGTGCGCCAGTTCTGCTTCTTAAGAGGAGTGAGGAAGCTCAGCACGAAAAACGAAAAAATCCCGATGCTAAGAAGTGTTGCCGCCCAATTGCCATAAGCATTTCCTGTCAGGTTATGATGATCTCCGCCCTCGATATTTTCAGGTTTTTCAAAGCCCAGGAGCACGGAAAGACCCGATATGAGAAACAGAACCATGAGCAGGATAAATCCGGCAGCAATAAAGTTGCCAAAAAATTTTTTCATAATTATCCACCTATTCTTTTTACTGCTTCATCGATTGCCCTTTTTTCCGTTTCTGCTTCTGTTACAGATACTGTCGCCTTGTTGCCTTTGCTGCTCCAGTAACGAGCTATGTGTGCCTGATCCGGGCTGACATTATCCTTTGCAGAGTGCGAGTTTTGTACCTCGCGAACCGCCACATCGCCTTCCCTGTGGAGTTTAAGTTCCATGTCGCCAAGTTTCTCCGGGAAAAATGATTTCTGACTTAAGAGTAAGAGTACTGAAGCAAAAATAATAATTGCAGCCAGAACCGTTATAGGAAGAATCCTGTTATTTCTTCTTCGTTTCATTTTATATCCGTTTTATAGATTCTTTCACAAAGTTTAGCCTGTAAGTTTCATCAGGATTATCTACCTGTATCCAGAATACCAGTTTATCTTTAGCATAGAAATAATGATATAGGCCGAGTTCAGGTCGTCCCGTAACAAAATAGACAGTGATACCTTCCATTTCCATGGCTGTGGAATCGCTGAACATCCCTGTTTTTCCCACCCTGCTGTTCATGGACTCAAGGAGGGACGCTGCTTCTTCCCTGGTTTTAGACTCTGATACCCAGAATTTGGCTTTGCTGCCGGGTATGCTTCTGTAATTCGCTATATAAGCATTTTCGACTATTACACCTGGATTATTGCCATGAAGTCCTTTTACCTCATTCATAGCAACATCTCCGTCCCTGTAAAGAGCAATATTCATATCCCCAAGTTTTTCAGGGAACATGCCATAGGGATTTTTCTGCGTCTGCTGGTAGTACAATAATGCTGTAATAGCAATTACTGCGATTATGAATATTACAAGATATATTTCAGATTTGTTTTTCTTCATAGTCTCACCTATATGTCCGTTACAGCCTGTTTTACGATTGACATCTGGTAGTCTAAATCAGGCGAATCAAAAATTATCCAGTAAATCCTCCCCATATTGTAATTCATTTTAAAATAATAGTAATTGATTGCATTATTCGCATTCATCATATAAACCTCTGGTATCACAAATTCCATGATTTCAAGTTTTACTGGTGTAGTGAAATTATTACCAGCCAAACTCTCGTTGTGGCTTTCATGGGATGCTGTTTGTCCCACATCGCCTGAGTATTCATGCTCTTCATGCCCTGATTTGCCCCCAAGCATTGAGTTCATGGAATTATAAGCATCGTTTGCGATATTATGGTCAGGAGCTTCGGCGACCCACATCCACATGGTGCCTCTTTTGCTCTTATACACTGCTGAATAAGCTTTCTCCAGAGGTATGTCCTTCAATCCGTACATTTTCGATATCTGTTGTGCTGCAATATCACCAGTCTCGTATCTGATCAAAGTCATATCACCTAATTTCTCTGCAAAGATGCTTTTCTTTGCAACTGTTGAGTATAGAAAAATTACTGCAAGCACAGCAACCGCAATAATTATAATATGAACTTTTTTCATAAATTTACCATTTTAAGACTCTTTCTTTTACTCCTGCAACATCCTGGATCACAAGTTCAAAACCAGCACTATCATCAAATTTCGGGAATTTCATGGCGCCTTCAAAATGATGCCCTCCAATGCCCCCATCCCATGACTCTGGTTTGATTATATTTCCTTTATTGTCACGGATATAAGATATCTTTGCCATTTCATAATCCAGTGATCCTGAATGGGTATCAAGCTTAATATCAAAGACATTATTGCCAAGATACACAGCAGTGATAGTTACTCCCGCTTCTGAGTTCTCTCTCGTTTCAGACGAATCCGTTGCAGATGTTATATCTGAAGGAGTGGGAACTACGGTAATGGGTTTTTCTGTTTGAGGTTCATTACCAGATAAACACCCACTAACTGTTGCGGCAACCAGGATAAAAAGTGCTATTATGATTTGTATAATTCTCATATATCCTCTTTTTTGTTTTCATCAACATTACTGTCAGACTTTTGCGTACCGTGTTTCATATTTTTCATCATCAAAAGATGCATTATCGGGCAAAGCAACAGTATCCCAAAATTGAGTATATTCTGCGAAACTCCTGCAATCCACAGGATCCCGATGAGCAAAATAGGGATTACGCAGCCAAGCACCATCATTAATGTATGCTTATGCTTGCTGGAAAATCCTTCATTGATATTTGGGTTACTTGTATTGTTGTCCATTCATGCGCCTATAATTTAAAAAAAAATTACCATAACTTCCACCATGGTTTTTTATCACCCATACCAACGGGACCGTCCTTCAGGTATTTTTCAGGCTCGGAATCAAATGCTTTCTTGCATCCTGGCGCACATAAAAAATAGGTCTTGCCTTTATATTCTGCCTTATACTGTGCTGTATTTTCATCTACCTGCATTCCACAAATTGGGTCTATCTGCATATTTTTCATTTCTCCTTATTATTTTATTTATATATCTACTTTACGTTTGGTGTAAAGTAAGTATCCTATGATGGCAGTGAGGTATTTGTTCCAACGCCTCTGCCTGAATACTTGTCATCGATAATCTTCCTGACATCTTTCAGTGAATTTCCTTTCATAAACAGGTCCTTTGCCTCAAGTGTTATGTCGTTGCAAAGCTTGCATTCCGATGCGTGCGGCTCGAAGCTTCCATCAGGCTTTATATAACAATCCTTCAGGCTCCTGTGCTGGATTAGCCTGTCTGAATGCTGCATGTTGGCGCACCCGCAGTAACAGGCTAGGTACATGACCTTATCCTGGTTACTCGCTGCGAAAGTGTAGGCATCCTCTACATGCACGGTTTTATAGGCAAAATCCGGAAATTCGGGCTTTATGAATTTACTTATATTTTTGCCACTAGAATTCTTATCGCTCGTTCTGTCTATCAATTGAGAGACCCCAATTAGAGCATATGCTATTATAAAGATAGCAGCGATCGTTATTGTAATAAAAATAAATTTTGGTCTCATATATCTTCCTCTTATCATATTACCAGCAGAATCACAAATCCCATTGCCACCATGAACGAGCCCATTAACAATCTCACTCGTGATTTATTCCTCGATTGCCATGTAACCATTTTATCTACTACTTTCCGGTTCGATGAAGCAATAAGAACCACCACAAGCGGCAGGATGAGCATCAGGTTGTAAAGCAGAAGGTAAACTATGCCCTGAGCCAGCGTAGATTGTAATGACAGCAACCCAATTACTGCAAGATATATGCCACCGCTGCATGGCACCGTGCAAAGACCGACCAGGACACCTGCTGCAAAAACTCCGGGAGATGTGGTGCGCCTTATCCAGTTATTTATAGATGTATGCATTTTCACAGGAATTTTCAGAAAAGAACTGCCGGGAATAAAGTAATCCTTCATGACAATTACGCCAAGTATCATGGAAATAAAAGCTGCGGCCTTACCGACGGCATGTGTTGAGGAAAAGAAGGATATAGCACTGAGTAAACCAACCCCTATCAACACATAGGTCACAAATATTCCGCTGATGTATATCGAGCCCATCCTCATCAGTGCGTACCTGTAATTTGCCTGCATCTGAAGCATGCCCATGGTAAATGTTATAAAAAGCAGCAGGACTGCGAAAGCGCAGGGATTGAAGCCATCAATTAAGCCTGCCGTGATTACAAGTGGAAGAGTTAATGTTTGCGGGTCGATTGTCATAATGCCTTCAAGCCACTATAAGTGTTCCATGCATACCGGGATTCTCCCTGCCTCCGCAGCACGAATCACAATACCAGTGATATTCTCCTTTCTGAGTAGGAGTGAACGTGAAAACCTTCTGGCTTTCAGGCTGGACTGTGATGTTCATGTTCGCTAAACCTGCTGTAAGGACAAAGTTGTGAACTCCGCCGCCGTCCGTGTGATGCGAATTATCCGGGTTGATCAGGTTTATCGTTACAGGTTGCCCTGTTTTTGCCCTGATTATATTGGGTTCAAAGCCTGCCATAGTGATCGTCATTTTTATAGCCTCTTTGTCCACAGGCTCAATAGCTGCTGATTTGCTCATAACTATAAAAATTGCAGCCCCGAATATAGCAATAACGATAACCATAAACAAAATACTCATGTAAGGTGGTTTTTTTTCCTGAGTATTTTTCATACTTCGTTTATTTTTTATTGACCCTGACACTTTTAATCCTCCGGAGCATTATTTCCATCGTCCTGAGATCGGGGAGACAATATTGAACTGAGATGCGGGTTTCCCCGCGATCTCATCCATGTTTACTCTTCGCGTTCGATGTCATCTATCCTCTGTTCAATAGCCTCTTTTAATTCTACCCTGTTCTCTCCTTCTTTTTCCCGCTCCAGCAGCTCTTCCAGAATATCTATGTCGCCTATGTGCGCTATCATTTTTTCAAGTACTGGCACAGGCTGACCAAGATCAAGGTTTAGCGCTGCTTCTTTTAACTGTTTTATAACAAGCGTTGCATATTCCTTGTATTCTTTTTTAAGCTCCTTGTACTTTTTTTCCGTTATTTCTCCTGAATTGAATTGATTTTCAAGAGCTATTATTGATTCGAATGCAGCATTCTTTTCATCAAGAAGCTCGTCGAATGACATTTCAGTTATTTCTTTCCCGACTGTATTCTCTAAAACAGCATCGGGCTGCGATATAACTTCATTTTCTTCCTGCATATCACCGATCGATACATTCGAAAGAGGGGCTTTTTTAACAAAACGTCTTTTTTGCTTTTTTCCTATCTTGTTCTTAAGCAACGGATATGAAACTGCTCCGATCAATAATAACGCTACTACAGGTATAAGATAATTAACATCATCAGAGCCTGCCGTTTTTGACGGGACATACCCTGTGATACTGATGTCCAGTCTCTGTTCCTTCGGAACATTCATGAAGCTTAAGACTTCGAATTCCTTACCTTCGTTAGGAACTATTTCCTTTTTAGCGAATTGGCTATCGATACTGAAACCGTTGTTTTTGTCAGATAAAACCGTCATGTATGAGGTGTTGTAGATCGTACCTTTGAAAAATACGTTATTTGATGATTCCGGATTAAAAACATATGATATCTGAACTGTATATGTTTCCCCAGGCAATATCGGGTTCATGGGGTCTATCCATGCTGAATCCTTCTCTCTTTGCAGGCAGCACTCCATCGCATCGGTCGTAAACCTGGTTATACCTTCTGGTGTGGAAATGCCTACAAACGCCCTGTCTTTACTGAAAAAAACCTTATCGCCAGTATTCATGAATACAACATATTCATCCACTTTTATCCCATTCGATGTCTTAGACAGGATAATGTGGTCAACATTAACACTGAGCGCGTCCCCTTCTTTTGTGGATTCATATACTATGAAATCCGCACTTTCCGATGCGTTCACCTGCTTCGTGTAAGGAACGTCTGCATATGTTGCTTCTACAATGTAACTTTTTCCAGCATTGACCCTGTTGAACGAATATTTCCCGCTTTTATTTGTTAATATGCTCATTACCTCGATCCCGACCGCATCCAGGAGGCGGATCGATACCCCTTCAAGCGTGTTATTGACTTTCAGCACGTATCCCTCGATCTTTTCTGAGAGATTGAAATCAGCCAGGGCTTTACCCTGAAGGCCGATATTCTCACCATAAGTTATGCCGTTGTAGGTCACATTGACACGATACATGCCGTCTTTAAGGTCGCTAAAGAAATAATTCCCGTTCTTATCTGTTGATGTTTCCGAAAGCTGTGTAAAATTATAAACTATGCCTGTTTCCTGGCTCTGCGTACTGGTTACACTGCTCAGTGTGACTTTCTGGTCGGCAATCTTTTTACCAGAAGATGCGACATTGCCGCTGATATCTGCCGCAGAAGCGGCATTTGCGAAAATTACCAGTATCAGAAAAATTGAAAATAATTTATTCATGTTTTTCTCTCTCCTGCAAGAATTTTTCATATTCTAATTCAAATTCCTCGTTTTCATCCATTCTCTTCCTGCTGATCTTATAGACCACAACACCTCCAACTATTAATCCGGCAGGCAGGGCAAGCCACACTATCCAGTCAAATCCTTCTTTGGGCGGCGTTGCAAAGACTTCCCTTCCGTATTTAGCCTCAAGTTCCTTGTATATCTTGTTTTCTGAATATCCTTCCGCGATCAATCCACGGACTGTTTCTTTCATCTCATTCGAGCTATCCATAGGGCAATCGATGACCAGCATTGTGCATCCACCACCTTCAGGACAATTCAGGTTTGAAGTTATTTCTTCCTCGGTAACGGCCAGTACAGGCACCGCAAATACAAGCAGGAAGAACCATATCGCAACTATTTTAGTTTTCATATACTATCTCCGGTAATTGTTTTAATATCTTGATTGATATTTATATCATCAAATGCTCTCTTCTGCCTTATTGGCACAACTGTTGATACGCATACCAGGATACCAAGAATAAGCACATAGAATCCCCCGATCCACATGAGGAACATCCAGGGCATTACCTTGATCTTGACAGTAGCGCTGCCGGCAGTGATAGCCTGGGCTGAGAAATACAGGTCGTCTATGCCCACAGTGTATGCCATGGGTTTGACATTTGTGCTTTCCTGTTTTACATAATGGTACATGCGCGCTTCGGCTTTTGAGAGAATGATCTCTCCGTTCTTATAAACGTCAAAATAGGCAGCCTGAACCTCTTTGTTGTTTTTGGCATACTGGTCGATACTCGTAAGTTTAAAATCATAATCTCCCAGACTGTAGGAGCCGCCAACTCTCATATTGAAGGTCTGCGCTTTCTCGTACACCACAGCTCCTGCTGCGGCTACTATTATCATGAGAATTGCGATATGGCACATGTATCCGCCAAAAGTCCTGCGGTTATTCCAGAACGCCCTTGAAATATTCTTAAGGGCTCCAGCATCCTCGATCTTTTTCTGTTTATTCACGATCCTTGAACTTTCCATAAGATGCGTGGATGTGACAAGTACGGTGCCTGCAACAGGAACAAGAGCATAAAAATCCCGGATGCCGATAGCAAAAGCGATAACCACGGCAATTACTGCTCCCACTAATGGTTTAGTGAAGTTCCTCTTGAGATGAGCTACTGATGCTTTCCTCCAGGCAATTAGCGGACATATCGCCATCAGGAAAAGGAGCGCTATGCCTAGCGGGACATTTACCTGGTTATAGAAACTCGGGACCCACCATCACTTTGTAGCCGCGGAAAGCCTCAGAGAGAAGCGGATATGTGGTCCCCCACAGCACGGAAGCAGTGGCAGCCATGAAAATCCAGTTATTATAGAGGAAACTTGCTTCCCGCGATACGAAGGACTCAAAGACCTTTTTGCTATGTATCGAATTGTATTTCCATGCTACAAGTATCAACGTGGCTGCAAGTACCACGACCATATAGTTGATATAATACGGAGCGGTCACTGACTGCCCGAATGTATGGACAGAGGCGATTATCCCGCTGCGGGTGAGCAGGGTTCCGTAAACCGTCAATTCCCATGTGAAAAGTATCAGAAGGATATTCCAGAACTTCATGCCGCCTTTGCGTTCCTGTATCATGGTGCTGTGGTAGAATGCAGTCATTGTGAGCCAGGGGAGGAACGAAGCGTTCTCAACCGGGTCCCAGCCCCAGAAGCCGCCCCAGTTCAGTACAGTATATGCCCAGTAACTCCCGAACATGTTGCCCAGAGCCAGCCCGAGCCATGCCCATAGAGCCCAGCGGCGCGCCCGGTATGTCCATGTATCGTCTGAGAGATAGATACCAGCGGCCATAAGTGCGAATGGGATTATTACCCCGGCATAACCCCAGAAAAGCGTAGTTGGATGGAAAAGCATTCCAGGGTCCTGAAGCAAAGGATTTAGCCCGTTCCCATCCAATGGCATGAAATCAAGCATCTTGAATGGACGGGATACGGTAAGCAGCATATAGAAGAAATATGCAAGAGTGATAAGAACTACGGGCATTGCATGCTTTATCAGGTTGTCATAGGATTTTCCCCGCGCAGCGATCACTGCAATATAGATGGATATCAGCCATGCCCAGAGCAGAAGCGAACCATCAGCGCCTGCCCAGAACGCGGAGATGGTATATACCATTGGCAGGTCAAGGCTGCTATATATCGCAACATATTCATACTGGAAATTGCGGGTGATGAATAGATTAAAGAGCCATATTGAAGCGATAGTGGTTAGAACAGCGATGCCGATAATTGCAATCCTTCCACTGTCGAAGAGTTCATTTTTCTTTTTCCATATTCCGATTATGTGCGCTGCGAGCGCATAAACGGTCAATAACAGGGCGATGGTTAATATCGTTTCTCCTAATTCCATGAAAATTCTCCTTTATGTTTCGTTATGGTCTCCATGATCAAGATCTCCGCCGTATTTTGAGGGGCATTTCGTGACAACCAGGGTCGCCTGAAAAGTTCCGTTTATAAAATAGCCTGTTACCACTGCCGGGATCCCCTCTTTGTAATTTCCTGGCATGCCTTCGTTCGATACGACTACGATAGAAGCGTTATTATCAGCAAGTTTGAAGGTCAGCCTGGCTTTCTCAGGTTCCCATATCGTGGAACCTTTTACTATGCTGCCGTTCACATTCACTACTTTTCCGTTCAGTGTATCCGCTTTCTGTACAAACTCGCCGACTTCATAGTAAAATGAGAGGGCGTTGCTGAAGCTCTGGGCGCCCAGATATATAATTAATACGGCTACGATCCCGATGCCAAGCACGTTTTTGAGTTTCTTGTTCATTCAGTTGCCTCTCATATTCATTAATTCAACCTTGACTTTACAATTGATGTAAACCAAATCAACTTAGAATCTGCCTTTATATGTGGATTGTGGTTTATAAAAAACAAATTAAAACGATGCTTACTTATAATTTGTAAACCTTACCGAAACGAAATTGATGGATAGGTGTGACCGGAAGTATGGATTGGGGAGAAATAGTAAGGATTTTCCGGCCATTAATTTACTATAGAGATATGCTTTTTAATGTGGGTTGCGGTTTAAGATTTCAATTTTAAACACAGGTTTGCTTAAAAATTGTAAACTACTCAGGGCTTTTTGCCCTGAGTAGTAACATAATAAAAAAGTCAAAAAGAATCGGTGTATCTTTACACCAATTTCTTTATCGGATGGGATTCTGCAAGCACGCTGAGTCCCAGGTCTTTTGCGGTCTCACCGAGCATTATGTCCACCATTGCAACAGCAGGGAACACCTTCTTGACGTTCTCTATTGGACCATACAGAAGGAAATTAGCTCCCATGATCTGAGCAACAAGGTTCGTGCCTATGTCCACCGGCGGCCATGACTCTGTCTTTGCATCCGGATCTGTCTTCTTGTATTTCTTCATCCAGTCCCATGCTGAAGCCATGTTGTGGAAGCCTCCGCCTGCCGGAAGTCCGAGTTTGCCCTTGATGGCAAGGACTGAGCGTATGGTCGCACCTGAGCCTGCTCCAAGAGGAGTTGCTGCAACATCTACAAGTGGTCTTGTGATACCGACTTCTTTTGCGACATCAAGCATTCCTTTTGCCTGACCTGTACCGCCTTTTTCAAGTATCTCAAGTTTGCCTTCAACGCTCGGGTTCGTGGCATTGAACGCCAGCACTATTGCTGAAGTGAGCTTGCTCTCCTTGAGCGCTTTTATCTCATCAGCGCCTATGCTTGCATTGATGGAGTTGTGAATAGCGCGCTTCTCAACGCCAATTTCTTTTGCATATCGTGCCGCTGCCGCCCTGGTATGACCGTCTGATGAATCCACGAGGAACGGGATATCATCACAGATGTCCACGAACCAGTCGATGTATTTCTTGATGGCTTCAGGGGTCTCCCCTACAAGCTGGTTGAAATACGGGTTACCTGTTGTATCTCCCATAACTTCCTGTGTATTCCAAAGTTTCTCTGCCGCGGCTTTATCGAATGTGCCCTTGTCCTCGTCTGTCACGATTTTATGTTTTAAATAGAACATCGTGCTGACAAGCACTGTTGGGTATTCTCCAGGCTGCCCGCCGACCTTTATCTTGCCGAACTCAAATACTTCCTGTTTCTTATCATATCTAAACATCTTAGCACCTCATTTACCGAATATCAACATTGAAAGCGTTTTTTGGATCACTGATACTAATGGGGACAGAATGATCAGCAGATAGACCAAAACCACGGTCAACGCCGTTGTTATCCCGTAAAGGATACCAATATCCCGTCCCAGTTTTTTCCCATATCTCTGGTGGATTTCCGAGTTAGTAAACTCGATCTTCTCTTCTATCTCGTTCAGTTTCTGAACTATTACTTTGTAATCATCCGGATTCACGATTACAGTTGGGACTTTTTCTGCCATTTATATCACTCCCTTGACCATCAAAGGGACAAATACAAGCAGCATCACCAGAACAAAACCCAGCAGGAAGCCTATGACTCCTGTGGCGCCCACACCTGATTCAAGCTTCTGGTTCCTCGCAATGAGCTGACCCCTGTACCTGATATCTTCGACGAGGGATTCTATTGTAGCCATCGACGGAGCAACTACCATGGGCGTGCCCTTTCCATATTCGATTTCTTCTGCCATTTTATCCACCTCCGAATATCGCTATTCCAAGAATGGTCAATCCAACCACAAGACCGATCATTATGCCTTCGATCTTTCCTGCGTAGATTCCTGACATCAGCTTGTTGAGATTACCGATCTGGATCGTCTGGAGCTGGATGCTTTTTATCCTTGCCTGGATGGTGGCGATCTCAGCCGACATGGGCTTGAGGCCGCCTGCTTCCGCTGCTTCCTCTTTCTCGCCCACTGCGATTATCATGGGTTCGCCTGCAAAGGCTCCCGGATCTTTTGCCGCAAGCTCTTTTATCTTTGCGACTATCGCGCCCTCGTCCTCGGTGCCCATCATTTCAACGATCTGTACCTGCGCCTGGAATCTCTTTATTGCATCATCAGGAAGGTTCTCGATGTAGGGTATAGCGCCTGTCGCGCCCACGATCCTGTTATCCTTGATGCCGTTTTTGTGAATCATTACTATAGCTTCACCAGAGATATGACCTTTGACCTCTGCTCCCGTTACGAGCAAAAAGCGAATGTTGGGGTTGGATATTATGTTGGCGACGATCTTCTCTATACCCAGGTTCTCGGTCTTGTGCGGTCCTGTGATCGCAGCGCCAGCCGCAATCTGCCCTGCCCCCTTGACATGTGAGCCGCATGTGGTTACTGCAACTGGATTTTCAGGATTCCCTGATTCGTATTCTCCTTTGACAACAGGCCAGCCTGCTGCCGGTTTTACCTTGTTTGCCATTTATATCCCTCCTGCCATCTGGCTGAGAGCATTTTTTATGACAGGCATGACCAGCAGTAAAAAGGCTATGACAAATCCTATCACTGCGCCGTAGAATGCATTTGTGAATATCCCTGCATTGTATGAGGCGTTCTCCCTTCCCGGGAACATGCTCAACAGCGGTGCTTTTGGATCGAGCTGGTTCATCATATCAGTTACTATTTTGTCAAGTTCGTCCAGTTGTGTACTGACCGCGTCCAGTGAATATTCCACGACGTCTTCGCGTTCCTCTGCTATGACGCCTGTTAAGGGGTCAAGTATTAGATGCATTTCGGGTACGACCCGTATATGACTCATATTTATGCCTCCGTCTTGGGGATCAATCCGGTACCGACCACTGCTGCCGCGTCCTTATATACCTCATCCCAGAACATTTTGTAATAGATGAGCCACAGGATCACTCCAACGAGAAGGGTGAATATTCCGGCATTGCCAAGTGTCATTATTCCGGCGATACCTGTTACCGCCATTGTTATTGCACCTGTGGAAACCGCGAGGTACAGAAGCCTCTTCTGTTTCTCATCAGGTCCCAGGCAGGCGTTGAAAGGATGAAGCATTGCCATTGCTCCGACCCAGAACACAACAAGGATGATGCCGTTGTCAAAAACCATTTTTACCAGGGTGCCAAACTCGAAACTTCCTGCTGCTGCAGCGCTGAAACCGATGATAACGATCGAGCCTGCTGCTGCAATCTCTGTCATGCAGCGTATCATTACAGGTATTTTCATCTTTATCACGTTCTGGGCGAACCAGCCGATAATAAGACCTATGATAGATGCTGTCACCAGCGCTACAATAGGACCGAAAAGCACACTTGGAATTGGAAGCTTAACTGAAATTGTTCCAACTATTGCCAGACCGAACATGGCAGCGATGATACCCATTCCCATGGCTATCTGCCCTATGGATGGGACGCCTGTGCCCAGACCGTATTTTGCAACGCGCCTGACAGCTTCTGCACCCCATACTACTGCACATATCCCGCCGAGTGCGCCTGCTGCCGGGGCAATTGTCGTGAGGAACACCTTAACTGGTCCTCCTGCTGCATTTCCCACAAGTGGAAGAATGTATGTTAGATATATGCCGAGCAGTCCTCCTATTATCCCGAAAGCCATCAATGTATTCGGAGGTATTTCTTTTATTTCGCTCATGTTAGATTCCTCCTGCTATCAAAATCGCAAGTACTCCACATATAGCGCTTACAACAAAACTTGTGACCGCGTCTTTGGGGAGAACGCGCCTGAACTTTGGATCATGGAACCCTTCTATCGTTCCACCTACACCGTATGAGGGAACGACAGCGTTCACATAGAATACTCCCATGGTGAATACACCGGCTACAGCCGCTGCGCTTCCACCGATTATCACGCTGTCTGCATATATCCTGACAAGTACATAGTATATCAGTCCGCCACCGATACCGCCAAGCGCTGCGCCAATTATTCCGCTAACGAAACATACTGTAGGAAGTCCCTGCCCCTGGGTGCCTTTTGACATATAAAGGTCCTGCCGAGCGCCAGTAATCGGGTCTTTCTTGACCTGCGCTGAAGCAAAAGGTACACCGACGCCGTATGCGTAAATCAAGCTGCCTGCAAGCATTGTGCTCGCCAGCATTATCATGGAACCCATTGCTCCTGCAGCGAGCACAAGAGCCATCGCATTCGGATCTGTCTGAACTGATGGGACAGCGTACATTGCGCTGGCTGTTATCAGTCCCACAAGACCTGAACCTGCTGCAAGTTCAACAGTTCCCGTGCCTATTCCAGTTGCCTGCGCCATAGCAGCAGGCGCTCCGCCTACCGGGATAAAATGCACGGCGATACAGACAAGGGTTCCGCTTATTGCTATCAAAAGAACATTAATTAATACCGGATCAATTGCCATTATGCTGAAGCCTCCTTTTCAGTCTTTTCTTCTTTATAAGGACCATAAGCGTTCTTTACCTGAACTTCAAGCAACCTGTTCAGGATTACCATGACCAGAACAATGGCGATTCCCACACCCATTGCTATCCAGGTGTATCCGAAAACGGTTGTTGGCCAGCTTGAAAGGAAGACAGTCAGACCAAGAGCTATCCCGGTCACAGGTCCACCGTACTTTGCGCAGAACCAGACGTTGTCTATGCTGTTCCTTAAGCCCGATTCTGCTCTCCTTACAATTCGTCCTGAAAGAGCGGTGTTAAGACCGCATCCGAACTCACGGTTCTGGAACTCGCGCTCTGCTCCATAATGCACATCGCCAACGGATGAGCCGATCGCACCAACCGAGATTCCCCATATCAATGCAAGGAAGGGGATGGAGAAAGGATGTGCGGGAACCAGTATCTGTGACTGGATATATGCCAGAGCCACGAGACAGAAGCATACGATGAAGTTATGCGCAATGATCGAGGGTGTTGTATATCTCATTATATCCATATACAGCGGCTGCTTGAACCGGGACTGGCTCGCTACCCTGCCCGCATAAGAGGTCGTAGCAAAAATGCCGTATATGAGTGCAGCCACTAAAGCGCCCACAACTATCGCAGTCAATGGAAAGAATTTGGCATTCAGCATTACTGTTGTTACAATACCGCCGATCACCGCAGACATTCCATTGCTTATCGGTTCGCCTGAAATCGCTTTGTTGTATATTCTATGCAGAAAATTCATCTGAGGGGCTAACTGTACCTGGGAGTTAGGGTTGCTCTGGGAACCTACATCGGATTCTAAATCCTCGAGGCATCCGGCAATAGTAGCAAGCGCTCCCATGAATGCAAGTATAGCCATACTCATGGTCAAGTCTAATACCATTTATTTAATCCTCCTTTATTATCCTAAAATCACCATTAAAAACTAATATGGAATAGTTTTAACCGACTATCATATTATATGTTATAAATCTTTCCTTTTCATTTTATTACATCTCGATACGCGTAATGACCCCGTGTATCTTGTGCGCCGGAAGATCATAGAATTGTACGAATGCAGGTGTAAGCTTTTTGATGGTAGAATATGTTTTCCATATCACATTTTCAGTAACAATATCCTCTACGCCATAGAAGATCACCTTTTCATCTATCCCGTGTGTCTTCAATATCTTTTCCACATCCACGACTTCCATGTAGCCAAGACGTATCTCGAATATCCTCAACCCTTTAGCAGGTGTTTCCTTGAAGGAACTTCCGACTCCATAAGGATCTTCAAGCCTGGTTATGGAAACGATGACATTATCTTCATAGATGATGTTGTTATAGAACATGATACTGACGATATAAGGGGGTATCTTTCTAATATCTCTTGCAAAAAAAAGCGCTGTTCCCTCGATTTTATTCTTAGAATTGTATAATTCTATATATTTTTTCAGGAAGTCTTCAAGAGCCCTTGGCTTAAGGTCTGTAGATAGCTTCTTCTGACCAGATGTATATATTATTATTATGCTGAAGGGAATTAAAGCAAGAAGGATTGACCAGTATCCTCCATAAGGATAGATCTTGTGCATGCTTGATAGAAGAAAAACCATATCTACAATCGTCACGAGAACAGAGATAAATGTCATAAATTTTTTCTTTTTTAAATAAAAAATCCATGTCATCAGTATTCCTGTAAGAGTCATTGTTCCTGTAACCGCCAGACCATATGCCTCGGCAAGGGATTCTGATTGCTTAAATATAAACATGACAAATAAAACAGAAATGAGTAAGAACCAGTTTACTGTGTCTATATAAATCTGCGACATGAGTTCTGAAGATGTATAATTTATTTTAAGCATAGGCAAAACATGTGTTGTGATCCCCTGATATACTATGGAAAACATCCCGCTGATCATTGCCTGAGAGGCTATAATGGTAGCAAGGATACTGATTATAAGAAAAGGAATATAAATTATTTCTGCCTGATGGAATATCATTTCAAAAAGAACATTTTTGGTCTCAGGATGCTGAATAATATATGCGCCCTGCCCCAGGTAGTTCAAAGCAAGGGCAACAAATACAAAATACCATGCTCTTACTATGGGGAGTTTACCGAGTTGACCCATATCAGCATACAGGGCCTCTCCGCCTGTTGCGCAGAGAATGACCTGGGAGAGCAAAAAGAATCCTGCAATTCCGTTTTCCGACAGGTATTTCATGGCATAATACGGGTTTACAGTCTGTATAACTGATGGGAAATCAAGTATCGATACAAAACCTGAAACTGCGAGAAACAGGAACCATAAAA
>CAWCBK010000005.1:0-5847 GCA_963793805.1 Methanobacteriota archaeon
TAATGAAATGGTTAGGATTATAAATTGCTGAGATTTCCATAAGTTGTAAATAGAAGGAACGCATTATGAATTAAATATTGAGGGAAATGGAGGAATATCATGGAGGAATTGACGTCACTCCCGGGCTTTCAGGACATGCTGGAGTTCGGTCTCATCGATGCACTATTAGGCCGCCGCTCACGTCGCTTCTTTCTGGGTGCACAGATCCCTGACGGCGTATTTGCTTATAAGTCACGACATGCTCCTGTGCCTCTAAGTGAGTTAGAAAAGCTTCTCATAGTGGCAGCCTGCGCCGGCAACACAAGCTGGCACCATATGATCTACCGCGCTCAGTTATATGCGCCATATCTCTCCAATTATGCCGGCGCAGCAGGCGGACGTACGTTTCCATCCGCTGCTGGATTTCATACGAGTATGACTTTCTTCACAGATGATAAGGGGGTCTATGTGCTGGATGCCCGCAATGCTCCAGCCTTTGCAGAGAGAGAAGAAGATGGCTCCTTTAAACTTGATGTGATCCTTGATGCTCTCAAAAGCCGCATCAGGAAAATCCAGGACGGTCGGCTTGGACTGCTGCCGGAAGTGCCACATACTGAGGCGCATAACACCTGGGTAGCTAATCAGCCTGGAACACTTCTTGTAATCCCTGTGGGAGACCTGGCCCAACACGTCCTGCTCATGCTCTGCTACATGCTGCAAAACGGCACTGTCCTCATGGATGATATCAACAGACGTCCCATCCCGGGGATCGAGAGGTTTAAAAACATTGTAGATACAAATAACACCTGGCCCCTCACTTTCGTGGAGCAAACATGCATGGCTGAACTTACGACCGAACTATCCATAAGCTGCTACGCCGGTACGCTCATGTTGCAGGCAATGGGGCTTGGAGGCTGGATGTTCGATGGGCTCAATCCTTCCAGTGTGCTTGGCGCAAGCGGTGAATTGCGTGCTCCTGGCCTGAAATTTCGATATGACTCAAATGAACGCTGGCCTTATCCTAATCCAACGGGCTTAGAAGGTGTCATGGAAGGCTTCTGTCCTCCCCATTACCCGGACATGCGTACTGCTGTAGAAGCGGTATGTAACCGCAAGTTCGGTCATGGTGGTCCGTTCCATCCCGACACGCCAGGCCCCTGGAAAGACTCTGCGACCGTAAGGTCTGCCGCCCAGGTACATAGCGAGGAATTCAGGGAATGTGTAGCCTTGCAGGCCCAATATATCTTTGATGTTTTTGGCAAGTTCCCGGGTACGGTTCCCTCGATATTTCTTATTACCTACTTGCAGGCGCATCATCTGGATACGGAGTTCTATGATAGGTTTTACAAGCCTGGAGCGTATTTAAAAGCACATGCCACGCATATGGATCGCTGGCACTCTCACGGCTCAACCTGATATATGAAAAAGATTGAAGAAACAAAACTTTTTATTCATTAAAACACCCTTTTATACTAAAAAGTTCTTTCAGAAAGAAAAACTAAAGATGCAGGAAAATATAATATTGTATCAGATAAAATTATAATTAATAATCCTGCATGTTGTGTGCTGCATGGACCTCCAGAAAATCGCAAAGGAAATCAGGGAATTCGAAGGTGTAACGAGAAAAAAGCCCATAGCAGACCTCATAAATATTTTCCAGACAGTGCGCTCCGAATATTCCGGTTCCGTGGTTGATTTTGGCGATGATGCAGCTGTTATTGACATCGGCGGGGACGATTACATACTTTTTGCTGCAGATGGCATATGGGGTCGCCTCGTAAATGCAAGTCCCTGGTGGGCAGGATATACTTCTGTGCTTGTGAATGTCAATGATATTGCTGCCATGGGCGGGAAACCCGTTGCTATGGTCAATGTCCTATCTTCGGATAATAAAAACGCCTGCAAGGAACTTCTCAGGGGAATCAGGGACGGAATAGCGAAATTCGGAGTCCCGATGGTTGGCGGGCATCTTCATCCCGATACCCCATATACTTCACTATCAGTAGCCATCATTGGTACGGTAAAAAAAGGGTGCGAAATAAAAAGCGGCACTGCAAAGGCAGGGGATGTTGTAATATCTGCATACGATCTGGATGGGAAAGTGGGCCCGAATTCTCCTTATAGTTTTGACACAACGACTGCAAAAGAGCCGGAAGAAGTGCGCAGAAAATACAGGGTGATCCAGGAAATAGGCGAGAAGAAGCTTGTCACCGCAGGAAAGGATATCAGCAATCCAGGGATTATCGGTACACTCGGGATGCTTCTTGAGACAAGCAGAAAAGGGGCTCGCGTTGACCTCGGGAAAATACAGGCGCCAGAGGGCGTTGATTTTACACAATGGTTGAAGGTTCATCCGGCAACAGGTTTTATAGTCACGGCTTTACCGGAAAATGAAGCACCACTTATTGGTCTTTTTGAAAAAGCAGGATATACGGTTGCGAATATCGGGATCGTGGACGATACGTCAAAACTTGATATTTGCTATAAGAATAAGTGTGTTACTGTTTTTGATTTCAAGAAAGATGTGGTGACAGGGATAACACAATAATCTGTTTATTAGAACTATTTATTTCACACTTTTTTCACAACCTCGTTTATATTCAAGTAAATGAATTTTTAGTTAAAAGAGATGAAATGAGGAAACGGATCATGATCAATTTGAAAGATATATCCTTAAGCAAGAAACTGATAGGCGGATTCGGGATTGTAATTATTCTATTAATGATAGTTGCCGCATTGAGTGTGGCAAAATTAAGTTCAATAGACACAGCAACAAGAAGTTTATTTGATAATGAAGTAAACCTGGGTAAGAAAGCAGATAATATAAGCATTAATCTTCTCCAGTCAAGAGATGATGAGAAAAATTTCTTGATGCAAAATGACCTTCAATATGTGGATAAAGTTAAGTCTTCAGTTAATGCCATTAAGAATGATGTTGCCGATATCTCAAAACTCGATATTGGACAGAAAGAAAAGGATGATGCTAATAATATCTTGTCTCTGATCACCAGTTGTGAGAATACATTTCTTGAACTTGTTAATCTGCAAAAACAGCTTGGTTTACTGGAAATGGAAGGATTAAATGGAGATTTAATTAACCAGGCACGAGATGCAGAAGCGGATATAAAAAAGATTGGCAGCACAGATGCCCTGGCGTCGTTACTTGAAGCCAGAAGACATGAGAAAAACTATGTGATCCGAAAGGAAGTGCTCTACCAGACCAAGGTACACGGTGCCATCGATATAGCAAAAATTAACATATCAAATTCAAAAGCATCTGACAGTGAAAAAAAACAGGCCATATCAAAACTTGACCTGTATGTGGCTACTTTTGATAAATTTGTAGGTATTTCCATTGAAAGAGATAAAAGAGAAAAGCAACTCATTGTTAATGCGCAGCAGATAGACGTTCTTATTGCCGGCATAGTAAATGATTCTCAGGCTAGCCTGAAAAATCATATGGATGCGACGACTGCTTCAAACAGTTCTTCGAAAATGGCCGTCATTATTCTGGCATTCATTGCAACTATAACAGGCGTTGGCGCCAGCATCTATATATCCCGCTCAATTACAAAGCCAGTAGATAATATGCTTGAGGCATCAAAAAAGATCGCAAAAGGCGACCTTACTGTGCAGGTGCAGAGCGACCACAGGGATGAAGTGGGACAGCTCTCCATGGCCATCCAGGACATGGCAGGTAATTTAAAGACCGTAATCGGAAACGTACAGAAATCTGCGATGAAAGTCTCAAATGCATCCCAGACGCTTTCAGAATCAAGCAAGGAAATTAAATCATCCACAGAGCAGGTAGCCAGCACAACGCAGGATATCGCCAAAGGCGTAAGCCAGCAGGCGACAGACATGACACAGATAACAAGAGCCATGCAAGAGATGTCGCAAACAGTGCAGCAAATTGCGGCAAATTGCCAGAAAGCATCGATGCGGGCAGGGGAAGCCAATAAAACCGCACAGGAAGCGGGCAGGATTTCCGGAAATGTCGCGCAGAAGATGAGCGAGATAAAAACAACTGTCGATGGTTCAGCTATTGTAATAAAGGAGCTTGAAAGTAAATCCCAGAAAATTGGCGAAATCATCGGCGTGATAACTACTATTGCAGACCAGACAAACCTTCTTGCTCTTAATGCAGCCATTGAAGCGGCACGGGCCGGGGATCATGGAAGAGGTTTCGCGGTTGTGGCTGATGAAGTCCGAAAACTTGCTGAGGAGTCAAGAATGGCGGCGAACCAGATTACCCAGCTGATAAAAGAGATCCAGCTGGGAACAAAGAAAGCGGTTGAAAGTATGGAAAATGGCACGAAAACAGTGAGTGAAGGTTCAACTACTATTGAAATTGCATCATCAGCTATTAATAGTATTGTAACTGGCGCAGATGAAGTTGCCAATATGATACAGGAGATTGCGGCTTCAGCGCAAGAACAGTCAGCATCTGTAGAAGAAGTCACAGCCTCGGTAGAAAGTGTTTCATCCGTAAGCGAGGAATCTGCGGCAGGTACTCAGGAAGCCTCAGCTGCTACTGAAGAACTTTCAGCATCGATGGAGCAGCTAATGATAACTGCGCAGGACCTTGCGGAACTGTCAGAAGGATTGCAAATGGCTTCATCACATTTTGTGCTAAGATCTGTTGATGATTTCGTGCGCTGCTGGGACATCAAGAACTGCAGCAACGAGGTCAGACAGAAGTGCCCGGCATACAATTCCAAAGAACTTCGCTGCTGGATTGTCGAAGGAACATGGTGCGGTGGAGTAAAACAGGGTGACGCAAAAGCCAAAGTCCACAACTGCATGAAATGTGAAGCATTCATAAAAAATTCTGACACACAATAATTGATCCTGAATTTCTTCATTTTTCATGCTTAATAAAGTAGCGGGCACGCCTCAGGTCGCAGCCTCTTCCAGTGCATAGTTGACCACAAACTCGCCTCCGCCCCGCGCCCCCATGAGCGATAGTTGTTTACGGCTGGTTTGCTCCCTTCCGGGCCTAGACCGTTTTCCGCAACTAAGGCACAAAAACCTTCCTTCAGGAAAGCCTTTGTACCAACACCAGCCCCATAGGACGGGGTTTCACAGTAGAATCTGTGGGCCATGCAATAGTCAAAGCTTCTTCCTCCGGCTTCGCCCCCCGCTATCGACGGTTTCGGGTTACAGATAACGCCGAGTTATCCGGGCTAGCCCGCCGATGTGGTAATGTTCCTCGAATGCAATAAAGTTATCTCAAGGAAGTCCAATATAGAGAGAAAAGGAGATGAAAAATTAATGGAAGAACTGATCGGTTACGTTGCAAGCAATCACAAAGCCAGCAAGATCCTTGCAGTGCTGGATTCAAAAGGCGCAATGGATGGAGCAACCATAGCAAAGACGGTGAGGATTGTGGGGGCGGAAAAAACAATAGAAGAATTGACCGGAAAAAACCTCATAGCACGCGAAGGCGCCAAATTTGCTTTAACGGATCTGGGAAAGCAGGTCTCGCACAAGCTTCGAAGCGTTTAATCCTAAAACTTCAACTGGTTTTAGTCAATTCTTTTTTTATTTTTATAATGATCCGGATCGCCATCGCAGGAGCCCCGGGCTCAGGAAAATCCACGGTCTGCCTCAATGTGCTGAAACATCTCACTTGCACATACGGCGGGATGATTAGCGCCGACATCAGGGAAAAAGGGGAGCGCGTGGGATTCGAGATACTGGATATCACAATTTGAACAATATCGGTGTGGCTTCGATCAAAAATGCCATGAATTCAGGTTTGATCGTTATCGATGAAATTGCACCCATGGAATTCAAGTCGCCTGAGTTTATTCGCATAGTCGAGGAGGCGGTTTGCAGAGACAAGAATATGTTGGTGGTGTTGCA
>CAWCBK010000006.1:0-240416 GCA_963793805.1 Methanobacteriota archaeon
CCAGCTTCGACTCAGCTGATAATGTAGCGAGGTGAGGTTCTTTAGGCGCACGAATGCTGCAAAGACATGGAGAATCAGAAATCCGGCAACCCTCTCAGTAGAGTATTGGAAATATAAGGGGGAAATCATCTAATACACATACAAATTCCCATACGGTCTGTGCTGGAGAGAGGTAGAAGCTTCGTAAACTTCCCGCTTATAACTTCATTATAATTAAACCCGAAATGCTGGCAAGACTCCTTGACGTATGATCCGATGAGCTTCATATCCTCTTCGTTCAATTCAAGGCAGCTCACTCTTCGAAGATTTATAGATTCACCTTGCCGCGGATGTACATCACGCCCCCGTGCATCCCAGTGCCCACATAATCGCCAACAAGCGGGCCCTTCCGATCATGCCAAGGAGTATCATTATCCCGCCGGCCATGTACTCACCAAAGAAATCGCCCGCAGTGCCCCCTGTATGATGACAGGTATCTGCTTCTTATATTCCTTCATATGTATACCCACGCGGTAGCCGGCATCACCCTTGATATAGAGCTTCCCGCCGCGCATGCCGTATCCGATGATATCGCCCACGCTGCCGTGCACGATTATCTCGCCAGCGTTCATGGTGTTAGCGATGCCGTCCTGGGCATTGGCATTGACGATTATCTTGGGTCCGTTCATGAATGCGCCGAGGTCATTCCCCGGAGTGCCGTTGATTGTTATTTTCACATTTTCGTTCAGTCCTGTTCCGATGTACCTCTGACCGCCGATGTTATCGAGTTCGAAATCTTTCTTGCCCGATGCCGCAGCGTCGCGGATCATTTTGTTCAGGGGTCCGTAATGCATGCCTTTTGCATCTATTCTCATAAAGATCACATCCTCTTATGTTAAATCAGATGCACAATTAACACAGTAACGATAGAACACGGATGACGCGGATGCACACGGATCCGTGAAATTCCGTCTGATCCTGTGTCATCCGTGTTCCCAATCGTAGATGCAATATTTTTTCATGCAAGAACTCAATGCAAGAATAGGATTGATTTACCAAATCAATAAATCTGCGTTCATCAATGCCCTCCAGAGGCGTGACTCTGGGCGCCTTTATCTGCGGTTCCTTCTCGTAAAAATTTTTCATGATCATCACTGTCCTATCCCTGCGTGCTTGATGCCAAGTATATCAAGAGTCTCCTGGCTAAGTCCCACGCCGCGCAATCTTTCGCGGCTTCCGCGCAGGACTCGATCGCATTAATGCCAAGCGATCAGAGCACTTCCTGTATCTCATGCCCCCATGCCGTAAGGAGGTTGCACACCTGTCAGCTCCGACTTCCGGGTTCAGCCTTCGCACAAGTTCGGGTTTCTGGGTGGCTATTCCCCATGCGCAGTTCCCGGTATAGCATTTCTGGCAAACGCGGCAGCCCATAGCGATAAGCGAAGCCGTTCCTATAACACAAGCACCAGCTCCAAGCGCGATCGCCTTCACAACATCTGCGCTCTGCCTGATGCTACCTCCGACAAGGATGGATGCGCGGTTGCGGATGCCTTCCTGCCTCAGCCTGTCATCCACTGTGCAAGAGCGAGCTCGATAGGTATCCCGACATGGTCGCGAATAATCATTGGCGCAGCTCCTGTTCCGCCCCGGAAACCATCGATCATAATAATATCCGCGCCGCGCGCAGGATGCCGGTGGCGATAGCTGCGACGTTATGTACTGCCGCTATCTTGACAGATACTGGTTTCTTATAATCGGTTGCTTCCTTTATAGCATAGATTAGTTGCGACAGGTCTTCGATAGAATAAATATCATGATGCGGCGCGGGAGAAAGTGCATCCGTTCCACGGGTATCATGCGGGTCTTTGAGATATCCTCGCCCACTTTTTCACCGGGTAGGTGTCCTCCGATGCCGGGTTTTGCACCCTGGCCGATCTTTATTTCCACTAGCGCGCTGTTGTTAAGGTACTTGCTCGTGACCCCAAAACGGCCTGAAGCAACCTGAACGATGATCCTGTCAGAATACGGCGCCATGTCCTCATGAAGTCCTCCTTCGCCCGTGTTCATCAGTGTTCCCATTCGCTTTGCAGCCATTGCGAGGGCCTTATGAGCGTTCAGGGTGATAGCGCCGTAGGACATCGCAGCGAAACGATGGGTATGTCAATTTTCACCTGCGGTGCAAGCTCTGTCTTGAGGCTTACATCGCTGTCAAAGTCCAGGCATTCTGGCTCGCGCCAAGGTAGGTTCGCAGCTCCATAGGTTCGCGAAGTGGGTCAATGGACGGGTTTGTCACCTGGCATCGTCTATAAGCATGTGGTCCCAGTAAATAGGATAGGGTTTCGGGTTGCCCATGGCTGTAAGTATGATGCCGCCGCTCTCAGCCTGCTTCAGTATGTTCTTTCTTATTTCTGGGGACCAGTTATATCCGTCCTTGTAATCAAGCGGATTTTCAGTGATGGTGATGGCGTTTTCTGGACAGAACGTGGCACACCTGTGACATGCCACGCACAGCCTGTTGTTGGGAGTAACCTTGTCCTTGAACTCTATAGCGCTGAAACTGCAGTTGATAACGCAGCGCTTGCACCGCCTGCACTTCTCATGGTCAACGTTCACTACGAATTTGCGGGAAGCTGCGATTCCATTATTCCACCTCCATATTCAGTGTACCTATGACAGCCGAGCCTGCTTTCGGGCTCCATACAGTATCAAGGTCAGGAGCAAAAGAAGATCGCGACCGCGATACGGCAGGTTTACGGGAGCACGCTCATGAACGGACCATTCAGTATAATACTTGGTCACAGCAGGGGCATGATAGGACTTAACGACAGGATAAAGCTGCGCCCCATGACAGCAGCGCGAAAGGACGATATGCTCTACATGGCATCAGAAGAATCTGCTATCAGGGAAATTGCTCCTGACCTTGATACTGTATGGAGCCCGAAAGCAGGCTCGGCTGTCATAGGTACACTGAATATGGAGGTGGAATAATGGAATCGCAGCTTCCCGCAGAATTCGTAGTGAACGTTGACCATGAGAAGTGCAGGCGGTGCAAGCGCTGCGTTATCAACTGCAGCTTCGGCGCTATCGAGTTCAGGGACAGGGTTACGCCCAACAACAGGCTGTGCGTGGCATGTCACAGGTGTGCCACGTTCTGTCCTGAGAACGCCATCACAATCAAAGAAAATCCGCTTGATTACAAGGACGGATATAACTGGTCGCCTGAAATAAGAAAGAACATACTGAAGCAGGCTGAGAGCGGCGGCATCATTCTTACAGCCATGGGCAACCCGAAACCGTATCCTATTTACTGGGACCACATGCTTATAGACGCATGCCAGGTGACAAACCCGTCCATTGACCCGCTTCGCGAACCTATGGAACTGCGAACATACCTTGGCGCAAAGCCGGAATGCCTGGACTTTGACAGCGATGTGAGCCTGAAGACAGAACTTGCCCCGCAGGTGAAAATTGACATACCCATCGTGTTCGCTGCAATGTCATACGGCGCTATCAGCCTGAACGCTCATAAGGCGCTCGCAATGGCTGCAAAGAGAATGGGAACGCTTATGAACACGGGCGAAGGAGGACTGCACGAAGACCTGGCGGGTTATACTGACAGGATAATAGTCCAGGTTGCCTCAGGCCGTTTTGGGGTAACGGGCAAGTACCTGAACAACAGCGCGCTTGTGGAGATAAAGATCGGCCAGGGAGCAAAACCCGGCATCGGAGGACACCTGCCCGGAGAAAAGGTAGGCGAGGATATCTCAAAGACGAGAATGATACCCATAGGCACAGATGCTTTATCCCCCGCGCCGCATCATGATATCTATTCTATCGAAGACCTGTCTCAGCTTATTTATGCTATAAAGGAAGCCACGGATTATAAGAAACCGGTGTCTGTCAAGATAGCGGCAGTACATAACGTCGCAGCTATCGCAAGCGGCATCGTGCGCGCAGGGGCGGATATTGTGATGATCGATGGATTCCGCGGCGGAACAGGCGCTGCGCCCATGATTATCCGCGACCATGTCGGGATACCTATCGAGCTTGCTCTTGCAGCAGTGGATGACAGGCTGAGACAGGAAGGCATACGCAACCGCGCATCCATCCTTGTAGGAGGTAGCATCAGGCAGAGCGCTGATGTTGTGAAGGCGATAGCGCTTGGAGCTGATGCATGCGTTATAGGCACTGCTTCGCTTATCGCTATGGGCTGCCGCGTGTGCCAGAAATGCTATACCGGGAACTGCGCATGGGGCATAGCAACCCAGAAACCGGAACTTGTGCGCAGGCTGAACCCGGAGGTCGGAGCTGACAGGCTGTGCAACCTGCTTACGGCCTGGGGGCATGAGATACAGGAAGTGCTGGGATCGCTTGGCATTAATGCCATCGAGTCGCTGCGCGGAAGCCGCGAAAGATTGCGCGGCGTGGGACTTAGCCAGGAGACTCTTGATATACTTGGCATCAAGCACGCCGGGATAGGACAGTGATGATAATGAAAAATCTTTACGAGAAGGAACCGCAGATAAAGGCGCCCAGAGTCACGCCTCTGGAGGGCATTGATGAACGCAGATTTATTGATTTGGTAAATCAATCCTATTCTTGCATTGAGTTCTTGCATGAAAAAATATTGCATCTACGATTGGGAACACGGATGACACGGATCAGACGGATTTTCACGGATCCGTGTGCATCCGCGTCATCCGTGTTCTATCGTTACTGTGTTAATTGTGCATCTGATTTAAGCATAAGAGGATGTGAATCTTTATGAGAATAGATGCCAAGGGCTTGCATTACAGACCCCTGAACAAAATGATCCGAGACGCTGCGGCATCGGGCGAGAAAGATTTCGAACTCGATAACGTGGGCGGTCAGAGGTACATCGGCACAGGATTGAACGAAAGTATAAAGATCACCATCAACGGCACTCCGGGGAATGACCTCGGCGCATTCATGAACGGACCGAAGATAATAGTCAATGCCAATGCCCAGGACGGCATCGCCAACACCATGAACGCTGGCGAGATAATCGTGCACGGCAGCGTGGGCGATATCATCGGATACGGCATGCGCGGCGGGAAGCTCTACATCAAGGGTGATGCAGGCTACCGCGTGGGTATTCATATGAAGGAATATAAAAAACAGATACCGGTCATCATAGCAGGAGGCACTGCGGGCGATTTCTTTGGAGAGTACATGGCCGGCGGGATAATGATACTTCTTGGCATGAACGGGAAGAGCCCGCTTGTTGGCGATTATGTGGGCACTGGCATGCACGGGGGCGTGATGTACATACGCGGCAAGGTTGATCTCTTCAATCTTGGGAAAGAAGTCAGCTGCCTTGAATTGAACGAGGAGGATATGAAGCTCATCGGGTCATATCTTAAGGAGTATTGCGAGCATTTCGGGTTTAATTATAATGAAGTTATAAGCGGGAAGTTTACGAAGCTTGTACCTCTGTCGCACAGACCGTATGGGAATTTGTATGTGTATTAGATGATTTCCCTTTATATTTCCAATACTCTACTGAGAGGTTTCAATTATAACTTCTCCATGTCTTTCCGCATTTGGTGCACCTGAAGAACCTGACCTCACTTTCATCAGCTGAGCGAAGCTGGCGCATCCACCAGTATGCAGTATCATTGCCGCAGTCCTCGCATTTTGCCCTTGTCGTTGGCAGTCCCATCTCTCTCTGCTCAAGTACGGTTACTTCGCGCTCCGTTCGTTTGGTCTTTGAGACAACACTTTCTTTGATATCTTTTTCAAACCCGCATTTCCTGCATTTATAAATATTCTTTGCGGGCATCATCATGCTTTTGCATTTCGGACAGAATTCCATTTATATCACTCCTGGCGTTCTCTATTATCTTTTTATGGTCAAATGCCAGTTCTGGTATTTCATTAATACCAAAAAGTCCTGTATCAGAAGCATCTGAACCTGCTTTAAGTTTTCCTTTACCCGCAGCAAGAAAAATTACAGAGACCGTATGACCTCTGGGGTCGCGTGAAGGCTCTGAATACACACCAAGAAGCCTGACAAGCTCAACATCAAGACCGGTTTCCTCTTTTGCCTCACGTACAGCCGCTGTTTCAACAGTCTCACCCACTTCTACAAAGCCGCCGGGAAGC
Organism: Methanobacteriota archaeon; assembly: GCA_963793805.1. Lineage (GTDB taxonomy): Archaea > Halobacteriota > Methanosarcinia > Methanosarcinales > Methanoperedenaceae > Methanoperedens. Next base: position 6,106 of record CAWCBK010000006.1, read on the forward strand.
GCAAAATGACCTTGGAAGGGAGGGTTTTTACGCCTGATAAGGACAAGCTTTCCCAGATAAATTATCACAGTATCAACTGTAAGAAGAGGCGTTACTGGAATATATTTGTGTTCACCGGTTGTCATGCTCATCTTTATTCATTGACACGTATGCCCGGAAGGGCATACGTGGACACGCCCTCCAGAGGCGTGACTCTGGAGACTCGCGACTCTGGGCGCTTTTATTTGCTGTTCCATAATCTTATTTTCTCAATATTATCGAAAGTATGTCATTGTCATACATTGTATGCTCAAGACCCACCCGCTGACCTTTATGTTTTGCGGAATCACCCCATACCTGGGCGTACCTGAACCGTTTTTTGAAATCACGGTGAAGCTTGTCACATACATCGCCAATTGAAGAGCCGTATCTGATTATCATCGGCTCATCCATATCGGCAGGCTGTCCCTGTGGTTTCATGTAAATTCTTATGAACCCGAGTTTCTGGTAAAACAACTCTTTAAGCTCATCTATATGGGTCTTCTTATCAGCAGAGATCAGGAGAGCATCAGGAAATTTTTCTTTGCAACCCCTGAGAGTATTTTCATCCGCAAGGTCTATCTTATTGATCACAACGATGGAGGGGATGTACTTCCTGTTGCCCAGAATGGCATCTATCAACATATCTATATTGATATTCTCGCGAATGACAACATTTGCATTGTGGATCCTGTATTCACCCATTATGGATTTTATCGTATCCTCTTCAAGACCCACATCCACAGTGCTGCTTACTATTATGCCGCCGCGGGGTTTTTTCCGGATAGTGACTTCGGGGGGTCTTGAATCGACACGGATACCGGAAGCGAACAATTCCTCAAGAAGGACATCATAATGAACAAGCTGGAAAACATCAAGCATTATCAGTACAAGGTCAGCATTCCTCACCACTGCGAGAACCTCCTTCCCGCGTCCTCTCCCGGATGCTGCTCCCTTTAAAACGCCGGGTACATCGAGTACCTGGATCGTGGCGCCCTTATATTCCAGCGTGCCCGGTACTACATCAAGAGTAGTGAATTCATACGACGCGACCGCGGATTTTGTCCCGGTCAGGCTGTTCAACAGCGTACTTTTTCCAACGGATGGAAATCCCAGAAGCACGACCGAGGCGTCGCCTGATTTCTTTACCGCGAAACCTTCCCCGCCTGTTTTAGCAGAGGCTTTCTTCTGCGCTTCTTCCCTTAACCTTGAGAGTTTAGCTTTAAGTCTGCCTAAGTGACCTTCGGTAGCCTTGTTATACTTCGTTTTTGATATTTCTTCTTCGACTGCCTTTAATTCTTCTTCCAGAGCCATCGGCTCTAATAGATATAAGCAAGGCAAAAAGCATTTGGGTGAAAAGAACCTTTTCTGGACACAAATGCTGGCATTATTAGAGCATCTTGGGTCAAAAACCGATGGAACCATTAAAACACTGGATAAGCTTGTTCGCATCCAGACGCAGGTGCCACCTGGCGAAAACTACGAAAAAGCCATGGATTATGCTGCATCGGGACTCAGACAATTGGATTTTGAAGTTGAGACGCTCATTATGCCCCGCGGTTTATTCGAGAAAAAAAATCCCAGGCTTACCCACCTGCATGGTGAGCGGGTGAACATATGCGCAACAAAAGATACTGGCGCTGATAAGACGCTTCTAATAAACACACACCTTGACGTTGTCCCTGCAAGCCCGAACTGGAGCGTGCCTCCGTTTGAGTGCACGCAAAAGGAAGGGCGCATATTCGGGCGCGGAGTGGCTGATTCCAAAGGCGGAGTGGCTGCGCTTTTTACCGTGCTTTCAGCGATGGATGAACTTGATATCATGCCGAAATACAACCTGAGCATAGCCCTTACCACAGACGAGGAGATGGGGCCGTATTCAGGGCTCTGCTACCTTGCAGACCTTGGAAAGCTCAAAGCCGACTATTTCCTGAGCATGGACGGGGACAGCGACGACATTACAATAGCATCGAATGGGAACGTGGACTGGCAGATAGACGTATTCGGGAAATCGTATCACAGCGGGAGCAGTTTCCTGGGCGTGAACGCAATTGAAAAAGCCGTTCCTGTAATGAACGGGCTTCTTGAACTCAAGGCAAAAGTGGAGAAAAGGCGTTCAAAAGTGCCGGCAAGCATTGCAGTAAGCCGGAATGCAGGTATTGACACCCTGATGCCAGTTCTCAATATAACTGTTATCAACGGCGGGGTAAAACAGAACATCGTGCCTGACAGGTGTACTCTCAAAGGCGACCGCCGGTATATTCCTGAGGAAAAATTCGAAGATGTTTGCAGGGAGATGAGGGGAACAGTTGCGAAAGTGGTACAAAAGTATCCTGATATTGATCTTAAATTGAGCTGCGATGACATCTATGCGCCCTTGCTGACGGACATGGAGCATCCATGGGTTAAGGAAGTCAAGAGGGTTGCGGACGAAGTGACGGGCAGGGATGTAAGGTGCGCCGGAGCTCAGGGAAGCCTGGATGTTGCTTATGCTGTCAATGTCACTGGGCTGCCCGCATGCTGCTTCGGTATAGGAAGGAGGATGGAAAGCAATGCTCACGCAGATGATGAGAATATAATGGTGGAAGATCTGATAATGTTTACCAGATTCCTTGCCAGGTTGTTAACTGCATAATTATATTTTCTTTTTTTCTCTTAAGTAGAAAACTGCAAGTATTGCCACCATTGTTATAAGAACCACAACACCCACCAAGAGACCTCCATTAAGTTCTGATGTCTGTTTTATCGTCGTCTTTTCAGGTGCAGGTGTTTCATCTGGCATGGCAGGGGTCTTGATCACAATAACTGGTTGCTGCGCTGATCTTTTCGCCGTGACCGCAAAAGGTGAGAATGAATCCGTTACTGCCTCATAATAGACATGTTCGCTGCCCTTTGTTGTTTCGTAGGTTTCAAGTTCCCCCCACCCGCTGCCATCCCATTTCACAAGCCGGACATCTTCTGCAGTAAGCTCATTTTCCTCGATCCATGAGTTTCTTACCCTGAACCCGATAACTCCCTGCTTTATGTTCTTTGGAGCCGCAAAACCTGCTGTGCCCACCCATATATTCACGTTCTTATAAACGAGCCCAGGCGCGGAAATATTTTTCACAAGTATAGAAGTATTTCTCAGAACCTCCACCATTGTCGTGACTTCTCCTGCGCTGATGTTGCCTGTTATATTGACGTACATTATGGGGTCAGTTGTGTTGAATTTGTATGAAGCGACCTTGTCTTTGAATATATGCATGTCGCGTTTTTCCTTTAATTCGATGTTGGAGTAGTTCTCGCCTGATGTGCCACCACCGCCGCCTCCACCTCCGCCGCCGCTGCTACTGCTGCCACTGCAGGTAGTACATGGGATTGACGCTGTGCCGATCAATGAAAAGGTGCCAAAGTATCTGGCATTCGCAATAATGTATTTACCTGTCTGATTGAGGGTATATGTTGTCAGAACCACCCAACTCAGACTTGTGGTGTTGTAGAATCTGATACGCAGTGTAGAGGCGCTTTCTATTCCTGCTGCCGTAAGCTGAGAATCTGTATAGTTAAATCTCATCTGTATATCCGGGATGAAACGGGTTTCAGAAGGATCAAGCGTCAGGTTCTCTCCTGCGAATCTATCATAACCTGCCAGGGTTGAATTTATCCGGGCTGGTGAGTCAATAGAAAAATTGCCAGGTGCAGTGCCATTTACGGTTGCATTTGTTCCATTAAATATTGTGACAATTACATTTCCGCTTGGGGATATTAAAATCACGTCACCGCTGAGATTACCGGTCGCAGGGTCAATAAAAGTGGATACATTGGTCGTATTCATCAAATTGATCGTAACCAATCTTGTTTCTGATACATTCAATGCACAATCAGATCCGTTAGCATATACTTTGTAACTGTAATTGCCGCTCAGCATACCGGTCATGTTCCTGTAGAAAACCGTCCCGGCAGGCTGTGAGGTATTGGGAAGCATAGAGTAGTTCTGCCCCTCCCAGTAGATATATTGAGCTATACCGGTGTTGTCCAGTGTCGCAGTCACATTGACATAATTATCTGTCGTATTAGTATTGTTTGCCGGGGCTGTGATGGTAATTACCACAGGTATGGTTGTTGTTGTGTTGATATGCGCCACCTTCGAGCTATCGTTATTGGAACTCACTGTGATATTAACATAGAATTTCCCTGAAAGTGTATTTGTTACGTTAAGAGCGAATATCTGTGAACCTCCGAAGTTCAGATAAACCTGTGAGGATATATTGAGGTCAGCAATTGATGCGCCGCTTGCATTTTCCACTGTCAATGTATATGAATCGGCTGATGTTCCGTTGTTGGTCAGGTTAAGAATGTATGTTGCCATTTGTTGCCACTGTTGTCTGCCGCGTAAATGAATTGCTACTTGTAAGGCTAACTCCGTATCGGATCACTGATGTGGTGGTATTGATTTGATCGAACTTCGTGGAATCATTTCTTGACTTAGCACTTACATTAACATAGAATGTTCCCGCATTGCTGTTTGACACATTGAGATTGAAATACTGTGATGCTCCCGCATTCAGATAAACAGGTGACGAGATATTCAACTGCGCGACCGATGTGCCGTTTGGATTAACTAGTGTCATATCATACGAGTCCGGCGCAGTTCCGGTGTTTGTCAGGTTAAGTATGTACGTTGCATTTGTTCCTGCCCCTGGTGGTATTGGCCAGGAGAGATATGTTCGTCAGACTGGAGCCGTATCTCACGACGTTCGTGGTTGTATTGATAAATGCGACTTTCGAGGTTTCGTTGTTTGTATTCGCTGTGACATTTACATAGAATATACCTTCAGAAGTATTGGTGACATTAAGAGTGAATAACTTCGAAGCACCTGCATTCAGATAAACAGGAGATGAAATATTCAGATGCGCAACAGAAGCGCTGTTGCGTTGTCTACGGACAGGAAATAGGAATCTGCATCAGTCCCATTATTGGTCAGGTTGAGATAGTATGTTGCATTGGTCAATGTCTTTGTTGTCTTTGCCTGAGGGGTTACTGTCAGGTTCGCTCCAGAACTACCTGCCATGGTGCGCGAATATACCGAAACTGGTTATGTTCGCATAAACATAGTTCTGTGAATTTTTAACCCCGAAGTTCTGCATCACCGACCACGAACCGTTGTGCTTCCACATCCTGAACAGGTTCTCGCTCAATCCTGAAATATCGCTTGCTGTATAGCTCACGTTCAGGAAGAGCCATGAGTCGGCGCTGGTGTTCGTGGCGTTGATATACTTGCTGATGTTGTGGTAGCCAACGGGATTGGATGGGGGGAAAGAGACGGATTTGATGGCGATGTCCTTGCCTGTGAATGAGAGCAAGGGATTTATTGTAAGGTTGATGACGGTGTTGTTTATCGAACCCTGTAACGAATAGAAATCCCAGGTATTTTCAGTAGCGGTGCTATTGGTTACAATGTTATTGCTTGAGTTCACAAGCATGATCTCATTATCGTTCGAATTCGCAATGATGTTTGTTAAGGTATTTTCGCTGGAAGTGACAATCAGTATTCCTCTATTTGAGTTCATGCTTGCATTGTTGCCGGTCAGATTGTTATTGTTGGAACCTGAGATGTATATCCCATTTACGCTATTGCTTGCGGTATTATTGATTAACGTATTGTTATTGCTATTTAAGGAAAGGTATATGCCATCCGCACCGTTTGAAATTGCGATAATGTCTCTCAGGTTATTGCCCGATGATCGACCGAGCCAGATGCCATCATTATAATTGTATCTCACAGTAACATTCAAGATATTGGAATTACTAGTATTCCATAACAGGACACCGGGAGAATTGTTCATGAGGGTAAGGTCCTTTAAAGTGATATTATTGCATCTTATACACCCGAACCACCCGAGAGATGTAGTTGAGTTAAACGTCTTACTATCATTTCCAATCATATAATAAACAGGCTTTCCATCCACCGTATTGGAAAAATCAATGCTGTGATCGAAATGGGAATCACCTGTTCCGTACATAATAAAGTTATATGTATTGGCTGACATATTATTTTCAAAAAGTGTGTCACCTGTAGAAGACTGAATGTAAATCCCAAATCTGTTTGAGTTGATTTTATTGCTGCTTAAAGTGATATTATTTCCTGAGTCCAGGAAAATCCCATAATAATAATTTAAGCCTGCCGTATTATTATTTAAGATATTATTATTGCTGGAAGAGGTAAGAAAAATACCGGTATTGAGATTTGAGTTTGCCGAGTTATTTGTTAATGTGTTATCGCTGGAAGATTCCAGGCGAATTCCATAGTAATCGTTCGAGCTTGCTGTATTGTTGCTTAATGTATTGTTGCTGGAAGAGATGAAAGAAATTCCAATATTGATATTTGAGGTCGCATTATTATTTATCAGGGTATTGTTGTTGGAAGAAACAAAGTCGATTCCATATAATATATTATTATTCACAGTATTGTTCGAAAGGATATTGCCTGTCGAATTATATAGATATATACCATTACTGTTCCAGCTTATGGTATTGTTGGTAAAGGTATTGTTGTTGGACCAAGAAGAACGGACTGCATTAAAACTGTTGGAGCTGATAGAATTGCCTTTAAAGGTGTTGTTGCTGGACTCCCCTATGTAGAATCCTTCAATACAGGAATTTGCGATATTATCGAGTATGCTATTACCGCTGGAAAATGCCATGGTGATCCCAGATCATTTGAACTTACGTTGTTGCTCTCCAAGGTATGGTTGCTGGAAGATACAAGGTTTATCCCGTTGATGCTGGAGTTTGCGGTAACATTTGCAATGCTTCCATTTACAACGTACCAATAGAATACTCCGGTATCCCAGTCTGTTATTCTAATATCTTTTACAGTTATATTTGTCAGCGTTGCCGGATAGTTGTAGGCATACACTCCGTAACTCCCATACAAGTCCATCCCGTCTATGATATATCCTGCGCCATCGAAAATGACATCACTCGAAGTTATGTTTATGCACGCCGATGCTGCGCTGTTCGTTATGTCCTGTGTGAGCGTATATGTACCTGGCATGGTGATGTTAGTGCAGGAATTGATATCCGGGCTCACGCCCATCGGTGCAAAGATGCTGAAATTGGTAATGTTCGCATACACATAGTTCTGCGCTGTATCCACACCATTCGTGCCGCCTACCTGCGACCATGCGGAGCCGTTATGCCTCCACATCGCAAGCGTGCCTTCGTTAATGCCTGAGATGTCGCTCTCGGTATAGCTTACGTTCAGGAAGAGCCATGAGTCAGCGCTGGTGTTGGTGGCATTGATGTATTGGCTTATATTATGGCGGTTGCTCAAATCTGGGGGGACCGAGACGGATTTAATGGCGATATCTTTGCCCCTGAATGAAATCGTGGGATTTATAGTAAGATTGATGACAGTATTGTTAAATGATCCTGATAGCATGTAGAAGTCCCAGAAATCGTTGCCCAGAGCTGAGTTGTTGATCAGAATGTTATTATTTGCATTGTCAAGGCCGATCCCATATGGAGAGGTTGAAGCGGTGTTATTGGTCAGAGTGTTATTGTTGGAATCCTTGAGATATAGCCCATAAAAAGAGTTCATGTTAGCGATATTATCCGATAATAGATTATTGTCGCTATACACATCAATGAATATCCCGCCGAAACCATTGAAGTTCGCAATGTTCCCTTGTAAGACGTTGTTACTTGAAAAATTCATGATGATCCCGAATTCATCGTTGCCGCTCACGTTATTAGATGTCAGGTTGTTATTATTAGATGAATCAAGGCGGAATCCTATTCCGTTCCACTGTGCAAAATTTGCAATATTCGTTATACAGGGTATTGTAACTGGATGAACCCAAATATACCCCTAGAGTATCTGAGCTGACATTGCTGCTTGCTAAAGTGTTGTTGTGAGAAAATTCCAGTTCTAACCCATTTATATCCTGGACCGCTGTTATATTTTCAATTTTCGAGTTATTGGTGCGCCAGAAAAAGACACCTGCTCCGTTTTTTGAAAGGAGGAGATCTCTTACCGTGACATTGTTGCATAAAATGGAATAGAGAAGACCTGCGTTTGTTGAACTGTTATATTCAACATCCGATACATTTTTCAGATACATCACAGGTTTCCCATCTACTACATTGCTTACATCGATGCTATTGTTGAAATCCTCATCCTGAGTTCCATACAGATAAAAATTATATGTATTGCCACTGATATTATTCCATGTCAGGTTGTTGACTGTTGAAAAACCGACGTTGATCCCTTTATAGTTTGAATCCAGTGTGTTGCCTGACACGTTGTTATAACTGGAGAGGATGATGGAGATACCATTTAAATAGTTCGATATCGCTTTATTCCCGATCAAATCATTATTGTTGGTGGAAGTAAGACTAATCCCGTTCTTATTGCTCCAGCTAATGGTATTGTTCATGATCTTATTTGAGGAAGAGGTTTCAACAACTATTCCCTGGAAGTACGAAACAAGGCTATTGTTCGATAGCGTATTGAAGTTGCTAAGAGAGGAGATACCAATCCCTCCAACATTGAGGTTCGAGCTTGCAGAATTGTTATTAAGAACGTTGCTGTTGCTTGAAGAGACCAGTAAGAATCCATACTGATTGTTAAGGGTCGCATTGTTAATTTCCATGGTATTATTGCTTGATGATGCAACATAAAATCCATTACCATTGAGACTTACATTGTTACTTCTTAAAGTGTTATTGTCAGATTCCAAAAAGTAAATCCCGGAATCCGTATTTGAAGTCGCAGTGTTATTAAGCAAAGAGCTTTTACTTGCACTGATTAGCATTATTCCTGCCTTGAAATTCGAGTTCGCACTGTTATTGGATATACTGCCATTGGTCGTATTTTCTAAATATATACCGTTATAGCTGTTCATGCTGGCGTTATTGTTTTAGATTGAGACGTTTGCAGTATTATTGAAGTGGATACCATGATACCAGTCCGTAAGAGTAAGATTTCTTACAGTGATGTTTATGATGGATGCAGTCTCATTATGCGCATAAACTCCATAAGATAATGCGAGATCCTGCCCATCTATAATGTGCCCAGCGCCTTCAAGTGTCACATTGCTCGATGTGATATTGATACAATTTGCGGTGCCGCTATTCATTATGTTCCCGGTCAGCGTATAATAACCAGGTGAATTCAGGTTGGTGCAAGTGCTCACAAAGTTCGCGTTTATGGTCACGGTACGTGTCTCGCTCACGTTCCAGTTCCCTCCGCTGTCATTCGCCCACACCCTGTAGGTGTAAACTCCGCTTGTCAGACCTGTCCTGTTCCCGCTCCAGTTCGTTCCCGAGCTGACATGCTCTCATTGATACCATTCCATTCTAGAAAAGACGTGTTGAGCGATTCACTTGCTGTGATGTTCACAAAAACATAGTCCTGAGAAATTGTGCTGGTATTCGGCGGGGTCGGTGAAACGAAAGTGATAACGGGTGGAGGCCAGTTTACTATAAGGTTTGCAGTCATGACGTTCGACGAAGCGCTGATGTTCGAGACCCGAATACCGCTTGCGCTACCGTTGTGGAGGTTTGAGTTAGGATTTGAGGATTCATTAAAACCACCCGCACTGCTGTACCAGGGGTCAAAGGCATCACCATAATTCGATTTGGTATCAAGGTGATTTAGACCATCGGCATCTTCCAGATCTACAAGTCTAAGTATGTCGTTGGAATTGTTCCCTCTAGATTCATTTATATGCCATATCAGCAGGCCTTCGCCGGGAAGATACGCATCATAACCTGTTTTTCGCCTGTTCTCGACAAGGAAATACTCTCCTGTACCGTTCCCACTCGATGTCCAGTTTAAATTTCCGGGGGTATCTCCAGGATTATCGAGAAGCATGTAAGCATCGTCATAGGCTTCGCTATAGTTTATCGGTTCATTGAGACTCGATGTATTGACTTTATTCGGATTCATCCATCCCAGAAAGTACTTGGAACCAGACAGAAAGATGCGAAGGAGTATCACCGCTGTTCAGCCAGGAACCGGAAGCCATTATTTCCCAGTCTCCTGCTCCAAATGAACTGTAATCAGTATCATATAGATCGGGCAGCCCCAGGATCGTGACCGAACTCGTGGGCGAATGTTCCGAGAGGGGAACTTTCTGCCAGCATGGTGTATCCTGCAATATCTTCTACATTATTATTTCGAGATATCCTTTTTCCATCAAGAAATGTATCTACACAGTCTGAACAAAGATAGGGACTGCCGAAGATAGACCATTTATGAGACCAGATGAGAATTTGTGCTCCATCCCGAACAACTTCCACTTTCCTCCCCACAGCCCGCATGAACTATTATTATATGTAATTCATCCGAATTAAGTACGCCATCCAAATTAGTATCGTAAAGAGCGAAGTTGATATCAGAATTAGCTAATAATAATGCTTCTCTTGCCAAGCTGAATATATACCCATAGTAATCGTCATGATATCCATTTGCATGATCCCAATCAGCTCCATAATAACTTTGATTTTTTGAACTCCCATACCACCTGTTCCCTGCAATAGAACCCGATATATCTATCTTATTGTAAGAAACTTCTTTATAATAATTATTCATGCTGTTTGCACCCGGTGATGCGTTGAAAAGCAAATTCTGATAGTATGGAGAAGTGCTACCGGGATCTTGGGGTAAATCTGTAAAGTTAATAAGGATGATAAGTGCATTTTTCGTACCTGTCTGTGGAGCCTGTAATGGTTCTGAAATTCTGGACGGAGCGAAAAATCTATTATCTTCCATCAGCTTGTCTTTTTTCAATAGTTCAGTGACTTTGACGGAAGGATGCAGGTGCATCTGTATCCCCAACATTTTTGGATCAGATAGCCCGACTCTTTGCCCCGTTGAAACAAGTTTCCGATTTGGATCTATTTTTGCATAGTTCCACCAGTTATATTCATCTTTAACTATGGTATAACCATCCATTGTCTCCAGATGTGCTCCCCTCTCGTCACCGATCTGCCTAGCATCGAAAGTGCTGCCGTCTGGCTGGCTCAACGAAAACGGCGCTGGATTGGCTGGAACGGCATAAACAGTTTCAATTGCTATTAAAAACAAAATAACCAAAATCAATAAAATTTTTCTGAATTTCTGGCCGCTTTGCTTAATTCCAAGGGCGCGCTCTCCCCAGCCTATATTCCTGACCATTTATTACCACCTATCAAAAGATATCATCATTATGGTAACTATCATTGAAATATAACATTAAAAAACTTTTGTTATGTTGACGCTGTACTCCCAAAAATAACCATAAAAAAGTTCATGTTTGAACGAACATCATTCAACAAAAGGACTGAAGCATATTATAATTAAACCGGGCACACCGGAGCCGGGCACCCGCCTGCATATTCATCATCAGCAGACACATACCTGTCCACAGGATCACCAAGGTAAAGCACCTGCTGCGGCTTGCTTCCGTACCTGTACACTGTTATCCCCTTGCACTTTAGATCATACGCCAGCATGTACGCTTTTTCCACTTCCTTGATATCTACATCATTCGGGAAGTTGATAGTTTTTGAGACTGCATTGTCACAATACTTCTGGAATGCAGCCTGCATCCTCACATGCCATTCCGGCGCCACGTCAAAAGCAGTAACGAACACGCGCTTTACTTCATCAGGAATTTCATCAATTCCAGCCAGGCTTCCGCGCTTTGCAATCTTCATCATAAGCTCCTCGCTGTAGAAACCGCGCTCCTTTGCGACCGCCTCAAAATAAGGATTCACCTCAAGGAGTTTCGTACCATCCATCACGTTGCGTACAAAGGAAATAGCGAAAAGAGGCTCGATACCGCTTGAGCATCCAGCGATGATGCTTATCGTGCCAGTGGGGGCGACAGTAGTTACAGTCGCATTGCGAATTGGTTTGTTATATATGCTGCCCGGGAAGTTGGGGAACGCACCTCGTTCTTGCGCGAGCTGCTCAGACATCCCATGAGATTTCTCCTGGATGAAACTCATAACATCTTCACCGGTTTTCAATGCTTCTTCGGAATCGTAAGGTATCCCGAGCTGAACAAGCATGTCAGCAAAACCCATCACACCAAGGCCAATTTTCCTGTTTGCTTTCGTTATAGACTCGTTCTCTGAAAGAGGGTATTTGTTCACATCTATTATATTGTCCAGGAATCTTACTCCGATATTTATCGTTCTTCCAAGCTTTTCCCAATCAATCTTCCCTTCCCTTACCATCTTTGCAAGATTTATCGAACCGAGATTGCACGATTCAAACGGCAGCAGCGGCACCTCGCCGCAGGGATTCGTGCTCTCCATCATCCCGATATGCGGCGTGGGGTTGCGCCTGTTTATCTCGTCTATGAACACCACACCCGGGTCTCCAGTCCTCCAGGCCATGGTTATTATCAGGTTCCAGATTTCCAATGCCCGTATCTTCTTCACCGCCTCACCATTACGTGGATTGATCAACTCGTATTCTCTATCCTCCCTGACCGCATTCATGAATTTATCGTCAACAGCAACTGAGATGTTGAAATTCGTAAGGTTGCCCTCTTTTGTCTTTGCTGTGATGAATTCAATAATATCCGGATGGTCTGCCCTCAGTATCCCCATATTCGCCCCGCGCCTCTTGCCTCCCTGCTTTATGACCTCTGTTGTAATGTCGAACACACGCATGAAAGAAACCGGACCTGAAGCCACTCCATGTGTTGTTCTAACCATGTCTCCCGAAGGTCTCAGGTTCGAGAAAGAGAAACCTGTACCGCCCCCTGACTGCTGGATAAGGGCCATGCTTTTTACAGCATCGAAAATGCTCACCAGGGAATCTTCCACAGGTATGACAAAACATGCAGACAGCTGACCAGGGTCTGTGCCGGCGTTCATAAGCGTTGGCGAGTTGGGAAGGAACTCAAGGTTAGTTAGTATTTTAAGGAAATCCTCCTCTGATCCGGGGTCAAGCGCGACTGCTCTGGCTACCCGCCTGAAGAGTTCAAGCGGGGTCTCGATCACTTCTCCCAAATCATCTCTTAACAGATAGCGCCTCTTGAGTACTCTTACGGCATTAACGCTTAGTTTCAACTCGTCCTTAACACCCATGAATTCTTTTGCTTTTCTTATGCGGGCGCGCTCCTCCCTGTACAGGATGTACGCTTTGGCAACGCCTGAATAGCCGTTCTTGATCAGAACCTCCTCAACAATATCCTGGACTTCCTCTACGCCAGGTATCCCCCTGTTGCGTTCCTCGATCAATTCCACGACCTGGGCAGCAATATCAACGGCTCTTGTGCCATCCTTGCTTTTTGTGGCGATGAAAGCTTTTAAAATGGCATTCGCTATTTTTGACCTGTCGAATTCAACTATCCTGCCATCTCTTTTCCTGATTTTTCCTGCAATGATGATAGCTCCCTGTAGCCGCAGATGTTACATGCAATAATTTATGGCACTCCGTATAAAAAACTTTGGTTACTGGGAGGTTTTTCCTACCATTTGATTAAGATATATCCCACTTGGGGAATCCCGTTCTATCAGAGCCATGACTTCTACCAGATCAAATAACAGTTTTTCAGATATCCCTTTTTCATCTTTAATAAGATAGCTGAGTTCATTTTCGTTAAGGGCCCTGATAAAGTCATTTTTATCAGTATATGCTTTAAGCAGGCTTATGAACCGGTCAATTTCAGAAGCTGTTATTTCTAATGTCGGGTCCTGGAATTTACGTTTAAGCCTTTCAGTTTCAATTTGCTCCTTCAATTCATCATCCTGGAATTTCAATTTTAATAATTTTATATAATTTATAAAATCATCCACATCTTCTTTTACCGGATTGGTGAATCCAAAAAGGAATTTGTTTATCTCGATTTTGATTACTTTCTTATTGATCTCAATTCTAAAATTATCATTTATAATTTCAATTATATCTTTTTTTGTCTTTTCAGCATCGCAACTGTATTTTAAAGCCAGTTCTGCTGATATCCGGGTAATTTCACTTTCAGCAGGAAGACAATTTTTCGCTATGAATTGATCAATATCAGTGTTTATTGGCAACTTTTGTTTATCATCATTCTGTATGTCCTTTACTGCTTTGCTCACATTTCCAGCGCTGAGCCTTGCCAGGAAATCATTTAAATTTAGTTCCTCTGGTTTAGCGCAAATGCTATTGCGTATTTCCGCACTTCCGCTGATCAAGTCAAGTTCCATTGCTTTCTCTCTCAGGGATTTGCATATGGTTTCCGATTTTTTCTTCCCGGAGACCGCAGTGATACTTAACTCAAGCAGACTGATGAACTCCTCAATATCCCTGATACCTGAGTTCTCATTTAAACTTTTCTTTGAAACTACCTGATTAAGAACAATGCTTGATTTTTTCTTAAGATCTGTTTCAAGAAATTGTGTGCAATATTTTAAGAACTCAGTTGCTGTTGACATTTTTGGCCTTCAATATTTTTTTTGACGACTAAATTTCTTCATGAGGATTTATTATTATTTTCGTATTGGGCATGTAATCATCCCCGTATGATTAATATTTGACTTACTGAAATAAATAGTTATTTATATCATGATTATGATTATTATGTATATGATGAATTGACATATGAATTGTCATTTCACAACATTTTCTCAGGCAGATAACCTTTAAAGTTACCTTTGCGCCGAACTTCCCGGGCTTCTCCAATAAGGCTTCCTCAATTTGATATAAGCATTATGCGCAACAGTGGCTCCATCCGCCACAGCGGTCACAATAAGCTGGAGGTCGGATGCAATATCTCCGACAGCGTATATCCCGTCGATGCTGGTCATCCGGGTCTTATCCGTCTTTATATAACCCTTCTCATCCATCTCAATTCCCAGTTTCTTGAATATCTCGGTATTCGGGGTCATGCCCACAGCCAGTATCACGGAATCCACCACCTGCTGGATCGTTTCGTCTTCCTTTAAGTCCCGCATGATGGCTTTATCTACCTTTTCGGCGCCTGATATTTCGACCAGTTCGGTATCATACAGTATCTTTATCTTATCGCTTGCTTTCAGGCGCTCGAGCTTTCGCCCCACAGCGCGCAGTTCATTATGCCTGTGGGCTATTGTTATGAGGTCTGCTGTGTCGATAAGGGATAGAGCCGCGTCCACGGCAGAGCTCCCGCCTCCCACTATGAGAACGCGCTTTCCTGTGAATTTCTCAGGGTTTGTAACAAAATAATAGACGCCCCTGTCGTCCTTGCTGAACTTTTCCTCACCCTTTACGCCTGCTGTTGCCGGAGAACTTCCAGCTGCCAGGACAATTATCTTACTTCTGTATTCTCCGCTTTGCACGATGATCTTCATGTCTTTCGTTATTTCATTTACGCGCTCTTTCTTTAATAGCACATTGAGCTTCTTCGCCTCGCTCATCCAGGTATCAACAAGGTCTTTGCAGGTTGTTTTTTCATTCAGTCCGGGGAAATTCTCGATCATTTTCGTGGGGCACAGCCATGAGAGTATTCCTCCCCAGTTCGAAGCCTCGAAAATAGCGGTTTTCAGTCCCCTGTAGGCGCAGAGTATCCCGGTTGTGAGCCCGCCCGGACCTCCACCCACGACGATCACGTCAAAATCATATTTCTCCGCCTCAATTTTTGCCTTCTCTTCCTTTTTTGTCATGTAATCCTTTATAGCTGCATGAAGGGCATCTGCTGCAAGGTTGGAGCAGTGCATCTTTATTGGAGGAAGGCCGTCAAGTTCAGCAGCCACGTCCCCGCGCGTTATCTTAAGCGCCTCTTCAAGAGTCTTTCCGATCGCCATTTCAGTGATCATGCTGCTTGTTGCGATGGCTGAACCACAGCCGAAAGTCTTGAATTTCACGTCTTTCAATATATTGTTCTCGACTTTTATCTGGATCTCCATCAGGTCGCCGCAAACCGGATTTCCCACCCTTCCAGTGCCGTCGGCGTCTTTGATCTGCCCGACGTTTCTTGGATTCCTGAAATGATCCATTACTTTTTCTGAATATTCGAATTGTTCTCCCATGTTTTCACCTACTTAACCGGATAAAGAGGCGATAATGCCCTGAGACGGGTTACGACCTCAAGGACGCTCTTTATTACATAATCAATATCTTCTTCTGAATTTTTTGGTCCAAGCGTGAGCAGAAGCGAGCCATGAGCCTCTTCGTGCCTCAGTCCAGTGGCAATCAGCACATGCGAGGGCTCAAGGGTCTTGGAAGAGCATGCTGAGCCTGTACTTGCTGTAATGCCCATATCGTTAAGCTGAAGTATGATACTTTCTCCTTCTATGAAGCTGAACCTGAAACTTGCATTGTTTGGGAGGCGTTTTGTCCTGTGACCTGTCAGGTACGTATATTCAAGCTTCAGGATATTATCTATCAGACTGTCGCGCATTTTGATAATACGTGCGCCTTCTGCTGTCATCTCATCAAGGGCGATCTTGGCAGCCTTTCCCATCCCGATGATACCTGGTATGTTTTCAGAACCGCTCCTCATCCCGAATTCCTGCCCCCCGCCAAGCATAAAGGGCATTAACCTCACGCCCTGCCTGATATACAGGGCGCCCACGCCTTTCGGTCCGTTCATATCATTGGATGAAATAGTCAGAAGGTCAATATGTTCTTCTATGACATTGACAGGGATTTTTCCAACCGCCGCAGTCCCGTCCACATGGAACATTATCTTTTTTTCAGAGGCTATCGCGCCGATCTCTCGTATGGGCTGAATTGTCCCGATCTCGCCATTGGCATACATCACCGAGATGAGGATGGTCTTATCGGTTATCGCATTCTTTACCTTCTCTGCGTCCACAAGCCCATCCTTATCGACCTGGATATAAGTGACCTCAAATCCGCTTCTTGTAAGGTCTTTCAGGGTATTCATCACAGACATGTGTTCTATCGAAGTTGTGATGATATGATTCCCCTTATCCTTATAACGCATAGCTGCGCCGCGAAGCGCAAGGTTGCTGGATTCTGTTGCACATGATGTGAAGATAATGCTGTTAGGAGAGGGGGCGCCTATCAACTGTGCAACGGCTGTGCGCGCTGCTTCAAGGTCTCTTTTTGCTTTCCGTCCCGCGGAATGAAGGGAGGAGGGGTTCCCTATATCATTTTCAAAATACGGCATCATGGCTTCAAGCACCCGCGCGTCTACGGGTGAAGCCGAACCGTAGTCCATATAAACCTGTTTCATCGTTTCACTTAGAATTATCTGGGTTCAAATCCGCCTGTCCCTGCTTTCCGGCCCTTCACATTCTGGTATGTAGCAGGTTGCATCGATAAAAGTGCAGGCTTCCCTGCATGAAGGACAACTATCCGGGGGCGTTGCTTTGCCCTCGAACTGGTATCCGCACATTGAACATTTCCACTGTATCTTCATATTACCTCCTAAAACCACATTGTCCCGTCCGCCTCAAGCACAAGGTCATTGAGCGTGGCTGCTCCCACTATCTCAGCCGGAGGAATGAATTCCCCTCTTCCAAGATTAATAAGCTGGCAGCTCTGCTCGCACACCATGAGTTTAACTCCTGCCTTTACGGCCTGGTCCATTACCTCCTTGAGAGAAGGAAATTGTCCTATCTTGATCTTTTCTGCGTTACCTTTTTTCACCACTGTGATCCCTGTCCCGAGGAAATATATCGTTGCATCTATTCCCATCGCTTTTGCGGTCTGGGCAAGGATGAAAGGCGAATATAGGCGTTCCGGTGTATCGATCCCACTTGTCTGGACATAAAGCAAGTTTGGCATATAACCTCCATTCTATAATACGAATTAATAGTAGATACGTTTTCCGATGTAATTAGTTAACCTGTAAATCAATATGCAAAGGCACAGGTTTTTGGGGATAAATTTATATACTATCATAAAGAATTAAATGATTAGACAACAAATCGTTGTCGGGGTATGAAAAAATATGGCGAAACCTAGAAATTACGTACTAAGGGAAAAGAATGGAAAAGAGACTGGAGTCTTTACTGGGAACCAGCCGCGTCAGGCCGCACTGAAGGCTGCAAACCGCAGCAAGGGTACAAAATCCAAACCGACGGAGATAAGGCTCAGGGAAAGAGGAACAAAGAAACTTCATATCTACAAAGGCTGGAGAGAAGTTGTTGCGGCTCCAAAGAACAAACCGAAATGGATGCCGGAAAAGATAAATAAGCCCAATGTAAAGAAAGTTGGCATCGAGAAACTCAAGAAAGTTTGATTTTTTCATCTTTTTTTTGTTTTTTTTTGTTATCATTTTTTTCAGGAAGTTTTATATGCATGGACTACTTATTAAAATTCAGGTGAATTAATGAATTCTTCATTGCTGTTATCCGGATACATCTTCTGGGCATGTGTTTCTGTTACAGGTCTCATATTTACGGTTTTACTGCTAATCGCTTTTACCGGAGTAGGTCATTAACGGCTCACCGGCATTTGAACCCGGGTCATAGGCTCCAGAGGCATTAGAGAATCTATTAGAAATGAGCTTGTTTATATCTTCTAATATCAGGTAGTAAAAGTGAAATTAAAGCCTATTGGAATAATCGTTATAATGTTAGTATCTGTAATAGCATTAGGGTGCGTAGAATCACAGCCGAGCGAATCTACTTCAATTGAAAATCCAAAGACTACAATGGTTTCAACATCCAACTCTAATATAAACACTAACCCTTTAAGTGCCACTTGTAATTTTGTAATAGAGAAAATACCACCTTCAAAATATTTTACAAATGGCACTGATGCGATTACAGTATCAGGAATTGTTATTAATAATGATTCTGTATACTATGAATATGAGTTTGGATTTTCTCTCTATGATATAAATAATAATTTTGTATATGCTGATGAATTCTATAAACCAGATACCATAAACGAAGAAAATAATCACCCCAATATTGCATACCCAAATCAACTTAATGAATTTAAAATGACTTGGGTAGGTCTAATCATAAAAAATCCAGATGATGTTAAGTATATAAAATGTACAGCTAGACCAAGAAGTGATTTGAAATGATGCGGTTATGGCAATCTATCGTTCAATGCATATT
Source organism: Methanobacteriota archaeon (assembly GCA_963793805.1). Lineage (GTDB taxonomy): Archaea > Halobacteriota > Methanosarcinia > Methanosarcinales > Methanoperedenaceae > Methanoperedens. The sequence continues at coordinate 25,112 of CAWCBK010000006.1, forward strand.
AAAACATTTGCCGTCCACAGAGAGCCTCCTACTTTTTAAAAAGCGGGGTATCTTTTTTATTTGTATTTTTTAAAATCACTACGGGCTCGCCGGGATTTGAACCCGGGTCATAGGCTCCGGAGGCCCACGTACTATCCGGACTATACTACGAGCCCATCGAACTATAGAGGATCGCAGAAACGATCGCTCCTGAGATCGTGGCAAAAAGGTTGACGCCGTTGTTGGAGAGATATCCCTTCTGCTGGAGGGTTGCGCCGAGCACACTATCGATGTTCGTACCAATAAATCCTCCTGCAAGGACGGCAAGCGCAAGACCAATGTCATTCTTCAGGAACATCAGGGACAGAAGTGCGATTGCACCTGACCCGGCAAATGCAGCGAACTCACCCAGCGCCGTAATACCGCCGTCTGTTCCGGGCTTCACTTTTTTCAATGTGGTTATCATGCGCGGCTCTCCTTCCCATGTCTGCCCTATCTCACTTGCAAGCGTGTCGCCTGTGGCTGTTGCGATCGAACCCAGATACGCGGGCAAAAGAAACACTGCCTGGGAAGGAAATACCTTAAATGCAACTGCAAGAGCAAGGGCAGCCAGTGAATTGCTGAAAACGTTCTTATATCCGCGCACGCCGCCTTTGGATTCTGCTATCCCGCGTGCTTTTTTAAAATCGTATCTGTAACGTGTGAACAGCCCTCCCAGCAAAAAGAATGCAAGGAGAGTTACATACCACCAGATAGTGGTGGAAATGATTATCACTACGCCAAGCAGCGTGGCGCTTAGCATGGCAGAAATATCTGCGATGCGCATCCTGTAAGCAAGATATCCGAGCAGGAACGCAAAGCCCAGCACCTGTATAAGGTTCACTGTTCCGACCACATAACTGTCCCTTAAGTCGTAGAATAACCACATTGTCATTGCCGAGCCAAACGGGATAATGATAGTATCTTCATCGGATGTCATGGATTCAAGAAGCGCTCCTGTGACAGCCCCGAGCACTGAAAGGAAAAATACCAGTTCATAATTGATTGTTTGCCCGCCGCCTGTCCGGAGTACCCATTCCCCTGCAAGGAAAGCAAATATCCCTCCTGAAATTAAGAAAACAATGCTGGATCTTGGCGAATAGACCTTTACAGAGTTATTCTGCCTGTCATGGATATTAAGGAGGTCTGCTACGCCATCCCCGAAAGTCGTGATCGCCATGGCTCCACCGATTATGAAAAGTGGGAATTTTTCAGGTCCGAAAATCGAGCTTATCAAGAAAAGTGCCCCCATTGTCAGAAAAAGACGCGTAAGTCCTGTAAGTCTTCCCTGCTTTATATCCGATTCGCGGGCAAGAATCCTATAGACCGGGGAGCCAGGTCTGAGTCTTGAGAAGACGAGCGCTGCACAGAAGAACGCCACCATAAAAAAATATGTGCTGAAGAATGGAATGAGAAGGACGAACAGCCCGAGAAATATATATATGCTCTGGGTTTTGTACTCCTGTGTCAGCTTCATTCATCACTGAATCGGTTCTAATAAGCAAATACTTTATCCTTTAATTCCAATACAGGCACATGGGACTTATTTCAGGATTGTATGAATGGAAATTGAAAAACGACATAAAAAACCAGGAAATACCAGAACATATTGTCCTTGTGCTATCTGAAAGCGATCTTCTGGCTGATGAAGGGTACGGTAAAATACGATCTTTTGTTTGCTCGTGCAAAGAATATGGTGTAAATATAGTTACTATCTACATCAACATTATCGAGGTTGAGCCCGAACTTAGTGAAAATATATGCAAGAAACTTTCTTCGGAATTGCCGCCAGAGCTTTTTGAAATAACCCGGAATATCATTGTAATTACGCGTCAGGAAAGGGAAATTAAGATACATGATATTGAAGGGATGAGGGTAGATATCTCTATAGGGTACAGCGGAAAATACGAACTGACAAAGGCTGTTAAAGAGATAATGAAAAGAGTCCAAGATAATACTCTGGAACCCGAAGACATAAACGAAGAGGTCATCGAATCCCATCTTTTGTTCAAATTCGAGCCCGATCTTGTGATAAGGGCGGGAGGCAGGAGATTGACGGATTTTCTTATATGGCAGGCGGTTTACTCAGAGCTGTATTTTACGAATATGAACTGGATGGACTTCAGGAAGATAGATTTCCTGAGAGCTATCCGGGATTTCCAGAGGCGGCAGAGACGGTTTGGGCGGTGAGCAAAATCTTCATATACTATCACGATTTATTATGCTGTATTCCTGAGTGTTACGAAAATACATATTCGTAATACTAGATAGACGTATATTTATAAATTGTTAATAAATTCTATTTAGGAGGTATAAATAAATGCACATCCCTGACGGTTCCATAGTATGGTACCAGGCAGCAGTTTACTGGCTCATAGCAATAATCTTTATCGCGCGGTCTATAAAATGGGCACGCAGAGACCTTAACGAGGATATGATACCCCTGTTCGGCGTACTGGCTGCCGGTATGTTCGTGCTCCAGACCATTAACATAGCAGCAAACCTTCTCATCCCTGTTCCCATGCTGGGAGGTGTGAGCTGGCATGTGGTTGGCGCGGCGCTTGCAGCCATAATATTCGCTAGCCCCTGGGCTGCTGTCCTGCTGTTGACCCTGGTTCTCGCAGTACAATCACTCTTCGGGGACGGCGGAATAACCGTCATGGGCGCGAATATCCTTAACATGGGGGTAATTGGCGGATTCTTCGGATATTACGGTTTCATAGCTCTTTCTAAATTGTCGGTAAGGCGCAGCATAGCTCTTTTTGCAGGCGCATGGATCAGCATGATACTTCCTGCCATTGCTCTTGTATTTGAACTGTGGCTCTCAGGAACATTCCCGCTCAAGGAAGGAGTCTTCTACATGGGCATTTTCCAGGGCGCAGCAGGGATAGGCGAGGGGCTTATAACGGTCATCGTTTTCAACGCCATTATCAGGGTAAGACCGGATATCATTGCAGAAGATGGTTATAAGAAGGTGAGCACGGCAAAAGTGGTTGCTGCAGGCATTATCGCTTTCGCAGGACTTGCCATTGCTGCGCCGTTCCTTGCTTCTGGCAATCCTGATGGTCTTCAACATACCACAAACCTGCTGGTTAAAAATAAGATAGATAACACAATAACTCTCCTCTTCTCAAACTATGCAATCCCTGGTATGGGAAAGGTGGGCGAGATCGCAGCTATTGTTATCGGATTTGCAGCAATCCTGATAATATGGTTTGGAGCTTCGAAAATTTTAAGAACCGGCGATAAAAAATGAACATAATAGAAACAAGAGATCTTAACCCATGTATATAGGGGAAAGATAAAAGCACTGGACGGCATCAACTTTTCGGCAAAGCCTGGTGAACGCATCGCCATTATAGGAGCCAACGGCGCAGGCAAATCCACACTCTTCAAGCACTTCAACGGGATACTTAAACCGACAAGCGGCGAAGTCCTTCTAAAAGGCGAGCCTGTCAATAAGAAAAACATCCTGGACGTGAGGAGGACTGTGGGCCTGGTGTTCCAGGACCCAGACGACCAGATATTTGCACCAACTGTCAAACAGGACGTGGCATTCGGTCCCATGAATCTTGGTCTTCCCCCCGATGTTATAGAAAAGCGGGTGCATGAGGCGCTTGAGCTTGTACGCCTGGCAGGATTTGAAGAACGCGCTCCGCATCACATGAGCACTGGAGAGAAAAAGAAAGTCGCCATGGCAGGCATACTTGCCATGCAGCCTGAGGTGCTTGTCCTGGATGAACCAACGGCAGGACTTGATCCTGGCGGGGCGATTCGCCTTATAAGGCTGATAAACGATATGAACAGGTATCTGGGGATCACTATTATCACAGCCACGCATGAAGTGGATATCGTACCCCTGCTTGCAGACAGGGTTTGCATAATGTCAGGCGGCAGGATAATTGGCGACGGGACGCCCCAGGAGATATTCTCAACTGACGAACTCATCAAAAAAACCCACCTGCGCCTGCCCATAGTTGCGCAGCTCCTTGAATTGCTTCAGAACGAGGGTGTGCCTGTCAATGTAAAGTTCACGCTCGAAGAAGCAAAGGACGAACTGCTGAGAGTGGTGAAGTAGGATGCACATATCGCTTACTGAACTTGAGCGCGAAGCTTTCAGGAAATCATTCGTCCACAGTATAGACGGCAGGGTAAAGATCCTGATGACACTGGCGATAGTCGTATATGCTGTCTCTCTTCCCCGCATGGACAGCCTTAACTTCCAGAAACTTGCGCTGCTTGAAATATATCTTGCCGCACTTTTGCTGGTTGCCCGCCTTGAATTATCTTACATTGCCCTCAGGTTCGCGATCTCCATGCCCTTTGGTCTCGGATTGGCAGTCCTTCAGCCATTTTTGAGACAAACGTTCATTTCGGAATTTACTGTGCTTTTCACATTGCCCTTCGGGCTTGTTGCCACACGCGAAGGCGCGCTTTTTGGCGTCATAATATTTTTTAAATTCCTTGTTTCTATAACAGCAGTGATACTTCTTTCCTCCACAACGTCCCTGAGCGAACTTGTCGCATCCGCAAGGCGCATGGGGATGCCCAGGGAGATGGCGCTTCTTTTTACCATGATGGTGCGCTACCTGTTTGTTTTTTCGAACATGCTCGGTAGAATAAGGACTGCACAGAAAACTCGTTGTTTTGACCTCCTGAATAAGAAAGTCCCGCGCATCTGGACGCTTCACCAGATAGGCTATACGATAAGCTCGATGTTCATCCGTTCGTATGAACAGGGGGAGCGGACTTACCAGAGCATGCTATGCAGGGGCTATAACGCGGATGCGCATGTGTATGTGAGCAGGAAGAAACTCAGTATCTCTGACATTTCTGTCATTGGGCTCACGTCAGGGATCATAATTGCAGCCCAGTTGGGTATGAACCTAAGTTTTTATAGATAGAAGTCTTAGTATTATATGCTTGAAAATATCATCTACAGATGACAGGAGGTCGGTTATGCCAGATAGAAAATACATAATAGAATCCAGAAGATATATAGGCGAAGACGGAAAGACAACATTCGATATGTGGGTAACGAATTCTAAAGTAACAGAGATAAAACATGAAGAACAGTATTTTGTGTTTTTCCCGCTTGAGGGAGAACATGCAGGAAAGAAACACTACATACCCTTCTCCAATATTCACATAGTCAGGGAGATGTAATTCCCTGACAGTGGAATTGATAAAAGAACCATTCAATTAAAATGTGCTATCTTCCAGGAATTTCTTGAATGATTCCAGTTCAGTTTTGCTTTTTACAACTTCACTCTTTATTTCATTGGTTATTTGAGCAAGCACCTGTTTGAGCTTCTCCTTATCGATCCTTTTCGGTACCTGGACTTCAAAAAGAAAATCCTTTGAGCCTACTTTTATTGAATCAACCAGAAGCTCTTTGTTCCGGAATAATATATTTCGTATAGTCTGTCTGATCAATTCGCCTTTTATCACATATTGATCTATTCTATATTCTCCCTCAGCCTCTGAGTATTTCCATTCAACATTGGCTGGTGATATCTGAAGTGTGTAAGTCAGTTCTCCCATATGCGCCATGTTTGCTTTTAGCTTGAGGTCAAGATCCTGTCTTTTTATGGATTCGGTCTCAGTCATATTTTAATACCTCCGACAAGGTTTTATCGAACCTTTATACTCTCTTATTTCTTTTGTTGGCTTTAAATTTTTGGTTATAGTGCTAAAAATCGGGCACTGTCCTAAAACATACCGCATAATATATATTGTATAACATCCATTACTATTTTTGTGATGTTACATGGCGCGACCTCGAAGTAAAATCGATATTACTTGTCAGAATCCTAAATGCAAATATTTTTTATTGGAAGAAGAAAAAGATTTGCTAAAGCGTGGAAAAAATCGAGCAGGACATCAACAATACTTCTGTAATCACTGTAGTACTTGGTTTGTCGAAACCGTGAATACACCGCTGTATAAAAAACATCTTTCGAAACCTGAGATAATCAACATATGCAAACACCTTGTTGAGAAAAATGGTATTAGATCGATCGAACGAATTACAGGCCACCATAGGGATACCATAGGAAATCTGATTGAAGATCTCGCCTTGCATGCAGAGTTAGTAAATTCTATTCTACTTCATGATGTAAAACTTGGACAATTTGAGGTTGATGAAATGTGGACATTCGTTAAAAAAAACAAAAAAACGTTAAGCCAGGAAGCCCTAATTCAGATATCGAAGGTGATGCCTGGATATTCACTTTCATGACGAGAGGATCGTATCTTATTGTTGCTTATGAAATTGGAAAACAAGGAAAAGAATCCTGTAAAAGATTATTTAAAAAAGTTTTTGATAGAGTACAATTACCATTTCCAGATATTAAGATTCAGATATTCTCGGATGGGAATGATGATTACACAGCTACTATTCCAGAATACTACGAAGAGACTTGTGTTGACTATGGACAAGTTATAAAAATTAGGGAAGGTGGTAAAATCGTTGACAAAATTAAAAGGGTGGTCTATGGAATGATCAACAATGAAGAAATTGAGACTACGGGCATCGAAAATATGAATAGCATTTGTCGAGAAAGGTTGGGCAGATTAGTTAGAAAAACAAAATGTCATTCGAAAAAGAAAACGAGACTTGTAGATGCTTTCGAATTGTTTCATTTCTATTGGAACTTTATGGATAAGTTGACAAAAAGTGAGACACCTGCAATGCTGGAAGGTTTAGCAGATCATCAATGGAATTGGGAGCAATTTTTTAATTTTAATTATGCGGTCTAAATTAGGACACTACCAAAAATCGAAACAAATAATACACATGCATTATATTACAAGAAAGAGGTTCAATCAATGACATATAAAAAATGCAACTTCTACTCTGATGAAAAATGCGTAGCATCAGACCTGGAACCATGTGATTTCCATGGAGATAATTTCAAGGAGTGCCTGCGTTACCGCCTGTATTTCATAAAACCGCAGCTTATGCAATTGCGCTAGGCGATAGCACTCGCGAAATTTAATTGCCTAATTTATCCTTGCATTTTATATAACAGCATGGTTCTATAAGTTATGGAGGTAGTTATGGACAAATACCGATGTACAGTCTGCGGATACATATATGACCCTGAAGTGGGAGACACGCCGAAAATAAAACCCGGAACTGCTTTTGAAGACCTTCCTGACGACTGGGTATGCCCCCAGTGCGGCGTGGGGAAGGATATGTTCGAAAAAATTTAGAAAAAAATAATTTCGGAATTCTGCAACAAAGCCCTGCGAAAGAAAAGGATTAAGTATTATAGTGCATATTCACAGTCCACCCCGCCTTAACTCAGTGGCTAGAGTGCGCGGCTGTAGTATGGATCATGTGCGATATGCACACATTAACGCGCAGGCACCGCGAAGTCCCCGGTTCGAGTCTGGGAGGCGGGATTTTTTTATAAAGTCCTCAATAAGATTTATATGGCATTACTCACATGCGAATGTGTGATGTCTACGGGTTATGGTAAGATAATTTATGGTAAGATAATTATAGTGGCTTTTATAGTGATTTTGATTGTATTGGCCGCTTCAGGATGTCTGAATGCAGAATTGAATACCAAAATAAATAAGGATTTTAGCGGCACAAGGACGATGCACCTTGAAATTGCACAGGTTTTATATCCATATCTTGAATATAATCTATCAAGAGAAACCATATCAAGCGTCAATGGCGCAACTCTTGTTTCCTATAAAAAGGATATAAAAAACGATAAAGTGATACTGGACATCGTGGTTAATTATAAAGACCTCAGGAATGAAACAGGCATACGGATCTCAGAAAACGATGGCATTTTAAGGTATGAGGACTTCACCTTTGAATCAGTGGGGAAGACAGAAGCAAGATCCATGGCAGGAGCGGTTTCCATAAATTATTCTGTCGAAATGCCTTATAAGATAGAGAATTCAAACGCCGATAACATAGAGGGTAATAAAGCTACCTGGATCATGGCAGGCACGACATATAAAACGCTATATGCAGAGAGCAAAATCCCCGGGATTCCCGGATTTACACTGACAGAGTTCATTGCCGCAGGTCTATTGTTATTGATTATTCTTAGGTCGGGCGATAAGTGACCTATTTAAATACCCAGAGCAATTAAGCCCCTCATGCTTCGAATAACCTTCCTGGGAACAGGCGGTACCCTCCCAACAATAAACCGCAATCCTTCAGCTATATTCGTAAACAGGGAAGGGGATATGATGCTATTTGACTGCGGAGAGGGTACGCAGCAGCAGATGATGCGTGCAAAGACCGGCATGAAGATATCATCCATATTCATCACGCATTTCCACGCAGACCATTTCCTTGGCATCCCTGGGCTCATACAGACCATGTCCTTCAACGGGAGGACTGAACCCCTGGACATATACGGTCCTGTCAGGACAGAACAGATGGTAAAATTAATGCAGGAACTTGGCTACTACAAACCTGGATTTGAGATCAATGCGCACGAATTGGAGGATGGGTATATTGTTGATAAAGGAGAATATTCCATCAAAGCTGTCGCCACAGACCATGGCATTCCAAGCTTTGGTTATGTTCTTGAAGAGAAAAGCCGTGCAGGAAGGTTTAACAGGGAAAGAGCCATCGAACTTGGTGTCCCGGTAGGACATATGTTCTCAAAACTGCAAAACGGAGAAACAGTCACAGTGAACGGGCGGGAAATTATGCCGTCGCAGGTTATGGGAGAAACCCGTCCTGGCAGAAAAATAGTGTACAGCGGGGACACGCGCCCTTGCAAGAACATTGAGAGAGAAAGCAATGGCGCAGACCTGCTCATCCATGACGGGACCTTTGACGACGAGCTTCGTGACTGGGCGCTTGATACAAAGCATTCCACAGCCTCCGAGGGTGCACAGCTTGCAAAAAAAGCGAACGTCAGGCAATTGATACTCACGCACTTCAGTTCAAGGTACTCGGAAAACACTGAGCCTTTGCTGCATGATGCAAAAGACATATTCGAGAACGTAAGGCTTGCCGGGGAATTAATGGAAATTGAAATCCATCTTCGCGATAAATAACCATTAAATACACGCAACTACATATTAAAGAGGGATCGGGTTGAACTCCACAATAATGACTTTCAAACTGGAAATCGAGAGGCTTGGCAACATTCTTGATCTTGATGAGTATAAGATAAAAGAAGCTCTGGAGCACGGCAAAAGCACGCTCATATCCCCCAGATTCTACAACAAAGGCGTGTACCGGGTCAGGAATACGGACAGCGGGCATCTTGAGAGTATGGCGATAAACATAGAAAAAATCGCAGCTGTCACCTATGAAAGTCTTATCAGGGAACTGGGAGAAGGGTGCGTTGACAGGAACCTGTGGAATGATGTGCCTGCAGGAGAACCGATATTCTTCTATTCATTCAAGCTTGATAAGTTCGTGAAGTGAGCCTGCTGAAAAATACGGCAGAAAATGTAAAATCTACAGCACCCTGAACGGACTCACCCGTTCCAGTAACATCCCTTCCACGATAATGGGATAATCCTTCTCTGCACTTTTTATGGCATTTGTGAGTTTCCAGCTCTTATCTGAAAATATCGTGATGAGAGGCTCGCCTTTCTTGACTTGCTCACCCTTTTTCCTGTGGATCCAGACCCCTGCCCCGGTATCTATTGGAGCTCCCGCGATCCTTGCTATTTCGATGATACGCTTGTTATCGAATTCGATCACGTAGCCGTCAGCAGGCGATAAAAGGTCTCCTTTATGCTCTCCCGGTTTTATGTCGGTATATGATATTTTCGGATCTCCGCCCTGTGCTTCTATTATCTCTTTGAGTTTCAGCAAAGCTTTGCCAGAGCGCAGCGTTTCCACAGCCATCGTCTTACCCCCGCCCCGTGGTGCCGCTCCGCCCATCTCAAGCAAGATACCTGCAAGAGCCGTGCTCTTTTCAATAAGGCTGTTCGGTCCCTCCATGGTCTCAAGCACCTTTAGCGCCTCCCGAACCTCGATTGCAGGTCCTATCGTCCTGCCCACGGGCGATGCGCCGTAAGTCATGGCGCATTCCACATTCATACCGAGCCGCTCGCCAAGGTCTATCAGGTCCCTTGCAAGTTTTTTCCCACCGTCTATCGTGTGCACCTTGGTGCCAGCCCCGGTAGGAATATCAATAACAACACAGTCAGCGCCTACTGCGCCCTTTTTCGCCATGATGGATGCGAGAAGCTGGCAGTGCGGGTCTATAGAAAGCGGATACTCGGCGCGTATCAGTTTATCGTCTGCAGGAGCGATGTTCGTGGCCCCCCCAAACTATAACCCCCCCTACTTTTTCAGTCATAGTTTTTATCTCTTCTGCTGTGAATTCCACTGGGGCGAGCACTTCCATCAGGTCTGCTGTGCCCGCGGCGCCGGTGATTGCTCGTGAGCTTGTCTTGGGGATAAGAAGCCCGTTGGCCGCTATTATAGGAACGACAAGCAGCGATATCTTATTTCCCGGAACCCCTCCAATACTGTGTTTGTCCATGATAGGATGAGTATCGAACTCGATCTTTTCACCGGTATCTATCATCGCCCGTGTCATCCATTCGATCTCGTCGCTGGTCATCCCGTGGATGTAGGAACTTGTAACGAATGCAGCAAGTTCAATATCGGTCAGGTTTTCCTTCACGATGTCCTGGACGATCTGGTGAATTTCTTCCTGCGTGAGTTTCTGCCTGTCCATCATCTTCTTGATGAATCCTACCGAACTCGGTCTTGATGTTGGAACGATGTTCACGGTAAGTGGGCATTCTTCCCCAAGCTTAACGCATACGTCCTGGTAAACCCCGACATTTCCTTTTGAGATCATATCCCCTATCTCTGCTATCGCGGTAAGGTAGCTGTGGTCTTTAATCTGCACACGGTCCCCTGCCCTGACCCCTATTTCCTTTGCATCATCAGGATTTAAAACAACTTTATATTTACCAGCCTTGATTTGAAGCTGCTGCACTTTGAATTCCATGATTATCAACTCGTTTTAGTCTATAGTTTACAATATATATAGCACTATGGATTATATAGCGAAATATGATTATAATAACCCTATATGATTTTTTTAATTTAATGGACTTGTTTAAAGGAAACAAAACATTATAGAACCATATTACATAATTTAAAGATATGCAGAACTTTAGAACCCATACAGACAGTCAGTGTGCTTATATTCAGTGCCTGCCTAGGGTGTGTAATGGCAAAAGCCAATTACGAGGTGTAATTATGAGGTTGAAAAATTTGACATTGGCAGGTATTATCCTGCTTATGCTTGCGTTTATCATAATTCCTGTTAACGCAGAAGATAACGCAACCACAAATAGCACGAACAATACGAACAATGACATCAACAGCAGTGATGCGTTAGCTGCTGGCGGTAACGAAGAAGAGCTTGTTGATGATGTGAAAGCTGATGATAGCATGATAGGTCCGGATAATGTTTTATACAAGTTAAAATTAGCATTTGAAGACCTTGATGTCGCTTTTACCTTTAATGAAAGCGAAAAAGTTGGAAAGCAGGTATCTCAGGCAAGGCACAGGCTCGCAGAAATAAAATCTGCGCTCAACAAGAAGAATTTACAGGCTGCTGATACCGCAATCGAACAGTATGAAGAAGAAACCGAAAAGGCTGAAGAGTCCATATCCAAAATAAAAAATAAGGATACGGGACTCATCAATGCCCAGACTATGATAGCCAAACACCAGTATGTTCTGGAAGGGCTTATTGAATCCCACCCCAATAATACCGGGCTTATAAATGCGCACAATAAAAGCGAAAGACTCCTAAGTAAGTTCGCGTCAAAGACGAATGTCAAACTTGAACGCAGGACCGATAAAATGGGTCGCAAAATACTGAAACACGTTGAAGTAGAAGACGAGGAAGACGGATATGAGAAAACCAGTATCAAAGCCGAAGTTGAGGATAACAAAACTCACGTCAAAGTGGAATTGAAATTCCTGACGAATAGTACTGAACCCGCTGACATAGCAGCAGACATCTCCGATAGAGTGGCTGCAATTGAGAACAATATTTCAGGTCTGATAAAGATCGAACGCGACGGTGAGGAAAACGATGAGAAAGACAATGATGAGGCTGAGCCTGAGGTCAATGTGACCGGCGGACCAACTACAACATTGACAACAACCCAGGCAGTTACCAGGGCGGCAAATCTGTCCAGAGAAAAACTGAAAGCTGATGCCCAGGTCAAAGGAAATACGACCAGAGTCATGTTTGAGTATACGTTCTTCCTGGAAGCATCAGAAGATTCTGCTATCATCACCGGTGTCGAGGATAAACTATCTACTCTGACAGATGAAAAGATCCTGAACGTGTTGGAAGTAAAGGCCAATGAAAAGAGAGTAGAAATAGAGAAGAATGAAAGGAAGAAAGTAGAGATTAATGAGAAGAAACAGGAAAAAATGAACACAAGAATAGACAGGGAAAAATCAAATGAGTCAGAAGACGAAGATTAGGATAGGTGAACTTCACCTATCTCTTTTTCCCCCAAAGACCATTCATGAATGAAGGAAATTGAGACGAAACAATAACTATTTTTGATGCAACCCTGTATTTTTTATACTTAAAATAACAAATATATATAAAACATGGCGTCGAAGATATCTTTAATTGTTCTGATATTAATATTATTGTACTTATATACTGTAAGCGCTGCACCAGATAATGGATATAAGATAACGTACACTATCAATGTGAAAGACGACGGCACTGCAATCTGGTACGTGGAATACAGGACACAGCTTGTTACAAAGGAAGATTTTGATGCGTTTGAGAACTATACCGAGCAGCTTAAACCTGTATATCTTAATGAATTCAGGGAATTGATGCAAAAGTCTGTATCAGCTGCCTCGAATGCCACAAAAAGAAAAATGATTGCCGGTGGCTTCACAGGCAAAGCCAGTATCGAAACCGCGCCCACTGGGAACTACGGTGTTGTGAGCTATTCCTTTACATGGACTGATTTCGCAAAGCTGGATAGTAATAAAAACCTCATTGTAGGCGACGTTTTTGTGGGAGGATTATACCTTTCAAAAGACAATTCTCTGATAATCCAGTATCCTCAGGGGTATACGCCAGAACAGGTAACTCCCCAGCCTGACATGGTTCGTGATGGAATGATCTGGTATGGACTTCGTTCGTTTAATGCCGGAGAACCTAATATCGTTCTATTAAGACCATCAATTTCCTGGATGCTGTATCCGCTTGCCGTAATTATTCTGGTTGTCGGCGCAGCCATCATTTTTAAAATTCGAAGGAATAAGGTTCAGGTTTCTGGCGCCCAGTCAGGAGAAGGAATAGAAACCGCGACAGAAACGCTTCATGAAGATGTCGCAGATATGGCGAATTTGCCGGACATGATGGACCTTGAGGACAGAATAGTGGCTCTGCTGAAAGAGAACGGGGGATCTCTATATCAGTCAGATATAGTAAAGAAACTTGATCTTCCAAAATCTACCGTGAGTTCAGCGCTAAATGGGCTCCACACTAAAAATACTATCCAGAAAATAAAGAAGGGGCGTGAGAACCTGATAAGACTTGCCCCATCATTAGATAACGTTTAAGATATACCTCAATTCATCTACCCTTAACTGCCCTGGAGCTGTGGCTTTTCCCACATAACCATATGTCATAACAGAACCATATAGCGGGGCTACCACGCGTGAATGCCTGCCTTTTTCTCCCATGGCAAGGGTGCACACTGCAGCGTCTGCATGAAGTGTGACTTCGAGTAAACGATGAACGTCCTCCAACGAGTTTGGCATCACAGCAAGCTTTGCAACATCTGCGCCAGCGGCAACCGATTCGCTGATTATTCCACTCATGACTTTGCTGGCAGGTGTTTTTTTAAAATCATGCGTCGAGACGATAACGGTTTTCCCTGTATCCCTGGCCTTCTTGACAATCATATCCCTGTCCCTTGCGCATAACTCAATATCCACGGCGTCTGCCATCGGCAATAATGATATCAGTGTACTGATGCGCTCTTCTTCACTCCCCTGCCATGCCCCGCCTTCCTGCTTAATGCGGTTCGTAATAATGACTGGCAGACCTGTTTCCCTGATATCGCAAAGCGCAGTTCTTGCATCAACCTTAAGAAGGTCGATCCTGAGCTCCAGGATGTCCGCACCAAGCTTTTTTGCCTGGTCTGCAGATTCAGCCGGCAAGTCACCTATTGCCGCTACTATCGATCTATTAAGTGTCAGGTTGCCGATTCGTACCATGGCAGATAGAGGATTTTGCTTTAATATAAGGATTTTGACGTTGCATTCGATATGTTAATATATTAAAATACCTTATTCATACAAGATTATGACAATATCGAACTTGTTTAAAAATTCGGGATATGCTGCTGTATTCGGGTTCATGGGACTCATAGTAGGCATCTGGACTGCCGAATCTTCTCAACAAGATTATCCTGCATAATGCAGGGCGCCCTATAGCCCTGATAATTATTGTATTGATAATAGTCGCTTCATCAGTACTTGGTTTCACAAAAGGGAAGGAATTGCTGGAAGATTAATTAATTTATTCTGCCGAAATACCGGAGATCATGCGAATTATAATTATCGGCGCGGGTGAAGTAGGCTATCATGTAGCAAAGACCTTGTGCAGGGACAATGACGTATTTATCATAGATAAAGATGAAGACGTCTGTAACAGGGCACGGCAATTGGATGTCCAGGTCATCCAGGGGAACGGGGCTGATGTAAAACTTCTCAATAAAGCGAATATAGGTAAGACAGAACTTGTAGTCGCAGTTACCGGGGTGGATGAGGTAAATATTGTTGCCTGCATGGCATCAAAGATACTGAACAATAACTTGAAGACTATAGCCCGGGTAAGCAATCCGGATTACATCGACCGGCCTGTAGATGTACGTGAGACCGTGGGAATGAATGCCATGGTCTGCCCTGAATTATCACTTGCTTCAGAGATAGACCAGATACTTTCCATTCCTGAAGCAATAAATGTGGAAAATTTTGTTGGTGGAAAAATAAAAATGATGGAATTCAAGGTGGGGGAACATAATCAGATTCGTCGGAAGAAAACTGTCTGAATCAAACCTCCCGGCATGCTGTCTTATGTCCGCCATATTCCGGGGTTCGCAATTGATGATTCCGCATGGCGAGGACGTCATACAGAAAGATGACAGGGTAGTGCTGGTAGGAAAACCGGAAGCTATCGAGGATACAAGAAAGCTTTTTGAGGAGACAAGGAAGAACTCCGGGAAGATAGCGGTAGTCGGGGAGGTAAAGTTGGATATTACCTTATTAAACTTCTTGGTAAGAAAAATTTTAAGCTGACTTTGCTTGAAATAGATAAAAAAAGGAGCGAAGAACTCGCCCAGGCTCTTCCGAAGGTTCTTGTCATTAACGGGGACGGAACTGATATCTCCCTGATGAAAGAGGAGAACATAGGCTCCATGGATGCGGTAATAGCGGTCACGAACAGCGATGAAAAGAACCTGATATGCGCGCTTCTTGCAAAGAGGCTTGGGGCTAAAAAGGTAATTGCCAGGGTGGACCGCCCGGACTATGCAGAATTGTTCGAGATAGTTGGGGTTGACGTGGCAATCAGTCCTATCCAGGCTACTGTAAATGAAGTATTAAAGTTCACCATGGGAATAGGTATCGAATCCCTTGTTACAATTGAAGGAGAGAAGGGGAAGATCATTGAGTTGACCGCAAAACAGGGCTCAAAGATAATAAATAAGAAACTCAAGGACGTGCATTTCCCACGAGGCGCCATTGTGAGCGCGATCGTGAGGAACACGGAGGTAATAATACCAGGTGGAAGCCATACCATTCTTCCTGACGACAAGGTGGTTATATTCACGTTACCTTCAGCGCTTCCTTCTGTTGAGGAACTTTTCAGTTAAGTCGCTATTTTTTATCCTCATAATGATGATGATTATAAAATATTAGAACAACTTATAAATACCAATAGCTAGTAGTGTAATTGGATAGGTGTATTATGCGCAGAAGCAGGATGGATATTATAATTGACGTTCTGGAAGTTGCCGTCGTGGGTGTTAAGAAAACAGCAGTCGTATATAAAACGAACCTGAATTTTAAACTGGCAGAAAAATACCTGGAACTGCTGCAAAAACAGGGATTTATTGAGAATACGCTGAATAAATACAAAACAACAGATAAAGGAAAGGTCTTTTTACAGAAAGCCAAAGAACTTACTCTGCAGTTATGATCTCATAGCCGAACCCGGTTATCCTGACATCTTCTTTTTTTAACTCAATAAGTCCTGCCTGGTGCATGAAAACAAGGAGCGAAGTGTCCTCAAGGGAGATCTTATCTTTGAGTTCTTCTACAGTGAGTGTATTCTGTTTGCTCAAAAGCTCAAGTATCCTGTCCGCTTTTTCTCCTAACTCTGACATAAGTTCGTTTATGATGGTATAATATTATAAATGCGCCTAAACATAGTTTCTTATTTTGTTTACTTAAAATAGTTTCTAAATTATATTTCCTATTGATTTATAATTTCTACGGGCATGTTTGGTGATGCTTATAATACGCATAATAACGGGTGATAAAATATGAAGACAGAGAAACAGAATAAACAGAGAAACGAAGAAGAGAAGATTGCGGAAGAGATGTTCAAGAAAGTGCGACTAGTAGTAAGTTAAAAAACGATCTTAAAATGTGCTGGAGAAAAATTGTTGACCTTTTAAGGTTGTGCAACACTCCAGCTTCCATCATTTCACCTTTCCCTCTCCTTGCAATATCCCTTTTTTTAATATCCCGTAAAGAGCTGTACCTTTCTGATGTTCCTATTCTACTTGCAGGAATAGCGGTTTCACTGTTTTCAAACTTCGGTGCTAACTTATGGAATCATTGTAATGATTTGAAGGAAGATATGGTACAGGGCAAAAAAACGATTTTAACGCAGGATGCCTCAATGCAAAAAGGAGCTATTTTTATCTCTATATTGCTCTATGCATCTTCCAGCCTCTTTGTTTATTTTTTATCAATTTTACTTGAAAGGCAAATTTATGTGTTTTTTTTAATATGGTCTCTTGTTACATGGTGGTATTCCGATAATTTGATTCTTAAAAAAGTATTTGGCTTTAGATTGAAAGATCATTATAGAGGAGAGTTAATTACCTATGCAACTGCATGGCCGATGTATATTTTATGTATATGGTCCGTATATTCTGATTTAAATGCAACGGGCATAATAATTGCAGTAGCTTTCTTTTTTGTCAGCATAGCCGGATTGCTATTAAAAGATATAAAGGATATTTCCGGCGACAGAGAAGCTGGCTTGAGAACATTCGGAGTGGTTTTCTTTCCTTCCCAGCTTATACGATATTCCAGTTATCTCACGATGACGTATTATTTAATCATGTTGAATCCAATTACTGTAAACTTCTTTGGCACAGGTATTTTATTAATATCGATACCATTTGTTTATTTTTTCAAAAACACCTTTTTTCACATGTACAGGAAAAACTGGACATTGGATATAGGGGATTTTAAGGCACTAAAAGGTATGAGTAATTCTGTCTATATATCTATAATATTTATGGGACTGAGTGCTTTTCTTTAAATCTCTAAACAAGTGTTTGTCCCACCACTCATAAAAAATGTATTGTTGAAGGATTCTGATAAGTAATTTCTTGACTGGAATCCGGGTGGGACATACGCTGAAGGAGTATGAGACAATATTCCAAAATAATTTTTACCCAATATTTTTTTTACTTTATCTTTATATTCAAAAGCCTTCTCACCGAATGCTGCTACAACTCCGACATCAATGCAAAAATAAATAAAACTTCCATCATTATATTTTAAATTATTTAAACATGAAATAAATGCATCGAATTTATCATCCACCAAAGCGTATGCGAGAGAAACATCTTCTGAATAATCTGAAACATCCATAAAAAAAGGAAACAACTCAAAAGGATAGTATGATCCAATTCCGAGAACGAACGCTCCATTTGTTTTTTTATTTAAGAAAACAAGTTCATATGGTATGTAAATTTTGTAATCTCCTTTATCAAGATGTCCTAACAACTCTTCCTTTTTTTGCTCAGATACATATATCAGATCATTTACTGCCTGGACTGGAGGCATACCGTCCAGAGAAACAAGTATATTTTTTTCAAAATTTGCCTTAAACTTCTTGATTACTGTAAATTTATTATTCACTATATTCTTTGTTTCTTCCAGGTTTTTCCCTCTGTCTGGAAAGATGTCATCATAAACAGCATTTATTCGTTCTTTCTCTATTGTCAAAGCCGCAATTCCCCCGCCAATGTCCTCAAAGTTACAGAATATACTGGGAATATTGAATCTTACCTGCGTATGCATCACATTTATGCCTGTTATGGGGATTTTATAATCTGTTTTCCTGGCGAATATGTTTAAAATCGTTGGAGGCAGGTAGAATATATTTTCCCTGTCGCAGTAGTCGGCGAATTTTTGAGCAAATTCTTTTTGTTTTTCCGGGTTTCCCCCTTTACATTGATTACTATAGTAAAATCCTTTTGCAAAAAATTCTGCAGATTTTAGAACATTTGGCACATGCACCAATGGAAAATGAAGCACAATAGCCCCATTATCACATTTCACCCTTTTCGCAAGTTTCTCCGCAGACTCCACTGCCCCCTTTTCATTGATACCATCCACCCGTATCTTCGCATCATCATCCTTACACAGCACCAGCGCCGCCCCGTCAGCATGCATGTCATCAGGATATATCATTCCATCCACCGATGCCCCTATCTGCGGAATGTCGCCGTATTCTTCCTGGAATATATCAAGCATGGACTGGTATTTGCCGTTATACTTTAGGGTTGCATAGAAAAGGGCAAGATCAGGCTCAAAATCCAGGCGTGACCTTGCCTGCTCCAAAATATGCCGTGCTGCGTCCTTAGAATCTTTTTTATTGCTGAACAATGCAACAGATTTCATATTTTTATCAATCCCTGCCGCAATTTTTCTTTACAATAATTAGTGTTGCTTTATACTTCGTGTTAGGACATATAGTTTTCTAAAATATCATGATTATAATGATTAAAATCGCCCGGAAAATAAAAAATGGGCATTCAATTCCGATATATTGAACTCTATGTAACACACTTTTCAATTATCCTGGTTGCACGAAGCGTTTCCATTGAGATCAATTGCTGATTCGCCTCCCCGGTTGTTATGGTAACAAGCACTGTAGATTTTGAGGATGGAGCTATAAGTATCCGGTTGTTCCTGAAATAGAAAACAGTGTCATTCAACCCTTCCTTGTTCATCTCCCCGAATACATGCTTTATCTGCTTTTCAAGCCAGAACATAGTCTTGAGGAGTTCTTCCTTATACCCGCAGGTTCGCAGCATGATTGGTACCCCATCTATCCTGTAGAGTATGCATGCTTCGATCCCTTCGATATCGTACAGGTCATCCAGGATATCTTCAAGTCCTTTTTTCATATCATTTACTTTCTTCCCTTAAGACCAGCTTGAGAACTTCTGATGGATCCTCATCCCGCACCCAGTTCTTCTGTAAAGTTCCGATCCTCGCGGACAAACTTTTCCCTATTACTCCCATACTTCCAGCTTTTTCAATAGAATCATTGAACACAGCTTCGAATTTATTTTTAGGCTTCACTCTTTCTAATTGTTTATCAGAAGCATGAATAACGATCCCCATTCCCATTTCTATAGTATATGGATAAAGACTATCCCCATGCTTTGAGCCACGATGCTTCATGATTCGAAGCGTACGGTCATAAAGCTCGCCAAAACCAAGATTCTGCAGATGTATCACAGTATCGGCTAAATACAGAGGCATCAATGAACCTTCAAATAATTGATTACCATTCGCCGGTTCTTCAAGCACTATCAAGGTTGTTCCGATTTTGCGAAGTTCCTGGAAAATGGTGCTCAGCGATTTTCTTATCTCCTTCTCTGTATAAAATGTTGGATGTGTCAGGGGGTCGATAACGATATTATGACAGTTGTACGGAATGGAGGTTCTTATCATTTCCGCAAGGTCAAGAGATGGGAATGTTAAATCCTCTCCAAAAAGATGGATTATCTTGAGATTTTGATTTTCTACGTGATCCTTGATTTCATCCCAGCCCATATCCATACAGTCCCGCAAAATCTGTTTCTCCGACATCTCAAAGGAAATGAACAACACCTTTTCACCGCGGTTTAGACCATATAAAGTATATTGAAGCGCGAATGTAGTTTTTCCAACACCTGTCCCGCCTCTGATAGCATTGATAGTATTCTCTCGAAAGCCACCGCCCATCAAATCATCCAGACCATATATTCCTGTTGAAACTCGGCCCTTTTTCATAGTCACGTTAGGGTGGTTTTATGTTTCGAGGCATATTTATACTTTTTCTATTATAACTGATTTTTTTAACTGTTGCCTCCTTTTAGATTCTCATCCGACAGGGCAAAATCCTCAGACCTGATGTTGTTATCTTCTTCTATTAATTTCTCTACTTTTTGCCTTGCGCTTTTTAGTATGGCGTTGCATTCCCTGGAAAGGGTTATACCGTGTTCGAAAAGTTCAAGGCTCTCATCAAGTGAAAGCTGTCCTTTCTCAAGTTTCTCAACTATGTTCTCAAGTTCTGAAAGTTTATCTTCAAAGTTCATTTCCATTTGCATTCCTCTTTGTCGTTTACATAACAATTGATCTTTCCATCGTTCACAAGGATCTGGATCTCATCATTTTTTTCAATGTCATTGATGCTGCGTACGTTAGTCTTATCAGGAAGTTTCAAAGCTATACTGTACCCCCGTGAAAGAGTTCCGATCGGGCTTACAGCATCAAGTTTACCTGCGCATTCCCTGAACTGTGAAGTCCTTCCTTCAATTATCCTCTCAATGCTTTGCGATTTACGCTCGTTGATATCGTCGATATACTGCATATAATTGGCAATACGTTCCCGTAATAAACCTGGGTCCACGCAATTTTTTAATTCCGCCGCGTGAAGCGACCTGTCGCTTATATCGCGCTTCTGTCTTTCGATCAACAGTTCCCTTAACTTCTTTACCTGGTTGAAAAGTTCCTGCCTGTCAGGGACTGCAATCTCAGCGGCAGCGGACGGGGTTGGGGCGCGGACGTCCGCAACAAAATCAGCGATTGTGTAATCAGTCTGATGCCCCACTGCTGAAATTATCGGAATTTTTGAATTGAAAATAGACCGTGCAACTATCTCTTCATTGAAAGACCACAGGTCTTCAAGTGAACCGCCGCCTCTTCCCAGGATAATGAGGTCAACCTCCATTCTGTTAAGCAGTTCAATTGAGTGAACGATACTGTTGGCTGCGTATTCTCCCTGCACCATTGTTGGAATGAACAATACGCTCACAGGGTACCTTCTTTTCAGGACTGTCAGGATATCATGAAGCACCGCCCCGGTTTCAGAAGTTGCGACCCCGATCTTTTTTGGGAATCGCGGCAGCGCTTTTTTATGTTCGGGCGAGAACAAGCCCTCAAGCGCCAGTTTATTCTTTAACTGCTCATAAGCCTTATAGAGTTCCCCCACACCATCTGGTCGTATCGCCCTGACCTTTAACTGGTACTGGCCTCTTTGCTCATATACGTCCAGGTCTCCCAGGATAAGCACTTTCATACCGTGTTCAGGTTCGAACCTGAGGTTCTGACCGTGCCATTTGAACATCACACATTGCAGTGAGCAGTTCTTATCTTTAAGAGTAAAATACATGTGACCTGATGTATGGTTCTTGAAATTCGATATCTCACCCCGTATCCAGATGTCATTGAACTGCCCGGATGTAAGTATCCCTTTTATAGCAAGGGTGAACTCATGCACGGTGTAGATACCTTTTTCTTCAAAAAACATAATTGTAAAATATCTCTCTACAGGTATCTGCTTTACGATAGCGGTGTGAAACTAATCAGGAAAGATAGCTGTCAAGTGGCAAGATCCCTTCTATCTCTTCTTTATTTATCGCAGCTTCACTGATAATGCTATCTCTAACATGGATCGGGACCTGCACCGAAGCGCGATAGCTATGCAGTCGCTGGGTCTTGCATCGATTTCGAATTGCCTTCCATCCATAGAGACGCATAACCTGGCGTAATATATGCCATCGTTAAGTTCATCTATCAGTATATCGTCTATTTGCGAACTCGTTCGTTCAAGCAGAGATATGAATAGGTCATGGGTCATGGGTCTTGGGGGGATCTCGTGATTTATGGCTGCATTTATTGAAATAGCTTCGGATAATCCGATATATATCGGCATGATCCGTTTAGCTTCATCTTCAAGCAGCACAAGAGGAACCGGACCGCTGTTTTTCTCAAGGAGATATACGCCTTTTATTGTAACCTGCGAGATTGTTCCGTTCATTTTAATTACTATTAATAACCGGGGTAATAAGTTTTCCTATGGGATATAAGAAAACTTAATATGAAGTAGATGAATTAAGAATGGGTGATTTTATGTCATCGGCTGGTAATATTGTAAAAATTCTTGTAGGTATAGTAATATTGGTATTAGGTATAGTATGGTATACAGGTCCCAGAGTAATGGGATTTCTTGGATATTGGGAAGATCTCATGGTACTATTAAGAGGTAGTATCGGTCTCTTTCTTCTCTTTATCGGTTTGATAGTCGCCTGGATGGGCTACGACGACTACAAGATGGATCAAGAGATGGCAAAGGAAGAGAAAAAAGAGGGGAAGTAAAATATAATATTTACTTCTTTTTTCTCTTAACCATTAATAATTATATCCATCCATCTTTTTAAAACCGCATATATCGTAAATTCCTGGTAACTTTCCATCGGCTTCGGGACGGCTACCGCTGCCGCCGCCTGGGTCAGAGATTCTGATGGTAGAGGGGTTGGTCGCGCATTAACCTGTATCACAGGACGAATAGATGCTGTGAAAGGTAATGGTGTTTGCTGTGCGGTTTTTACCGGATGTGTCCCGTTCCCAATTGTGGGACCGGTTACTCGTATTGTCTGCTGCTGATAATTATACCGTTCAAAGCTTATTACATCTTTGAGTTTGTCACGTTCGCCTCTTGTGACCGTGATCGTATGGAGCTCGCCATCATCATCTTCATAGGTTATGGTCGTTGTTGTTGTTTCAGACTCAGAGTAATTCGATGCATTCAGTCTTACTCTAGTGTTTTCGACAGTATGAAATCTATAGGTGCCGGAACTGTTGAACGTGAACCTGAACTTTGACCCGATACTCCCCATAGTCTTCCCGCCTTCCCAGAGCATGTTGTCGCTCACTATCGTGATCCTGTCTCCTTCGTTGTCCATATTCATCCATTCTATAGAATCACCTGTGTTGATGTTGAGGGTCCTGCTCGTGTAATTGATCGTATGGTTAATATTGTACGACCTGACAGCCCAGAATCCGAATTCCCGGTCAGTAAATACCACGTAAACCTCTCCAGCGGCCGGAAATGAAGAAAATATCAATAGTAAAAATACCAGAAAAATGATCATCCGGCTCATTTCTTAATATCCCCGAGTTCATGGACTTTGACACTCGACTGTTTATTTTTCTTTATTCTCTCTTTTATCCCGATGATCACAGGTTTCAGGTCTATGAGTTTATAGCCTGTTGCCACAAAACTCGTCCAGGAGTAGTAAAAGTATACATACAGCAGCAATGCTAAGAACAATATCCCTATCATGATATTAAGCCCGTATATCGCACTCATTAAAATACCGGCTGTCGGAATTAACAATACAGGGGCGATCGCCCACGTCCATGCAGTCGAATTGCCAAAAAGCTTGAATTCCGCTGTGATGAATGCCCACCATGTCAAATATATCGCAAGTATGAAATAATGAACTATACCCAGGGGGTATGAAGAAACATACACCAGCGCTGAAAATGTAAAGAATATCAGAACAAGTATCTTCGAAATGAATTTGAACGATGTTCCAGGGAGAATAAAAGTCCTGGATGCGTCCATGTCCTGATTTCTCATGAAATAATCCATTGTCGTGTCCAGCTTCTGGTTCGTTCTGAACATTTCATCTTCTATCGAATTTATCCTGCATGATGTCTCTGTAAGAAGATTAATTATGGGCTCTATCCTGTGATCCCATTGCTCTTCCATTCTTTCTTTTGCTATCCTGTCCAGAATAGTATAATAAATGCCCTGCCACACAGTCAGATAAGATATTGTCATAACCACAATATCTATCAGTAAAGCTATCGGGTTCCGGGTCGTTAATATGTCCACTATGAATGAGAACGTAGAGATGAGCGCTATTATCCCGCCTAATATTATCGAACATATTGAAGATATCGGAGCAAGCTTTATCTTTAGTTTTCCTTTTGGTTTTTTGACCTGTTCTTTTGTTATCTCCGGATCGCTCATCTTTTTCCCTTCTGCATCATTATAATATATCCAAATAGTGCGAAAATCGTAATTACAATCCCCCAGGCCTTTATTGTCGCTGAAAGCTGCTGCATGAATGTGAACCTGTCTCCGAATTTAAATATAACACCCTGTTTCGAATAATCTACGATGAACAGCGCGCCCAGATCCTTGATAACGAGCGGATGGTTATTGAACTGGATAGCTTTCGCTATAACATTTTCCTGTCTGGTGTTGTACTCGTCTTTTCTGGGATTGTTGTCACCTTTTGTTATTATTACACCGTTGTTTATGCTTATTACCCTGTGGCTAATAGCATAATTTTTGTTTATCACGTTGAACGTGATAATATCACCAACTTCTGGTGTCAAAAAAACAGACTGGGTGATTATCATATCCCCCCGCTGAAATTCCGGTTTCATCGAGTCTGAAACAATGACCATGAGCGTAACCAGTTTCAAACCAAGGAATACGACCGTGGCAAGAAGAACTATGAATAACAGCCAGTCCCTGCCAGTTGTGTCTTTCTTCAATCCTGCACAGCGGGGTTTGAATTGTGAAGCTAAAAGACCAATTATTATTCTGTTCCCTTTTTTGTAGAAGTAGAATACGGCAAGAAGTAATAGAACGATCCCGGATACTATCAGCCCTTCTGATACATCTATTCCGTTGTATGTCAGGTCCATCGTCACACGCTCCAGTTCGCTTTCAGGCCGCCGTGAGATTCATGGCACCTGTTGCAATCCCTTGATATTAATGGTGGTAGATGAATGCCCAGGTCGTGGCAATCGCTGCAATATATTATCTTTGCTGCATGAAATTCCTGCATGCCGGTGGTGGCATTCCTGTGACAATCTTTGCATCCGAGGATACTATGATTTGAATATGGCACACGGTCCTGGTTTATGATATCCTGCACAGGTGCATGGCACATAATACACTGGACTCCGCTATTGTAATTGTGGAGTCCTGTTGGTTGCGGATTTGAGATTGTAGTAGTATATGTGCCGTTATATTCTGCTGAACCGTTAGCTGCGATGCTGTCACTCTCAAAAGGGAATACGACACGGTTCCTTACCACAACTTCACTTACAATAGTTGTATGGCACATGACACACGCTTCGTTCAATCCAAGATTTTGTGATGACCTGTTCGCCTCGCTGACGATCAATAAGTGCGCTTCTTTACTATTATTTATGGATGAAACGTTCTTGTGACACTCGATACACTCCGGTCTGTATGCAGAATGATAGTCTGTGGTGGCGTTGAAACCCGATATATTGAGAGGGTTTGAGTGACATGATCTGCACCCGCTTTCTCCATCCAGGTTCCTGTGCATGGCGTTCACACTTCCTGTATCTTGAAGCTGCGCCAGAATATCTCCATGACATTTTGAACACGGGGCGCTGCCATTATAGAATGCGTGGGAATCAACTACCAGAGATACTGTGTCCGGAGTATTCCACAGTATTATTCCTGCCAGCGCTATAATCAAGAACGCGTATTTATTTCCATTCATAAAATGCAGTATTCTTCCCGAGAATATACCCTTTGATCCCGGTGAACCGTACCGTAAGGATAAGGATATCACCGGCTTTGGGTGTGAAAGAGTCTCTGAATGTAAGAGTAAGAGTGTATTTTTCTTTCCCTTCTACCCACGGTTCAGATGCCCAATAGGTTACCGGAGCCGACAATATGGAATCGTTCCTTGCAATGACGCTTATATCAGGGAATTCTACCTGGGCATCTGCGCCTTTATAGATAACCTGGGTTTGCTCAAAGGTGAGGTTTGTTATTATTGGCGATCCGTCTGATTCATTAATCCCTGTTGAAAGGGTTAATTTCAATGCCGGTTTTCCGACATTCAATGTACTTCCCATCTTACCGATAGACAAGTATAAAGCTCCAACAATTACTGCAATTACGATCACGGCTATATAGACGGTGGTTTTTTTCATATTTATCTACCTTTATTTATTGTACTATTAGTTATTATGTTGTATTAATCGGAAATACTTTAAGGTGGCTTTTTTCATGAGAATATTATTAGATGCGAAATGATGATAGTATTCGCTGAAATATTTCATACAGCGTGAATTGCTTATAATTTACTGCTTTAGCATAAATCCCCGCAGTCATTTCATTAGTCGATAAGGGAGATTCAGATGCCGGATTCGAAGCCGGGCGTGACCTATGACAATTAGAGCATATACTGTTTATTTTGCCCTGATGAATGTCATGTATTTTTCCCCCGTGGCAGCCAGCACATTCCATTATGGTTGAACTGGGTTTTGCATTCCCCGATTCGTGGCAGATGTTACAGGATACATTAATATGAGTTTGATGATATGTTTCCTTGTCTTTTACGCCATGACAAATCTTACAGATATTGGGATTATGTTGAGACTCCATTAACGATTGATTGACTTTTTTATTTTCAACATAATTATGACAGGTTCCGCATTCGTCCTCTTCTTCTGCTCCAACCCCTACTACCCCATGACAACTAAAACATATAACTGGTTTGTGATTGGGGATACTTGCATTTACAGTAGTGATGAAAAATGCAAAAATAAGAATCATGCAAACTGAAATCAAGAGTTTGTTTTTCATGGTTTTTAACTCCTGTTTAAAAAAAATAAAGAGATGGTGTGAACCATCTCAATTTTGTATTTTTAGGGTGTGTTGTTACTATAGGTTGTTGATACTCCTGTGGTCGTGAAAGAACCCAGTGTTTCGGTACCATTATCAGAAATGAAGCTGGCATCGAACTTATAGGTCGTTGGTTTCTGATATGTTATATCGACTGCAACGTGGGTATGGCATGCAACACAGGCACCGTTTGATGCTCCATTTTTCTGCCTTGTGATGGTATCATTGGTCGTAGCGAATTCTTTGTGGGCTTCATTTGCGCCTGTATCTTCGCCACCAGTCAGACCAAAGCCACCTGCTGCGAGTTCAGTCCACCTATAAGTGCTTGATGTGGAATAGTGACACTGCTCACATGAGGCTGTTGATTCGCCATCGAGGATTCTTGAATAGTGCCCCAGTGGTTCTACTCCGCCATGACATTCAAGACAGCTTACGAGTGATGCTGCATGGTATTCTGTTCCAGGATTTACCGCTTTTGAACCTGCGTTCAGAAGTGTCGGTGTCCAGTATCTGCTACCGTATGTCCAGTCTGTAACATTTGCTGTTCCGATTTTTCCTGGTTTGAATCCACCATTTTTGTTTGCAGATGTATCGTATGGTTGCCCTGTTGTTGCGTTATATGTTGGCTTCAGATATTCGTTATATAGCTGCAACTTTATATCGTCTGCTTCAGTTCCAGCTACCTGCGGGCTTATCTGTGCTCCGCCCTCCCAGGTAATACCGGGTGCTGCTACTGAAAGATTCCCTATGTTATTGATCTCTGCCGGGAAGTTTTCTCTCTCGAAGTTCGTTACCGTCATAACGATCGTTCTCATTGCAGTTCCGTTCTTGTATGTTACCATACCATATGCATTATCACCGCTTGAAGACCCCGCCTCAATCCTGTGACAATATTCGCATTTGAAGGTTGCATGAGGACCTGATGTATTTGTCGTCGCTGAATAGCCAGCCGTACCAAGTTCTGCCTGTACATCACCGTGGCATTTGACGCAATCGATCTGGTTACCGGTAGCGTCAATGTTAGTGAAACTGTGTTGTCCTGCAAACAAAGCCGTTGTCTGCGGGAGTGCGAATAGCCCCACACCAATTAAGGCGATCAGGACCATTGATGTTTTTGCGTTCATATTTTTGATTCCTTCCTTTATTCCATTTTTTCCTTTTCTATTACTCAAATTTCCAGCCATATTATTCCAACATCTTTTTTAATGGACTCAATACTACTTGGGTCAAATATGGGTTTAATTTGGGTAATTAGTAATTTGAATTTTACATTATATAACCTTGATTTGTAAAATAATCCAATAATACGGCTTTGATTGAAAAAAAATTCAATAAAATTCTTTTATTGAATAAAATTTCAATGGATTGGGTTTATTTGAAGAAAAATTCAATAAGATACTGGTTGTTGAAAGACTATATATTCTTATCAGTATCTCATAAGAAGAATAGATGATAATGAATGCTAAGTAACATATTTATTAGAAATCTGGATGTCGTTTATTTAATATACGGACTTGCTTTCATTATTCTCGGGGTCATAATATTCTTACAGCTAAGGGTTACCGAAAGAAGCGAATTTAGAATGTTAGGGATATTATGGCTTATTGCGTTTTTTGGGTTCACGCATGGAATACACGAATTTATCGACCTGCTAATTATTTACAGGGGTGCGAACTATTATTTAATGATTATAAAAACTACTTTTTTATTGATGTCGTTTTTATTTTTATTTTTATTCGGCTATCATTTATTAAACATCAGTATTCGAAAAAAGATCAGTGTATTGTTCCCGGTTATATTTTTAATATCGAGTTTTTTCCTTATAACCTACTTAGGAGAAAAAGGCATAATAACTAACGATCGATTAGAAATCTATGGAAGGTACATCCTGGGTTTTACAGGCGCTATCTTAAGTTCTTTTGGATTTTATAAATATTATCAGAGCGAGGCTGATAAATTCGAGGGGATAAAGATTAAAAATTATTTTATATATGCTTCTATCTTTTTCCTGAGTTATGGAATATTTGGAGGTTTGATCGTTCCGGTAGGGAGCTTTTTTCCGGCTTCAGTATTGAACTATCATTCTTTTTTATTAGTGTTCGGGATTCCTGTTCAGATATTTCGTGCTCTTTGCGCAATGGGAATTTCCTGGTCGATCTGGCATATATTGAACGTTTTCAATTTAGAGGAGATCACCGAGAGAAAGCGGGCCGGAAAGAAAATACGAGACCAGGCTGCCCTTCTTGAAAAAGCCTCAGATGCTATTATCGTTTGTGATATAGAACACCGGATTATCTTCTGGAATAAAAGCGCTGTGCGAATGTATGGTTATAGAGAAGAAGAAGTTGTTGGCAGGAATGCCTGTGAACTCTTATTTAGAGATAGTTCACAGGCAGCCGGAGTAGTAAAGATAGTAAATGAGCAAGGAGAATGGAAAGGTGAAATGCATCATATATCAAAAGATGGCAGAGAGATCATTGTAGAAAGCCGTTGGACACTGGTACGCAATGGCGAGGGTAAGCCAAAATCGATTCTTGTCTTTAATACGGACCTGACAGAGAAGAACGTGCTCTTAAGAGATATTGAAGAAAGAAAAAAGGTTGAACATAATCTAAAAATGTTCGCGATGGCTCTGGATGAAGCGCCTGATGGTTTTCAAATAGTAGATATGGACGGTCATATAGTTTATTACAATAAAAAAGTCGAGAAAATATTTGGTTATCCGCCAGAAGAACTCAAAGGAAAGCATGTCAATATATTGAACGAAGACCATGAATTTGCAGAAAAGGTCATCATCCCAACCCTAAAAAAGACCGGGCGCTGGATCGGAGAAGTCACAGGGATACACAAGAATGGAAGAACCTTTCCGGTATTGCTCAATACTTCTGTTTTTAGAGATGATTCTGGTAAACCTCGGGCTCTTGTGGGGATAATCAGGGATCTCACGGAACAGAAAGAAATAGAACAACTTGAAAAGCAGCTTTTACAGGCAGATAAACTCGCCACGATTGGTCAACTGGCTTCGGGAGTTGCACATGAGATAAATAATCCTCTGGGCAATATCTCACTTTATGCCCAGATGCTGTTGAAAAAGACAGAGGATGACAGTGCCAGGAACAAGCTCAATATAATCAATGATGAAGCTAACAGGGCTGCACACATCGTAAAGGGTCTTCTTGATTTCGCAAGACCATCAGAACCGATCATGAGCCCGACTGACATAAATGGAGAAATAAGCAAAATATTGAGTCTCCTTGGACATGAATTGAAAAATATCAAGGTAAACACGATATTGCCGCAACTTCCTCTTATTGATTGCGATCCAGGTCAGATAAGTCAGGTAATAATGAATATTCTTACCAATTCGATACAAGCGATCACGGAAAATGGAAATATAACGATCGAAACAAAAGTGGAAAATAACAATGTTGAGATAATTATTACGGACAACGGAGGCGGCATACCCGAGGAAAACCTGAACAAAATATTCGACCCATTTTTCACGACCAAGAAACCGGGTGAAGGGACTGGACTTGGTCTCTCGATATCATATGGGATCATCAAAAGCCATAATGGTTCGATCGACGTCAAAAGTGAGGTTGGAAAAGGCACGACATTCATAATAAAGCTGCCAATACATTAACTATATTACTTATTCAGTTTATAAATAAATAATGAATTAGGTCAAAGAAATTATTAGATATATTGATAGTCATGAAAAATATTCTCATTACTGAAGATGACGAAAAAATGCGTAATGGCCTGGTAGAAATACTGAAAGAAGAAGGGTATAATGTAGATCCTGCACAGAACGGTCAAAAGGGGCTTGAAATGATAAAGGTAAAAGATTACGATGTTGTTCTGACCGATCTTATCATGCCTGTTATGGGGGGTATGGAACTATTAAGGAATATTAAACATTTAAAACCAGGGACGAGTGTAATAATAATCACTGCATTCGGGACAATTGAAAATGCTGTGGAGGCTATCAAGGTAGGAGCCTCAGATTATATTACAAAGCCATTTAAGATCGATGAGGTAAAGACCAAGATAAGGAAAGTCCTCGCAGAGAGGGAATTCGAAAAATCCCCGCATATCCTGGATTCAAACCTCATGAAAGCCGTTTCAAACCCAATTAGAAAGGATACTGTAGAGCTTCTTTCAAGAGCCGGAAAACTCAAATTCACAGATATTAAGAACATGCTTAAAATAGATGATGCCACTAAGCTCAGTTTTCACCTGCGCGTCTTGAAGTTCCATAACCTGATAGAACAGGACAGTGAGAAGGTCTATATGCTCAGCAGCAGCGGAAAAAAATTAATGGAAAGCCTGAAAAAGATGGATGGAGAGAACTGAGGATGTCTTTTTTAATAGATTTGCGGCTCTTCAAGCGAATTCATAACATTTATTATCCGTTAAATACTTTTGAGGAATAATGCCCAGTCCATTCACATTCAGAATTCATCAGAAAATCAGGTAATATTATGAAACTAAAAAATATCGTTATTGTGCTTATAGTTCTTGTTTCGATCACCCTCGGTTGCATAGGCAGTAAACCACAATCGGATACTGCCGCACCCGGGGAGACAGGAAAAAACAGGGTCGCCACTATCGTTACCGAAAAAGGGACGATAAAGTTCGAGCTATATGAAAAAGAAGCGCCTATAACAACAAAGAACTTTATAGAACTGGCGCAGAAGGGGTTCTATGACGGGCTTACTTTTCACAGGGTCGAGCCTGATTTTGTGATACAGGGAGGAGATCCGAAGGGAGACGGCACAGGCGGTTCGGGAAAGACCATACCTCTTGAGATAGCACCGACCCTGACTCATAAAAAGGGAGCTGTCGCCATGGCGCGCTCTAATGACCCCAACAGCGCGAGTTCACAGTTCTACATTGTTCTTGAGGAGGCAAAATTCCTTGACGGGAAATATGCTATTTTCGGACAGGTCATAGAAGGGCAGGACGTGGTGGAAAAAATCGAAAAGGGCGATAAGATGTTGAAGGTAACTATTGGAGAGACATGATCAGGTTTGCCTGAGTTTCTCCTCAATTTTTTCATGCTCACATTCATGAAATAAAATCAATCATAGCGACATGGAGGGATTATTATTAACAACTGGAGACTCAGCAGGCGGCGGTTCGTAGGCATGTGCGGCAGGGCGGCACTTCTGTCCGCGGGAATAGGGCTTTCGGGATGTCTTGAAAGAGGAACAAAAGAAGCAAATCAATCGAAAAACTTTACTGGTGCGCCAGAGAAGAATGGAAAGTTCATCGAAGGTTCATCAGGCGCTGATGCGGAAACGCTTAACTGGATACTTGCCTCGGATGGCACTTCTTTTGGTTACATAGGGCTTACCCTTGACGGCTTAATGGTTTATGACAATAATTTCAATACAGTCCTTCGCTGGATGAAAAAAGACATTGAGGTATCTGATGATGGTTTATCCTATACCGTAACATTGCGGGATGACCTTGAATGGAGCGGCGGCAAACCTGTAACTTCGGAAGATTTTGTTTATACCATGAAGAATCTCATGTTTGCTGATTGGATGGCATACACCTATGCGGGGGACTGGAAGGAAGATGTGGACGGAAAGAGCGTTTTTGTTGAGCCTAAGGTCGATAACGAGACAACGTTCACTATCTACCGCCAGACCGTGAATCCGGAATTCCTGTACACTGTGACCGACCTTAATGTCTATCCGAAACACATAGCATCAAAATATGAAGGCGATGTCAAGGCATTTACACAGGCGCCTGAACTCAATGACCTTTCTTATACAGGCAATCTTGGTCCTTACAGGTATAAGGAATGGATAAGGAACGATAAGATAGTGATGGAGAGAAACCCGGATTATTACGGAGGTAAGGTCAAAGGAGAGCCATATTTTGATGAGTACGTTATCAAGATATTCGGTACGTCAGAAGCCCGCCATGCCGCAATGGAAGCCGGGGATATTACATCAACAGGTCTTGAACCTGAACAGGTCAAAAAGTTCAAGGAAATGCCTTCAGTGCAGGTTTTCACTGTCCCCACAAGCCAGTATCAGATGATGCAGTACAATATGCGGGATAACGGATGGGCGGGTCTTAAGGATAAAAAAGTGCGCCAGGCGCTCACGATGGCAATAAGCAAGGAAAAGATCATCCAGCAGGTAAGACTTGGTTTTGGCGAACCTGCTTACAGCTTTATCCCGAAAACATCCCCCTGGTACGACGATAGCGGACTCCTGAAGCTAGGGATTGGCGATCTTTACAACAGGGACAAAGCAAAAGAGATGCTGCTCGATGCCGGATACGGGGTCAGGAACAATAATGAAATCCAGATAGTTGACAAGAACGGTGTACAGATCAAATTAAAGCTCATTACGAATACAGGGAGCAAAGTGGCTGAGTCCACAGCCTTCCTTGTAAAGCAGGAGCTTGGGGACATAGGAATTGAAGTCGATATCAAGCTTGTCCCCTGGGAGACGGAACTTCGCAAGTATTACATGAACAAAGTCCCGGGCAGCGACCAGCAGCCCAGGAACAACAATGGCGCGAGGGCGGTGAGCGAGGAACCCTGGGATTTGATCCTTGCGGGGCACGGCGTTGATTTGTTGCAGCCTTCGGGGAGCGAAATATTTTTCGCTACGGATGGAGGCCTGAATATCTATGGGTATTCCAATCCAAAGGTCGATGCCCTTTTCAAGAAAGCGCGATCAAAGGAAGCACTGGATAAGAACGTGAGAAAAGAGGTTTACGCAGAGCTGTCAAAGACTCTCTCCGAAGACCAGCCGATCGACTTTTTCACATTCCCGACCGCTAATATTTCATATAAGGTGGATGTTAAGGGGATAGAGCCGGGGATAAATATGAATTATAATTATCAGGAGTGGTATTTCGGATGATGGGTGAATCGTCCTGATAAAGAACTAAATACCCTCTGAACATATTTCATTGCAGCATGTCCCTCCGTTCCTATATCGCAAAACGTCTTCTCCACGCCATCCTCATCGCATGGGGCGTGATGACAGCAGCTTTTTTCCTGATGAGGCTCGGCCCGAATTCCCCGGCAGACAAATACATAGCAGCCCTTGGCGCAGGGCATAATGTTACTGCTGTCGTTGCAGCCATCGAATCGCGGTACGGAGTGGACAGACCTCTGCAAGAGCAGTATTTCAATTACATCGCCTCGCTCCTGCACGGCGACTGGGGCTGGTCATTCGGAACATCCATGCCAGTGATGGAACTTATAAAGACTCACTGGATATATTCCTTCCAGCTCGTCCTCCTGAGTTCCATTTTCGCCATAGTGCTGGGGATATCGCTTGGCATTTTTACAGCGGTGAAGAAGAATTCCCGCGCCGACCACATTGCGGCTTTTTTTTCATTTGCCGGAATTTCAATACCACATTTCTGGCTGGGCATAATGTTAATTCTCATTTTCTCGGTGAGACTTGGCTGGTTCAAGACATATTACGACACGAGTCTTCCCATCCTGTCCATTGAAAACCTGCACGCTTTAACACTTCCAGTGCTCACTCTTGGCACGGGGATGGTTGCAGGGTACAGCAGGTACGTGAGGAGCGCCATGCTTGAGAACATGGGAAAGGACTTCGTCAGGACGGCGCGGGCAAAAGGTCTGCCTGAACACACCGTCATAGGAAAGCATGTGTTCCGCAATGCCATGCTGCCTGTTATTACGATAATTATGCTGGACATGAGCGGCATCGTTTTCGGGGGAGCGTACATCACCGAAGTTATTTTCGGGATACCTGGACTGGGATGGATGTCCCTGAAAGCTGTGTTCGCAGACGATTATTCGGTTGTTATGGCTGTCACCCTTATCGGCGCTTTCGTGACACTGCTGTTCAACCTTCTTGCAGATATCGCATACACTTACCTTGACCCGAGGATCAGATACGAGTGAGACCATGATACTTGCCGCATATTACTGGGAGCGCACAAAAATGCACAGACCTGCGATGGCGGGGCTTGCCTTCATCATATTCCTGATAATTCTAGCTGCAGCAGGTCCCTTCTTTACCGTGAGCCCCACTCATGTAAATTTCGATGAAAAGAACATCCCCCCTCCGTGGTTCACGCTGGAGCAATCGACATATAATGCCTCAATCGGCGGTTTTGTAACCTCAGTGCATCAAGGAACATGGGCGCATCCCCTGGGCACGGACGGAATGGGGCGGGACATGTTCGCTATGCTCATATCGGGCGCAAGGGTTTCACTTCTCGTAGGTCTGCTTGCCACAGGTATCGCTATAATGATAGGCGCACTGATAGGCATTACCTCAGCCTATTTCGGCGGTGCTATTGACAGTGTACTTATGAGAGCCACGGACATTTTCATGACATTTCCGTTCCTGCTTCTGCTCATACTTATCGTATATCTTTTCGGCTCAAGCCTGACCCTTATAATAACAGCTATCGGTCTCACAGGTTGGACAGGGACTGCGCGGCTTGTGAGAAGTGAGACCCTTTCGCTTCGCACACGCGAATTCATTATGGCATCTAAAGCACTTGGCGCAAGCCATCTGCGCATAATCTTGTACCATCTTCTCCCCAATACGCTGAGCTCGATCATCGTGCTTGCCACCCTCTCAATCCCGGGCGCGATACTTGCTGAAGCTGCCCTGAGTTTCATCGGGCTCGGAGATCCGCAGGTTGCAAGCTGGGGGAACATACTCAATGCAGGGCAGGGAAGCCTCCAGACCGCGTGGTGGGTGGCTGTTGAGCCGGGGATGATGCTCTTTTTCACGGTTCTGGCATTTAATTTCCTGGGCGAGGGGCTGCGCGAGGCTTTTGAGCCCGGAGGGGATTGAATGGGCAGTGAAAATGATGATAAGGCTATACTATCTGTTAGCGGTCTGCGAACATATTTTTTTACAAAAAAGGGGATTGTAAAAGCGGTAGATGATATCTCTTTTGACCTCAGGAAAGGCGAGATCCTGTGCATCGTTGGAGAATCAGGTTCTGGTAAGACGGTCACAGCGCTTTCCCTGTTGCGCCTCATTGAACCTCCCGGCAGGATAGTTGAAGGAAAGATAATGTTCGAAGAAAAAAATCTACTTGATATTCCGCTCAGTGAAATGCAGAAAATCCGGGGTAACAGGATCGCCATGATATTCCAGGATCCGCATTCTTCGCTAAATCCCGTTTTAACAATTGGTGAACAGATAATTGAGGCTATGACCGCACACAGGAACCTTGCAAAAAGTGAAGCAAAAGCGCGGACGATTGAACTTCTCAGGCTAGTTGAGATCCCTGAACCTGAGCGCCGGTTCCATGAATACCCGCACCAGTTCTCAGGCGGCATGAAGCAGAGGGTAATGGTTGCGATGGCTCTTGCCTGCGAGCCTTCAGTTCTTATTGCTGACGAGCCCACGACAGCCCTCGACCTCACGATACAGGCGCAGATACTTGACCTGTTCCTGGAACTTAGAAAAAAATTCAGTATGTCAATAATTTACATAACCCATGACCTGGGAGTTGTGTCAGAACTTGCATACCGTATCGCGGTCATGTATGGAGGCATGATAATGGAAAAGGGACGCAGGGATGACGTTCTGAAAAACCCTTTGCATCCATATACACGCGGGCTGATAGAGTGTCTCCCGTCTGAAAGTGAAAAGCTTGTCTCTATTCCCGGCACCATACCCGGTCTTATAGATCCGCCAGAAGGATGCATATTTCATCAAAGGTGCAGCAGCGCGATGGATATTTGCAGGAAAGAAAGACCTGGATTGAACATGATGGAAAATGAGCATTATGTGTATTGTTTCCTTTATGGAGGTGGATGAATGGCGCCTCTTGTAGAAATAAAAGACCTTAAAAAGTACCATCCTCTCAGGCAGGGCTTTCTTTTTTCAAAAAGCATAGGTGAGGTAAGGGCTGTTGATGGTGTTTCATTTGCAATTTCTGAAGGCGAGACGCTTGGGCTTGTGGGCGAATCGGGATGCGGTAAATCCACGCTTGGAAGGACTATTCTCAGGCTTGAAGAACCAGATTCCGGAAGCATTGTATTCCGTGGTGAAAATATAACCCATATCAAGGCAAAAGATCTTAAATGGTGGAGGAAGGAAGCCCAGATGATTTTCCAGGATCCAAAAAACAGCCTTGACCCAAGGATGACTCTGGGGAATTCTATCGAGGAGGCACTCATAATTCATGATATGGGCGATCAAAAAAAGCGAGAAAGCAGGATGGAAGAACTGATGATCAAAGTCGGTCTTGAGCCGGACCTCATGGCAAGATATCCGCACGAAGTCAGCGGAGGGCAGCAGCAGAGGATAGGTATAGCGAGGGCGCTTGCCGTTGATCCGAAGCTCATTGTCGCTGATGAGCCAGTGAGCGCACTTGACGTGTCTGTCCAGGCGCAGATATTGAATCTTCTTGCTGACCTGAAAAAAGAATTGGGGCTTTCCTATCTGTTCATAGCTCACAACCTCTGGGTCATCAGGTATATCTCGGACAGGGTGGCGATTATGTACCTTGGAAAGATCGTTGAACTTGCTGATAAGAAAGAGCTATTTAAGAACCCCTTACATCCATATACAGAGGCGCTCCTGTCAGCGCTTCCGGGAAAGAAGGACAGGATCATTCTTAAAGGTGAAGTCCCATCCCCCGTATATCCTCAATCAGGATGCAGGTTCCATCCCCGCTGTCCGAAAAGGTTTGACAGATGCGAAAGAGAGGAGCCCGAATTAAAAGAGATATGCAAGGGGCACTTTGTGATGTGCCATCTGTATTAATAATGGCAACTGATATGTGTGACCATATCAGGTTTGCCCGAGCTTCTCCTCAATTTTTTTGCAGACATCTCCGGCTTCTTCATTAACCGCAATCAATTCTATATCCTCCGGCGCCGAAGCTCCCAAACCAAGTTCCGCTGCCCTTGCTATCTGCTCTTGCTCAAATACTCTGCCTTTTGAGATCGCATCTGTAGTACCGTATATCCTCAGCACTGCCACGCCCACGGCATCCATAGCTACCCTGTCCCTGCTTGCAAGAAGTATGCCTGGCAAAATCAGCGTCCCTGTATCAGGCCCACCTTTTGAAAAACCCTCGATTGCGTCCATTATTACAAAAACGGGTTCGTAAGCCGTGTTTATTTCGGCTATCATCTGCCTCTGGTATCGAGAACCGTGAAGCTCTGACATATAATTATAACCATCCTGCGGATCGTATTTCGCCACCATACCCACGCTGTTCTTGAGAGACATGGTAAAATGCCCGCCGAACCTGTGTGTTTTCAGGCAGCAGGTCTGCACCACAGCATCTGCTTTTTTGAAAACATCGGGGAACAGGAATCCATTCTGCCAGTGGCTCCCTTGCGGTGTAATCCTGTTCCAGCCGTTCTTAAGGTCATCCAGTACCACAACGTCAAATCCCTTTTTTTCTGCCATTTCAATAACTTCCGCCCCTTCAAGAACTTTTCTTGTGTTTCCCATGCCGCTTCTCTCTGCCAGAACTATGCCAGCTCCCGTCTCTTTCAGGACATCGATAATGGCACCCAGGGTATCGGGATGCGTGGAAGCCGGGAACGGGTCTGCACTGTTGTAATTGGCTTTGATGGCGACTTTCTTCCCTGAAAGATTCCCTGCATCAAGGGACTTCATCAATTCCCTTATTCCCGAATCCCTGTCAACTGTCTTAATGACATACACTTTTGAAACTATTGATCTTTTCAAATTCGTTCCCTCACAACGTTCTGCTTTTCCTCGATCTTATCAAGGCATTCTGATATGACAGCAGAAAATAATGCTGCAAGCCAGGAAAGGAACTCCCTTCTCTTTATCACATAAATATTTTTGAATCTATTATTTATTACTTTGGTCATATTACGTTTAGACCTTTTTATAACCCCTTTAGAAAGCCCGAGGATACTACAACACGTTATATTATGCGGTTAAAGGTTAAATACCCACTTCAATCTTATCACTTTCAGTAATAATATCTGAAGTAGGTGATTCGGAACTACGGTAAGGCGGAAAGTATTTAAAATATACATTATGATACTTATGATAGTATGGGAATTCATATTTTCAAGGAGAAGTGTCGTGGCCAAGAGAAGTAAGTTAAAGGATAATGCCAGGAAGGTTTGGGGATGGATAGTAGTAGGGGTGAGTTTTGTGTGGCGGCAGACGATTGTATACAACATTATTTTGGGCGTAGGGGTAGCATTGTTGTTTGCCTGGTTGTTGTCGCATGCATTTAGTGAATATTTTAGTTGCAGGTATTTGATTCAGGATTCGTTAGGGATGCCTTCATTTATGTGTAATGGGCACGATTTCCTGGTAGTGAAGATTCCAGGATTGAGTTCGGTAATGGATAGGCCGCTAGAGTGGATTCGACAGGGAATTTTATGGATCGTGTTGTTTTTTGGCATCGTGATTAGCGGGTTTGCCACATTCATTATTAATAATATGATAAAAGTAATCCGATTATTGACATTTAATAAGCAAGAATGGAATGCCTTGTTGTCTACGATGAGGATGTTTATTACAATTTTGTTTCTGTTTTTGATATCATTTTCACTATTAATTAAGTTATAATAGTTGAGGAAATATGAACATGCGTATTGATTGGAATTCTATAGGGTGGAATAATCCTAAAAAAAGACGTATGATAGTTAAAAAGATGATTTCCAACGCAATATTTGGGGCGATTGTAGGCGTATCAATTGGGCTTGTTTATGGAAGTTATTCTTTAGCTGTTTTTGGTTGGGCAATTCTTATGGCTTTTTTTTGTATGTTAGGAGCTTTGGAATCCGACATCCCAGATTGAATATGATAATTGAAATGGATGATATAATTTTATCAATCAAGCAATCTCCTGGAAATTTCTTCTGATGATTCGTAATGTTTATGTGGAGGAAACAATAATTGTTTCTAAGGGCAGAGTATCCGCTAAAAGGGTTAGATATACCTGAAGTCGTTATAGATCGAAGAGGTTGCCTGCCACCTCTTTTTTTCCCTTTCTGTAATTCAATAATCAGCAAATGATCTCTGGCTCATCCTGGAATTCTCTAAAATGTTCTTCGAGGTTTCCCAGGAACTCCGGGCAAAATCCGGCAGTGTCCCGTGTTCCCTGACCCAATCCTCCATGAATTTGATCGTTTTAGGGTCTGCCGGATACCCGCTACCTATCTCGATACCAACATTTTTCCCAATATTCCTGACAAGTTCATCCCTTCTTACTTTCGCAAGGATGGAAGCAGCAGAGACTATGGGGTATTTCTCATCAGCATTATGTTCAGAAGTGATATTCAGATCACCGGAATATTTTTTCTTGATATTCTCACCGAAACGATTTGCGATAACGTCAGCCGCGTCCACAACGGCATTTTCGGGTCTGAGTTCCTCAAGCACCTTCACATAGCATATTACCATTATTTCATTCATCGTCATCACTTTCCGGAGTCCGTCTATCTGGCCCGGGCTTACTTCAAGGATAAAAAACCTGTCTGCAAGATTTATGATCTTTGCCGAAAGATCTTCCCGTTTTCTGGGAGTCAGCTTTTTTGAGTCCTTTACACCAAGATTGACGATACTGTCAAGTTTATTCTCATCCACCATAAGTCCCGCGACGCACATAGGACCGAGCACCGGCCCCTTTCCCGCCTCATCAATTCCTGCGATCATGAAAACCACCTGTAAACAACATAAAAAACATCTATAACACTTTATCAGATGTTGTTATCTGTGCGCCATAGATGTCCTTCATGTATTTAAGCGCCTGTTCATGTGCTGAATCCTCTATTGACGCGGTGCAATCCTGAAGGACAACTGTTCTGTATCCTGAAAAATAAGCATGGCCAACATTGTTCTGGACGCAGATATCAGTACTTACACCCACGAATATCAGGGTATCTGCTCCCGTTTTTTTAAGAATTGCCGGAAGTTCGGTATCTACGAACCCGCTGTACCATTTCTTTTCAATGACGATATCGCCTTTTTCAGGTTTGAGTTCAGGTATTATATCAGACGCCGGT
This sequence comes from Methanobacteriota archaeon, assembly GCA_963793805.1. GTDB lineage: Archaea > Halobacteriota > Methanosarcinia > Methanosarcinales > Methanoperedenaceae > Methanoperedens. The sequence goes on from CAWCBK010000006.1 coordinate 66,137, forward strand.
GTATCTTTCATTGCATGCTGCCCCCAGATGCCAATTTCTTTATCTGTCGCATTATGAGCATCGCGAAGATAAATGACCTGAATGCCCTGCTTTCTTGCCTTTTTCAAAAGTGCTGCCACCTCAGGCACGATCTTTTGGGCGCCAGGACTTCCGAGTTTTCCAGTAACAAAATCGTTTATCATGTCCACAACAATGATTATTTTTTTCATACAACTACCCTGAATAATGTTGGCATAAATTTATTTAAGTCTTTGGTTTAAAAATTGTAATGTTCGATAATGACAAATAGGACAACGTTTAAGTACATTAATATGAATTATGGGTTTGCACTGCCCTATAATTATAATAAAATTTCAAATGACAGCACCGGTAAATTATAATATATCAGGAGTTCTGATGAGATGAAATCCATCAAGACATGAATTCATCGGAGATAATAAATGATAATCAAGAAAGGAAAATTTGTAATAGATGGTCTGGAGAATGTCCAGATAAATATTGGCGCCATAGGTGAGGAGGAGTCGCAACTCGAAGCCGAAGGTCCAACGCCAAGACCCGAAGTCATCAGCCTTCGCAACTGGGACTACCGTCTCCTGGACAGGTACAGCCCCACGTATACACCAACCAGCGACATGTGCGATTACTGTACTTATGGGAAATGCGATCTCACAGGCAACAAGGAAGGCGCTTGTGGTATCGACCTTGAAGGGCAGTCTGCAAGACAGGCGCTTATGACAAGCATCATGGGTGCAGCATGCCACAGCGCACACGGGAGGCATCTCCTGCATTATCTCATCAAAAAATATGGCAAGGACCACCCCATAGACGTTGGACCAAGCAACCTGAAAGCTCCGCTTACAGAGACTATAATGGGTATCCAGCCCCAGACAATAGGCGATTTTCTTCCTGTGCTTGATTATGTGGAAGAGCAGCTTACGCAGCTTATAGCAGCGGCAAATACGGGACAGGAGGGCAGTTCCCGCGATTTTGAGTCAAAAGCGCTGCATGCAGGCATGCTTGACCTGCTGGGGATGGAAGTAGCTGATATTATCCAGATATCCTGCATGGGTCTTCCGAAATCCGATGAGAAAACGCCTATGGCAGAGGTCGGGATGGGTATCCTGGATGCCGGCAAACCCGTTGTAATTTGCGTGGGACATAATATCGCTGCGCCGGCATACATACTCGATTACATGGATAAGAATGGCCAGTTCGATAAGATCGAAATAGCGGGGCTATGCTGCACTGCACATGACATGACGCGCTACAATAAGAACGCAAAGATAATCGGCTCCATGACAAAAGAACTCAAATATATCCGTTCCGGCATACCGGACGTGCTCGTGACGGATGAGCAGTGCGTCAGGGCTGACATACTCAGGGAGGCAAGAAAACTCCATATACCCGTAATCGCCACCAATGAAAAGATCACTTACGGTCTCCCTGACAGGTCAAATGACAGCGTTGATTCGATAATAGACGACCTCGTGAGTGGAAAACAGGATGGCGCGCTGATGCTTGACCTTGAAAAAGTCGGGGAACTCATCCCCAGGCTGGCAATGAAGATAGCGCCCCTAAGAAAAGCCAGAGGATTCACGGCACTTCCGGGAGAAGAAGAGTTCAGGAAACTTGTTGCAAAATGCACAAAGTGCCAGCAGTGCACCCGCGACTGCCCTGAGAGTTTACCGATCGGGGATGCGATGGCTGCCGCCGTAGGAGGCGATCTGGCGCCGTTTGAAGTCCTGCATGACAAATGCGTTGGCTGCGGAAGATGCGATTACAGCTGTCCCGTTGATATCCCTGTCCTTAACGTCATTGAGAAAGCAGCACAGCGCGTTATACGTGAAGAAAAAGGCAAAGTGAGAATCGGGAGGGGACAGATAGGCGACCCTGAGATACGAGAAGAAGGACGTAACCTTGTTCTCGGAACCACGCCAGGTGTTCTTGCTTTTGTGGGATGCGGAAATTATCCCGATGGCACGAAGGACGTTTACGATGTTGTGGAAGAAATGATTCAGCGCAGTTACATTATTATCTCTTCAGGTTGCGCAGCGATGGATATAGGGATGTACAAGGACAAGGAAGGAAAGACGCTCTATGAGCGCTATCCTGGAAGGTTCATAAAAGGCAACCTGCTCAATACCGGCTCTTGCGTGTCAAATGCGCACATCGCCGCGACAACCATTAAAGTCGCATCCATTTTCGCAGGCAGGAAGACAAAAGGCAACTGGGAAGAGATAGCCGATTACGTTCTCAATCGCGTTGGAGCTGTGGGGATAGCCTGGGGAGCATACTCCCAGAAAGCTTTTGCCATCGCCACGGGCTGCAACAGGCTCGGAATCCCGGTTGTGGCGGGACCGCATGGGACAAAATACAGGCGCGCCTTTATCGGCAAGCCGTACAGGAAAGAGGACTGGAACGTGCTTGACGGGAGAGACGGCTCTGTTGTAAATGTTGAACCCGCGCCTGAACATCTTATGATAACCGCGGAGACAAAAGAGGAACTGATGCCGCTTCTGGCAAAGATGTGTTTCAGACCGAGCGATAACAGCCTTGGAAGAGCTATCAAACTCACGCACTACATTGAACTTTCAGAGAAATACATGAAAAAGATGCCTGACGACTGGCATGTTTACGTGCGAAGTGAACAGGACCTCCCCGTGGCAAAGCGCGAGCCACTCATGAAACTGCTTGAAGAGAAAGGATGGAAGATAGACTGGGAGAAGAAGAAAATAACCGAGGGACCGCTTAGGAAAGTAGATGTCTCTTTCCAGCCGACCAATGTCCCCCGCCTGTGCAAGGAGGTAAAGAAATGACGAAAAAATCTGAAATGCCTGCAGTAAAAGCTGAAGTGAAACCTGCAGCGGAAAAGGTCATAGATACCACTCGCCAGGCAGTACCTTTTGACACAGGGAATATCCCCGGACCCAAGATGGCAAAGGCGGTTATGCCCGCAGTGCCCGGTAAGATGCTCGCAAGAGCAAAGAGACCGCTCCTGATAGTTGGTTCTGAGGTTCATGATAAGGATGTGCTTGCAAGGGCTGTTGCGATAGGAAAAACAGGCATACAGATAGCTGCTGTCGGGAACTCATATACGTCCGTCGGGGACAAAGGGCTCGATGCACACTATGTAAATATGCACGCTCTGGCATCGTATCTGTGCGACCCGGACTGGAAGGGACTGGATGGAAAAGGAAACTACGACCTTGTGGTTTTCTTCGGGATAACGTATTATTACGCATCGCAGGCGATATCTGCGCTCAAGAATTTCTCGAATATCAAGGTAATATCGATAGATAAATATTATCACCCGAATGCTGATATGTCATTCGGAAATCTCAAAGATGATGTTTTCATAGCAGCGCTTGATGAAGTCATAAAGGAGTTACCAAAAAGATAGATATATACCCGTATGAAATACGGGGACCAGGAAGAAAATATGGCAAACGAATTTCCCTTTGAAATCTCACCCATGTTCGAGGGTGAACGCGTAAGAAAAGATGATATGTTCGTTGAACTTGCAGGTCCCAAGTCTCGGGGATTTGAACTCGTGAGGGCTGCGGGATCAGATGAAATAGAGGATGGAAAATTTACACTCATCGGCCCTGACATTTCTGCGATGCAGGAAGGGTCGCGCCACCCTTATGCGATGATATACCGCATAGCGGGAAAACTGGTCGAGCCCGACCTTGAGGCGATCGTGGAGCGGCGCAATCATGATTTCCAGAATTATATCCAGGGCTACATGCACCTTAACCAGAGATACGATGTCTGGGTGCGGATTAACAAGGATGCGATCAAGAAAGGTCTCAAATCATTTGAGCAGATAGCAAAAGCTACGATGATGCTTTTCAGGAATGAGCTTTCATTCATCGAGAAAATTGAAGCTACATATATCACAGACCCTGAAGAAATTGAAAAACAGAGGACTGAGGCGCTTAAAATATATGATGCAAGGGATGCAAGGACGCGCGGTCTCCATGACGAGGATGTGGATGTGTTCTACGGATGCACGCTGTGCCAGAGCTTTGCTCCTACGAACGTTTGCGTTGTCACGCCTGACAGGATATCCCTGTGCGGCGCTATAAACTGGTTTGACGGGCGCGCGGCTGCAAAAGTTGATCCTGAGGGGCCGCAGTTCGCTATCCCGAAAGGTGAGATAATAGACAAGATCAGCGGCGAATATTCCGGTGTCAATGAAAAGGCTGTGGCGTTATCGGGTGGGGAATACTCACGCATCAAGATACATTCTTTCTTCGAGTACCCGCATACAAGCTGCGGATGCTTTGAAGTAGTCGGGTTCTACATTCCAGAAGTGGACGGCATCGGATGGGTGGACAGGGACTTTACAGGGACTGCACCCAACGGGCTTGCGTTCTCCACCATGGCGGGACAGACCGGCGGCGGCAAGCAGATAATCGGCTTCCTCGGTGTGGGTGTAAATTATTTCCGCTCGCCCAAGTTCATTGAGCCTGACGGGGGATGGAACCGTGTGGTGTGGATGCCAAAGAACCTTAAGGAAAAGATAAAAGCCGATATACCTTCTGAGCTTGCTGACAGGGTTCCTACTGAAGATGAAGTGAGTGACCTTAAGACACTGCGGGAATTCCTTGAGAAAAAGCAGCATCCTGTAATGCAGAGATGGGTGAAGGAAGAAGCGGCTGCTGAGGCTGCGCCTGAAGAAGCTGCCGGAATGACTGGTGCGGTTCCTGCGTGGTCTGCACCTATGAATATGCCTGGGGGAATGCCTATGATGCAGCCAATGCAGTTCGGAAGCGGCGAGGGCGTGAAGGTCAGTTTCAAGAATGCAAAGATAACTATCGACAGGATCGTATTTAAGAAGGAGAAATAGGATATAGGATAAACTTTCTGAAAAGCTTTTTCCATAGGTCTTTATTGAGCGAAAGCTTTTATCCAGATAACATATAACATTAATGTGTGAGTGGAAGCGAGAGATCACTCATTCAATAAGATGTGGAGGAAAAAATGCCAAAAGTTGTAGTTGTATATCTCAGTACGTCAGGAAATACAAAAGCGATGGCAGATGCCATTGTAGAAGGGGTTCAATCAAGAAATGTCGAAGCGAAAGCCATGAATTTCAATGAAGCAAGAATAGAAGAATTGAAAGATGCAGATGCGATTGCGATCGGATCTTCCACATTCTACTATAAAATGCTGCCTCCTATGGAGAAATTTATTGAAAGCCTGGAAAAAGCAAAAATAAAAGCTAAATTAGGAGCAGCTTTCGGCTCTTATGGCTGGAGCGGTGAGGCTCCGGTAATGATAGCAGAAAAAATGCGTCAGCTTGGTATGCATGTAATAGATCCGGTATTACGTATTCAATACCAGCCTGTTGAAAAAGATCTTGATGAATGTAAAAGGCTTGGAAAAGATATTGCTGTTCAGGTAAAAAAGATATATTCGAAGGAAGGACGTGAACCTAAGCGCGGAGAGACACCCATTATGCATGAAGTCAAAATGGGTGAAGGAGGTCACTGAGAGAAGTATCCGAAAGGATGACTTCTTTCTCACTGCACAACTTATTTATAGACCGGAAAGATATTCGTGTGCAATAACGGAGGATTATGACAGGAACTGGTAGCTTTCAAGTCAGTGATAATGTGATGCGTAAATATATTGTAGAACTACTGGGTACGTTCGCGCTGGTCTTTTTCGGAGCGGGCAGTGCCGTGATCGCAGGAAAATATATCGGCTTCCTCGGTATAGCTTTTGCGTTCGGTGTGGTCGTTCTTGTGATGGTATATGCCATCGGCCCGATATCAGGATGCCATATTAATCCCGCGATTACACTCTCCATGCTCGTTGCCAGGAAGATATCCGGAAGAGACGCTATCAGTTATATTGTCGTTCAGTGCATCGGAGCAGTGCTTGGCGCGGGCCTACTTTTAATGATCGCTTCCGGAATGCCGGATTATAATATAGCTCAGAATGGTCTTGGACAGAATGGCTATGATGCGTCCTCACCGGCAAAATTCACACTTGTTGCAGGTTTCCTTGCTGAAGTGGTTTTGACCTTTTTCTTCCTCCTTGTCATCTTCGGGGCGACTTCAGACGAGGCGCCCAAAGGCTTTGCCGGGATTGCCATTGGCTTTACACTCTTCATAGTCCATCTGGTAGGTATCCCGATCACAGGTACTTCTGTAAATCCAGCCAGAAGTCTCGGTCCTGCAATATTCGTAGGAGGGACGGCGTTGGGGCAATTGTGGATGTTCATTGTTGCTCCCATCATCGGCGGCATTATTGCAGCCATAGTCTGGATGTACCTGCTTGCGCCGAAGAGACAAAGTGGTGGCTAAATTTATGCCTGCTGTATCATGAATTAATGCAGTTGCTCAAGATTTTGTATCTTTTATCCTCCAGGATTTATGATTCTTCCCAGAAATAAAATATTCCCTGTTTCTCTTTCTTGAATTATAACTATAAATGGATGATTCGCACGGAACTCAGGAATAATTGGCCCTGCTGACGTTGTATACATACTTACTCCTGTGGCTGCTGCTGCTTCTGTGCCTTCTTCGTTTACATTAACATATGCCTGGTGGATGACTTTATCGATAAAAAGGCTTTTTGTGCCATCTATTCCAGAGAAATCGGCATCTGGAGAGAAAGCTAACTGCATACCCATCTTTATAAGATTTCCATTCAGTGGATATTTAGTATCCAGAGTAAATTTAGGTATGAAAATATTAACGCGCTGTTCTTTGATTTCGTTCTTCCAACCAGTTAGATTTTCAACAGTAAGCCACACTTCAAGCGATTTCAGCTCATCATTCTTTGGAAGGAGAACGAGCATAGATAATTCTTCTCCCTCATATATCATTTCAAGAATTTGCAGTTCCTCTGTCTCTGTATAATTAAATATTGCCCCCTTATCGGTACGCCTCATCATTGGTATTTGGATAACATTATCCTTATTTACTCTAAATTCTTCTTGTTTGGTTTCTTTTTCATCAAATTGTTTGACCCAATCCCCTTTGAAGTAAATTGCGTCAGTAAGCACAAGGCGGGTATTTCTATCCAAAGAACCCTGGGGAAATAAATCCTTGATTTTATTATTTGTTTTATCTTCCACCCAATTATTAATTGTTTTACGGGCATCTTCAGTAGCTCCTTCGAAGTCAACATTCGTTGCTTTTCCACCATAATAATTTTGTATTGTATCTGTATAATTATTTAATAAATTATAATTTTTCTGAACCCATAATGCATTTGCAGTGCTAAGCTGATATTTGGCATTCTTGTTATTAATATCGTTATGTAGTGCAGCAAATGATGATCTTCGAGCATTGTTATCTTCTGGAAAATGAAATACTGATCGCATCTCCTCAGCAGTTTGTCCGCGTGCTCCTTCATAGGTCATTGCCAGGGCTACAGAAATACTGTATGGTGAAAAAAAGATATTTTCTTCTTTATCCTTTAGTTCTGAATAAAGATCTAAAGCAAATTGATTATTAGCATTTATAACGCTACTGATATTGAGTGGAGTCGCTCCACTGTCATCGTTTATCGGTTCTTTATTGCTGCTGTAACCGTATAAAAAGATAACTAAAACAACAGCGAGAGTGACTGTTAGTACATTAATAATCCATTTCATATGGTGTAGTGTATATATGTATCTTATATAAAAAAATACCTTTAACTTCAATTAATTTTGAAGTTAATGAGTCCATAAAAATATGCCAAGATGGCCATATTTAAATACCAAAAAGAGTTATCTGAGAAAAACTATGAAAGTAATCGCGATCACTGGCAAAGGCGGCACGGGAAAAACAGCAGTAGCCGGAATGCTTATCAAACACCTCACAGCAGGTAAAAAAACCCTGCTTGCCATCGACGCAGACCCCGATTCCAACCTACCCGATGTGCTCGGAGTCAAAGTCGATAAGACAATTGGCGATATGCGCGAATTCATGCTTCAGGAGCGCGATAAAATGGCTCCTGATACAAATAAGGAGGCGCTGCTTGAGTCAAAGGTATATGAGGTGCTGACCGAGATGCCAAGGTATGACCTGCTTGTGATGGGGCGCCCCGAAGGTTCGGGATGCTACTGCTTTGCCAACAATTTGCTGCGCGGGATAATGGACAGGATACTCAAGAACTACGACCTGACGATAATCGATACTGCTGCGGGGCTTGAGCATCTCTCGCGGCGCATTATCAGGGATGTGGATGAACTGCTCGTGGTCACGGACGGCTCACGCCGCGGCTTGCAGACAGCAGAGCGGATACGGGAACTTGCGAAGTCGCTGAACCTGAACATCAGGAAGATGCATGTGATCGCGAACAAGATCACGCCTGAGAACCGGGGGCGCATCGAGGAATATGCAAAGGAGCTAAAGATGGACCTCGTCGGGATCGTGCCATTTGATGAAGTGCTTGCGAGCTTTGACCTTGAAGGGAAACCGCTTGCAGAACTGCCTGGGGATTCGGATGCGATGAAAGGGGTTGGGGAGATCGTGCTGAAAATGGGGCTTTAAGAAAAAATAAGACCGAAATTGGATTGAGAAGATTTCGAGGAGCTATTCTTTTCCATAATTGATTCTATTTGAGGCAAATATCTAAGATTTTGTCTTATGTGTGAGGCAATATTTCATATAACTTTTGTGAAACCTTTATTTCAATGGTTTTTTTGCGCAAGCTCTCTCACAACAGCCATAACTTCCTCCATTCCCGCATCCGTCTTGAACGAGATCCCCGTAAAATGCGTGCGCGATGCCTGAAAACCCCTCTCTTTAAGAGCAAGTATCAGTTCATCCGTTGGCATAGCCGTTATCCCAAGCCATTTGCAGAGCCTGTGATAATCGTAGTGCATCGGTATATCAAGTTCATCCCTGCATAAAGTTATCAACTTCTCGCCGCCCTTGAATTCCCGCTTTTTTACCTCATCCAGCACCTGCCCACAAAACTTCTTTTCATGCAGCCTGCCCAGCCACAGGGGTCCCGCCAATGATGTCTGCTGACCGCACACAGGGCATTTCTCAGGTAAATGAACAGCAAGCCCGTATTTCCATCCCCGCTCTCCGCATGCAAAACAATGGTAAAGAAAGCCCATGCTCTTGAGACATTCATCCGCTGCTACGATGCTTTTTTTCACGGATACAAATATTCTTACATAATGCGCTGATGCATAAGATAGAAGAGGCGTCATTGCTTTATCATACCTGGCAAGTGACCTTGCAACAGCGCCCATGAGGATGCGAACGCCCATCTCAGGGTAATATTCCGTCTTCAGCGGGACTGCGCCATAGTTCCTGATGCCGGCTTTCTTATGAGCGCCGCAAAGGGGCGCCGTGTCAGTAGCGGTAACGCACAGCAGGCGTTTTGTTGAAAAACATGCAGCATCAAGGAAGGGCGCCGGGCTTCCGAAAGGGTCAAGGTCGATGATATCGAAACTAGAATCGAGCATTACAACATTGGCATTCCTTTTTATCGCATTGCAGTTCTGGAGGTTGTTCAGTTCAATGTTTTTCTTTATCAGTTCAAAGGAGGTGTCTTCCCAGTCGCTCATTGTGGCACGAAGACCGACCTCGTTTGCTATCCGAAGCCCCCGGATGCCTGATGCTGAAAGTGCGTCAAGGTAGGTGTATTCAGGATTGTTTCTTGAAAAACATGCAAGTGCAGCTACTGCAATGTCCCTGTTCATCCGCATGGCGGGGTTGTAAAATACTGCTGCTGAAGAGGGAGGGAAGCTTGAGGTCTCATCTGGAATCGGAACTTCGACCTCTGTTGTGCCTTCGGTTATTATCTGGGTGAGCATATTTTCAGGTTCACAATTGCTGGCAACTATTTATAAAGTATCTATCTCTTATTCATTGGCGAAACCCTTATTACATTTCTGCAATAATTTTACAGTAGAAGCAAATGACCGCCATCCGAACAAAACCACGTTCTCCGGAAAAAGTTAAAATGTTCATCGAGATAGCAAAGCTTCGGGTGAAAGAAGGAGACATTTTTGAAGGGAAGAAGATCAAAGAGGTGCTGCCCTGGAAGAATTGAGCAATAAGTTCAGGATCTTTAAATCTTAACTCTCTCCCCGCACTCATTCCTCCTGTAAACCCCGAACTCCGTCTTATTAAGAACATCCCCATAGAACACAGGTCCATCTTTACAAACCCGCAGCCCGTCCACGCAGCACGCCCCGCAAATCCCCAGACCGCATTTGATATACCTGTGCAGGCTAAACTGAGACTTTGAGGGAGTGACCTTATCGAGCACTTTTTTCATCATTATTTCAGGTCCGCAGCAATAAATTTGATCATAATTGTTTTCATCAGCTAGAAGCTGAGTCACATATCCGTGCTTTCCTTCAGTGCCGTCGTCCGTGGCAATCCGCACATCTCCCACAGCCTCGAATCGCTTCCTGAACAGCAGTTCTTCTTTCGTCTTCGCTCCAAGAAGCGTGGTTATTTTAGCGCCTTCTGCGCCAGCTTTTTCAGCAAGCGGCGCAAGGGGGGCGGCGCCGACGCCGCCAGAAACAAGAAGGATTCGCCCCTTCATCATATCAAATCCTTTACCGAAAGGTCCCCTTATTCCAACAGAGTCACATTCATTCAGTTCGAACAGCGCCGATGTCGCTGGTCCCACTTTTTGCACCGTTATCGCGTTATCATGCGAGAGTGCCATTGGTATCTCATCCACGCCCCGTATCCATACCATCACGAACTGACCCGGGATAAGTTCGAAAGACGTATCAAAGAAGAACGTTCTTATCGTTGGCGTCTCATCCACGATCTTTGTTATTACCGCATTAACAGGTCTCATACTTCATGCGCCATCCCGTATATATCTTCCAGAGTCCACCCTTTTTCTTCCAGGAACACTTCCATGCATGATGAAATATCATTGAAGATGTTGATATTGTTCCCCACGGCAGAACCTATCTGCACCGCCTTTGCGCCAGCCATCATGAACTCCACCGCATCCCGCCAGTCCGTTATCCCGCCCACGCCGATCACCGGGATTTCGAGCGTTTCATAGAGGTCGTACACGCATTTTATCGCTACAGGTTTAATTGCTCTTCCGGAGAGACCGCCGAACCTGTTTCCAAGTATAGGATACCCGCTTTCGATATCGATAGCCATCGCTCTGACCGTATTGATCGCCACGACCGCATCAGCCCCCCCGCGTTGCGCTGCAAGCCCGATGCTTTTTATATCCGTGACATTGGGTGTGAGTTTTACCCAGACCGGGGCAGACGCTGCGCTTTTTACGGCTTTTGTGATATCTTCCACAAGACCAGGGTCAGAACCCACCTGGGCGCCGTATCCGCAGGCATGGGGCAGCTCACGTTAAGTCAAAAGCATCGGCGCGAAGTGAGCCTGCGATTTCTGAGAATTCGTTAGCGCTTGCTCCGAAAATGCTTGCAATGACCGGTATGCCTCCTTCCTTTGCCGTATCTATCTCTCCCTGGAAATTCTTATAAGACGGATTGGGTAGCCCCATCGCGTTCAGATAGCCGCAATCAACTTCCACCATGCTCGGATTGCTGTGCCCGCTCTTTGGTTCTACCCCGACGGATTTTGTGACCACAGCGCCCGCGCCGCCTTCTGCCGCCCTCTTTAACGAGCCTCCGGTCGTACCCATGATACCGGCGGCGAGAATTAGGGGATTATTGAGCTTCAATCCGGTTAATGTCAATGAGAGCATTCTGGTTAATTACGCATGATAAATACATAGTTCTTTTTATCCGGCAGAATCTCCCTGGATTACAGGCAGCCTGAAGAACCATGATGTAAGCAATTCATTTCCCGTAATAATGATAATACAGGACTATCGCCACAACAAGCGTCAAGAAGGTAATTGCGTTGGCTGCGATAATAATAATATCTCCCAGATGAATCCCATAAAACGTCCACAGAACGACGCCTGCACTGAACTGGAACAGCGTGGCAAGGCTCACGTCCCTTGAGGATTTTGTCCTGTGCATTTTTATTATCTGCGGAACGAACCCGAAAGTTGTGAGGAGAGCCTGCCGCGGTGCCGATCAAATACCAATCCATAATGTAAATATGGGCCCGACCGGAGTTGAACTGGTGACCTCCCGGTTATGAGCCGGGCGCTCTAACCTGACTAAGCTACGGGCCCTAAATTTTTCACAAACGCCGCCAACAGGGCTCGAACCTGTGACATCCTGGTTAACAGCCAGGCACTCTACCAGCTGAGTTATGGCGGCACTGCGTCCCCTTAAAAGGCATACTTTGATTTAAGCCTTTTTGTTATCATCAGGAATTTTTATTAATTGATAACGTGAGACAGTATTATCTCCATATCTTCCCGTTATAGCTTCCGGTCACAGGACAGCCCAGACACCTGCTCGATATATGGTGCGGGCAATCTTTACAATTGCATCCGTTGCCGCATGGCGGCGTGCTGCTTAGATCAAAGTTCATCCTGATAGGCAGGACAAGATCTTTCATAGGAGCGATCACGATGCTTACCTCTGCTCCTTTTACAAGGGGATTGCTGCGCAGGTGCCCGTCAACGATAGCCTCAAGAGTCGCTATGTCCTCGCCCACAAAAAACAGGCATAAGTTATGCTTTCCGGAAACAATAAGACCGTTGAGGAAATACGGGCAATCCTTGAAAATATCAAGAACTGATGACGTATTATTTGCTATCACGTCCACCTTTGCCATGTACAGGTCAACCTTTTTCAGGTTCATGCCCACAACATGAGCAAGCGCTCCTTTCTGTTTGAGCTTGTGCATTCGTGCGCTCACTGAAGGCTGGGATATCTTCAGTTTTTCAGCTATATCGCTCTGGGGAATCTCAGGATTTTTCTCAAGCAGGGCTAATATCTGCCTGTCCCTTTTGTCGAGGTCAAGGAACTCTCGCATACACTTACATTTGAGTAATCATATAAATAAATTACCTATACTTTAAAATCCAATTCAGCAATTTAACTATTTTTTACAATAATTAAGTTTATTAATTATAACACCAATTTCACAATGAGAAAATATGAAGAGAAATATCGTATTCATAGATGAAGATAAATGTAACGGCTGCGGGCTGTGCATACCCAACTGCGCGGAGGGTGCTATCAAGATTATCGAGGGTAAGGCAAAAATCGTGGACGACAGGTTCTGCGACGGGCTGGGCGCATGCCTCGGGCACTGCCCCCAGGATGCTATCAAAATTATTGAAAGGGATGCGCCTGATTTCGATGAGCATGAAGTGAAAAAACACCTGGCTGTTGAAAAGAAAACTGCGCCAAGACCTGAAATACCATGCGGCTGCCCTGGAAGCATGGCAGTGGACTTCAGGAGTGAGAAACAAACCAGAAAAACAACGGGTGAAGATGCAAAGCGGCAGAGTTCGGAACTGAGACAGTGGCCTGTTCAGCTCACTCTTGTTTCCCCGCAGGCTTCATATTTTAAGGATGCCGACCTGCTCGTTGTGGCTGACTGCGTGCCTTTTGCATACCCGAACTTCCATTCTGACTTCCTTGCAGGCAAGTCGGTGATTATAGGCTGTCCTAAGCTTGATGACGCGGAATTTTATGTGGATAAGCTCGCTGAGATACTAAAGAATAACAGGATCAGATCTATCACTCTTGTGAATATGGAAGTGCCCTGCTGCTTCGGTCTACAGAATATAGTTGAAGAAGCGCTGCAAAGAGCCGGGAAGATCATTCCCGTAAGGCAGACTGTAATATCTATAAGAGGGGAAAAGAAGTAGAACGTTTTTGAAGTGGGTTATAAACCTATGCCCTCATGCATATCATCGAAGTATTTATTAACGTTCTAATAATATCATAACGGCAGACCATCTATGCCCAGGACGACCAACGATTCCCCGCGATATGAAATGCTGTTCAGTGACGGCATATTCAATGGAACTTTACTTATTGGACCAGATCCGCTGGGCGCAAATTTTGATTTCCAGGTCTTCCTTGAGGCAAAGAGAAAAATGAAATTGATAGGCCTGCAGATGACTGACAGCGAACGAGGTCTTGAGGAATACCAGAAAATATTCGATTTTAATGGCAGCATAATAAAAGCGCGGATACGGCTTGTCCTTGGTCGGAATTATCATGGCAACCTCCAGGAATTATGGCGCGAGGCTCTCGCGAATGAGGATTTCATATATCTGAAAACCCATGCAGGATATGGCAGGCATCTGAGCCTTAGTGACGATGTCAGTTATTTTACCGATGCCATGAAGAAAGGTTCTGACCACCCGCGCAAAAAACCACACCAGTTGGTCTATCTTGATTGCTGCAAGAGTGAAATGTATTATAAGGAAATAATGCGCAACTATGTGGGGGATGACGTAGACCTGATACTCCATAAATGGTTCTGCGATTACCTGATAATAGGACCTGTGATAGTGCTTCTGGATGAACTGATGAATGGTTCTGACTTTGAGACCATTGTTTCTAATATGAACGATGAATATGGTATCCCGCATTTTGATGTGGAAGATGACCCTGCCGATATGAGACTTGACAGGAAGATGGTCACATATTCAACAGGAAAGCGATAATTCTTAAAACGGGAAAAGAAATGGAATTAAGACTCATAAACAAACCGGATATGTCTACCCCACGCATGTTAGTGGGTCTTCCGGGAAAGGGCATGGTCGCCAGGAATACTGTTAATTATTTTATGGAATCCCTGAAGCCAGAATTGTTCGCGGATATCCAGATGCCTCATCTTTCGCCCTCAATAGCGTTTTTTGAAAAAGGCATTGTTGTGCCAATTGACAGGGAAGTAAGCCCTTTTAAGTTTTATTACTCGGAAAAAGAAAATATCATATTGTTCCTGGGTGATATACAGTTTGGCTATGCAGCAAAAGATAATGAGCTTGCCGAGAAAATAGTCGAAGCTGCACAGCTTTGCGGTGTTGACATGATATATACAGTGCTGGCAACACAGGTAAAGGGATATGTGGAAGAACCTGAAGTATTCGGGCTTGCGACTTCGCCAGAACTTCTGCAATTTTTAGATAGCAGGGGTGTGAAGATAGCGGATGGCAGCCTTCAAATAAGCGGGGTAAATGGGCTTGTTATCGAATATGCTTTGAGAAAAGGAATTAAGGGAATAGCGCTTCTCAGTGAGACTGCCTTTCCTGATGCGGTTGATATAAAAGCATGCCATGCAGGATTAAAGAAAGTGTCTGAGCTTCTAGGTATTGATATTGACCTTGGCAGAATTGAAATTGAAGCAAAGAAATTTGATGACGGTTTTAAGAAGTATTTGAAGGATATGCAGGAAATAAAGCGAAAAGACGAAGACCTGAGTTATATAGGCTAAGAGCGCAACTGCGATGAGCTAAAAAACATATTCCACTATTCATGTTTTCTTATTATTATTCCCTGGCTGCAATGTGTTTCTGCAATTTCCACGAAGTCCTTAAGTTCGAATTTTTCGATAAGCTCTCTGGGAATGGTTATTTTGCCATCTGAAGTGATCGGTATTGTTATATTGTCTGTCATGAAACTAATGTTTTATTCTAAAAGTAGATAAGTATTATTGGAGATTCCTGAAATTGTTTAGGAAGAAATCATGATGATATATCATGTTAACGATTTATATACTTAGAATGCTTCAACAGCGGGATTGATAATGAAAATCCCATGCATTTGTAGAAGAAAGCTTCTATTTTAAGATACAGTGATCAACGAAAAAATGAGGATGAGTTTCTGATAAAAGCAAAGATGTTCCTGATCATAGGCGCAGGCGGCTTCCTCGGAGCAGTTATGCGTTATTATGTATCAGGGATATTTACAAAAGAAGATTTTCCTTACGGTACGCTTCTTGTTAATGTCCTGGGTTCATTTTTACTCGGATTCATATTGTTTATGGGTCTCTATTCCGGTTATTTTTCACCTGATATGAGGAATTTCCTTGCGATAGGGGTGTTAGGTGCATTTACTACCATGTCAACTTTCTCATTTGAGACGCTTGAATTTTTCAATACAGATGATTATTGGAGGGGATGCATTAATATTCTACTCAATGTTGGATTAAGTATCATTGGAGTTTATCTGGGACGATCGTTTGCAATGATAATGACTGGATAGTAAAAAAATAAAAAAAGAGAGGGCTTTAGATCAATGAGCCCATATCGACATTCTCATCTGCGCTTGTTAGCGGTTCCTCTATAAGCAGGTCTTTTTCACCGGGAACGCTTATATTCCCTTCAAGCCCTGCCACCTGGGTCTGTGAAGGCTGCTCGGAAGCTTTCTTTCCCGTGCAGCCTGAGAACAGCACCACAAGGATAAGAAGAACCACAAGTATCAGGTGTAGCTTTCTCATTTTGTATTCCTCCTTGAAACTGCTTTATTCCGGAGATCCTTGAACATTTCCTGTGCTTTCTTGAGGTCCTGCTGGGCTCCAGTGTAGTCCCCTGCCTTGTATTTGGTCTCTGCCGAATCTACAAGACCCTTTATTTCATCAAGACCCGCTTTTTCCGCAGACACATCAATACTGCGCTTCTCAAACCCTTCCAGAACTGTTTCGCTCTTTGCGATAATGTCTCTTGCACGTGTTATCGCAGCTGCGAACCTCTGGCTCTGTCCTGCGGTCTTCGCGAGCTCTACAAGCTCTTTATACTTGTTCTTTATCTCCTCCCGAAGCGTCTTGTATGCCTCGACCTCAGGCTTCGTACATTTCCCGAGCCCTTCACCGGCACATGCAGCAATACCTTCGTTCATGGCGTCCACAAGCTCTGTGCGAAGCTCTTTTATCTCGTCAAGCTTGGCCTGGAGAGCGCTCACATCTGCGCCTTTCTCCTTTGCCTTATCCAGCTTTCCCTGGGCGCGCGCTACCGAGAGGTCAAAGAACTCAAGGTTCCTGTCCTTCCTGGCTTCACGAGCCTCTGTTACGAGAGAGTCGAAATAATCGCTGTTGGCTTCAAGTGCGGCGTTCAGGGCAGCTTTTGCACCTGCTTCATTTCCTGCAATAAGCGATATTGTTTCCTTTCTGAAGCCTGCTACCGTGTCTTTCATCTGTGAAATTATGTTCTTTCCACCCTGGTAATCGTTCTTCTCTGCGGCTGCCTTAAGCTGGTCTGCAAGAGAGACGAATTTTTCTTTCAGTGTCACAAGTTTTGAAGCATCTTTACCGAGCGATTCAACATAGCCGATAATTGCTTCCATCCCGACCCTGTGCTTCTCCGTGGGCAGCAGGGCGTACTTGTATAGCATCCACGCCTGTTTTGTCTTAATGACAGACTCTGCGGGCGCAGGAGTACTTTCTTCATCAAATGTCTTTGCAGTTGTGGCTTCCGACCCGCTCTCTGCATTTGGTTCTGTTATTGTTTCGACTGTTGGCACATCTGCCGGCTCAACCTCAACCGGGGCTGAATTTACCTCTGCTTCTGTGATGTCGGATGCAGTTAGTTCCTTTGCCTTATATCCTTCCTTGACAAGCCAGAGCACATCTGCCTTTCGCAGTTCTCCGCGTTTGATAGCTTCAAGAAGGAGCGATCTCAGGTCGTCCCTGTTAAGCTCTCCTGCCTTGTATGCTTCCACTATGAGGTACTTAAGATCAGCTCTTGTGAGTTCACCGTGGCGGTAGGCTGCTGTGATCAGGATGCGTATGTCCTCGCGTGTGAGTTCATTGTTCTTGTAAGCCTGTATGAGCAGCCACTTCACGTCTTCCCGCTTGAGTTCTTTGTGATTGTAAGCAACGATGATTATCTCGCGTATGTCATCCCGGCTGAGTTCTCCTGCCTTATAAGCTTCAACGATGAGCCATTTCATGTCATCGCGGGTGAATTCACCGTTCTTGTATGCATGGGTTATTATCCACGCAATGTCGCCGCGCTTGAGTTCACCGGCTTTATAAGCCTCAGTGATCAGGAACTTGATATCTGCCCTTGTGAGTTCATTGTTCTTGTATGCCTGCGCAATTATGAACCGCAGGTCGTCCCTTGTTAGCTCGCCATTCTTAAAGGCTTCTGTGAGAATCCATCTCAGGTCTGCCCTTGTGAGCTTGCCTTCTTTATACATTTCACCAAGCAGCCACCTCAGGTCATCTCTTTTAAGGAGATTATGATTGTAAGCTGCTGTTATTACTTTTTTCAGGTCTGCTTTTGTAAGCGTTCCTGATGCATATTTATTGCTAAGTTCTGTCTTAACCGCGTCACGGGTTACTTTGTTATTTGAATAACCAGTAATTACATCGTTCGCTGAGCTGACTGAATCTTCCGCCCCTGCGACCGTGATTGCCGTTACCGCTGTTAAAACCATTGCCACCAGCAATAAGGTTTTAATTTTATTCATACCAATTCGGCCTCCTTTGACCTTAGGTTATATTATAACTTAATATATTTAAATATATTCAGTGAAACTCTAATATAAAATTCACCGTCTGTTGAAAAAAACACGCAATAATTTCCCTAATACTGAGAATGGACCGGAGGAGCTTTTTTTGTAATGATGCCGGGTTCACCTGCGGCTTTATACATCTCATGGTGAACGATAGCAGATAGCGGAAGCCTGGGCGGGACAGATGCTTTTCCGACCTCGTATCCGAAGGCTATGAGCGCGATGATTTTCAGTTTTTCAGGTATGAGCAGGATGCTTCTCAGGGCAGGCTCTTCAAATGCGCCTATCCAGCATGAGCCTATACCCAGTGCGGTTGCCATCAGGGCCATGTTGGCTCCGGCTATTGCGCAGTCAAGTATATAGGTTGAGCTTCCTGCTTCCGGGTCTGCGCAGATTACCACGACAGCACCAGCCTCGCCAACGTGGCGGGATTTGAATAATTTATAATAGCAGCGCTCGGCAACGGCTTTGAGTATATCCTTCTTTGTTACGACGATGAAGCGCCATGGCTGGGCATTCGCGCCTGAAGGAGCCCACCTGCCTGCTTCAAGGATTTGCTCCATCTGCTCATCGGGAAGCGCCCTGCCGTCGAAATGCCTGACGCTACGGCGCCGTTTGATAATGTCCAAAATCATTTCTGCTCTGGTCATGAAATCCATACTCTGTGAAATTCTGTATTATAAATTAACTATCAATAAATCCCCCTGTTATAAGACAAAAAGCTTATGTATTACAATTAATACATTAGAATACATGAAACTTGTGATGGACTCCGACTCATTGATAAAGCTGACAAAAGCCGGAGCTAAAGAGATAATCCTCAACAATATCGAAGTATTAATTCCGCCATCGGTTATGAATGAAACCACAGAGAACAAAGACAGGTTTCCTGATGCCCTGAAAATTCATGAGAACATTAATAAAGGCTTGTTAAAGGTAAAAAATCCCCTCAATAGTTCGTTCGTAAAAAGCCTGGGGATAAAAGGCGGTGAGGCTCAGGTATTGATGCTTCATGAGAACTCTTCTGCAATATCGAGTGATGATGCCAAATTCCTGACTCTTCTTGATAATCTCAATATACCGTATTTGACCCCTGCATCTGTTATTGTATTCCTTGTGAAGAAGGGAGCAATTAAAAAAGACGAATCAAAAAAGATTTTGGGTAATTTGAAAGAACTTGTTTCAGACGAAGAATACCATCTGGCTATGGATGAGGTTGAGAATGATAACTAAAACAATACGTTTGCCTGAAGACCTCTCTGCGAGGATCGGCTATCGCGCGAAAAAGGAAGATGTGGACGAATCTGATGCGATAAGACAACTTATCAAACTCGGATTGAGAGAGTATGCAGTGAATCTGTACAGGGACAGGAAAGTGACTTTGAGGGAGGCTTCAGAGCTTGCGGATATGAGCCTGAGAGAGATGCTTGAACTGCTTATGGAGCATGGGATCAAAGGGAATGTAACGTTGAAGCAGCAGCAGAAGTCGCTGGAATATGTTGAGAGAATGCTGAGATAAAGCCTACACTCATCCTTCCACTCTCACTTTGAGCGCCCTATTCATTTCCTCAAACCCCCGCAGCGTGTCCTTTTCCCGCGCCTAAAGAGGGAAACCCCATAAATATCTCGCGCTGCATAAATCGCATACGTCGAGCTTCATGCGGTGTGATGGTGAAAATGTGCATATTAACCTGAAAATTCATTTAATATCATATTTTCAATTTCAGACAAAACTTCAGCGATCCCTATTTCTTTTGAAGATATGACCTTTGTACGCACATGTTTGTGATGCGGGAAAGTGGGAACATCTCTATGATGGGCGGCATTATCATATCTGAAAATCACTTTGTCCTTGTTGTCTGAGAGATTGAATCTATATTTTGGTCGTTCTTCTCCTATCTGGATATCTTCTTAAAATAATCAGAGATTACCAATAAGTAACCACCGCTTTTGCCTTTTTAAGTCTTTCTCCCAGCGTCTTAAGTCCTTTTATCAGACCCCACCATTCAAAATAATCCTGCAAATCGCCAAGCTCTCCTTTTTCGAATTTTTTGAGAAAACCGGAAGATGTTAATTTATACTGCTTTTCGAACTTTTTTATTTCGCTTTTCACCAGGTTGATCTTTGATTCCAGAAGTATGATTTCCCTGTGAACTGAATCCTTTATCACTGGCGCAACATCACTGGAAATAGCAACATCCATGCTTACTTTTTATGTATGCATTCGATATTAAACCTTCGTGAATAATTTTATTAAACATAGTCTATAAAAAACGTCGTAAAAAAAGCTTCAATCAACTTTCCGCCCTCTCTTTGAGCGCCCGGTTCATCTCCTCAAATCCCCGCCGCGTGTCCTTTTCCAGCCAGCGCATAAACAGGGGAACAAGCAGCCCTGTAAAGATCTCGCGCTGCACAAATCGCACACGTCCTGATTCAAGCGGCTCGATTGTGAAAATGTGCTCGCCGTCGAACAGACCCGGTATCAGGAAGTGTCCCAGCCAGCGCAGTTCACGGTTTTGCTCTGCTTTGAGAACGCGAGGGCGGAAAGTCATGCCTCTTGCGCCTGAAGGCTGGAGATATACTTCGAGATGCGCGCCTTCCCTGGGTTCGCCGGTGGCGCTGCGGATGAAGGGTTCCACCGGGGATAACTGGCAAAATCGGTGAGGATGTGCCATATGCGCGAGGGAGGGGCGGATATTGAGATTGAGGTGAGGAGGTGGGTCATGGGTAGTCGTCATGAGATAAAATATTTGATACGTGCATAAGTCTTACGTAATGCATTTTCCGTATATTCTTTCTAAATCAATATCTGTTTCATTTATTATCATATAGGCATAGTTTGGATTGTTCTCTGAAATAAATTCTTTTATATCATTAGCTAGCGTTTGATTTTTCATAAAAATAATTCCAATATCGTTTTCTGGATATATATGATAATGTTCGTAAAATCTGATAAAACTGATGTTTCCTGTTTCATTAAAAATGTTTATTTTATGAATATCTATGTCTCCGTTCATTGAATAATCGGTAATACTTATTTCACAGAATTGTGATATATCATGTCTTTCTGATAAAAATAGGAAAACATCACCATCGATAGGAGAAAATAATAACTTTGTTCGTTCTTCAGGAACAATGTAGGATGTTGTGTTTTTTATTTTATTTTTGTTTATTTTCATTTTCCAGAAAGAAATTGTATCATTAATATGAACATTAAGGTAGCCGTTTTTGACAATTTTTTTTAATTGTGCATTTGCCCGTTCATCATCAACTTGCTTTAGAACATGTGTATTATTTATTGAAGAAATATTACCTAATTGAAAAGAAAGTTGCTTTTCATTTGGATATGCAATTTCGCTATAATATATCTTACCAGTACTAATATCTGAGACCGACACGTTAATGATATTTGCTTTTATTGAAACATATTCTTCGCTTGAATCTATGGATTTGATCGAAAAGTAACCAAAAAGAATTAGCATCAATATCAACAAAAAATAGAAGATTGGTTTTCTCTATCAATGAATGAATATATCTGTTTTAATCTTTCGGATTTTTTCAAATTTTCAATGAAATAAGTTTTATAATTTATTTTATAATATGTTCTTGAAGATTTTTTCTTTTGATTGTTCAAATTCACATCCTTTGCATAACTTACTAAATCTTCTTTATACTGGATAGTTGCAATCCAAACATAAACTTCTAAAAATGTAAAAATTAGACTTACGATCAGGGCACTTAATATTGAATCAATCCACAAGGAATCAGAATATTGAACAATAAATGTTTTTCCATTGATACCTATTATAAGAAAGGTTAAAAAAACAGAAACAATTATTATATCTCTAAGTATATCTTTTATGAAATTAAATTCTCCAATATCTGATGAGATAAATGGAAGTGATTCTCTGAAATTTATTTTAAAAGAATCTAAATCCACGTTTTGCATATACCCAAAAATTTTATAGAAAAAGATGAGACCAGCACCCATTGTTGGTATAATTCGCGTCAATAACTCTGGATTATTTGTTTTTAATATATTTATTTCAGTAAGACCTGATAATAGAAATGACCAAAGGCATTCTCCTATGACAAAATAAGTCATGAAAATAAAGAGAATTGTAAACAGAAAGAGTTTTTGTGATTGTTTGTTTGAAAAATCTACTTTAGGTAATTTTAAATTTATTAGAATTGAAGTAAAAAACATCATAGAGATTCCAATCAAAAGAAATGCGAAAGCATGAAAGTATACAAGAATAAGTTCATACTTGTGACTCAAGTAGAATTTTTCTATAAAAGGAAGACCAACTGTCAATAGTAATAAAATTAAACCAAGAGATGAATAAAGTATTTTTCCTATAGTATTTTTCATAATCCGTACTAGTTTTCACTCATATGATTTTTTAAGTTGGGCTCTTCACGGAGATTATCTATCTCATTGAAAATACTAGCCATTTTTCCTTTGACGTATTCAAGAATTTCTGAATCGGGTCTGGTATAAGGACTATTTAGTTCAATATTTCTATTTCTGATTCTTATATTTAGATCCAGGCTATTAAGGTATTTTTGAATCTTTAAGAGCGACACAATAATCGAAGGTTCAAGAAACTTAAAATATTTATGTTCGATGTCTCCAATATTATTTTTTCTAATAATAAACAATTCACCATATCCGCCATTTAACAAATTTCCATCTTCGGTGGGATAAAAATTAAGATTCCCTTTGACATCAATTTTGCAAAAATTTGTGATGTCCGTAAAAATGTTACTTATTTCATCCCCCAAAGATTCATAAACCGTATCTTTAACACTATTCCATTTCCATTTCTCTCTAATCACGACTAAAAACGGAATAAGAGCACTCGCAATCAATATGTCAACAGCTCCAGCAATTAGATTGTTTTCTAAGTCTTTATAAGAAACTTGTCTAATTAAAATACTAAATCCAACATATATAATAATTAATATAAAAATTGTAACTAAAATTATATCATTTTTATGATCTGAATAAACCTTTTTCCATTCAATCTTATGAGCCACTTTATCAATCTTTTCACCCATATTTTAGTCTCCAATGCGATTTATATATAATGTATTCATATAAGTAATCTGCATTAAACCTTCTGATTAGAGGCATTAATGGAGATTTACAATAAAATATTTGGATTTAAAATAAATTTTATTATAAAATCAAAACTTATAATTTTTACATTATTCTCATAAAGATATCTTTCCCAACAATGACGGTCAATTATTGCGTGTGCGCGCCCCCGCCAGCCTTCAATCCCCATCCTACCTCCCCCATCAATTACGGGGCGCCCTAGAACACGGGTAGGCGACCCTGCGAACTGCGCGGCGCCGCAGCTTTTTTGTTATCAAAGGTCTGAAGCTTCTCACATAATAACGCAAACCCGGTCAAGAATCCTGTGATGGAACGCGGATTGCGCAGATGACACGGATGCGCAAGGATCAGTGAAAATCCGTCTGATCCGTGTCATCCGTGTTCAATTTCACTCCACTGTTCACGCAAAAATCCACTGCGCCGCCTTTCCATCACTCAGCCCGCAGCGCTTCCACAGGGTCAAGCCTTGCTGCCTTATTCGCCGGATACACGCCTGCAATAGTAGTAGTCAGCACGCCAAAAACAAGGCCAATCGCAAGCGATGTCCACTTGATAGCCATCGGGAAATCGCCAAGTGAAGAGATCAAAAGAGATATCCCCGCTCCAATGGTCACACCGATCAACCCGCTCACGAATCCCAGAAGCCCTGACTCAAGCATGAATATCAACTGAATATCCTGCTTCGTGGCTCCTACTGCCTTCATCACTCCGATCTCTTTTACCCGCTCCGTAACAGTAAGCATCATTACGTTCACAATACCCACACCTCCAACGACAAGGGCGATCGCGCCGATTCCACCGAGTGCGAATTTTATCATGGTCAGAACCTGGGCTATTCCTTCGAGCATTGATTTCATCATAAATACGGTGTACGCCTCATCTTTATGCAGCCGTCTTAATGCTTCATCCACACGTGTTGAAGTTGCCTCTATCTCATCCTGGGATTCCGCCGTAACAAGTATCTGGGAATATGAATAGGTCTTTGCATCAAGCAGGTCTTTCAATGACTGGTGCGTTGTGAAGATCTCCATGTTAGAGTTGCCCCCGAATGCAGAGGTCTGCTCTTTTTCACCGAGTATCCCCACGATCGTATAATCCCTGCTCACATCATTATTTTTATTCTTAATAGTCAGGCGCATGCCGGGATTCAGGGGCATCTTGAACATATTATCTGCGATGTCACTGCCTATCACGATCGCGCTCCTGTCAGAATCCATGAGAAAGCGCCCCCTGTCGATCAGGTCTGAAATTCCCTGTTCTTTTCCCGGCGCTACAGCAGTTAATGAGATGGAGCGTTCCTCATCCCTGAAATTGACAGACATCCCGGCACCGCTGCGGGGTGATACTGTTTTTACGCCAACCGTATTCTCGATGGTATGCACGTCCTTGTCATCGAATTCAGCGGGCTTCATGTAAATTGTCTCCCCGGGCCAAAGTGCGCGCCGCCCGGAAAAACCGTTATCACGTCAAGGTCCATTCCTTTAAAAGCAGAGCCAACCCCTTCCTGCAGTCCCTCGCCCACCGAAAGCATAACAATGATGGCGATAACCCCGATTATTATTCCCAGGCTCGACATCAGGGTCTTGAACTTATTGCTTCTGAAGCTGAGTGAAACCTGTTCCAGGGCATCTATCAGCTTCATCCTGATTTCGCTCTCCTTCGCCTCATGAAAACAAAGAACCCGCCGAAAAGGACAAGCGCAGAGCCAAGTATTCCAAGAACCGGAAGTGTGGAATTGTTGCCACTTTCTGTTCGTACATTATTTGAACCGTCAAGTGCCACAGACATCACATCAGTTTCATGCCAGTTGTCCCCGTTCCTGAACCTGAGGCTGAAGCTTACGTTGCCAGGATTTCCAGATTTCATGTCGAACTTTACCGTAAAAAGCTCATCAGGTTCCATCGTTCCGATGAAATATGTAGCAGGCTCGAAAGTGACATTGCCCAAGGGAATGACTGTCACAGCCTGAAGTGTATTAGGTCTTGTGTTCGCTATATTGAGGATAACCTTACCAGCATTTGTTGTTGGATTCTCAGAGAGTGCTGTATCAATAGATGATGAGTCCACTCTTATCGGTATCTTCAGGTTCAGGCTGTAGAGGCGCGCGCTTCCCGTGAGTGCAAAATCCAGGAAATAAGTGCCGTCAGGCGTATTATCCCTGACCTTTATTGTATATGGAAGCTCCAGGGAGTCCCCCGGTCCTATTATGCCCGGATTATAGTAGGGTTCGCTCGTAACGTCTATGAATTCGTTCCCAAGCAGTTGCGCAGACTGTATCTGCGCGTTCATACTGTAATCCCTGCCGTCTATTTTTATCGTGTATGCAGTGGCGCTATTCTTGATCGCCAGAGTAACGGTGCCTGTATCTCCAGCCATGAACACCTCAGGATTCAAGGCATATTTCTCCAGCCTGACAGTGCCTTTGGCATCAACCACATCACTGCCTACTTCAATGTCAAATTCCTTTTTGGTGAATGAACCATCCACTCTGTAACCGATCTCGATCTTATTCGTGCCAACAAACGCATTCTTATCAGCGTGGACGGAAAATTTATAGATAATCTTATCATTTTTTCTTATGGTCCCAGGATATTTAATGGCGCTATCACCTGGTTTTATCGAGAACGGATATTTCGGGACAAATTCGATGGACACTGCGCTAATATCGTTATCCCCCACGTTCTCAAGTTGTACCCACACGCCAAAATCAGAATCAGGGCTCACAGGATATGGATCGTATTTAATGAGGCTTATCTTCAGTGAGTTCTCTGCAAGCGCAGCCTGCGAAGCACCTGAAAAAAATAAAATTATTAAAAGCCCTGCCAGTAATTTACCGTACATATTTTATCAACTCCGTAATCGTTGGTTTTTTTCCGTACATCAGAAGACTTGCCCTGAATATTTTGACAGACAATTCTATGATAACAAGAATGGAAACCGTCAGGATAATAAGGCTCAGAACCACTTCGTAATACTTTACATTTCCTGTAGATATACGCATTATCATCGTAATTGGAGATGTCAGCGGGAAGTAGCTGAATATCATGCTGATAATTGAATCCGGTTTTGAGAGTATGAGTTGAGACATCATAAGCGGCATCGCGCCTGTTATCGTAAATATCCCTGCGATCTGCTGGCCCTCGCGTGAAGTTGTGGCAATAGCTCCTACTCCTGCCAGTATGCATGCAAAGACAAGGTAGCCTAATATGAAATAGCCTGATGCGAATATCAACAACGGGATAGAAATACTGATGCCTTTTAGAAGTAATGCTACAGGACCGGATGAGAGGACTGTAAGGCCGATAGCCTGCCATATGAACACCTGTGTCAGCCCAACGGCGCCAAGCCCGAATATCTTGCCTGTTAGCAAATCCCGGTGTGAGACCGATGACAGAAGTATTTCCATGACCCTGTTCTCTTTTTCTTCAACAACCCCTTGCAGGAGAAAATTGGATGAAGTGAAGATGGAGAGCATGAAAAAAAATGCAAATGCCAAGGAAATAAGAAGCCCTGATATATCTCCCTTTCCGCTCTCCCCTTTTTCGTTCAGGGTGAAATATTCGCTCTTGATAGGTTTTTTCACTCTTTCCACTATTTCTTTATTATCCCCTTTCAGGAGGTTGTCAAGCAGGAAGCCTTTTATTTGTCCTTCGACTGCCGTTGTGCTCATTGATAATTTTTTTGTAGAAAATATGTCGATCTTCCCTGTGGATCTGTAATCCGCAGGTATGACAAAGAAATGAGTTATCTTTCCTTCAAGAAGGCCATTTTTTGCAAGCTCTTCACCTGCGTACCTGGTAAAATTCCCCTCGAAAGTACCTGTTTTATCGACATAACCTATCTTGATATCTTCTGAAGTTATGTTACTTGCGCCTAATATTACCATTACCGGAAGGCCAATTAATGCAAATATCAATAATGGCAGCCCGAATGCCATGAACAGGAATTCTTTTCTTCGAACATTGTATGCAAATTCGTGTTTTGCAATGGTTATCCACTTCGTCATTCTTCCACCACCTTAATGAATATCTCGTTGAGTGACGGGGATGAGACCTCGAACCTGCTTATCCTCACATCCCTTGCTATGGCTTTCAGGACTTCCTGTGTATCTGCCCCGTCTTCAAGTATCAGCTCCGCATAATTACCTGAAATATTTGATCTCTTAACCCCTTGTATATTTTTTAATTCTCCTTTGAAATCAAGGAAAACGGTATTTTTCCCGAACCTTGACTTTATTTCGCTGACGCTGCCGTACAATACCCCGCCGCCCCTGTGGATCATGAATATCCTGCCGCACATACGCTCTACCTGATCCATCATGTGAGTGCTGATAAGTATTGTCTTTCCCTCTTTTCCGAGTTCAAGTATCATCTCTTTCACAAGTTTCATGTTCACGGGATCAAGACCTGAGAACGGTTCATCAAGAATTATGAGCTGCGGGTCGTGACAGATGGCAGCGATGAGCTGAATCTTCTGCTGCATGCCCTTGCTCAGTTCAGAGAGCTTTTTGTCCTTATGCTGGAGCATTTCCATCCGCTCAAGTAGTTCAACAACCTTTTTTTTGGTCTGGTAGTTTTTCAGCGCCCCAAAGTAGAGAAGAGAATCCATGACCGTAAGCCTGCGGTACAATCCGCGCTCTTCCGGCAGGTAGCCGATCAAATCTTTTGTTTCTTCCGGTTGCCCGCTGCCCAGTATCTTTATCTCGCCTGCATCCGGTCTGATTATATCAAGCAGCATGCGGATAATTGTTGTCTTTCCTGCCCCGTTTGGTCCTATGAGCCCGAATATCTCACCGGGTTCTATATCAAAAGATATGTCCTTTACTACGGTCTGCCCGTTAAATGATTTTGATACTTTCGTAATTTCAACTGTTTTTTCCATCTTCGATCCTCCCATCTTTAAGTCTGATTATCCTGCCGCAGTTCTGCGCCAGTCCCTGGTCATGTGTGACCATCAAAATAGTTCTTCCTTCACTATGAAGTTTGTTGAATATTTCCATGATCTCCCGTCCTGTCTTTGAGTCAAGGTTCCCGGTTGGCTCATCAGCAAGCAGTATCTCAGGGTCGTTCACAAGCGCCCGTGCGATGGCGACGCGCTGGCGCTGCCCTCCTGAAAGCTCACTCGGTCTGTGGTCTGCACGGTCGCTAAGACCGAGCATCTCAAGCAGTTCCTGTGCTCTTTTGATCCTCTGCTGCCTGGGAATGTCCTGGTATATCATCGGCATCTCCACGTTCTTTTGCGCGGTCAGGCGGGATATGAGGTTAAAGGTCTGGAATATGAACCCGAGTTTTTTCCCGCGGATGCGGGCAAGTTCAATGTCTGAGAGAATAGATGTGTCCCTGTCGCCCAGGATTATTTTCCCTGATGTGGGGCGGTCAAGGCAGCCGATCAGGTTCATAAGAGTGCTTTTTCCGCTGCCTGATGGACCCATTACAGCAGCGAACTCGCCTTCTGCGACTTCGAGATTAATGTCGTGCAGAACAGGCACTTCGAGCTTGCCGAGATGGTATGACTTGGATACGTTTTCGATCTTCAATACGTTTCTCATATGATGCCTATGCTCCGGAAACTCCACAACAGCGAAATTACAGTTATCGCCAGAGGGATCGAAGCTATAGCTGCTGATTTTTCTGCTGTGAGGTTTTGTGCGCTTTTCAGACCGAAGAAGAGAAGAACGGTGAACCATATTTGAAAGAGCAATCCGATAATCATCGAAATAAGAAAATTGGATGAATTAGATAGTTCTTTTGCTGCCATCGGGTTTGTTCTCGATATCGTTATGGTCATTGGTTCTGAAGTAAAAAGCAATAGGAGTGAAATTATGCCCCCAAAAACAAGGGGGATCATACAATAACTTACAATTGTGATCATCTGGGGAGAGAACTTGCCTTCTCCTCCCAGAGCCATTGAGATCAAGTGAATTATCCCTGTTCCGATGAGCCATATTATGAAAGCTCCCAGCAATCCGCCTACAACGGCAGTTATCGCTATTATCGACCCCATTGAAGAGGGCATGTTCTCGAACCCCTCATAGATATACGTCACCTTGTAAGACTGTACATACCCTGCAAGCGCACTTATGATCGCGTATAATCCAACGATCATCACAGCTTCTTCGATCAGCGGCTCTTGCGCTATGTTCTTCATCGTTTCATTCGGGTTAGTTATTATTCCGGTTATTTTCTCTACAAAGTTCATGATCCACCTCTTTTGTATCTTATTTCACAACACTCAGTCTTCGAATAGAAAGACCTCTTCTATTCTGGAGTGCAATACCCTCGATATGTCGTATGCAAGTTTTAATGAGGGATTATACTTTCCCTTCTCTAAAAAGACTATCGTCTCTCTCCTTACGCCAACTAGTTTTGCAAGGTCTTCCTGCGTCATATCGTATCTTGCGCGAAGCTCCTTAATCCTGGTTTTCATCTGCCCCCTTATCAGAATCCGATCTCTTTTTTCATCCTTGAATAATACAATTGACCTGTGATCTTTGAGAATATTATGACCGCCACCAGAACTGCCAGTATTCCCTTCGCATCGATCATCGCGGGAAACGTTTCCAGCGCGATAGCCATAAGAGCGATAGTTATCAACGTTGATATGAAAGCAATATTGGATGACATTTCAGATATCTTTCTTGTCATTTCGTCAGGCTTGAGTTCATCCTTATATTTTCTTTTCCGGACAAGATAACTGATTATCAGCACCGCTCCAATGGCGCTTGTTATTATCTCTTTCAAGAAAAAATCGCCATAAAGGAGAGTGTAAACTGCGGCTGCGATATAAATCCACACCAGCGTCAGCCACATTTTATTTGCCTTTTCGATGTTATTTTCCATGTTTTTTCACCACTAATGTTTGTTATTTATAACATTATGTTATGTATATATAACATTTTGGTAACTTTCTTTTTTGTTAGAAATATATAACATTACTAAAAAATATAACCAAACCTCGAACCTTTATTAATAAACTATATACCCCTCTCTTCTCAAAACCTTAATAAGTTTCACCACTGAATAAGCAGCCCTTGTTATTCCCATGCTTCTGTTATCAGCGTCAGTCCCGACAACATAGAGATTTTTTATCGGCGTTTCTGTATTCGCGATAAACCCGTTGATCGCCACAGCAGCTTTTTCAGGTGTCGTTACCTGATAATGGGTCATATCTATGAATCGTTCAATGCCTGGATACACGCGTAAAATAGTTTCGTAAGCATCGTGTTTTTCAGATTCGTACTCCGCACCCTCATCAATATTGAACATGAAGCCGACAAGTTTCTTACCTTCAGGCGCAAAATTCTTATTGTAATTACTTATAGGCATCGCCCAGAAAGCCTTCCTCCTGAACCACACCTCTCCCCCCGTATAGTTGAATTCCCCGAACTTTTCATCGATCCCAAGCCATATTGTCAATGTTCTTGATTGCTTTACCATCTTAAGCTGAGAAACGTATTGCGCGGGCAGGTCTCTGATATAATCAGGAATATCTTTTACGAAAGCTGAATAAACGATTTTGTCAGCATAATAGGAACCTTCTTTTGTAGAAACACCTGTTGCAGTACTGTCTTTTGTAATGATCTCTTGCACGGCGGCGTTCGTTTTGATCTCTACTGTCTTTGGGAATGAAAACTGCACAGCGTTCACAATGGCTTTAAGCCCGTCCCTGGGATAATACTGGTCATAGCTCACTTTTTTATTGTTCAATAGCCTGCAAATATTTGCTTTGCCAACGACATCGTGATAACTGCTTTTTTCCATCATATCATCCTGGAGGTTCTCTTCAACGAACGCGCCGCCTACGAACATCCTCTGAACTGAGGTCTCTCTCATAGATCTTCCGGACAGGAAATAGCAGAATGTATCAACGAACTCTGCTGTATCAGAAGAGAGCATATCCCATGGAAGGCACTCGTAAACAGATATCTTTGTAAGGTCTTTGCCCATTCGCCTCAACAATACCATTTTTGCCAGCGCCCGCACGATGGTGAGGCGATCTTTTCCAGGGAGGATATCCAGCGTAAGATAACCTGCGAGAGTGGTGGGCACATCCCGCAATCCCTTCTCTGTCCTGATGAAATAATTCCCATAATCCACAAAAGCTGGAATATAATCGAAATAGTTGTTCATTAAATATGTCAACGGTCCGCCTCTGCGCAGTTGGGTTATGGCATGAGGGCCGGTATCAACCTGGTAGCCGTCAACTGTATAACTGTTGCAGTTGTTGCCCAGAAAGTTGTTTTTCTCAAGGACAAGGACTTTTTTACCTGACTTCGATAATACGAGAGCTGAAAGCAGCCCGCTGACTCCTCCCCCTACAACTATAGAATCATACTTATTCAAATATATCAGCCTGCCCATACAGGAATATCAGCAGTCCTGCAGTTGCCTGGATTTTTATCCCCCCGCTGCGTTCCTGCGGAATAAAGATATCCAGCCAGAAAAGGACCGACCCCTATGACCATGAGGTCTAAAATGCGCCTCGCCTGGGTTTTTTCAAAGGTGCGCAGTTGTTTTTTCAGGATGTAGGCGATATAAGCAAGTACTATAGCCACTATGCCCACTAATATTTCACCAATTCCAATCATCATTCTACCACCAGTTATTTTGAAACCGTTTCAAATATCTTTTCTAATATTATCAACTTTTCTTTCGGGTCTTTCCATGTTTATCTTATCTGAATCCAACCGCTTTCAGCCATTTTTCCTTCTTTTTCGATAATCCCACATCGCAAGCAGAACAACCGCAAATATGCATCCGAGAAGAAACAGTAAACCAGGATGCGCCGAAACTGTGTCTGCAATATTTGAAAACATATCCGGCGCCGTCTGGCTGACGGCGCCGCTCTTTTCAATTAAAGGGGCAGGTACATGAGTCGGTGTTGCAGTAGCAACGGGTATCGTCTGGTTCATCCCTCCGAAATCGCCCATGAAACCTCTTATTGATGCGTTCGCTTCTTCCGACACAGCGGCAATGTTCTGCGAATTGGCAGCATCTTTAATATTATAACTATAAGCTGTCATCGTCCACGGCGGCGCGCCTGCCCTGAAAAATAAGAACTCGATAATGCTTGAAGCCAGCACCGCAGCCAGCAAAACTCCTACATATTTCCTGAGAATATCGCCAATGGATTTCCTATCCGTCTTTTCAGGCACGACTACGATAAGCTTCCTGACTGGTGCGTATATCTTTACCTCCCTGCCCTTCTCGCTGTATTTTATTTTATCAATCCTGATGAGCCCCACGCTTTCAAGGTTCTCAAGGTTATAGACAATGGTAGTGAGAGGCGTCGCAAGGCGCTCCGCGATATCGGAAGCAGAGAGAGGCGCATCAGCAAGGAGTTCGATTATCTTGCGCGCCGTGTCATTGGAGATTACCTGGGTTATCTTCTTTGATTCCTCGCCAAGGGGCAGGATGAGGAGCTTTTCATCGCCCTTTGGTGGTTCATTTTCTGTCATCTGGTCATTAATTGGCGGGGATGTTAAAAGAGATTGTGTAAGCTACGGATTGGTTCGTAGTTTAGGAAAAAGTTTTATAAGTAAGGAGTGTAATCAGGAAATAAGGGAATCAGATAAACCATTCAAGGATCGTGAAAATGATTTTCTGCAGAAGGTGGAAATGAATGAAAGCAATTACACAGGTCACTCTATTTCTTTTAATCGTATTCCTGTTATCTGCGGCGATATTTAAGGAGAGGGCAAAACTCAAAAAAATGGCTTCTTCAGACGATAGAAGCAAATGGATAGTTCTTGCAGGCGTCATAATATTCATAGCATTAATGAACAGCCTGGTTTTTTCCACGCTAGCTATAATAGCCCTGGATTCCCTAAAACTGACCAGGGTTATCGGAGATAACGGTATGATTCTAGCAATTATCATTTTGCCGCTAATTCCTTCCTGGATTGTTTCAGAAATGATCCTCCGAAATCGAAAGTGGGCTTTTTTCACTGTCATTGTAACTATAATTACAGTTCTATTTCTTGTTTTGACATGTTTCTATTGCATCGGAGGCTATTAGGTTAGAACTGAGGTTTCAAATGCCGAAAAGAAATCGATTATTTGTGATAATATTTGTGGTATTCATAGTAAGTGCTTCCCTGTCCCTATCGGGCTGTATAGAGAAGGAAAAAAATCTTCAAACACCCATCATACCGAAGGGAGACTCTAATAAACTATGTACCTGGGCCTGGAGGATGGGCTGATAGCAATCACACAGATTCAAATATTGCTATCGAAACAATAACAGATCCAGATTTTAACGAATCAACCGGCATTTTCACAAGAGAATGGAACGCTGGAAATTTCGCCGGGTTCTGGCGGGATATGGAAACGGGCGCTTCAGGCGAGACCCTTGTTATAAACCAGATCATGAATAATTCCGGCAGGATAATTGAAAAACACAATCTCATTTACAGGACAGAACCTGTATCCATAAATTATCAGATATACAGGCATACGGGAAAAGCCCCAGAAGGCACGGATGGAAAGTACCAGGCAATGGGATGGATGGGAGAGAAGCGTGTATATATGGGGGGGAACAGGCTTGCGAAGATAATATTTGAACAGAATGCAACAGATGAAAAAGAAATGACCATTGGCGAGTCATGGGAACTGGGAGAAGGATACAGGTTAATCGCAAACTCAATAAGCGCAAGAGATTCAGGCGGCAGACAGGCATGGATCACTTTATTCCAGGGTACAATCAAACTCGATGATAAAGTAATGACCGCGGCTGAAGGACCAAATAAATATTATTATTATAAGAGGAGCTTGAATGATAGCATTCCAAATTTTATAACTTATTATGCCAGAGTTGA
Source organism: Methanobacteriota archaeon (assembly GCA_963793805.1). GTDB lineage: Archaea > Halobacteriota > Methanosarcinia > Methanosarcinales > Methanoperedenaceae > Methanoperedens. The sequence goes on from CAWCBK010000006.1 coordinate 100,373, forward strand.
CAGTTTGCCGCGTACTGATGCAGCGTATTTCAAATACACATGGCTCAGGTCAAACGATACGACAGAAATAATACCAGGTGATGTTTTCGGAATCATGGAAGTTACATCCATCAGGAACGGCATAATAGAACTGAAGAATAAAGAAACTATTGAACTTGCCCCGGGAAGCACAATAAACCTTATGGGAAACATAAGCCTCCATGTTGGAAATTCAACGACATATCTTCAATTTTATCCCGACTCCACTCTCAGATACGGCGCATTCCCTTCTCTGGAAAAGACTCTTTCAGCAGCCTATCCTGTCCTCAAGACCGATCCGGGGATGATGGAAGTCCTGGAGGATTACATCTTCAGGGACTACATAACTGAGGGGCTCAAATATACCATAAGCGCATATCCCAGGCGCGGGGGTTTTGAAGAAAGCATCATAATAACCCTTCAAAGCGGCGAACGTGTGAACAGTGTAGAGATAATACCGGCAAAGGGCGAGATATTAGTCCCTATAGTCGTCGCAGTCGGAGACTGGAGCGGATATGAGAACCAGATCTTTTTAGCGATCAACAGCAGGGAAGAATGGGAGGATGTATGGCAGAAACATGCGAGCTATCTTACTGGCACAAAGCCATCAGTGCCAGACATAGATTTCAATAACCAGACAGTAATTGCTATTTTCCATGGCGATTCACCTTACGATGTAAGCCTCATCGATATCACCAAGCAGGGCAGGAATGTTTTCATAAATATGCAGAAGACCTATCCGGCAGGTCTTGCATCAGCCCGTCCGTATATCATTTACAGAGTCCCGAAGATCAGGGAGAATGCCAGTTTCAGGAACCTGAAATGGGAGCACAGAACTCCGTCAGGTCCCACAATGATAAACACTGCCATTGAACTCGTTTCAAGGGAATCTGGCATACAGGCAGTAGATCTGACAATGACAGCAGGCGATTATCTTGATTTTCACCGCACAGGACGAAAGATATGGAAAGGGACGGTCTTGGAAAAAACAGGGGGGAGAGAGCACACAATTTACCTGGATGAATCATGGTCAAAGGCGAATATCACGGAAGTTGAAATAAAAGAGAACGAGAAAGAAAAGTTTGAAAAGCTTGACATGGTCTCCTTTGAGCTTATCTGGAATGCATCACCGGATGATATGTTCGAAGTAGTGATCATTCCCAAGAATGTGGTAAACAATATCGGCTCTTATCTGGCTTCAAAAGGGTTCGCTTATGATGAAAATGGAATGGCAATAATACCCAGGAAGATCATTCAGGAATTAAGTAACAATGATGAGGTATATATGATTAGAAAGTTGAGACCTTGGATTGTGATAAGAGGGTAAGAAATGAAAATTTTGAGTATAATTACCGGACTCCTTATCATTGGAGTCCTTATCAGTGGGTGCCTGGAGAATGAAAATCCTCTTGAGGAAAATGATTTTTGTACCAACCATGAGGGAACTATCTATAATTACTCAACACCGGGCTACGAAATCAACAAAACGCAGGCTTCCATTGTGTGGAGGAAGGTTAATTTCTCTGATGATGCAAAGTTCGTTTCCCGGGAGAAGGACTACTCAGTGATCGTATTTGTCCAGTCTTTTAATGAAAACCCGTCTGATCTATCCTCGGCAGAATGGATCGCTGTGGCAACATCTATTCCAGTGAAGAACGAGGATGTAAAAATAGCTATCTTCAGGCTTGATTATCAAACTCTTGATTTCAAGAGGTCATATTACTTCAGTTACCAGGGAGAGAAGATTTTATCTTTGCAGCAGAGCGCTTTTTTCATGGAGGAGGAGATGAAAAAAGAACCGAAAGGCGGTAAATTCCTGGATGAGAAGCTGATGGCTCTTTATGGAGGCAACTATATTTCCTCTTATCCTGGTTCATTTTCCGGTGGGACTATCCTATTTAATAAATACGCCGGAAAAGTAATTTTTCACGCAACTACCGTCCAGGGAGGGAGAAGCTCAGGCATGGCGATCAATATACCGGGAAGGATTATTACGCCTGGAGAGGATACAAACGGGACATCCCCGTTCAATACGGATATCAGCATCGTGTCATTAAGTTCACCTGCATCCAGGGGAACGAACACTATTGCAGGCCTTTCATTTACTGTTCCTGATTATGTCCCCAACGGCAGCGAGATCTTTGTGGATTATGGAACCGGAATGCTCAATATTGACGGTTCTATGGAGCAAGAGCCTGAAGGATTTTACATAATCCCGGAAAAAAAGCGGCTGGCGCTTGGAAGGGTGTATCTTTTCACCTGGGATGAAATTCCAGGAAAAGATAGCGTGAAACTTATAGAATATTTGGAGCGGAATTATCTCCTTATAGACTGGTTAAAAACTGCAAAGATAGAAAAGATCGATAATGATAGAACTATCCGAGTTTTCAACGAAACAGAATCAATTTTATTGAAGCTTAACGATGAAAAAAATAAAATTGATATAAGGACTGGAATATATGCTCCTCATGAACTTTTCGTTAAAATGGATGAAAATAAGCTCCATGTTTACGACAGGCAAAGATATGAGAGTGGGAATGGGCGATTGGTCGCATATTCAAATCTTACTGTCAAAACAGGCAATGAGTCTGTCGAAGGGGATTATTTCATAACAGCCTCTGTGAAATACAGGGGCTGGGAAGTAGGGAAAAATGTATTCTCATTCAAGATCGGAAAAGGCGGAAAGAAAACAGAAGGGGGATCCATGACTGAGAGCTCACTAAACATCGGTTACTCGGCAGATAATCCTCCTCCTCTAAACATGACTGAAAGAGAAGAAATGACAGAAATTGTGCTTAGTGACCCATATCTGAAAGAGAAGATGTACAAACTAATCGCGGTAACTTCCGAATTCCTCGACCTTGAGAATTATTCCGGATTTTTTGTTGTAGTTACATTGGATGCTGGCGACCCGGATTATACCGGTGAGATTATCCGCTACATCGTTGATAGGGAAGAGAAAAAAATCACAGGTAGCAGTTCAACAGAGCGAAAGGCTCTTGAGTATTTCAGGGGAGAGGCTTTTGACGAGACAAAGGATAATTTCACGAAGAGGTGGGATGCCCGGAATTTCCCCGGACTCTGGCTTGATAATGAAACCAATGCCTCAACCGAGACCTTGGTCATAGACCAGAGCTTGCCGAATAATACCTACAGAATAATAGACCGGCACAACCTGATATACACGACAAACCTGATACCTCTCAGGTATCTGGTTTATGCTCAGGTAAACTGGACTCCGGAAGGCACAGATGGATTCTATCAGGCATTAGGCTGGATGGGAGAGAAGCATGTGTATTTACAAGGGAACAGGCTCGCGAAGATAATATTTGAGCAGAATGCAACAGAGGAAAAAGAAATGACTATTGGGGAGTCCTGGGAATTGGGAGAAGGATACAGGGTAATCGCAAATTCAATAAGCGCAAAAGATTCTGGCGGCAGACAGGCATGGATTACTTTATTTAAAGATTCGAATAAGCTTGCTGATACGGTCATGGTGCAGCAGTATGGGCCAAATAAATTTTATACATATCATATGAACTTGAGCGATGTTACTCCAAATTTTATGATCTATTATGCAAGAGTGGATACTTTACCACGCACTGATGCGGCTTATTTTAAATATACATGGCTCAGGTCAAACGATACAACCGAGATAAAACCTGGCAACATCTTCGGCATCATGGAAGTGACTTCATTCGATAACGGCAGGATTGAGCTAAGGAACAGAGCGCCGATTGAACTTGCTCCTGAAAGTACGATCAATCTGATGGGAAATATGAACATCAAAGTAGGAAGCTCGAATACGAGCCTGTCGTTCCATCCATATAGAGTGAGGAAATCATGAGCACCCCGTATGCATTAAGCAAGAAAGGATTAAGAGATCGTTCAATCAGGATGATTGTTGTAATATTCATGTTAAGTACTGCCCTATTTCTTTCAGGCTGTATTGAGGAAGAGAAAAATCTTCAAACACTTTCCACTCCGAACATGAACGGATCCCTCATAGAAGAGAAACCGGAGGCAGCTATAGTGATTGATAGTGATTCCACTGATAACGATACTACCACCGGAATAATATCTGGTCAGAAATTTAACGAATCAGCAGGGATATTAATGAAGAAGTGGGGTGCCTCGAATTTCCCCGGGTTCTGGCGCGAGGAGGATGTTTCCACTGAAAAACTGATTATAGACCAGAGTTTGCTGAACAATAGCTACAGGGTGATAGATAAACATAACCTGATATACACAACTAAACCAATAACTTTAAATTACGAGGTATATGAAAATGCAAATAGAACTCCGACCGGTACGAATGGTTATTATTCGGCGCTTGGATGGCAGGGGGAAAAATATGTGCTTTTACCGGATAAAAATATTGCAAGGATAATCCTGGAGCAGAACGAATTTGATGAGAGACTGATGCGGCCTTTAGAGACATGGAACCTGGGAGAAGGGTATAGTATTTTTGTTAATTCAGTAGAAATAAAATCAGGAGTTCAGACATGGTTCACTCTTTTCAGGTATGGAAATAAGATCAGCGATGTGATTCTGGGGCCTTATATTGAAAAACTGTACACATATCAGACGGAACTGAACAGCACTCCGATTGTAATCGTTTATTTTTCTGGTTTCAAGCTTGATGGCGCCGCTTTCAGATATGGGTGGCTCAGGTCGCAGAATACAACTGAGATCAAACCCGGCGGCATTTTTGGCGTAATGGAGGTGACCTCTGACAATGACGGGATTATTGAACTCAGGAACAGAGTGCCGATTGAACTTGCGACTGATCGCGACATCAATTTGATGGAGAATTTGAACATAAAAGTTGGAAGCTCGAATACGAGCCTTGAGTTTTATCCATACAAAACTGATGAAGCAGGAAGTAGAACCTTAACAGGAATGCTAATTATAGCCAGCGAATGTGATATTCCTGAAGGATGCGAACCTAAATATCAGCTCTGGGATACTCAGTTTGAAAATTTTGTTCCATTACTGGGAAATTTCACAAATGATGAGTCAGAACATATTGTACGGGTGAAAGGGATCAAAACCGCTTTGCCAGCTTCAGAATACGGTAAACTCGGTTATCAAGTACCTGAGGAAGCTGTTAAAGTCAGTTCATATTCAGTTTTGAGTAATGTCCAGTATCATGGCTTCCTGGTTAATGAAGCCGGGGAATATACAGCTAAAAAATATCCATGTCTGGCTTTTAAAAATGAATATACCTCCGGGGCATTTTTCACAAAATGGAATAAGGCATTTGCCTGGGAAGTGCATAATTATTCAACAATACTAAAAGTTCGAATGACGAACACTTCTTCCAGTGAAACACCCCAGGCTTTTTATGAGCTATGGTATGACGGAAGTTCGGGTTCCTTTATTAAAGAAATCAAATATCCAGATAATGCTGATTTTTGCCCGTAGAAAACCTTACATCTTTTTGAAGCCTTCTAACCCCCAATGTCAATCGACGATAAGATACAGTCTATTGAAAAAGCCCTGAAAGAAAAAGGCAGCGCCCTCATCGCCTTCTCAGGCGGTGTGGACGACTCCGTGCTTGCCGCGCTCGCTTACAGGGCGCTGGGTGATATGGCGCTTGCTGTCACAGCCGACGCCCCGACACTGGCGCCAGGTGAGCTTGAAGGCGCAAAACAGGTCGCAAAGGAGATAGGGATAAGGCATCTTGTAATTTTTTATGATGAACTCGATGAACCCGGTTTTGCAAAGAACCCTGTTGACAGGTGCTATTACTGCAAGAAGGGATTGATAAGGGAGTTAAAAAAAATTGCACAAGAACACGGCTTCAATACCATCGTAGAAGGAACGAATTACTCTGACATGAGAGGGCACAGGCCGGGTCAGAGAGCTGTCACCGAGGAAGGAATATACAATCCTTACATCGAGTTCAGTGTGACAAAGGAAGAAATACGCGGGATGGCTCATAAACTTGGTTTATCGGTTGCTGATAAGCCTTCGATGGCATGCCTCTCCTCCCGCTTCCCCTACGGGCAGGCGATAACCCGCGAGGCGCTCAAAAGGGTGGGTGAAGCCGAGGCGTATCTTCGGAAGAAGGGATTTGAAATTGTGCGCGTGCGCGACCATGATGGAATAGCACGCATTGAGATAATGCCGGATAAAATGATGCGTTTTCTGGAAATGCGCGACCGTGTGGCTTCGGAATTAAAAAGACTGGGGTTTACTTATGTCACTCTGGATGTTATGGGTTTCAGGAGCGGGAGCATGGATGAAGTTTTGCCTCACGCGTGATAATATTCCCCTGTCGCCCTCTGCTGAACCGGTGACCCACACGGCTCCATGCCCGGCACTCCGATCGCATCAGCGCGGCACTGCCTGCACAGCCTGAACTGGGGCAGGAACTCTTCTGCGATCGTCCTTGCCATGTTGAGTTCGTCGCATTCAGGCGCTCTTTCCTTCTCGAACTTCTGCAGGGGAATCAGCGGGATAATGTTCATCAGTATGGCGCCATTTTCAGCCGCTCTCTTTGCTATCTCCTTTACCTGCTCAAAATTTATCTCAGGTATAAGCACGGTGTTCACTTTGACGTTAAGACCTGCCTCGCTTGCCTTCTTCACGCCAAGGAACTGGTTTTCGATAAGCAGCTTCGCGCCTTCAACGCCTTTGTAGGTTTTATCGTGATAGCGCATGAAAGAATATATCTTCGCCCCAACTTCGGATCAACCGCATTTATTGTAACGGTGACGCTGGTTACTCCGACCTCGACGAGCCTGTCCACATTTTCAGCAAGCAGAAGACCATTTGAAGCAACACACTTGATAAGGTCAGGATACTTTTCATGTACAAGGCGCAGGGTCTCGAAAGTGTCCTCGTTCGCAAGTGATTCTCCAGGTCCTGCAATACCAACGACACGAAGGTTCGGCATGTCCTTTATGTACTTATCAACACGGACGAGCGCCTCCTGCGGGTTCAGGATAACGCCAGCCACGCCGGGCCTGTGCTCGCATTTATCAAGCTTCCTTATGCAGTAATTGCACTGGATGTTGCAGCGCGGAGCCACGGGTAAGTGTATCCTTGCTGTCGTGAAATGCGCTTTCTCATTGTAGCATGGATGCACGCTTGTAAGATGCGCGAATTTAGAGCCTATGTTGCCCCAGCGTTCTGTCTTCATATTATCCTCGTTTTTGTTCGTGATTATACGAATAATAATTAGCTTTTATGCTATATAGGTATTTTCCCAATTATGACCTTATTCACTTTTTCTTAATAAACCCTTTGGAAATAGTGGAGTTTATTTGGTGGCAGCTTTTTTAATTGCTTTTGCAAACGCAGAAATTTATTAATTTTATACATATATATCTTCTTGATTTTGAAACTTTTTTATACTGGAAAGAGTATATTTAGGCTACTAAAATAGCATTATAACTGAAACCCCTAAATAGGAATTTATTTGGAGGATGTCACATTGCTACATATAGGCGATATTCATAATAATAACATTCAAAAAGAATGCATTCCCAGAATAATGATGGGAGTTGCTATTTTGATTATATACCTTACAAGCAGTGTATTCGCTGCACCTTCTGAGGAATGGGACAAGACCTTCCCGGGAATAAATGTCGACGGCCATATTTTCATCGAGCAGACTTCGGATGGTGGATATATACTCGCATCAGAATTTGATTATGGAACCTGGATTATTAAGACAGATGCAAAAGGTACTCAACAATGGAGCACAAAATTAGCTCAGACAAAAACATCATATATTCATCAAAATTCAGATGGTAGCTATATCTCAGCAGGTGACAGGCTTGCCAAGATAGATACAAACGGTAATCTGCAATGGAGTAAAGGATTTTCAGCAACCGTAAATTACTTTAATAAAGAATTTGAAGTACCCTATTGTCAAGATACCAATTCAGTTCAACAAACTTTAGATGGAGGCTATATCCTCGCAGGCAGAAATTCTTTTGAAAATGGAAATGGTGCCTGTCTGGTTAAGACAGATTTCAATGGAAAAAAAGTATGGAACCAGAGTTTTGGTGGAAGCGAGGGGGCATATTCTGTTCAGGAGACTTCAGATAGGGGTTATATTTTTGCCGGATATACTCAATCATATGGATTTAGAGGAGGGGACGATGTATGGCTGGTTAAGACAGATTCCTATGGAAAAAAGGAATGGGACAAAATTCTTGGAAGTAAATTTGGTGGAATAGCTTATTCAGTTAATCAAACATCGGATAATGGCTATATTCTTGCAGGCGTAACAACACAGAAAGAGGGGAGTTATAGTGATATTTGGATCGTCAAAACTGACGTTAATGGGAATCATCAGTGGAATAAATCTATTGGCGGAGCGTCAGATGAATGGGCTTACTCAGTTCAACAGACCGCGGATAGCGGATACATCATAGCAGGTTTAACTCGCTCATATGGAATAGGTGATTCTGATGCCTGGCTTGTTAAGATAGATGCCTATGGAAATGAGATATGGAACAAGACCTTTGGTAAAGGGAATGAAGATATTGCTTACTCAGTTCAGCAGACCTCGGATGGGGGCTATATCCTAGCAGGTTTTACAAAGTCAGATGGAGATGGGCAAAAGAATGCTTGGCTTATAAAAGTTTCAAATGAGACATCGCTTATGCCTGAAGAAACACCAATCCTGCATCCAAATATCACAAGTATGCCTATCTCGACTTCGAAGCCCATTGAAATTCTCAAGCCTGAAAGCACTATAGATAATGCGATTACTCCAGAGCAAACACAAGAATCAAGAAAAACACCCGCATTTGAAGTAATTATTGCTGTTTTTGGAATAATTTTGGCTTTGGCGCTTCGGAAAAGATAATCATCACATATTTTTTACTAATTAGTTGTCCTCTCTTTAGCTATACTGGCTCAAGATTCTCTTTAGGATGCACATGGTTCAAAGAATGACCAATGTGACATAGCTAATAGTCCTCAAATAGTATTATATCATTGAACAGGAAATAATCAAATACATGGAGTATACAGGAGTGATAAAAAATGGTCGTTGAATTAAAAGACGGTGTTTACTGGGTAGGAGTCGTTGACTGGAACATAAAGAAGTTCCACGGGCACGAATATTCCACGCACAGGGGCACGACATACAATGCATATCTGATAGTGGATGAAAAGGTGGCACTTGTTGACACGGTATGGGGACCCTATTCGCAGCAGATGATTGAGAACATTCAAGGAATCATAGATATAAAAAAAATCGATTATGTTATAGCGAACCATGCAGAGGTTGACCATTCAGGGGGGCTCCCCGAACTGATGAAACTCATCCCTGACGCCACGGTCGTGGTCTCGGAAAAAGGAAACGAGAGCATATTCAAGCATTATCATGAGAAATGGAATTTCAAGGTTGTTAAGTCAGGCGAATCTATCAGCCTCGGTAAGAACAACCTCGTTTTCGTAGCTGCACCCATGCTTCACTGGCCTGACAGCATGTTCACTTATCTCACAGGCAAGAACATCCTGATGCCAAACGATGCCTTCGGGATGCATTATGCATCGTCGGGACGATTCAATGATGAGGTGGATATGATAGAGGTGTACCAGGAAGCCATCAAGTTCTATGCCAACATACTTACGCCTTTCAGTGACCTTGTGATAAAGAAGATAGATGAGTTCAAGAAACTGAACATCCCTGTGGACATCATCGCCCCGAGCCACGGTATTATCTGGAGGAAAGACCCGCTCCAGATAGTGAACAAATATTATGAATGGGCTACCCAAAAGAATGACGGCTCTGTGGTGATAATCTACGATACCATGTGGACAGCCACGGAAAAGATGGCAAAAGCGATATCAGAAGGACTTTATATGGAAGGCGTGAAGTTCAAGTTCTTCAACATGGCAGTGAGTGACCGCAATGACGTGTTAACTGAGATATTCAAGGCAAAAGGGATAATCATTGGCTCGCCCACGCTGAATAACGGCCTGCTGCCTACCATAAAGCCAATACTTGAGGACCTTAAGGGCTTGAAGTTCAAGAACAAAGTCGGGGCTGCCTTTGGTTCATACGGTTGGAGCGGAGAGAACGTGAAACTGATCGAGGAGAACTTTGAGAAGGCTAAGATAAAGAAAATGCAGGATGGCATTAAATTCAAGTGGCAGCCCACGAAGGAAGAACTTGAAAAGTGCGTTGAGTTCGGCAGGAATTTTGCGAAAAGCTTAAGAAGCCCGGTGTGAATTCAATATCAGGGAGGTTAAATATGGCTATTGACCCGATATGTGGAATGACAGTTGACGAGAAGACGGCGCAGTTCAAGTCGGATTATAAAGGAACGACTTATTATTTCTGCTCGGCCGGATGCAAAAAAACGTTTGATGGAGAACCTGAGAAATATGTGAAAGGCCAACCGAAAGGAATGCCAGGGATGAAGCCCTGGTGGAAATTCTGGTAGATCCGGTTGAGTTCTCTATTTTCTCTTTTTTTTCATGCAATTTCCTTTTTTATGAGAGATGAGCCGTCGCAACCAGTTGTGATTTGGGCGTCCCGCCTGATTTGAGGATCGTGTAGATCGCAGGATATCACTGCCATAATGTCGATATCAGTTTTGTCATATCATATTCCAGAAGTTCTTTCATCCTTCACTTAACGTTCTCCGAGCCGTTTTTCATACACCATAAAATGCCTTCCCGGTTTGTAATAATCCTGCACAGCCAGGTTCCCCTCGACCTCTATCGTCTTTCCCACTCTTTCACTGATATTCTGATACCCCATTTTCTTAAAGAGCTTCTGGGAGGGAATGTTGACTGGGTCAATTGTCAGTTCAATTCTCTGAAATCCAAGTTTCTTCAGCTCATTCTCAACTTCCCTGACTATTTTTCCTCCTATTCCCTGTCCCTGAAAAGATGGAGCCACTCCCATCTCCCACAGGAAATAAGTGCCCGGGAAACTCTCAGGTCTAATTCCCATAACAAATCCAATAATCAGCCCGTTCTCTTCGGCAACAAAGCAGCAATCTGCGAAGTAACGTAAAATGATTTTATAAACGTGCTCCGGATAATTCTCCATTGGCGGACATCCGGCAGTGAATTGATGTACCCTTAAGAAGTCCTCCTGAGTTGCCTTTCTTATCCTCATCCTGATCCTCTCAATCTATTGGCATTGGCTATCTTCTCAACTTTCTCATTAGCTTCTTCAATTGTATGTGCTCTTGCAACAAATGCGATCCCCCTCTCTGTCCCAACGTTCAATTTACCTGTGCCATCCAGACCACAGCCTGTAATAGTACCTCAGCCCAACGATTTTCCGTAGAGACCTTTCATCCAGATCCACAGCCTCTAACCGGGCAGCCAGGCGAACAGGTCCGAATGCCAGAATATGGTTTTCTTCCAGCGCATCGACAAGACCTATTGAAAGAGGAGGAGCAGTGGTAATAATGACGAGGTCTATCTTTTTTTCAAGGGCAAAGTTCACGATCCCTGAAATGTCATATAAACTTCCAATCTGGTAACCTTTAACCTGTGATATAATACCCGGGTTTCGAATATAAGAGAATATTTCGATGTCAGGATTACTGGATATATTTTCAATAGTGATCTGCTCCTTTGCCCAGCTCCCCACTCCCCGGAATTAATTCCGGGGTCTTATCAATCCCCGTATTTAAAGACGGGGTCTTATTCAGATATATCGTCTGTGACGGGAAGGCGATCTCAACGCCCATTTCTTCAAGCAGGCTGCATGATCTTCAAATTGAATTCCTCCCTGACAGTGAGGAATTCGTCCCATACTGTCGTTTTTGTAAAGCAATAGATATAGATATTCAAAGAATATGCCCCGAAATCCGTGAATTTTACCATATAGAACGAATGATCAAATTTGTCATCCTCTTCAATGATCTTTTTTATCCTCTCTATCACCCCCTTTATATTACCAGCCGAAGTGCTGTAAGTTACACCGAGGTAAAATTCGATTCTGCGTTTTTTCCTTGCTGAATAATTTACCACTCCTCCTTTGATGAACTGGCTGTTGGGTACTGTGACTAGAGCCTGGTCAAACCTGCGGATGCGTGTTGACCTGAATCCTATATCTTCTACCGTACCCTCGATATCTCCAATGCTTATCCAATCACCAAGCTGAAAAGATTTGTCTGAAAATACCGTTATGGAGCCAAAGAGGTTGCTCACGGTATCCTGTGCTGCAAGTGCGAACGCAAGACCCCCAAGACCAAGTCCTGCAAGCAGGGACGTAATATCATAGCCGAAATTTTCAAGGATGAACAATATTCCAAGCGTTACTACGAGTATGCGCAGGCTTCTCACAACCAATGGAACAAGCTGGTCGTCAAGCGTACTTTTGCTTTTTTTTGCTTCTTTATGAAGGTAAAATCCCAGAATATCTATGAGTTTGAAGACGAAATAAAGCGCTATGAACGAGATCGCCAGAATATAGATACTATGCACAATATCAGAAACAGTAATATCAAATTGAGTTATCTTTTCAGGCAACTGCAAAGAGAGTATGGCAATATAGAACCCCTGAAGCAATATAAAGTAACTTAGCGGTTTTTTTATCGCATTTATGATATGGTCGTCAATTTCAGTTATGGTTTTCTTTGCAAGAACCGTGATCTTCTTTTCCAGAATATACAAAACAATAGTTCTGATAATAAAAGTCAAAAGAATTATTATAAAAAACACTATGAGTTTCTCAATAGAAACACCAAATAAATTTTGATTCAATATTCCTGAGATAGTTATCATTGCTTAAATTAGGTAACAGAACTGACCATATATATATATTACGGCATAATGGATATGAAAAGTTTTTAATTTATAAATATTTCAAATATGATGTCTATGCATACGTTTTTACAATTCTTTATCTTCCGAGTCGTCATCCGAATGTCAGGCATATATATTAATTAGCAGGGATAATCTATTTTGATCTTGTTATCGTCAAACCAAGAGGAGATCACGATGAGCACTACATATTTACTAACAGCTTTTGTGGTGGTAATGATCATCGGCATCTTCTCGCATATGCTCGGGAAGATACTCAAAATCCCAAGCATTGTTTTTTTATTAACTGCTGGTGTTATCTTAGGTCCTGAAGTAACAGGCATCATACAGGCAGATAGTTTTGGGAACGGCATCGAATTGCTTGTGAGTTTTTCTGTGGCTATTATAGTATTCGATGGCGGTCTTGATATTGATATAAGGCAGATACGCAAGATCCAGAAAAGTATATTGAATCTTGTCAAAACAGGAGTTTTAATAACCGCACTGTTGTCTGCTGCCGCAGCTTATTACATACTGAATATACCTTTTAATATTGCATTGCTCTTCGGGGCGCTTGTATCAGCAACCGGTCCGAGTGTCATAACACCCATCATACGGCAGATCAGGGTCAATAACCGGGTTGCTAGCATTCTTCAGGCTGAGTCTGTGTTGAACGACGGTATAAGTGTGATTCTTGCCGCGCTGGTCTTTGAGTGGATCGTATCGTCACTGACAGGGATCAAGGTTGTGCAATTCCTGTTGATAAGATTACTGGATGGAGCTTTCTTCGGGATATTAAGCGGGATAATCCTCATACTGGTTTTGCGCAAGATTCCCCTGCTCACTGAACAATATGCAAGGCTTCTAACCATATCGGTTCTCCTTGCTGCATTCGTGAGCGCTGAGAATATCGGGAACCAGTCAGGCATACTTGCAATGGCTATATTCGGGATATTTATCGGGTCATCTGATATACCGCATAAAAAGGTCATTAAAGATTTTAAAGAAGATATTTCTATAGTATTGCTTTCAATTATTTTTATTTTATTATCCACTTTCATCGATTTCGATTACATTAAAGCGATTGGAATTAAAGGTGTAATTTTAGTTTTTATTTTGATGTTGATAATAAGACCCCTGGCGGTTTGGGTTTCAACCAGAAAATCTGACCTTAATCAGGGTGAGAAGGTTTTTATCGCTGCGATGGGACCAAGAGGTGTAGTTCCCGCTTCAATGGCAGTATATTTTACCTTGCGTCTTAATGATTATGGCTATATTTCGGAATCAATAAATCTTCTCGGGCTTATGTTCATGACGATCGTTATTACTGTACTGGCGACCGGTTTATCAGCAAGATTTATTGCAAATAAGACCGGAGTAGTTCCCATGGAGATATTGATCATAGGTGGAGGCACGGTTGGAAGAGCGCTGGCAGAACGCTTTTTGAAACGCGGCGAGAACGTTGTAATAATTGATAATAATGAGGACAATTGTAAAAAAGTAGTTCAACTTGGAATAAGAGCATTCAAGGGAGATGCCCAGGACGTTGCAGTTCTTAAAAAAGCAGGAATAGAACGTTCGAAATATCTCGTAGCGACCACAGACCAGGACAATGCGAACATGCTCGTATGCCAGATCGCGAAGACCAATTTCGGATTCACTGAGGAGAAACTCGTCGCTCGCGTAAACAAACCTGAAAACCTCCAGGCTTTCAGAGATCTTGGCATCAGGTCGATCAGCCCGACAATAGCGACTGCAGTGATGCTTGATGGTATTGTGGGACATCCAGATATGTTTTCCGTATGTGAGGTCAGCGGTGAAGGGGATATAGTTGAAATCCGTGTGAGTAATAGGAAAATATTTGGAAAAGCTATCAAAGAAATTCATCTGCCTGAAGACAGCCTGATAGTTATGATCCGAAGAAATAATGAATCAATTATTGCACACCCTGAGACAGCTTTGCAGGATGGGGATTATGTGACTATCATGGGAAAACTGGGCGCTGTTAAGGATGCGGCAAATATGATGAAATGATTTGGTATTCTTGATGCACCCGCACTTAAGAAAGCTGATATCGGGGTGGCAATGGGCATAACAGGGACGGATGTCGCAAGGGAGGCCTCGGATATGGTCATTACGGATGATAACTTTGCGACCATTGTGCATGCTGTTGAGGAAGGAAGGCGGATATACAGCAATATACAGAAAGGAGCCTGCTATCTTCTCTCAAGCAATTTTGCGGAGGTTGCTATTTTGTTTACTGCTGTGGTGATACTTGATTATCCGATCGTTCCTCTGCTTGCGCTTCAGATACTTTTCGTTAATCTTGTCACTGACGAGTTCCCCGCTCTTGGACTGACTGTTGAGCCTGCTGCAAAGGATATTATGCGGATTCCATCACATTTGAATTATTCAATGCCCTTAACAGCAGATCGCTTGATAAATCCATATTCAGGAATGGCTTCTTTAAAAATAAAAGACTGCTCCTTGCGCTTTCCGGGTCTGTTATCTCCATGATGCTTGCAATTTACTGGGAGCCCATGGCGGCGCTGTTCGGGACTGCGCCTCTGGGGATTGAGCGTGGATAAGGATACTGCTTGTATCCAGTACTGTTGTTGCAGCAGCAGAGATAATGAAAATAGTGAATAGTTCCAGGACTCTATAAAAAATCTATAATTGGTCCACTTGTTATTTTTCCGATCTGTTCAATCGAAGTCCCCTTAAAAAATCAAATCGTGATTTACGCGAAGGAAAAACGCCTTCGCTTGCTGTCCTGACTTCTTCCATTGAGTAAAAAGCTTTTGGATTGAAATGATTGATCATACCCACGACATCATTGGCATCCTTGCGTTTTATCACTGTGAAAATTATCTTCACGCTCCCGGTTGCGCCCTGGGCATCCACGATCGTAGTTCCGTAGTTCCTTGACCTGAGTGCTTCGATCAGCTCCGCTTGAATCTTTTCTGGTTATGATCCTGACAACAAGTTTGCCTATCGCCATTTTATCCTCTATGATGATGCCAACAAAATTTCCGGTGGCAAAACCTGCTGCATAGGCAATATAATAGACGATGTTAGTGAGGTTCTGCATCACCTGCCCTATCGCAAAAAGCCAGATCATTATTTCAAAAAACCCGAGCAATGGAGGAAGATATTTTTCTCCCTTCGAAATAAATATAATGCGCATTGTGTCGAATGTAACATCGGTGACCCTTGCAATAAAGATAAGAAGCGGTAGAACGAACAATCCGAAAAGTCCCGAGTCTAAAAATGCCATGCTTTATATTTCCAGTTTTAACGTACTATGCATTATGATATATCTACTTTGTTATGAATATATTAAAATCAAAACCACAAAAGTTAAGAACTTTAGCCAAGTTTAAGTAAAAAATTGTTATAGGAGGAATTTTGTGGAACTTGGAAACCCTGATATGACACTTTCGGCAGGTTTATTTGTTATATTCCTGATCGTATTGTTAGGACCATTTTTGGTGAAAAAGATCGAACATAATCTTGAAGTATTTCTTTTCAGCATGGGTATCATTGCAATAACGCTTGATACTTTTCTATTAACTGCGACTACAAATGCCCCTGATGAGATCATTCCGGGCTGGAACCTAACGCTGATCGAGAAAGCGTTAGTTGATCCGATCGAGATCACTCTGGCTGTTCTGATCGCAGGTCTTATTTTTCATTATGGTCGCGACATACTAAAAAATTTGACGGATTCGATACTGAAAATGATTCCGTTAAAGATATTTGTCTTCCTGATCGTGGTTGTACTCGGGATACTATCAAGTGTTATAACTGCGATCATTGCTGCACTGCTCCTCGTGGAAATGGTCACTGTCCTGAAGCTTGAACGCAAGACGGAGATAAATCTTGTAATAATCGCCTGTTTTGCCATAGGTCTTGGGGCTGCTCTTACACCGGTCGGTGAACCGCTATCCACGATAGTAATTAAAACAAAATTAAATGAATCTTTCTGGTTCCTGTTCGATCAGATCGGCAAATATATTATTCCGGGAGTAATTGCTCTTGGTATTCTCAGTATGTTCTTTGTGGGTCGCAAGGAAAAATCAGAAAATTCCCTGGCTGCGGCTGAAGAAAAGGAAACATTAAAAGATGTAGGAATTCGCGCCCTCAAGGTATATGTCTTTGTCATGGCACTTGTTTTCCTCGGTATCGGGTTTACACCGATAATCGAGTGGTACATAAAAGCGCTTTCACCGGAGATACTTTACTGGGTAAATACCGTATCAGCCATTCTTGATAATGCCACGCTTGCTTCAGCAGAGATAACAAAAGGCATGGCAACATTGCAGATCAACGCTGCGCTCATGGGACTATTGATCGCAGGCGGCATGCTGATACCCGGGAACATACCCAATATCATTTCAGCGGGAAAACTTGGTATTACCAGCAAGGAATGGGCAAAGCTTGGAGTGCCCCTGGGCATAGTGATAATGGTCGTGTACTATGTCATTCTGTTCGTATTGAAACTCTAATTAGTTACGGCTGTGGATATCCATCCACAGTCCTTTTATTTTAAAACCCTCTTCAACCCAAAAGGGGTTATAAATGTAGTGATTATACACATCGTAACCAGCATTGCATATATATTCATATTTATTAATCCATATTTCAATCCTATTCCTGAGATTATAAGTCCCATCAGACCTCTTGCGTTCAATCCAATTCCCACAGCAGCCGCATCATTCAATTTCATGTTCGCAAGCACGCCTCCTGTGAAAGCGCCTACACCTTTTCCCACCATGGCGAACACTATAGCGGTCAGGAGGAATATTCCCTCCCGGATATTCCGGTCTGAGAATGGATTAGCCGGGTCAAAAATCTGGGACAGGTCAAGCAGCAATCCCAGATACGCGAACAGGATCGGTGAGAAAAAGCTGTTTGTTATCGAGGATACCACATTATGAACTGTTGAAAATACCTCCACGCCAACTGTGGATTTTTTTATGATAGTTCCTGCATAAAAAATCCCGATTATGAACGTGATCTCAAGCAATCTTCCCATAAAACCCAATAATATCCCGAAAAGGAGGATTACAAAGAACTGAGATTCCTTGGTTAATTCTCTGATAAGTAATTTTATATGATATATGGGCAGCCCATTGTTCATCGCCAGGAATTTATTCATAAGGTATATCATTATTAGGAAGAATGATATCTTGGCGATCAATAATGAGAAAGACCATGTATTAAGGGTTTCAGGATCGCCGCCGGCTATGGAAAGAACCAAAGCAAAAAAGAACATGCATAATATATCATCGATAACTGCTGATGTAATTATTATTTTGCCGGTTTCAGACTCCAGTTTACCAAGATCCATCAAAATCTTAACGCCCACAGGAAGCGCCGTAAGTGAAAAAACGATGGCAATGAAAAGAATATCCATGAGATCAAGTCCGAAGATTAATCCCAGAGCGATCCCGGAAGCGATCGCAAAGTTATTTCCCATTATGGCGATAAAGATCGCAGGTCGTGAATATTCCCTGAAGCTTGCCAGATTTATGTGCATTCCAGCCAGGAATAAAAGGAAGAAAATACCCAGTTCTGCCAGTACATCGATACCTTTCATTTCAGGTCTTATCAGGTTGAGTAAGGAAGGACCCAGCACTACGCCTGCCATCATCTCGCCTATGATTGGCGGCTGCCGCATTCGAGCGAATATCATACCTGATATCTTTGCGCAGACCAATATTATTAGTATTGGAAGTATGATGTCCATTATAATCATAATGATAAATCGATGAGATATTAACTTATCGGAGTTATATTACAAAATATGATAAATTATTTAAACTTGAAGCGCTTTAACGGCTTATGAAGAATATCAGAGCTGAAAAATCAAAGGATATATTTTTATAATGATGGAGATAGACGAACTGACAAAATGGGTATTGAGTGTGGACAGAAGAGTAATTGTAATGAAGGAGCTTCACAGGAACGAGATAATAAAAACCTCAGAGATCGCAGAAAAGACCGGCAGATCGCTGCAGAATGTAAGCCGCGCCATCCGTGAACTGAAGGAGTGTGGTATGATAGAGTGCCTGACTCCTGATAAGCATACATGGAAAAGGTTCATTCTCACGAAAAAAGGGATCAAAGTATTTGAAACGTTGAGGAAAAGTCATATGATCGAGGGAAGTTGAGATTTTTAAGGATAAAAGGGGGCAAAAATAACGTTAGTTCTTAAACCGGACGAGATAAAGAAAGCCTCTCATATCATAATATCAGGAGGGACCGTAGCTTTTCCCACAGAAACCGTGTATGGTCTGGGAGCAAATGCCCTGGATGGTGAGGCAGTAGCAAAGATATTTCGTGCAAAGGGGCGCCCTGCTGATAATCCTCTTATAGTCCATATATCATCTCGTGAAATGCTCAACATGGTGGCAAAGGACATTCCGGCGCTGGCATTTGAACTCATGGATGCTTTCTGGCCAGGTGCTCTTACCATTGTCTTGAAACGCAAGGATGGAGTTCCCGATATAACAACAGGCGGTCTTGATACTGTGGCTGTAAGGATGCCTGATCACGAAATCGCCCTTTCGCTCATAACTGAAGCAGGTGTGCCAATAGCGGCGCCAAGCGCTAACATCTCAGGAAGACCAAGCCCTACAAAAGCAGAGCACGTTATAAAAGATATGGATGGAAGGATTGATGCTGTCATCGCTGGAGATGAGTGCAGGCTTGGAGTGGAATCGACAGTGATTGATCTCACGGTTATTCCACCGGCTCTTCTGCGTCCCGGCGGGCAGAACATTGAAGATATCATTAGAATAACAGGCGATGTTAATGTGTCAGAGGAATCAGTGAAATCTCCTGGCATGCGCTATACCCATTATTCTCCAGTAACGAAGCTTATTCTTGTTGAAGGTGAGCGAACATCCGTGTTTGCTGAGATCAACCGCCTTGTAAGTGAGTATCGAAATCAGGGACTAAAGGCTGGAGCTCTTGTAAGCAGGGAGAGCGCCCACGATATCGAATGTGATGCAAAATACATACTTGGAAGCATTGATGATATGAAAGAGGTGGCAAGCAGGCTCTTTTCCGGGCTAAGGTTCCTTGACGAGGCCGGGGTTGATGTTGGGATAGTAGAAGGAGTTTTCCCTGAGAAAAGAGAGGGCAGGGCGATAATGAACAGGCTTAGAAAAGCTGCCAAAGAGAGAGTAAGTTGTTATAAATAAGCAGGGATAAAATGAGAAGTGCGTTGAACGAAAGAGGAGAATAATATGGATGTACAGATAATACTGGGAAGCATATCAGATAAAGAGATAGCGAAGAAAGCAGTGGATATATTGAAAGAGTTCGGAGTCGAATATAATGTTACAGTGGCTTCGGCTCACCGCAGTCCAGAGCGCGTGGAACAGATAATAAAAGAGGCGCATGAAAAAGGCGTAAAGGCATTTATTGGCATAGCCGGGCTTGCAGCCCACCTTCCTGGTGTGATAGCCTCAAAGACCGTAAAGCCTGTGATAGGTGTACCAGTTGATTCTGCTCTTGGCGGCATGGATGCCCTTCTCTCCATAGCGCAGATGCCCCCTGGCATACCTGTTGCATGCGTCGGGGTCGGAAGAGGCGATAATGCAGCACTGCTTGCATGTGAGATAATGGGGGTATATGATGAAAAATTGCGTGAGAAACTTCTCAGGTACAGGGAGAAATTGGCTAAAATAATAGAAAAGGATGATATTGCACTGGGATTGTGATATTTGACTCAAGCAGAATATTAATAAAAAAGAAGCCCCGGGAGGGATTTGAACCCTCGACCTCGTCCTTACCAAGGACGCGCTATACCCCTAAGCCACCGAGGCGCTTTTTTTTTGATTTTTGCCGGATATACATTTGAGCGGGCCCGGAGGGATTCGAACCCTCGACATCCGGGTTAGAAGCCCGGCGCTATATCCAGGCTAAGCCACGAGCCCAGCGCGAAACCTCAAGATGTCTTGTTTATTTAAAAAGCTTTGGTGTTAGTTGCTGTATATCGGCTGCCTTATATCCCGTACTCTTTCTTTATAGTTTCAATTTCCGGCAAAATGATATGATCCAGTGATGTGCCTTTTGCCTGCCGGATCTCCATTACGTCGATAAGCTCTTCATACTTTCCCCTCGCAAGACCATTGGCAATGATGGCTGCGCCCTGTGCAGCCTCTTTAACCTTCAGGGAGGTAAAGCCTTCAAGCTTTCTTACATTAAAGGGTTCTAGACGTCCTTTCAAATCATCAAAAAGACCTCTGATCTTTGACATTCTGCCCGAAACAAGTATCTCTTCGGGTTTTGCGCAAGCTGTAAGTGACAGGACATCCTTGACCGCGCCTTCCAGGTATGCGCTCAATGCATCTCTATTCTCCATCAAACATTCAGGATCCGGACTGATACTCGCCACGCCGCCCCTGAAGATAAGCTCCTTATCAAACCCGCCCAGCAGATAAGCAAGCTCTGCGTCCATGCTGCCCATGGAAAGATAGCCGATATTACCGGAACTTCCCCCTATCCCGTCTATTATCTTTCCATCCTTTACCGCGACAGCGGCTGTATATCCAAAACCCATCTCAAGCATTATGAACGATGTCTCACTGTAATTTTTATTCTCCCTCAATGCCTGGTCGCGCACGCCGAGCGCAGCACAGCACACCTTGTCCGCAGTGCCCAGATCTATCTTATTTATTTTGCGATGGTACGGAACAGTAGGAAGATGGATAACACCTGGAATAAAATACACCGGAAGCCCGTTTTTCTTTAGCCGGTTAACAGATTTTCGCATGCCAAGGAAGCTTTTCTTATCACTTTTTTTGATAAGTGACATCAGGAACAACTCCCGCTCAGTGATATCAGATATTGCTGTCACCGGGATGCCGTAGCCAGAGGGGCCAACAACGAGCTTCGCCCCTGTCCTCTTTATTATATCAGAAATCAGGTTCGGATCGCTGTTTATATCCCCGGTCGATACAGACCTGTCAAGGATCACTTTATCGTCATCCAGACCGCAAAAATCAAAACTTTTTGTCCCCGGGTCTATGCCAATTACTCTGACCATACCCCAAGGTAATCATACTCACTAATAATGTTTATGTTTTAATTATGTTTTTGCTGGCTTTCTTTCCACCACTTTTACCCATTTACCCTGTGTTACCTCAGCAAGTACCATGGCATTTGGAGGAAGCTCGTCAAAATAGACGGTCTGGTCGCCAAGCGGATGAAGATCCCCTCCACATACAGGACATTTTTCAGAATATGTCTTCCTTTTCTGCAAAAAATAACCTCCGCTGTAAAGTTGTGTTTCAAACATGCATAAGCTTATTGGTTAAAAAATAAGAACGTCCGATTCTTCGAATGCTAACCTCAAGATCAAACATAATTTGAAAATTGCATTGTATCCATGCATCATGGTCATGACTTATAAATTCGTGTTCACGATCATTTCTGTTATAGTATAATTTTTCAGAAGGAGATATAAACGATGAGAATTTTTCAGTATCGATCGAGGCTAACACATAAAAAATTTTTGAATTAAGAGGGAAAATCTGCATGTCATTCAGGAAGTCTGGACACATAAGCGAATTTATCTTTTCAGTTGGGATAAAGCATTAATGGAGCTGATCATTTCATCGGATCATCAGGCGACTCCTCTTTCTTAGATAATCAGTTCTTCATAAAAATAAAGTCGTCAGATGATGTCTCAACATTCGATCAGGTAGTGAAAAAGTCAGGATTTTCAAATGGGGAGAGGAACATCTTGAGGTTTCGCGCATACGGGACATTTTTCATAATATATATTCCTCTTCTGCAAAAAACAGCCTCCATCTTAACGTCTCATCTTAATAAGGATAAGCCATTTCGGATACTCAAGTTATTTATAGGGGATTCAATCTATTATTTTATATGGGGGAAGCTTTCCAGTGTTTACGGCAGGAATAGGAAAAAAAATTGAAAGGATATTATCCCATAGTAAAAGAATGATCGGATTAGTTATTCTGATATTATTGTCGATCGCTGTTTTGGCTTCAAATACAAATATTTTAGTTGATGCTTCGAATAATGCGGTCATTAATAATATAAGTGACATTAAAAAAGATCTCATGGGTTCAGATTTGAATCCAAAGATCGATGAAGATCTAAGAAAACTAGTTACTTCTCAAACTTCAGATACGGAAGCCCTTGTCATAGTGGTATTAAAAGAACAGCCTGCGCATGATGTAAGTTCAAAGATCAAACAAAAATACGAGTTGCAATTCCAGGGAATTACCGAACCTGCGAAAGATATATACAAGAGGGTCAAGACTTTAAGTGGGAGTGAGGAAAAACTCAAGGGGAAAAAAGTTCCCGAATTTATCGCGCTTGAGCAGTCGATTTTGACAGACAATGAAACAGCAGTACTGGATAATATTGGAAAAAACCTTGAATCGAAAAAAAGGGAAATGCGAAGAGAAATTCTTGCAGGGACTGAGTCTGTTGTAAATAAGACTCAGGCTCCTGTAATCGATAAGATCATGGCTAACGGGGGTAATGTAAAGTACAGCAGCAAGATATTCAACGCAATAGTGGCTGATATTCCGGTCTCATATATCGAAGAGCTTTCGAAAGATAAGACGATATATAAGATATATTCTGATAATCTATATTCGGCAGATCTTGATGTCAGCACTCAGGCAATGGGAGCGAATACATGGTGGGGCAATAATTATACCGGTGCAACAACTGATGCCGCTATTGTTGATACCGGGATAGATGGAACCCATCCGGCATTGACCGTGGATTATGCAAGAGTTTTTCATGCAGCCGGAGCAACAGATCCCAATTATGGTGACAATCCAGATAGCACCGATGATATTTTTGGACACGGGACTTTTGTTGCAAGTATCGTGGCAAGTACGAACTCCACATACAGGGGAGCCGGGTATGGTATTGACAAATTAATAAACGCAAAAGCAGGCTGGAAGGGCAAACAGGGTTCAGGATACATATATGATAGTGATGCTATGCAGGCTATTGATTGGGCTGTCTTTGGCAACAATGATGATGCGGATGTGATAAGCTTCAGCTATGGCGGAAATCAGACAGACGGGAATAGTGAATTTGAGCACTTTATGGATGCCATCGTTAATACTCTGGATATACCAGTAGTCGTGGCTGCCGGAAACAGCGGGCCTGCCAACAGTTCCATTACCCAGCCTGCAGGTGCATTTAATGTGATAGCAGTTGGAAATATGGACGACAGGAATACCCCATCACGGAATGATGATGTTCTCAGGTCTTCAAGCAGTTTTGGGCCAACACTTGACGGCAGGATCAAACCTGATATTGTAGCGCCGGGGTTTGATATAATGTCTGCCAGCAATAACTGGGAGGGAGATAATCCGGATTTTGTAACAAAGTCGGGTACAAGCATGGCAGCGCCCCATATAACAGGAAGCATCCTTTTAATATTGAACTATAAGAACAGGAGGTGGCAGCCTGCTGCAGTAAAAGCGTTACTTTTGAACACGGCTGAGGATGATAGATGGAACATTGGTCCGGATTATTATTATGGATTCGGGTATGTGGACCTATCACATGCTTATATACACAGGGATGATATTCATACAGGTTCGATAGCGGATTTTCCATCCGGAAGAATTGAAAAATTTTTTAAAGGACCTGCGCAGAAAAATGATACTTCGACACTGGTCTGGGACAGACATGTTAGCTATATCGGATCAAATTATCCGGTCTCTTATCCGAACATAAGCAACCTTGACCTCTACCTTTATGATGAATCCGGGGGCGCCCTGATAGGCTCTTCAAATTCGACTAGGAATAATGTTGAACAGGTCAGGTCTTTTGGCAATTACAGACTCAAGTATATTGAAGATAGAACCAAATGGGACTTTTCCTGCAGGAATTCCTGAAGATTATGCACTTGCCACAGAAGAAGGATTTGTCCAGACAGGCCCACCTATATTGACAGTAAATATTTCGAATCCGGATAATCTTCAAGGCAGGTCAGATTTCAACCTGAATGTGACGGTCAATAACAGTGGGGGACTTGCCGCGCATAATGTCTATGTAAATATATCACTCCCTGACGGATTTGCCATAGTTTCTGGAACAAATCCCCGATTCCTTGCAACATTAAAAGCAGGAAGTTCAAAGAATGCTTTGTGGGTCGTGAGAGCATCCAGGGCATCTGCATCAGCACGGCATTATCTTGTGGCATCAGCAGATTCCGATTCTTATAATGAACACTATTCAGGCAATGGAAGTAATGCGATAATTGTAGCTAATATTACAACACCAACACCCACAACACCAACACCTACAACACCAACACCCACAACACCAACACCTACAACACCAACACCCACAACACCAACACCTACAACACCAACACCCACAACACCAACACCCACAACACCAACACCTACAACACCAACACCTACAACACCAACACCTACAACACCAACACCTACAACACCACCTGAAAGCATTACTAACCTTACGGACGCGGATTATTCCCAGACATATATTAATTGGACATGGATTGATCCAGATAGATTCCGATTTTTATAAGGTAATGGTATATATTGAAGGAGGTCTCAGAGATAATGTTACAAAAGGAGTTCAATTTTACAATGCAACAGGTCTGAATCCTGATACAAATTATACTATTTCAACTCATACAGTTGATGCAACGGGTAACATTAATAATACCTGGAGAAATCGAACAGCTAAAACAGCAGCCTTCAAAATAACATCAAATATCGTTCAAAAATCAACAACCACCTCAGGTGGTGGGAGTAGCGGCGGTGGGGGTGGTGGAGGTATTTCCGGGGAAAACTTTTCAAATATCATCGTCAAAGAAAAATATGACCTGCATATATTCAAAGACAAGGTCACTTCATACGCTTTCACGAACGGGAGCAATCCTGTCAAATTCGTCAATATAACAGGAAATGTCATTGCCGGAGAGATCGTTACAGCAATCGAAGTCCTTAAGGACACCTCCACCCTTGTCAGGAAAAAAGCGCCCGGAAAGGTGTATAAGAACATAAATATCTGGGTAGGGACATCCGGTTTTGCAGGTGCGAGGAATATTAAGGAGTCTATCATAAAATTCAGGCTTGAGAATTCCTGGCTTTCCGGGGATGATTTTACGGGAGCTCGATGTGGCAATGTTCAGGTGGAACAATAGCGAGTGGATCAAGCTGGGGACAAAGGAAGTTACAAAAGATGATACTTACACTTATTTTATTGCAGAAACAACAGAGTTCTCACCTTTTACCATAACAGCACAAAGAGTATCTTTGCCTCAGGTTTTTCCCGCAACAGGAGTACAAGAAGAGAAAATATCGGTATTGCCAACAGGCAACGTATCTCGTTCGACAAATACCCCAGCTGAACTGAATTTGATATTAGTTGTTTTTGGCATACTTATTTTATCAGGTATTATAATTTATATTTATAGGTATTATAAGAAAAGTACTACATGAAAGGTAGTTTTAAAAACATGTTATCAGGAAAAATGATCTCGATAATTTCGCTGGCAATAATAATACTTGCAGGCAGTGTGGCAACTCAACTGGTGACATCACAGCCAGAATTCTGCAACTCCTGCCATCCTGTCAGTTTCAAAGAGAACTCCTGTACAGGATCCGGGTGTCATACGTTGAATGATCCGGGAGAGGATGATGATTGAAATATATCTTCAAACACATGCAATGGAAAAATAGTAAATTATATTTGCATGTAAACTATGTATCATAATCAGCGGTAAATCTTTCTTTACAGCCATGAGGTATTTTAGTGAGTCAGGAACAAAATACTAAAAGACGCCTGCAATTTCGTGTAATCGTGAGTATGATAGCATTGCTATTCATCATTACACCGATATCAGAAGCGCAGACCGGACCTGTCGTGTCAATTGGGAGCATCACAACAGACCCGGGGAGTCAGGTAACTCTTCCACTCGAAATATTAATATCAAATGTTCCGGGTGTGTCAGCAGCGGTCGTGAAACTTAGCTATGATCCCCGGATCGTTAACGTGACAAATGCAACTATTGGTGATTTTACATCTTCTTTTACTTTTGATGGCAGCAATTCCACAAAAGGATGGGTGATAATAAAAACCTTCAAAACGGGAACCATGTTAAATGGTAATGTTACGATGGCAGAAATAACCTTGAATGCAGCAGGTGGTTCCGGGGAAAGTCCATTGATACTCTCCATAATCTCGATGAACGACCATGATGGCGATAATATACCGGCAACTACCCGGAATGGAACTTTCAGGATAATCGCACCGATATCTACACCTGATGCAGCTTTAACGTCCCCAGGTATGGAAAAGAGTTCACCGGGATTGAGTGTCGTCCTTGCGGTATCAGCACTATCGGTAATATACATGTTATCGAGAAAAAAAAGATGAAAGTTATCTCAAAATAAATCTTGCATCACAATATGATGATAAGTATGATTATATATATTTTTCAAGACCGATAAATATATGTATATGCGACTGCGTAATAACCTTGGGAAAAAAAATCTATTCTTAGGGTTAGAATAGATTTGAACCGTGTGAAGTAGGAGTGATTAGATATGGGAATAAGTGGATTAATTAAATTTAGCTTCCTTTTGGTGGCTATTGTATCGATGGCAGGAATAGCACAGGCACAGTGTACAGACCCACTGAACTGTGACACGATGGCTTTGTGGAACAGTGCAGGGACCACAGCACTCGGCCCTGGTTATAGTATTCAATTAGTACCCGATGGCCCGGCAGTTCCTGTTATATTGAGAGTTGCCTTTGCGGCTGATCGTACCCTTACCGATCCTACACATGAATTGGCATATAGAGTTGATGTGTTGACCAACCCGGATGGAACAGCAGATTCATCTGACATAACTCTTCATGCGTTGGAACTGACTTGTCCACCAGGTATGTGCGCTGAAGCGCCAAGTTTTCCATTGGTCTGGATGCAGGATGGTGGTGTAGGAGCCACAGAGGATATTCGAATTGAAGTATCATCAGCAGGCCCTAAAGGAGCGACCTATAATATAATCCTGGAAGACTTATCGTATGGGGATCCGATCTCCTTCCAGACAACCAACATCGATGCGACTAATATCCCGGAGTTCCCCACGATTGCAGCACCAATAATAGCAACAATAGGTATGTTGTTATTCTTGCAGCGCAGGAATCAGGATAAGAACCGCAAATAATGAGCCAATTTAAAAAATCATTAGGAAGAAACATGACTAATAATAAAATTACCGATTTCAGAATGAACAGAAGGACGTTCGTGAAAATGGCGGCTACGGCCGCTGGATTTGTTGCCCTGGGCCGGTATACGAAACTGGGAAGTATTGCATCCGCAGCGCCGGTAACACTCACTCCGTATACTGATCCATTGTTTATTCCGCCAGTGTTGAATGGAGCAAGCGGCAGTGAATTATCCATTTCAATGGATGTACATTCCAACCATAGCTTCCACAGTGCTTTGCCGCCGGCGCAGGCAACGTGGGGTTATGGAGGTGCCCCTTTTCTTGGTCCCACAATTGAGGCAAAGAAAGGTATCCCAACTTCCGTGAGGTTTATCAATAATATCCCGGATTCTCCCCATCCTACGAATGCGGTCGATTCTGCATTCCTTATGGGAATGGAAACGATGCATCCAGTCAGGTTGATCCCTCACCTTCATGGCGGATTCTCAGCGCCTCAATTCGATGGGCATCCCCAGGCATGGTATACGCAATCAGGGGTACATGGAGAGCACTATTATTCATCAGCCAGCGCGGTGCCACCCGCTGCTCCAAATGAAGCAGTTCTGGAATATTCGAACGAGCAGGACGCAGCAAATATATGGTACCACGATCACGGTATGGGTATAACAAGGCTGAATGTGTATATGGGACTGGCAGGAGAATATTTTGTCCGCGATGATAACGATACGGGTGTTCCGGGTTCGGGTCTCAACATTCCAAAAGGGAACTATGAGGTTCCGATAGTTATTCAGGACAGGATGCTTGATCTGGATAATGCTTCGCCAACTTTTGGCTCCCTTGTCTACCCTGTAAAGCCAGCTGGGAACGATTGTGTAAATAAAGTATGGTTGCCTGAGTTCTTCGGAGATATCCCTGTTGTGAACGGTACAGCTTGGCCATATCTTAACGTCGAGCCAAGAAGATATCGGTTACGCCTTCTGGACGGCTCTAATGCACGGTTTTACCAGTTGTGGTTCGAAAAGCAAGGGACAACGCCGGTAACACTGCCATTCTATGTGATTGGTATGGAACAGGGTTTGATGCCAAAACCTATGAAATTGAATACGATATTGATGGCACCGGGAGAGCGTGCTGACATAATCATTGATTTCACAGGTCTTGCAAACGGTACGCAGATAATACTCAAGAACAGGGCGCCTGCGCCCTATCCGATGGGCGGCGATGTACCAATTCCGGAGATCATGAAATTCGTTGTGCAAGATAATCCTGCATCACCTGCCGATACAACCGACCTTCCTTCAAACATCGCTGGCTGGCCGGCATTCACATCGATAATCCCATCAACATATACCTGGGCTACCCCGATACCTGAAGCCTCTCCCGGTGTCCTGTTGCCAACAAGGGAAATAGTACTTAAAGAACAACTTGAAACATGCAGCCTGGGACAAATTCCATTGAGAGTACTGTTGAACAATAAATACTTCAGGGATCCGACAGAAGAAACACCAGCCCAGAACACCACTGAAGTATGGCAGTATATCAACCTTACTCCAGATGCGCATCCCATGCACATGCATCTTGTCAAATTCCAGGTAGTTAGCAGACAGTTTTTCAACTACTCGGCATACAACACAGCCTGGCAAGCATGGTTGTTAGATCCGGTTGCAAATCCGAAACCGGTTCTTAGCAGCTATCTCTTCGGGAGGCCCCAGAAACCGGCAAATGAAGAGAGGGGCTTCAAGGATACTGCAAAGGCGTTCCCGGGACAGGTTTTGCGCGTCATAGCCAGGTTCGATATTCCGCCTGGCTCTCTGCCGCTGAACCAGTATGCCACAAATGGCGCAGTTAATTTACCAGAATGGAATTACTACAACTATGTCCACCACTGCCACATCATTGAGCATGAGGATAATGAGATGATGCGGCCATTCGGTGTCATACCTGTCCCACCTTGAAACATCCAATATATTGAATGAAATTGGCTCTTCGGAGCCATTTCATTTTCAATTTTACTTCTTTTTTAGATCAAGGATTTATTTTATTCGGCATAAAAAAATAAGGACGTCCGGACCGGGATTTGAACCCGGGTCGGGGGCTCGACAGGCCCTCATGATAGGCCGCTACACTATCCGGACTTTTGCGGGATTCGCTTTAATGGTTTTGTTGCATTTAAGCCTTTTGTTGCTATCCGGGTTTTCCACTGTCATGAAGACTGCAAAAGTTGTAAAATTATCAAAAAACATAGTACATTATATACAGTGTTATTCCCAGGAACAGAGCAAGCGCCCAGAATAAAAAAATAATCCTCATAGGAACCTTTGTCTTTTTGATAAATCTGTTGGACACGAACGCTATTCCCCCAATAAGAGCCATGGATCCGATTGCAGCATGAAAAATAGCGAGCATTGTAATTAGAGATGTGAGATGGGATATAATTGCCCCGTAATTGTTCAATAGAGATAAACCCATCCACAAAAAAGCAAGGATGCCAGAAATGACTGCAATATCCGCTGCTTTAAAATGTTTTGAAAACTTCATCTTTTTTGCATTCATTACCCCAAAAAGAAGTATCATAAAAGCGGCGGTCTGTACGATCAATGTTAAATTCGCCAGTAAACCGGCATAAGTGCCAGGAAAATTCATACAGGTTTCATCCTTATATGTAAACTGTGATATGTATACAGTGTATATAGTGCCTGTTATAATAATAGTTGCTGCTGTGAATTTCACTCTCAACATGATGATAACATGATGAAAATATTTATTAATAAAGAGAGCCCATTACATCATGGGGCAATCGGCATCGCATCCATCCCCTCCGATGTTTCCGAAATGCCCCTCATCATTATTTTCGGATTAACTGGTTAAATATCAATATTCTTAAAATCAGGCAATATCCTGTTAAAATACTTTGCCACCACGCATACATCAGTACATTTCCCGCAACGTGTACATTCCATCCCTATCAGTAGATGCGGTTCGATCGTAATTGCCCCGGCAGGGCATACTTTAAGGCACACACCGCATTTGGTACATTTTTTTACCCGTATCAACTGTTTTGCCGTGCTCTCAAAAAGTGACCGGGCATCTACACTGCTTGCTGCATTCATCGAAATATGACCTGATGAGAATATCTTGACGCTTGAGTTATCCTTTCTTAT
The DNA here is from genome assembly GCA_963793805.1 of Methanobacteriota archaeon. Lineage (GTDB taxonomy): Archaea > Halobacteriota > Methanosarcinia > Methanosarcinales > Methanoperedenaceae > Methanoperedens. The sequence goes on from CAWCBK010000006.1 coordinate 131,520, forward strand.
GAGAAGCACGCCAAGATCTTCCGAGTACACGTTATCCCCAAGCATATTTGCGATATTGCGCGCTTCTTCAGGCATGATCCCCCCGACCCTGCCCTCTACAGTATAACCACCGGTCTTGCAGGGTGATACGCCGCCCGTCACCACGATACTGAACTCTTCCTCCCCGCCTTTCACTATTGTATTTATCCCCAGTTCTTCTGAAAGGCGCACCATCTTTGGCGGCAGGCTCTTCCAGCGCCAGAAGCCGTGATCGATGAATTTTTGAGAGAGCCCGTGCGTCTCTGCCCAGCTAATCAGGTAGTTGTTCCACCGTGCGAACAGTTCAGTATGCAGTTCTTTGAACCTGTAAAACTCAGCGCCAAGTTCAGCAGGGCACAGCCAGCAGCCCACACGCTCAAAGCCCATGTCATACAGGGGATTGTACTTTAGCCTTCGGTAGAAAATATACAGCCATACCTCAATGGCGCGCCAGTTGCGTATTGGGAATACGCTGACCTGTCCCGGAATGAAAGGATTCTCTTCCATTGGCGCGATGCGCGAGCGTGCGAAGGACTCGTACCTCCTCTTTCCGTCGATCGTGAGGCACTTTCGTCCGCCGCGCGTGCAATCCTCTATGACCTTATTGATCGGGGCAAGCTTACAGACCTTGCAGCACCACCTGAAATCCTTTGCAGGAGGACCGAAACTCGAAAGGTTCTCCCAGAAAGCTTCCCCTGCCTTTACTTCGATAAGTTCAATATTGTTATTTTTGCAGAACTCTCTGGCAAACTCCACTGTTTCGGGGAATTCAATACCGGTATTTGCAAAAAATACTTTAACTGGCTTTTTCACAGCGCTTCTTGCCAGGTCAAGCGTTGTCAGGCTGTCCTTCCCCCCGCTGAATGAAACATAGACCGGAGAATCCCTGAACTCTTTCTGGTTGGCTATGCCGCGGATGGTGTTCACGGCATCATTTACAAGCCTTTTCATGTGCGGCGAATTGGCACGGATCACCTCATCCTTTGAAGGGTTCCTTGAGAGAAAAACAGCTTTCCCGGAATCTATCTTCTTTACCTTTATGGATTGTCCCGGATTTTTCAACTCGCTGCCTGTCCTGTATGACACGCCAAAACCTCGAAGGTTCCTTGCGATCACAAGGACAGTATCCCCTTTTTCGATGTCTTCTGAACAATTAAGAATTTCACTTCCATCAATGTTTTTTCCGCTAAGATGTCCACCTCTTGAGGATATTTCAACGAACTTTCTTCTGATACCTGAATCTATGAGCGCCATGGCACCTTTTATCATCAGGTCAAGCCTGAAAGCCAGTTCCAGCATGTCGAACCTGAGTACCCCGAAGCGAAGGCCATCCACTATTATTTCATCTGTCTTATCCTCACCCGGAATTTTGTTCAGAAGGATAAGCTTTCCTGAGAGAGGATTTGCGCCAAATGAACGCCGGAGAAGTTCGTCAATAATGCTGTCTTCGTATGGGGAAGCGAACCGCACATCTCCGGGTTGCATGAGTTCTATTTGCGTCCCCTTTTCATGGCAGATGCCGCATTCTTCATCAAGCAGGGGGACGTTGCATTTATTACACCAGAAAATACTTGAACCAAATTTACTATCAAAGTTTCTAATTTGTTTGGAGTTTTTTATCATAATTTGAAACGGAATCGTTTTTTACATCTTGAACGGTACAAAGACCATCCGATGCTTATAAAGTTTCTGCGATGAAAAGAAACATTTTAAGAGAGGAGCCGGTGAAAACACAGGGGAGACAGCCAGACCAGCGCAATGGAATTGGGTGTTGTATGTGATAGCAGGTTTTGTCGCGATGGGTACTGAGGAGATTTTAAATATTATCCTCTTCTCTTCTTTTTAAACAGAATATCCACAAAACCATTAAGGTGCCAAAAGCCTGTACGGATATTCAGCATGGAGCCAATTAATCGTATACATCTTGAGTTGAAGAATGTATCAAAGACAGCCTTGCGAAAGGTAAACAATACTAAAGTCAGGACACAGATACTCTCCAGCCTTGATCTGAGCGTACAAAAGGGCGAGCTTGTTACTATTATGGGTGCTTCAGGTTCTGGAAAAACCACATTACTTCGGCTAATTAACAGGCTATCCGAGATCGATTCTGGTAATATCCTGCTAAATGGTGAAGATATCAGGGATTATGAACCTATGGAGCTGAGAAGAAAAATCGGAATGGTGTTCCAGGTGCCTGTTGTATTTAAGGGAAGTGTACGGGATAACCTTGCCTTTGGGATGAAATTGTGGGGAACTGATATTGATATTGAAGCTATTGCCAGGGATGTCGTCATTCCGGATGATCTGCTTGATGCTGACGCAGAACAGCTCTCTGTCGGAGAGAAGCAAAGAGTATGCATAGCAAGAGCCCTTGCAAACGATCCGGAAATGCTGCTTCTGGATGAACCGACTTCATCTCTTGACGCTGTATCTGCCCGGAAGATCGAGATGTTACTGCTTCATCTTCGAAGTGAGCGTAATCTGACCATGATCTGGGTCACTCACGAAAGAGAGCAGGCTGAAAGGATAGGAGGCAGGAGATTGCTCCTCAAAGATGGAAAGCTGGAGGAACATCATGAATGAAATTCTTGCTATTGCACTGACAGTTCTACTTGTGGCTCTGGCAGCAATTTATGCACGGAGATTTGGCCTGGGGAGAGAAATATCCTTTGCAGGAGCAAGAGCTTTAGTCCAGGTACTGATCCTTGCCTCAATAATCACACTGTTATTCAGGCTGCCTCTTTACTGGAGCTTACTTGTGCTTATGGCGATGGCAGCAATAGCAGGACGCACAACATATTCCAGATCAGGCAAACTTGAGAGGGGTTTGCTTTCAGCTATCGTTTCGATCGCATCAGCATCCGTGCTGTTGCTGATACCTTTTTTTCTGTTCGGTATCTTTCCACTTGAGGCAAGATACATTATCCCTACAGGTAGCATCCTGATAGGTAATGCCATGAACGTGAGTTCGCTTGCTATAGACAGGTATAAAGGTGAGATAAAGAACAGGCGGGCTGAAGTTGAGGCGTATCTTGCACTCGGTGCCAAACCAGAGCTTGCAGCAGCGGCATGCCTCAAACAGGGCATTCTTTCGGCTTTGATACCTTCCATAGACAATATGAAAAATCTTGGTATTGTATGGATACCTGGCGTCATGACTGGCATGCTGCTTGGAGGCGCTGACCCTGTGGAGGCTGCATCTATTCAGATAGCGATTTTTGCTTCGATTTTTGCGGCAGGGATGATTGCATCCAGCCTGCTGCTGCATTACTCTACGGATAGTTTTTTTACGAAGGCGGCACAGTTGAGGGAGGAGATGGATTAGTTCCTCAGAAAGCCTTGCCTCAAACTTTTGTTTTTTAGAATAACTACGTCAATAATTGCTGATTTCTATATTGCTATATACCCGCTTTTAAGACTTTGCCTCATGAAATTTTTTGAGGGCAACGAACTTATTTTGAGATTCATGCTCATAAACATCAGCTCAGGGATTGCAGTGGGTATGATGAATTTTATTATTCCTATATACGCCCTTAGCCTCAAAGCAAACTCCACTGAAATTGGTCTAATTACAGGAATTTCTGGGATAGGGGATTTGTTGATCGTTCTGCCTGCTGGACTTCTGGTGGATTATTTCGGATCAAAAAAGGTGTATTCTGCAAGCTGCATGCTCGGTGCTACGATAATCATGCTACTTTCATTTGTTACTGTCCCCGCGCTTCTTCTGCCTGTAATGGTATTTTACGGTATGGCAAGAGCCTTCAGGATAACTTCGCAGAATGCTGCATTTTTTAAAAACCTGAATATTATTGGCACCAGGAGAGCGGGCTGGTATAATGGCTCAATGACAATAGGAGTTGCATTAATCGGACCTTTGATCGGAGGATTAGCTGCAATAGCAACGGGTTTTACGAGTTATTTCGTTTTTACGGGAATGTTTTTACTTATCCCTCTTATAGTGATATTTGCCTATACAAATCACAGAAACAATTTGCAGGTTAAACCGGGCAATTCAAGCATTATCGGGGCTTCAAATCATTATAAATATCTTTCAAAAAACAGGATCTTGATGTTTGCTACTATGATAGGAGGCCTAAATACTGCATTATTCATAGCCTTTACGACCTTCATTACGGTGTTTGTAATCAGGGACCTGGGTTTATCCCCGGGCATAGCAGCTATGTTAATATCAATAAAAGGAGGCGCTACGCTCGTTGTATTTTTCTGTGGGCATTTGCTTCGCAGGAATAAAAATAACCTGTATTTATTTAGCTTCATTTTAACCATTCTTTCCTTGCTTATACTGGTGATAAGTAAGGATACGTTTCATCTTGCAATAGCTTCTGCAGTTCAGGGTATAGGTTCAGGTCTTATTTCCCTGATCAACATTACACAGGTTGGAAATATTGAAGGAGAAAAAGGCAAGATAGCCGGGATCTTTTCATTCGGCAACGGCATTGGGGCAATCTTTGGACCCACGCTGGGTGGAATAATCGGGGATGCTTTCGGATTGAAAGCGATTTTCCTGGCATTTATGCTACCATTCGGTGTGGTGGCGTTCTATACTTACTTGATAGAAAGGCAGAATTAAAGCGGAAAATATTGCCGCTTTGATACAGGATTTGGATGAAATAGGGCGATAGTTGCTGATTTCTAAATTACTATATAAGTTTATAGCTTTTAGGTAAATCCTCGGAAGTGTTGTCATGAGTGAACTTAAGAAAGAGGTTGATGAGAAAAAGAGTAGAATATCAAGAGGAAAAGGGAAATGGATACAAAAATAAAAGCGGAAAATATTAAAAAAATATTCAAAGTAAGAAGCAATGGGAACCCTAAAAATAATGGCAGTACTTCAAACGATTTGCTTGCCCTCGGCGGGGTTAACCTGAGCATTAACAAGGGCGAGTTTGTATCTATAGTAGGTCCAAGCGGGTGTGGAAAATCCACCTTTCTGGATCTAGTGGGTGGATTGTCAAAACCAAATGATGGTACTATATATATCGACGGCAGATCTGTAAATGGGCCAGGTCTGGACAGGGGAATTGTATTCCAGCAGTATGCGCTTTTCCCATGGAGAACTGCTCTTGGAAATGTGGAGTTTGGGCTTGAGAGCCAGAATGTTGAAAAGAAAGAGAGAACAGACATTGCCCAAAAGTATCTCTCATTGGTTGGGCTTACAGGTTTTGAGACCAGATATCCATACGAACTTAGCGGTGGAATGAAGCAGCGGGTAGCAATAGCAAGAGCACTTGCTTACAATCCGGACATATTACTGATGGATGAACCCTTTGGAGCACTGGACGCCCAGACAAGAGAGATTCTACAAAGAGAACTCCTGAGGATATGGGAGGAAACTCACAAGACCATATTATTCATTACCCATAGCATTGACGAAGCGGTATTCCTCTCAGACAGGGTTGCAATTATGACGGCAAGACCTGGTACAATAAAACAGGTGATAGATATTCCTATATCCAGACCTGCAAGATTCGAGGAGGATATACGCTCATCCCATGAATTTGTCAAAATAAGGCATACACTATGGGAATTCTTGAAAGAAGAAGTAATTAAAGCACAGCAGATTTGCGGAAGCACACCTGTGCACTTTCCAAATCTAAACAAAGTGTCTGCAAAATGAGTATTTTATGAAGTTTGCCAAAATTTTCAAAGAATTAAAGTTGATTTCCCAGAAAATACTTGCAATCCTGGTTTTTCTCTTGATCTGGGAAATTGCACCAAGGATAGGTCTTATAAACCAGATTTTCATACCCCCGTTCTCAGAGGTTGCTTTGGCACTTGGCAATCTTGCTATTTCAGGCAAGTTGTTGTTTCATATCTCTGTGAGCCTGGAGAGGTCTCTACTCGGTTTCGGGCTGGGAATACTGATTTCGATTCCTCTGGGTCTCTTGATAGGATGGTTCAAGAGATTTGAGAATTTTATCGACCCGTTGTTGCAGTCCTTCAGGCAGACCTCAGCCCTGGCATTGCTTCCTGTTTTTATGTTACTCTTCGGGATAGGTGAAAGTTCAAAGGTTGCGATAATATTCTGGGGCGTCCAGTGGCCAATACTTCTCAGCACTATAAGCGGGGTGAAAAATGTTGACCCGCTTTTGATAAAATCTGCAAGGTCAATGAGCGCTTCACATGGTGAAATATTCAGAAAGGTTGTGCTGCCAGCAGCACTACCTTCCATATTCACAGGTATCAGGCTCGGAGGAACCTATTCCATATTGTTATTGATCGCAGCCGAAATGGTGGGGGCTAATTCTGGGCTGGGATTTTTGATCTTTGATTCTGAGATCAAGTATGCCATCCCGGAAATGTATGCAGCCATAGTAACAATCGCCCTCCTTGGACTTACTTTAAATTATACTCTTGTGCATCTTGAAAAAAATGCCACAAAGTGGAAAGAGGAAATGTGTACAGTTTAATTATGTGGAGAAACTATATGAGTAATAATATTAAACCAATAAAAAATGAAAACTGGGATCGAAAAATCTGGTTTACTCGATGCCCCGTTGGAAATGCCAGCGAGATTGCCATAAATAAGGGTTGGTTGAAGGACGAATTTGCCGGGGTTGGGATTCAGGTAAATTCCGTACACAGATTACCCGAGAAAGATTGGGATGTTCACTTCACTCATAAACACCCACAGTTCTTTCGAGAAGGTGGGAATATTCCCCCAATATGGGCTAGAGCCAATGGCGCAGATACAAAGCTAATTGGCTTGAGTTTCCTGGAACAGAAACAGTCTATATTCGTTAAAAGGAACTCCTCAATAAAAACAGTCAATGATCTGAAAGGGAAAAGACTGGCACTTCCAAGAAGAGTAAATGAAAAGATTGATTTCTGGAATGCGACTGTGAAGCATGGATTTATTTCGGCGCTGGAAGCTAATGGAATTGATAGGCAGGATGTTGAGTTTGTGGACCTGCCTGTTGCGGAACCGTATCTCGATTCTTCCCCTTATAACGACTCGGTTTTTACCCCGGGAAAAAATAAATTATTTCAGAAAGCTGAAATCGATGCCCTGCTGCGCGGGGATGTGGATGCTATTTATTCCACTGGAGGAAGGACATACGAGTTAAGGCATAATGGAGCACGGGAGGTTTTTGATATATCAAGGGATTTAGATCCTGAACAGAGGATTAATATCAACTATCCAAATATTATTACAGTTAGTGGAGCATTTAGCAAAAAATATCCCGAGATCGTCACAAGATACCTGAAAGTGCTGATAAAAGCGGGCAGATGGGCAAAGGAGAATCGGGATGAAGCTGTAAAGATATTTGCAGGGGGGACATACGTCAGCGAAGAAGCATTTGTTAATTCTTATCCAGAGGACTATCAAAACCATGTTGTACCTGAGATATCGGAGAGGGGTTTGTCTGCCCTTGAGGTCCAGATGAATTTCCTGAAGGATGAAGGATATATTAAAAACGGTTTTAATATAAATAGTTGGAAAGATCGGAGCTTTCTGCAAACAGCACTTGCTGAATAAGGAGGAAAAATGGATAGAAAAATTTTGATATTTGGAGCTTTGGCGAGCATTATAATTGCAGGTGGCGTATTAGCTACCTTTGGCAAACAGAATGTGAATGGAGATATTCAAAAAGAAGCACCATTAAGAGAAGAAATCGTAGTGCGCATCCCTACCATCCAGGGTGGTTCACCTGTTTTGGTGGCTGATGAACTGGGATATTTCAAAGAAGCAGGCATAAGGATCGAGGAGGTAGGGGTTCTTCAGTCAGGAAATTGGCTCCAATCTGTTATTACAGGAGATATTGACTTTACATTGGGAAACCATGCGGACAGGGTAATTCAGGCCCGTGCCAAGGGGATTGATGTGAAGATTGTGATAGCACAGACAGACACAAGACAGGACATGCCTCACATGAGATGGTTTGTTCTGAAGAACAGCACAATCAGAACTCCTAAGGATCTTGTTGGCAAGACAGTAGGAATGGCATACATCACCGGAGGATGCCCATTCTATAACTTAAGGGAATATCTTCGAAAGGGAGGAGTTGATATAAAGGATGTCAATATGGTAGTTATGCCTGATGCCCAGCAGGAGCAGGCATTGAAGCAGGGACTGATAGACGTTGCAACCATACATGCTCCAAAATCTGGTCTTTTGATAAATACAGGCGAGGCAAGAGTCCTCTTCTCTGACTACGATACATTTGGTGAAAGGGCGGGGAACAATTTTGCCACCAGCGCAAAGCTCATCAAGGAAAATCCAGAGAAGGTAAAGCGTTTTGTTTCTGCAGTAGTGAAGGCGCAGGACTGGATAAATGCGAACCATGATGAGGCAGACAGGATAATGGCAAAAAGGCTGGACATCAAACCCGAAGTTGTTAAATACTTCGATAGGGTGCATTATGCCGAACACGGGCTTGAGAGGGATGAACGGTTGCAGTTGTGGATTGACTTACTCGAGCAGGATGGGGAGATAAAGGAAGGTCAGATAAAACCTTCCGACGTCTATACTAACGAATTTAACCCGTTTTACAAGAAGTAGGACGATATACGCTTTCTTCTATATTTTTTAATAACACGTCTAACTTATCTCTTCTTATTCCTCCGGCATCCAGCGTATTTTATATTCGTTTCAACCTGCTTTTAAGATAAATCGAAAAATCCATATTAATATTTTTTTATTTTCTGATTGCCGTAATTAGTCCTTTTTTGGAACAAAACTGTCAATAGTTGCCGATTTACAAATTACTATATTTCATCATACCATATAAATCAATCCCGTACTGGGACTATTTGCCAGAATGTAAATTACTGATGGAGGTACAGAATGACCAAATTAAGCAATATTGAAAAGAAAATAAAAATTCAAGAACAGGGATATAAAATATCCGATGAGCTTAAAGCAGAGATCGTTGACAGGGGACATTATCCAGTAGCTTTGACCTGGATCGATGATGAGATAACCGGACCATTTTCTTTCCATGAATATGGTGATGATTCGCCATATGAATTGAAAAAGTACAATGGAGGGTATGCTCTTTTTGAGGGTGAAAATTTTTTCACAAAAGTTGATTTCTACAGGAAACCAAAATTCTTTGATTATCAGTGGGCTCCAACTGTCGAAGATGAAACTAAAGGAACAGTATTTGTAGAAGAAGGGTTGTCCGGAATAATTAGTTCATGCGGTGCTTCCCGTTTTTCACAAGAGATACAGGAAGATAGTCTGGGAGTTCTCCAGTATACCGGAGGTAAATATCCTTATGTTTCGCTTGCCTGCTATAACGGACTGGTTATTTGGCCGAATCATTCCTGCTTATACTTTGAACAGCAGAACCCATGCTCTTTCTGCTGCTTACCCGGGAAACATGAAGATTATAAAGTACATGGAAATGACGAAAAATGGCTTGCAAATATGGCAGGAGCATTTGAGAAAGCAGTTGAGGAAATAGGTGATGAAATAAAGAAATTCTCACTAACAGTTGATTCTGGGACTTTCCCGGGTGAAGATAAAGGGGCAAAAGTTTATATAAAAGTCCTGGAGGCAATAAAACAAAGGATCGGATATCTACCTGATTTCATACATATTCGAGCAGTTATAGAACCGCCTCGCAATGAAAAATGGCTATATGCACTCCGCGATGCAGGCTACAACAGCATCCAGATGGATGTAGACATATACGATGAAGATGAACGAAAGAGGCTCATGCCCAATGCTAAAGGTATAAGACCGCTTCACGATTACGATCGCGCGTTTAAGAAAGCAAAAGAGATATTCTCAAAAGAAGTTGCCACGCAACTTATTGCAGGGATACAGACCGATGAAAGCCTCCTTGAGGGTGTCGAAAGGTTTGCCAAACTTGGTGTCCCTACGATAATAACTCCTTTCCTGCCATTCGGCCAGGGAAGAAAGTTACAGAAATTCAATGGGCTAAGGCCGCCCACAGCCTGAGAGGATGAAAGGGATATATGCAAAAGCAGCCGAAATCCTGCAGAAATACAAGGTCCCCCCTCCAGAATTCAGAGGCGGTGTCAGTGCGCTTTCAGAGACCATGGGCAAGACGCACAGGATCGCGGACTGCCTGAAATTAAAACCGGCAGAAGAAGTCGTTGTTTCAGCGAGATGATCTGAAAGATAGCTCGGTGTTGCTTGCCACTGGCTACTATCTCTGGCAAGCATGCAACACGACCATATTTTCCTAATTTAGAATAAGTGATATGAATGGCTATAGTTCCAGAATACGAATTAGATGTTCGAGGTGAAAAATGCCCCTATCCACTGATCCGAACAAAAAAGGAAATAGAGAATATCCCACCGGGCGGAGTGCTTGAAGTCATAGCCAACGATCCTGAAGCATGGCAGAATATCGATGTATGGATAACAAAATCTGGGCACAAATTTATTGATGTAGTTATCAGAAAAGGAGTTTATCATATTTTCATCCAGAAGGCATGAGCCTGAAATAAGAGAATATGATGGTAACGAAATCAATAGCCTACTTCAAAAGAATTGCGAAGTTTATACGGACGAGGAAATTGTAAATAAGCTAAAAAAATAAGGCAAAATTTGCCTCTTTTCCATTCAACTTGCCGATAAGCCAGTCCTTAAAAGCGTTCAGCGACAACTGTTATTCATAATATATGGAGGCAAAATATGCCAAAAGCACGTCATGTAATGGAACTTCAGGGCAGAACGCGGGTAGTTGTTGAGAACGGGAAGGTCATTGAGGTCGGCGTTCCCATGACCGAGTATTGTCCCATCTTCGATAAGATCAGGGGGATCAAGAAATTCACACCAAAGACAGCCAGGGAAAATATAGAATTCAGGATGAAAGACTTCGGCATGTTCACAGAGAACCGTGAACTGGAGATGGAAATCTTCGTCGGGTTCGGGGCAAGCGAGACATTCATGACAGCCCTGCGCCGCGGGCTGCTCGACACCACGGTCACCGTATGCGACGGCGCGGGCACGGTGATCACGAGCAATCCCAAACTCTGCCAGGGCATGGGCTCGCGAATATCAGGACTGACCGAGACCTCGCCGATACAGGGTCTGATCAAAAGGATACAGGCTGTTGGCGGAGTGGTGCTTGATCCCGGCATTGCCGCAATAGACCAGGTGAGCGGTGTGAGAAAAGCCATAGAGCTTGGATACAGGAAGATAGGCGTATCAGTTGCAAATCTCAAAGACCTCAAAGAGATAAGAAAGATCGAAAAGGAGACAGGGACTGAGGTAATAGCATTCGGTGTGCATTCCACAGGCATGCCTGACAGCGAAGCAAAAGAATTTATCGATCTTGTGGATATGACCACTGGCTGCACTTCAAAATGGATACGTGCTGGCGTTTCCGGGAAGACCATAGCGCAATTCGGCACCGCCATACCCATATTTGCGATCACAAGGAGAGGAAGAGATTTGTTGCTTGAGCGGGCAAAAGAAGTGAAAGACCCGGTACTGGTGAATACTATGAAGCTCCCTGTACTGCCAGAAGATAGGCAGCCAGGACCTCTGGTGTGATATCATGAAGAAAAGTTTAAAGATAGCAATTGCAACAAGCGACGGCAAAGTCATTAACCAGCATTTCGGGAAGGCAAGGAAATTCATCATAATAGAATCCGATGGAGAGGCTATCAAAGTGCTTGAAGTGAGGGAGAACGATCCCTCATGCGGTACTCTTGAGTACGGAGGTCATGCAGACGATGCTCTTGAAAAAAGTGTTTCTCTCATAAGCGACTGCGATGCGGTACTGTGCAGCAGGATCGGAGGAGGCGCAGCAGAAGGGTTGCAGGGCATGGGTATAGAGCCGGTTGAAGCTCCGGGGTTCATTGAGGAGAATGTCCTTGCTTATGCTAAATACAGGTTGAAAGATTCATAGGTTCAAAAAGCAAGACAATTCAGGATTTAGTTCTATTCTATTTTTTCGTGGCATGTTCCATCTCTGTGCCCAGCGACTTCAATACCCTGTCCCTTATAAGGTTAGCTTCCTGGCTTGTCCGTATCCTGGGATGGGGAAGGTCTATGTTGAATATCTCTTTTATAGTTCCGGGTCTTGCTGACATCACGACTATCCTGTCAGCAAGATAAACTGCCTCATCCACGCTATGCGTGACAAACAAGATAGTCTTATGTTTCTTCTCCCAGATGCGAAGCAGTTCAGCCTGCATGATATTGCGCGTCTGGGCATCAAGCGCCCCGAAAGGCTCATCCATCAGGAGAAGCTTGGGATTATTGATAAGCGCGCGAACGATAGCTATCCTCTGCCGCATCCCCCCGGACACTCATAGGGAAAACTATTCTCGAACTTCTCAAGGTCTAACTGTTTCAGGTATTCACGGGCACTCTCGTACCTTTCTTTCTTATCCACCCCAAGGACTTCCAGCCCGAATACAATGTTATCGATCACGGTTCTCCAGGGGAATAGTGAATAATCCTGGAAGACCATGCCCCTGTCCTGTCCAGGCTTATCCACCCTGATGTCGTCTAACAGGACATCTCCGGCGGTTGGTTTATCCAGTCCCGCAATAATGCGAAGCAGCGTGGTCTTGCCGCAGCCGGATGGACCCAGGATGCAGATGAACTCCTTATCTTTGACTTCAAGGTTCACCTTTTCAAGCGCATTGATGGTATTTCCTTTTGAAATAAAGGTTCGAGAAACATTTTTAAGGATTAGCATTAACGTCCCCTCCAGGATAAAAGAGAGGATTCAAGCTCCTTGAATATCCTGTCCATAAGGAAACCAAGAAAACCTATGGTTATCATCCCGACAACAACCCTGTCCATGCGAAGGACTGTAGAGGAAGTGAGAATAAAGCTACCAAGACCGTAATCCTGTCCCATCATTTCCGCTGCTACCAGGGACATCCATCCAATACCAAGTCCGATCCTGAGCCCTGACAGAATGTTGGGCATTGAAGCCGGGACTACTACCTTTGCAAGTATCTGTCTGCTGTTAGCGCCCAGAGTGTACGCAGATTCAACGAACAGGACTGGTACGCCTTTGACGCCTGATATTGTGTTAAGAAGTATTGGAAAGAATGCCCCTATGCACACTATGAAAGCAGAAGATTCCACCACACCGGCTTTGAACCATATCATCGCAAAGGGTACCCAGGCGATAGGAGGTATCTGGCGAATGACATTGGTGAGAGGTTCGACCAGGCGCATAAGGGTGTTCGACCATCCCATCCCTATTCCCAGAGGAATGCCGATCGCAGCAGCTATCGCAAATCCTGCTATTACCCTGACGATGCTCCAGTAGATATGTTGAAAGAGATCTCCAGTACTGATGAGTTCTGAAAACGACTTTATCACCATTTCCAGTGGAGGGACAATATATACTGGATATAATTGAGCTTTTGAAACAGCATACCAGATTGCAATAAAAATAGATGGAAGAACAAGATAGTACGTCCATCTGGCGTTCATAAATCCTGTTCAACCTTTTATTATTTTATCTATTGCAGGATCATCCTTTACTGTCCCGGGCTCATCGTATGGGCCTGGATGCGCCTTTTTAATATACTTCAGATCGAATATCTGGTCCTGGGTGAGGTTATTTGTGGTATAGCCCAGATCCTTTAATGCGTTCACGAAATCCATGGTGCTATTGATGTACCTGTCATCAGGCAGCGCGCAGTACTTTGGCGAGGACTCTATGGATGCCAATGCGGTCTCATTATCGATGCCTAGTTCAGTGTTGGCAGCTTTAGCCAGTTCTTCGGGATGCGCCATGATGAACAGGGAAGCATAATTATGCAATTCCACCAATTTCTGAACTGTGTCTGGATGCTCTTTTTCAAACTTTTCTGTTACTACAAGAGCACAGCACGGGTTATATGGCCAGAGTTTATTAGATGGTATTACGACATCGCCGTAACCTTTCAATACCCCTTCCATTTCAAATGGAGGCCATACAACATACGCCTCGATCTGTCCCTCGTTCAGCAGCGCTGGCAGGGTAGAAGCAATCGGGATATTCTTAACCGTGGCATTCACTCCGGCTTTTTTCATCTCGGTTCTGAGTATTACATCCTGTATCGAGCCTTTTCCAGGGGCGCCTATGGATTTGCCGTCGAACTGTTTAAGCACTGCCTGAATGCTGCCAAGTTGTGTAAGATTCTTATATGCCTTGCTTTTTGCTATGAGTGAGGAACCTTCAGAATGCGTTGAAGCAATCACTTTTATCGGGACGCCTTTATCTATTCCTATCATAACAGGCGGTATGCCCATGAACCCGATATCAGCATCGCCCTGGGCAAATGCCTGCGTAATCAAGGGTCCGGACTCGTAGCGTTTATATTCAACAGCATCAACGCCAAGCTCCCGTTCGAGGGTCTTGTACTCCTTAAGGACGTATATTGCCTGGCACATGGAAGGAAGATATCCTACTTTAATGGTGATCTTTTCTTTTGTGACGTCTTTCGGTACTGCTTTCGGTTCCTCTTTCTTATCTATGCAACCGCTAAGAGGAACTGAGAGGATTATCATTATCAGTAGAACTGCCAGAATATTCTTATTCATAATTTTTTCTAGTAATTCCTTTGATGATTTCATGATATATATTCGTATTCCAGATTTTTATATTGTCACATTGAGATAATAATTACCTGAACCATTCGATTTTTTAGGACTAAGCCAGAGTCATCGCTCGAACCGGAATAGAATAGCTCTGCGGACGATTGAGTGGCTGTTCCGCCATCATGGCGATCATTGAGTGGTCAGCGGCGGTTGAAAAATAAGGAGGTGAGATAAATTATACGTTCACCACCCCCGGAACAATACTATTCAACCCGTACAGGCTCTGGCGCGCATCCTGGAAATAGAAGCGTTCCTGAAGCACTTTTTCTTCCTTCAGCCTGTTCAGGGCATATCTGACTGTTCTTGCGGGAAGATAGCTCTGCCTCACGATATCCTTCTGCGTTAAAAATCCGCTGGATTCCAGCACTTTAAAAACAAGTTTTGCTGATGGTGGCAGGTGATCTATCTTAGCTGGTTCATAATTCTGTTCACTGTTGGCAAAGACGATTCCTTCTTAAATTCATTTTTAAATTCACCAACTTACACTTGGATTAATTTATTATATAACTATTTATTAGAGCAATTATTGACGGTTTTATGCTGTTTTTTTATGAAGTTACTGAAAATATTGCTGCCAATCTCCTGGTTTCGAAAAAACCTCCAACTCCCCATGCGCTCACTTTGCGCCAAATCCCCCGCGCAGGAACCGGCGCAGGTCTTCTTCATCTTCCTGACTAAAGATATCCGATTCTTTCTCGTTCTCATTACTCTTCATATTATCACCTTGAATATAAAAGAAAAAGGAGCAAATGGATAGGATATTTCGCGAAAGCTCCTTTTTCGATTTCATCATCTCAACAAAGATTCTTCGATAGCGAAAGCTTCTTTTCCGCAGTCACCACATGATGTAACAGCGATCCCTTTAAAGAAATCCGCCCTATTCAGAGATATGATATGCTTGCAATTCGGGCATTTGTACTGTCCGGTAGAATTCATATCAGCCACCAGACATAATCCAGGATATCCGCATCCTCTCTGGTTGTTTCCTGCTTGCGTTCTATATCTTTACCATTTCTGTATTCTTTATCCGAGGCAAAGTAAACCCCTTCTTTCCTGTTGTTTCATTTAAATCACCAGGATTTACATAGCTCTTGTGTATATTCAAGCCATGTAAACAGGCCACTTATGATGATATTATCCTGTTTTCGGGAAGAATAGGGCAATAATTACCGGAATAATAATATCCCTATTTCCTGATCAGATACAGGCACTGCCTGGCATCCAGGAAATGTTCACGCACTTCCAGGAAATCTTCGTTTTTCAGCCGGTTCAGGGCATAACGAACAGTCCTGGCAGGAAGATGTGTCGCTTTCGTTATTTCTTTTTGTGTCAGTGCGCCCCGATTCTCAAGGATATTGATGATAAGTTTCATTGAAGGTGAAAAACCTTCGATCTTTCCGTAAATCATATTATATCATCCTAACTATTTCATGAAGCATCATATCATAAATTCAGGTTTTTGGGCAATTATTGTAGTGTTCATTCTGATTTTGTCAAAATAGTGACAAATTTAGCCCTGATGTTCATGGATATATACATCTGTCATATAATAGCTGGTCGGTGAATAAATATGTCAATACAAAGAAGGGATCGTTTTTGCCTTCCATGAAAAATTTGATGGTGAAGGATCGTATATAGATGAGGGTACAAAAGAGACAGAACAGGCATTTGAGACCTATTCAAAAGCAATGCTTCGTAAACCTGAATACCAGCGCATGAGAATAAGCCTTGAAAGATTAGGCCGCACCCTGTTCACGATAGAAAAAAGCTGGCATGAAACAGGCAGGCAGCATTCCCAGAAAGAATTGGAAAACATACTGATCCGCCAGCATGAGATTGAGAAGGAAACTGAGGGTATTGAAGATGTATTCCTGAGGGAATACATCTATGAACAGCTTGATAATATAGCGGCAACAAGAAGGTCTCTGTCGCAGGATATCAGATGGGACATTGAATCGGTCAGGAGTCACAAAGGAATCCTATGAATGAGACACATGGATTTGTCAGGAAAACAGATAATTTTCGTATCTGGGTGGATGAGGCGGGAGTGGGGCAGATACGGATACTGAAGAGGATAAATTTCACTACTCTTGTGGCGATCTTTGAAGAACTTCATAGTGAAATAAAAAAGAGACTATCTGATAATTCCGGGAAAGTCCACATCATCTTTTATATTTCGAAATCTCTTTACGATGAAATGTCTGTAAATGCAAAAGAATTCCTGGGATTCTGCCAGTCCTGCATGGGTATCACGTTCGAGCTTGTGCTGATTGAGATGTAGGAACAGAATAATAGCGTCAACTCCTGCCTCTTTCCGCAAATATATATGTTCAATGGTATATCTATAAAAGGCGATCTATATGAATGGAGAAATAAGTAACCCGTCCAAATTGAGCAACTCCTGTCGGATGAAATTTGATAAAATACCCAAAAATGATATCGGCTTTGATCAGATCGTCAAATTCCTGAACGACCAGAAAGCAGTAATGGATTATGCAGGTTTGAATTAAGACAATTCTTGCCATCCGTTAGATAATTTATACCTGCTTTGCCTCAATCATTCCATTTTTGCAACCCTCCTGACAACTCTCGCCTGTTTCTCTGCATATTTAACCAATCCAGCCAATCATTTCTAAAAATCAAACAAAAGGAGAAACAATATGTCAAAACAGAGATCAGAAACCATAGCATTACATGCAGGACAGGAAAGTCCTGACCCGGCAACTCTTGCCAGGGCAGTACCGATATATCAAACAACTTCGTTCAATTTCAAAAATGCAGACCATGCAGCGAACCTCTTTGCTCTCAAGGAGTTCGGGAATATCTATACAAGGATAATGAATCCGACAACAGATGTTTTCGAAAAAAGGATAGCGGCTCTTGAAGGGGGCAAAGGCGCACTTGGCGTTGCTTCGGGACAGGCGGCAGAAACACTGGCGCTGCTTGCCATAACTCAGGTAGGTGATGAGATCGTATCCGCGAATAATCTCTACGGTGGAACATACGAGCTGTTCCACTACACATTCCCGAAACTCGGAAGAAAAGTGAAATTCGTCGATTCTGCAAAACCTGAGGAAATAAAAAAAGCGATCACAGGAAAGACCCGGGCAGTATATGCAGAAACGATCGGCAATCCCAAGCTTGATGTGCCGGATTTTGAAGTAATCTCAAAGATAGCGCATGATGCCGGTATTCCTCTCGTTGTGGATAATACTGTGGGTGTGGGCATCGTAAAGCCCATAGAACATGGGGCTGACATTGTTGTGGATTCGGCGACTAAGTACATAGGCGGGCACGGAACGTCCATTGGCGGCGTTATCGTTGACTCCGGGAACTTCAAATGGAACAACGGCAAATTCCCTGAATTCACAGAGCCGGACCCGAGTTATCATGGATTAAAATACTGGGACACATTCGGGAACTTCCCTGGTCTTGGCAACGTTGCTTTCATCATAAAGGTAAGAGTTCAGCTTTTAAGGGACATAGGCCCTGCATTGAGCCCGTTCAATGCATTCCAGTTCCTTCAGGGACTTGAGACCCTGCCGCTGCGCATAAGAAAACATTCTGAAAATGCACTTGAAGTCGCTAAGTTCCTCAAAGGACATCCTCAGGTCAAATGGGTCAATTATCCCGGACTTGAAGATAACCCGAATCACAGGATCGCATCAAAATACCTGAAAAACTATTATGGCGGCATCGTAGGCTTTGGCATCAAAGGCGGATATGAGGCAGGAAAGAAGTTCATCAATTCAGTAAAACTGTTATCTCATCTTGCAAATATCGGCGATGCAAAGAGCCTGGTGATACATCCGGCATCGACCACACACCAGCAGTTGACCCGAAAAGAACAGGAAGAAACAGGTGTCACAGAGGATTATATCCGTCTCTCTATCGGTCTTGAAAATTCTTTAGATATAATAGAGGACATTGACCAGGCTTTGAATGCAGCGGTAAAATAGATCCCGGTCAGTTCACATGAGCAGTACAATCGCAGTGGAGGATATGAAAAAAGTCAGAATAGGCGAAAGCATAGGGATAGTTGGAACAAACTACTTTACGTTCGCCCACTTTCCTCATGAGTTGACGCTTGATTCAGGAGAAAAGCTTGGTCCCGTGACCCTTGGGTATGAAACTTACGGGAAACTGAATGACCAGAGATCCAATGCGATACTGATACTTCATGCCCTTTCAGGCGATGCGCATGCAGCAGGTTTTCATGACGGGGATGATAAACCCGGCTGGTGGGATGAGATGATAGGACCGGGAAAAGCATTTGATACAGATACATATTTTGTGATTTGCTCAAATATACTCGGCGGGTGCAGGGGCTCAACGGGTCCTTCTTCTATCAATCCTGCTACGGGCAAAGCTTATGGACTGGATTTTCCCACGATCACAATCAAGGACATGGTCAATGTCCAGAAGAACCTGATAGACCATCTTGGAATTGAAAAACTCATGTGCGTTGTGGGCGGCTCGATGGGAGGAATGCAGGCGCTGCAGTGGGCCGCATCGTATCCTGAGAGGGTACGCTCTGTTATTCCCATCGCCACGACATTGAAACATTCTCCCCAGCAGATCGCTTTCAATGAGGTGGGGCGTCAGGCTATCATGGCAGACCCTGACTGGCGGGGCGGCGCATATTATGGCAGGACGGTTCCATCAAAAGGACTGGCAGTCGCCCGTATGATTGGTCATATTACCTATATGAGCGATACTTCTATGAGCGAGAAATTCGGGCGGCGTTTCAGGAGCGGCAAGATACCTTCAAAATTCGGGGCAGAATTTGAAGTAGAAGACTATCTTCATTTCAAAGGGGATAATTTTGTTAAGAGGTTTGACGCAAATTCTTACCTGTATATTACTAAAGCCCTGGATTATTTCGATCTTTCAAATGGCAGGACCTTATTTGAAGTTTTTAAAGGGATCAGTGCAAAATTCCTGATAATAGCTTTCAAATCCGACTGGTTATACCCGACTTATCAATCAAAAGAGATACTTAAAATATGCAAACTGGCAGGGATCGAATCTACATATTGCGAGATAAATTCTACTTATGGGCATGATGCCTTCCTTGTGGAGATCGAGGAAGAAACGCATCTTGTCAAGCATTTCTTGAAGAAAGTGTTCAATGGATATGCAGTCTGGAACATCTGGTTATAAAGAAACCTGTAAGGCCAGACCATAGTATCATCCTTGATTGGATCAGGAATGATTCCAGTGTGCTTGATCTTGGATGCAACGAGGGAGAATTGCTGTCATTAATAGTTAAGGAAAAGAACGCCAGGGCACAGGGAATCGAGATTGATGAACAGGCTAGATATAAATGTGTCGAGCTTGGATTGAGCGTATCCCACCAGGATATTGATAATGGTCTTTCAGAATACGGCGATGAGTCATTTGATTATGTGATATTGAACCAGAGCATCCAGCAGGTGAAAAAGCCGGATATAGTTCTCAGGGAGTCTTTGAGGGTAGGAAAAGAAGTGATAATCGGATTTCCGAATTTTGCACATTTCAGGGCACGCTTCCAGATATTTTTCAACGGAAAAACACCTCTGACTCCATCACTGCCATACGAATGGTATGAAACGCCTAATTTGCATTTCCTGAGCATTTCTGATTTTATTAAATATTGCAAGAGACAGAATATCAGAATAAAAAGAACGGCATTTATTGGTAATAACAGAATGACCACTATTACTAATATACTCCCTAATCTGTTAGCACAGACCGGTTTGTTCCTTATCTCCAAATAATAAAAAAAAAAGTTTACTCTCAATTTTTACCGCAATTATTCGGTTTTTGTATTCACAATAACAATTATCGCCTGTTTCTCTGCATATTTATGTGTATATGCGAATCTGCAACTGCTGATCTGTCATAAGCAGAAATAAGGAAAAATGAATCTAAGAAATTCGAGCGTGGAATTAATGAACCAAAAAATTATTGCAACTATCATAATTACGATCTTTATCGTAGCATTGCTATCTGGGTGTGTAGATAGCCCAAAGACTGAACAACCCAGGTTACGCCCACTGGCGGCGCACAAACGCCGTCAGTTAAAGAACCTGAAGGTACGATACGCGTCTCAGGCGCTTTTGCATTATATCCCATGATGCTCAAATGGGGCGAAGAGTACCAGAAGCTGCATCCCAACGTGAAATTTGACATCCAGGCAGGCGGCGCAGGAAAA
Source organism: Methanobacteriota archaeon (assembly GCA_963793805.1). GTDB lineage: Archaea > Halobacteriota > Methanosarcinia > Methanosarcinales > Methanoperedenaceae > Methanoperedens. Next base: position 152,291 of record CAWCBK010000006.1, read on the forward strand.
GGGATGACCGATGCCCTGGGAGGACTTGTGGATATCGGCATGGTCTCAAGAAAGATCGCAGCCTCTGAAGAGGAAAAGGGTGCATACTGGATATCAGTGACAAAAGACGCTGTAGTACCAACAGTCAACAAGGACAACCCGGTAATTGCACAGCTCAAAGCAAACGGAATAAAACGGGATATCTTTGAGAAGATATACATCAATGAAACCATAAAAACATGGGGACAGGCTACGGGAACAGGCGCAACAGATAAAATAAATGTTTATACGCGCTCGGATGCATGCGGCGCAGCAGAGACATGGGCTGCATACCTGGGCAAATACAAACAGGAAAACCTCAAGGGCGTTGGCGTGAACGGTGACCCCGGTCTTGCAGAGGCTGTCAGGCAGGACAGGCTCGGGATCGGTTATAACAACATCGGCTTCGCTTACGATGCGAACACAAAAAAACCGGTTGAAGGCATTGAAATAATACCCCTTGACCTGAACGGGAACGGAAAAATAGATCAAAATGAGAGCTTTTACGGAACACTTGATGAAATTGTTGAGGCGATAGGGACAGGCAAGTACCCCTCACCGCCTGCAAGAGACCTTAACCTAGTAACTAAAGGAAAGCCCTCAGGCATTGTGCAGGATTTCATAAAATGGACTCTCACGGACGGCCAGCAGTACATTCCTGAACAGGGTTACATAATCCTTCCCGATAGTGTCATCAATGACGGGTTGAAGAAAGTCGAGTGATATATATGACTGATGAAGAAAAACTCAATTCCGAACTGAGCGAGCACGAGAGAGGCTCGCTCTGCCTGGTTTGGCCTGCACATAGACTGGTGGGCAGTTGGTATTGCCCTCGTCCTTGCAATACTTGTTAAACTCGGATTAAATGTGCCCTGGTAGGTAATATCATGAGCGACATAAATATCAATAAAATAGTTAACCACATCCCGGGCATCGCTCTTCTATTTGTTGTGGGATACATGGGTAAGCTGCTTGAACCGGTCCTGAGCGGATTAACTGGCGTCAAGATAGAATATGTTTTGATCGCCATTATCATTGGTCTCTCTATCCGGAATTTAATAAAGATCCCGGAAGTATTTAATCCTGGTATTGATACCTATGAGTTGTGGCTTAAGATAGGTATCGTGCTTCTTGGGGCCCGTTTCCTGCTTCAGGACATATTCAAACTCGGCGGCATCAGTCTTGCCCTTATCATCGGAGAAGTATTTTTTGCAACTGCCATAATGATCATCCTGGGTCGTTACTTTAAACTGAGCGAAAAATTAACAACACTCCTTGCAGTAGGCTCATCAATATGCGGCGTATCTGCAATAATTGCAGCAAGGGGTGCAATAGGAGCAAATAACAGGGATACTGCCTACGCCATCGCCGCAATTCTGGGTCTTGGCGCGGCAGGGTTATTCGTCTATCCTGCTATTGGTCATGCGCTTAACCTGAGTGATAATGCAGCCGGTGTATGGCTTGGCATATCTGTGGATAATACTGCTGAAGCTGTAGCTGCTGGCGGGATCTTCTCGGAAGAAGCCATGAAGGTTTCAACTCTTGCAAAGACAACACGCAATGCGCTCATAGGCTTTGTGGTGCTTGCATGGGCGATGTACTGGGCGTCACGCGGCGCTGCAAAGGAAATAACCAATAAAGGGCAGTTCCTGTGGGAAAAATTCCCGAAGTTCGTCCTGGGTTTCTTTATCTTTTCTGTATTGTCAACACTTGCTGTATTTGGAAAGGGAGACATTACTTCGCTTAAGAATCTATACCAGTGGTTTTTCCTTCTCACCTTTGCAGGTGTGGGTCTTCGGACAAGTATAAGTGAAATGCGCCAGGTCGGTCTGCGTCCTTTTGTGTGCGGGGCAGTTGCTGAAGTTGCAGTTACAGTGTTCAACCTGATAATAGTGTATGCGGCATTCATTTACCTCGGATTGTAAGAAAAAGCAGAAATCATTACGAATTACGAAGAAGGGCGCTCTTGTCATAACATCAGCATATCCACAATATAAAGATAACCTCATTTCTTTCCTTCATGCGAATAATATTTATCAAAAGCCTGCAAATTATCCATCATGGTTTACGTTACACACTTCAGGTGTTTCCGCTGCTCCAGTCAGTATAAGCCCGGAGATATAGAAAAACTGCCAATCCCCAGGTGCAGAAAATGCGGCTCTGCGCTTGATGCAGAATACGATTACAATTCCATCAAGAAGGTAATCCTGCGCGATGATTTCATGCGCGATAAGCCGGCGCACTGGAAGTACTGGGCTTTCATGCCAGTAAAGGATCTTTCAAAGATGATAACGATGGGCGAGGGCGGAACGCCGCTGCTTGAGAACAGCAGGCTCTGGAATAATGGGAGGCTTCTCATAAAATACGAGGCGTCAAACCCTACAGGTTCCTTCAAGGACAGGGGTTCATCACTTGAGATAACTAAGGCGCTTGAATTTGGTAAACGCAAGGTGGCCCTGGCTTCCACGGGCAACATGGGGGCGTCAGTGGCAGCGTATGCAGCATACGCTGGGCTTGAGTGTAAAGTGTTCGTTCCTGATATAGTGGGGAGGGAAAAGCTCACCCAGATGAGAGCCTACGGAGCAAAGACAATACTTGTGGACGGGGACTACTCTGTGGCGATGAAGCAGGCTGAGGACTATGTGGTCTCAAACACAGATTCATTCCTGACAGGCGACTATCCATGGCGCAGTGAAGGGACAAAGACCGTGGGTTTTGAGATAGCAGACCAGTTGTACTGGCATGTGCCCGATCATGTGGTCGTGCCTGTGGGTAACGGCACGCTTATATGGAGCATCTTTGAGGCATTCAGGCAGCTTTCGCTTGTGGGGATCACAGACAGGGTACCCCGAATTATAGGTATACAGGTCGAGAATTGCGATCCGGTGGTGCATGCCTGGGAGAACGAACTTGGTGAGATAATTCCGGTCAAGGACCCGCAGACCGTGGCTACTGCTATCGCATGCGGCGACCCCATAGACGGCCTTGCAGCTCTGCGTGCAATAAGAGATTCAGGCGGCGAAGCAGTGCGTGTGAGCGATAAGGAAGCGCTGTCTGCGCGGGATATCCTTGCAGCGAATGGTATATTTGTGGAGCCAAGCGGCGCGGTGGCTTATGCAGGAATTATTAAAATGAAGCTCTCAGGCACTGTGGTGGCTGTTGCGACCGGGCACGGGTTGAAGGATATGATTGGGATAAAATAGCATGAAAGCTATTTTATTGGGGGGATAAGATGTTTGAAGAAGTATTAATTTCCCGTCGAGCCCATCCAATAATTAGACGGGATAACAGGATAAACAGGATGAATTGCGGAAATCTATCCTGTCAATCCGGTAAATCCTGTCCATTAACTGAATTTTAACCTAAAATATAATACAGGAACACAGATTGCGCGGATGACGCGGATGCGCGCGGATTAAATTATCTGCAATAGAAACCTCAAATCCGTGGGTATCCGCGTAATCAGCGGCATCCGCGTTCTTCTGGATCAATACTTATATTCTAAATCCCGACAATAATTTTAGAAGTTAGAATTAATGGATGGGTTCTTTCCCGTCGCAAACTTTATATCTGAATAAAAGCCATATTCAAATGGGGTAGATAGGAAAGGAAAGTTAAAACTGGGAGTGATAATGAATTATTCAAAACAGCAGGAAATCACGGAGAGAATAAGTCCGGGCTCGCGTATGTCAAACTGGAAAGACTGGAAGTGGCAGTTAAGGCATTCCATACGGGATATTTCCACTTTTGAGAAAGTGACAGGTATTGAATTTAAACCGGGTGAAAAAGAACTTCTTGAGAGAACCCTTGAAAAGTTCCCTCTTTCCATAACTCCGTATTATTTATCCCTGATCGATACGGATGACTATATGAACGATCCGTTTTTTAAGCAGTCATTTCCTTCAGCCGATGAACTCATTATTGAAAAATATGATATGAGAGACCCTCTGGCAGAGGACAGGGACAGTCCCGTTCCGGGGATCACCCATCGTTATCCAGACAGGGTGTTATTCCGTATAAGCAACATATGTGCCATGTATTGCAGACACTGTACAAGAAAAAGAAAAGTAGGTGATGTCGATTCGATTCCGGGCAGGGATGAAATCAGCAAAGGCATTGAATATGTCATGAATACTCCTGCTGTGAGGGATGTCCTGCTATCAGGCGGCGATCCTCTGATGTTATCAGATGAATACCTTGACTGGATTCTCAATGAACTGAGGAAAATTCCACATGTAGAAGTAATACGCATCGGTTCAAGAATGCCAGTTGTACTGCCATATCGCATTACGGATGGACTGGTAGAAATGTTAAAAAAACACCATCCATTATGGATCAATACTCAGTTCAATCATCCGAAGGAAATGACCGAATCCTCGAAAGAAGCTCTCCGGAAGATGGCTGACAGCGGGATACCTCTTGGCAATCAATCAGTCCTGCTGGCTGGAGTAAATGACTGTCCAAGGATAATGAAAAAACTTGTCCATAAACTTGTCCAGAACAGGGTAAGACCATATTATCTGTACCAGTGCGATCTGTCCGAAGGCTTATCTCATTTTCGTACACCTGTAGGCAAAGGTATTGAGATCATGGAAAGTTTAATAGGGCACACCAGCGGTTTTGCCGTGCCCACTTATGTCATTGACGCTCCGGGAGGGGGAGGAAAGATCCCTGTTATGCCTACTTATTTGATATCATGGTCAACGAACAAGGTTATCTTAAGGAATTATGAAGGGATAATTACTACTTATAAAGAGCCCGACCGTTATGAACCGATTTTCTGCGATAGGAATTGCAGAGACTGCAAACTACAGTTGAAGCTTGACGAGGCAGAAGAGATCCATGCTGTAGGGGTTGAGAAACTGCTGTGTGATTTTGATGATACGATATCTCTAATTCCTGAACATACCGAACGAATTGAAAGAAGGATAGATACTAAAGATAATGAAAGAGAAAAATGAATTATTCATCAAAAGAGTGCTGATCGTCGGGAGCTGGGCGAAAGAGCAGATCACTATTGAAAATATATCCAGTAATCCTGATATCGAAATATTCTCTTATATGGATATTCGAAACCCGGGTATTATATCACAGGTTAAAGGTTACCAGATTGGAAGTTTATATGACATTTCAGGGATCGTGAACTTTGCCCTTGAAAAAAAGATAGACCTCGTCATTATTACCACTGCTTCTCCTCTTTCAATAGGTCTTGTCGATGCGCTGGAAGAAAATCATATTCTGGCATTCGGACCTGTTCGCCTGGCTGCCCGGTTAGAGGCTGACAAGGAATTCACACGTAAGCTCCTTAAAAAATATATGCCGTCAGCTATTCCTGAGTTCAAGGTTTTTGAAGACCCCGAAATAGCTATAGATTATGCTGAAAAATTACACTGGAAGGTCGCAGTAAAACCGATAGGGCTAACAGAAGGGCTAGGGGTCAGGGTTTTTGGGGAGCAGTTAAAAGATGAGAACGAGGTTAAATGGTATATCCGGCATGTAAATAACAAAAAAATAGGGGGAAGTTCAAAAGTAATTATTGAAGAAAAAATAGAAGGAGAGGAATTCACAGTTCAATGTTTTGTCCACGGGGATCAAATTATCCCCACTCCTGCTGTCCAGGATTTCAAGAAATTATTGCCAGAGGAAAAAGGACCCAATACAGCAAGTATGGGCTCTTATTCTCAACAGGGATATCTCCTCCCTTTTATGGAAGAAAAAGATTATGAAAAAGCACTGGAGATAATAAGGGGAACTCTTGACGGTTTTCAAAAAGAGACCGGAAAGATCTGTTCCGGATTTTTATATGGCCAGTTCATGCTGACAGCGAACGGGGTAATACTGATCGAATATAACTTCCGCCCGGGATCCCGAGTGGATGAACACTGTAATTATATTGAAAAATAATCTTCTGGATGTTATTATCGGGCTGCTCCAGGGAGACGCCCGGGCACTTGATTTTGAAAACCAGGCAACTGTCTGTAAATACATCGTGCCTGAAGGTTATCCTGAAAAACTCTATCAGCACCTGGATGTGGATCTGGATGAAAGGTCTCTACGGAAAATCGTTGGGCTGAGGTACTATTACAGCTGTGGTCTGGATGGCACAGGTAAATTGAGCGTTGGGACAGAGAGGGGGATCGCATTTGTTGCAAGAGCACATACAATTGAAGAAGCTAATGAGAAAGTTGAGAAGGCAATTTCCCTTGTGGACGGGAAATTTTATTACAGGAAAGACATCGGGACAAAGGATCTGATCGATTCAAAAATAGCCAATGCCAATAGATTGAGAGGATCAGGATGAGGATAAGAAAGGCAACTCAAGAGGACTTCTTAAGGGTACATCAATTCACTGCCGGATGTCCGCCAATGGAGAATTATCCGGAGCACGTTTATAAGATCATTTTACGTTACTTCGCAGATTGCTGCTTTGTTGCCGAAGAGAACGGGCTGATTATTGGATTTGTTATGGGAATTAGACCTGAGAGTTTCCCGGGCACTTATTTCCTGTGGGAGATGGGAGTGGCTCCATCTTTTCAGGGACAGGGAATAGGAGGAAAAATAGTCAGGGAAGTTGAGAATGAGCTGAAGAAACTTGGATTTCAGAGAATTGAACTGACAATTGACCCAGTCAACATACCCTCCCAGAAACTTTTCAATAAAATGGGATATAAAAATATCAGTGAAAAAGTGGGAGAAACCATAGAAGTCGAAGGGAAGCTGGCTGTGCGGGATTACTACAAACCTGGAAGGCATTTTATTGTGTATGAAAAGTGGATCGAGTGTTAAGGTGATGATGAAAGAATTACTGGAATGCGATAAAACAAAGCTGATAGAAACATTATGGCAGTGCGATCCCGAGATTCACGCAATTCTCAGATCCGAAGATACATCGCAGGATGCGCGAAATAAGATATTCGATTACCTGAACAGCATCGAGAGGCACCTTTATAACGTTTGCTCTGATAAGTCCTTCAAGGACTTGAACCTTCTTGAAAAGAATAATTCTAAGGAATGCATACGGATTCTTAAGAACGTTATCAGAACAGAGAACGAACTGATCTCAAATTATTCAGCTTTGCAGAGCCTGTATTCTGCGGCAAAAAGAGAGATCGATACAGATAATATGACAGAAGGATTCCTCATGGAATTTATTTTTCTTTTTAAAGGCATCAACGGTAATTCAGGAATGTACATAGAGAAGGACGTTCCGTTCTTCCTGAAATTAACAGGTGTGGACGCTGTAAATGAGCGCATGAAATCTCTGGATCAATATGCATGGAATATGGAAAGAGGGATGAGGCGTTATAATACCGGACTGGATAAAAAGCTTATAAAGGAACGGCTGGAGAATAAAAGATTCATCATGAATTTGTTCGATGCAGATGAAAAAGACTGGCAGGACTATAAATGGCAGCTTACAAACATAATCAAAAATGTTGATGCTTTGAAGTCTTTGGTCAGGTTGAGTGGGGATGAATTGAAGGGGCTTGAGTGTGCTACGAAACATAGGATCCCATTCCAGATAACTCCACATTATCTATCGCTTTTTGACAGGGAAAATACAGGAAAGTATGATCGTACTATCAGGGCGCAGGTACTGCCAGGTGAAAACTACTGCCTGAACTATATCCAGGGTAAAAATAGCGGAAATGATCTTGATTTTATGGGTGAAAGATCCACCAGTCCCATACAAGGAATTACTCGAAGGTACCCGCAGATACTTATTCTCAAGCCCTTTGATTCCTGTCCCCAGATATGTGTTTACTGCCAGAGGAACTGGGAGATCACGAATATAAAAGATGCTATGTTCTCAAAAGATACTATGATCCACGCCATAAAATGGATAAAGGATAACCGGCTTATCACCGAAGTCCTGATCACAGGTGGCGACCCTCTGACGCTTGACGATGTCTCTATCGACTGGTTACTGTCTGAGATATCAGGAATAGAACACGTTGAAAGGATCAGGATAGGTACAAGGATACCGGTCACGATGCCTCAGAGAATAACGGATGACCTTGTAGACATATTCGATAAGTATCATGAACTGGGAACAAGGGAAATAGCTATAGTGACGCATTTTGAGCATCCCACAGAGCTTACGCCGGATTCGCTGGAAGCTATTAAGAAAATCAAAAGGCTTGGCATTAATCTGTATAACCAGCAGGTATTTACATACTACAACAGCAGGAGATATGAATCATGTCTGCTCAGGACAGTCCTGAAAAAGTCGGGAATTGATCCATACTATAACTTCAATACAAAGGGAAAGGATGAGACCATTGATTACCGCGTCCCTATAGCAAGGATCGAGCAGGAAAGGAAAGAGGAGGCAAGGTTCCTTCCAGGGCTTGTCAGGACGGACGAGGCAGTATTTAATGTACCGAGGCTTGGAAAATCGCATCTGCGAGCATGGCAGGACCATGAAGTGATAATGATATTGCAAAATGGAAGGAGGATGTACCGCTTTTATCCATGGGAGGCAAATTATGCGCTGGTTGAGCCGTATAACTATACGGATGTGCCGATATATGATTATCTCAAAAGGTTGAAAGATGATGGCGAAGATATTGAGGAGTATTCGTCCATCTGGTATTATTTCTGATATTCATTTTGACCTGCAAAAACTTAAAATAAGGTTAGCAATATTGGTTTAACTAAATGGAATAAAGGAGAGTCTCAATATGAAAAAGTACAAGGTATCATGCTTAATATCCGGATCTACCCTTCCCCCGAACCTGAACAAATAGAGGCAGAAATTGAAGACATGACCACCAAAGGCTGGTTATTCACGCATATATCGACCGGTGGTGGCGGTTCAGGTCAGGGAAGCGTCACTTCATGGGTATATCTGCTTTTTGAACGTGAGTTTTAGTAAAGATCAAGTATAAACTCCCGTATCTACGACATCAGATGTGGATTAACAACCAGTCTTAGTATGGCATGCTAATTACACGAATTAAACATAACAAAATTAAGTTATGAAATGGTCTTTCCTGAGCTTTTCAAACACTTTTGTCCCTTTTTCCGTTGGAATATACTTCTTCCATGTATGCTTTTCGGGATTGACACACTTAATCAGTCCTTGTTTTTCCAGTTCTCGCATTGCATAACTGATGTTCTGTAATGACCTGTTAGTCGAATCTGCTATATTTTAGTAGTCATAAATATTTTTGGCATAGCATTCAAGAAGATGGGATTTCCTCCGGAATATTCCGTCTATTTCCTTTTTTTATCATTGCTCTGCAGCTATGTGAACCTGCCTGTCTGGAAGGTCATTTCGGATATGCCCGTAATGTCAGGCAACAGGATCAAGTCTCATTGGTCAGGTTGTGCAGTCCCATCTCCTGAGATCAAAAGGAGTACTTCCATCGAAGTCAACCTTGGTGGTGCTGTTATTCCGGTAGTATTGTCCGTATTTCTGTCCACCATGGTAAGCCTGATTGATGTGTTGATAGGAATCCTTGTCATGACGACCATTATCTACAAGATAGCCAAACCCGTGAAAGGTTCAGGTATGGCAATTCATTTGGTGCTCCCCCCAGTTCTGGCTGTTGCAGTGGCCATCATAATCTCTTCTCCAGATGCCCCTATAATTGCTTATATCATAGGCACACTCGGATGCCTTATAGGTGTTGATATACTGAATTTGAAAAAATTACCTGACCTGGAGGTTGTGATTTTGTCGGTACATATGGAGGAAAAAATTTATTGAGCACTTTAAGACTGAACGGGCCGGGAAAGTGATGCAAATCATTTGTTATATGGACAGGATAATTTAATAACCTCGCAGGAATTCTAAGGGGAAATATCATTCAAGAGGATAATTCATGACACAATACAAAATACCTGTTATCCCCGGCGACGGGATAGGACCCGAGATCATAAGAGAAGGACGCAAGGCGCTTGAAGCAGCAGGCGAGCGGTTCGGCTTTGACATAGACTGGATAGAATACCCGCATGGTGCGGACCATTACCTTGAAACCGGAGAACTCATTTCCGAAGATACGCTCAAGGAACTTTCGAAATACACGGCTATCTATTTCGGCTCCATCGGAGATGACAGGATTAAGCCAGGGATACTTGAAAAGGGCATTCTTCTAACCATCCGCTTCTATCTTGACGAATATGTCAACCTGCGCCCGGTTAAACTGCTGGAAGGGGTATGGACGCCGCTCAAGGATAAGACTGCAAAAGACATTGATTTTGTAGTGGTTCGGGAGAATACCGAGGACTTCTATATCGGCATTGGCGGCCGCGCCAAAAAGGGAAAGAGCAAGAAGATGCTCGAAGTGTCGCGCAACCTGTACAATGTAAAATTCGGGCTTGATATCAACTCGGACAGTGATGAGATCGGATACCAGCTGGGACTCATAAGCAAAGAGGGCACACGCAGGGTGATACGCTACGCTTTCGAGCTTGCAGAACAGAGAAAAAAACACCTGTCATCTGTTGATAAGGCGAACGTACTGTCGGATATCTACGGATTCTGGAGAGAGGAATTCACATCGATCGGCAGCGAATTCCCTGATGTAAAGACGGATTTCAATTTCGTGGATGCAATAACGATGTGGTTCGTGAAGAACCCTGAATGGTTCGACACCGTAGTCGCGCCCAACATGTTCGGGGATATAATCACAGACCTTGGTGCAATGATCCAGGGCGGTCTTGGTCTTGCTCCGGGCGGGAACATAAATCCCGAAGGAACTAGCATGTTCGAGCCAATACATGGAAGCGCCCCGAAATATAAAGGACAGAACAAAGTGAACCCAATAGCGACAATCTGGGCAGGAGCGCTGCTGCTTGACCAGATCGGAGAAAAGGAAGCTTCGTCTGCGATAGTCAATGCTATAGAGCAGAATATTGTCAATGGGAAAGTGAAGACCTACGACATGGGGGGCTCAAATAAGACCTCTGATGTCGGGGACGATATTGCGCGATTGATAAATGGAAGATAATAATCTAATAAAAACCGGACTGAACAACGTTTTTTCTTTTATAGCACAGGATGGTTCAAAAAGATTAGTTACAAAATCTCTTGTTCCATGGATGGGGGGTGGAAAGACCATAAATGCCGGGAACGATGAATATCGCATCTGGGACCCGTATCATAGTAAACTTGCCGCACTTCTTATTAAATGTGTATCCATACCTATAAAAAAAGATTCGTTAGTACTGTATCTCGGCGCTGCCAATGGTACGACGGTCAGCCATGTCTCGGATATCGTTTCTGAGGGGACGGTCTTTGCTGTAGAATTCTCACCCCGCGCGATGAAAGACCTTATTTGCACCAGCGCCCCCAGAATGAACCTAATGCCTATACTTGCGGATGCCAGGGATCCAGAATCTTACAGGAACATGGTCACTGAAGTCGATCTTATTTATCAGGACGTGGCCCAGAGGGAGCAGGCGGAGATTGCAATCAGGAACTCCGGGATGTTTCTCAAGAAGGGAGGTTACCTTGTTTTAATTATAAAATCAATGAGTATTGATTCTGCAAAAAACGCAGATGAGATCTGCTGTAAAGAAGTTGCAAAGCTGAAGGGGCTTTTTAAAATTAAGGAACTGTTAGATTTAGAGCCATTCCATTCGGACCATATGGCTGTAATAGCACAAAAATGAACCAGAATTAATTTTTACTTCTAAAAAAAGAAAAGGTGAAGGGATTTCTCCCTTCATTTGATTTTATTTATTTTCTCTGCCTGAGAACGAGGAAGGCTACTGCGAGTAATCCTGCGATTGCAAAGATTCCTTCAAAGCCTGGCTCGGTCTGGGTTGGTTTTGGTGCCACTGTCGTTGCGACTGCAGTCGTTGTTCCTTCTCCACCTGCTACGGTCGTTGTAACTGCTGTTGTCTGGTTCGGTGTCTTAACCGGTGTTGTTGGGACTGCTGTTCCGACCGTTGGTGTGGGTGTAAAGTCGCCGCCCTCGATCAGGTATTCAACGAACGGGTAATATCTCAATGTGGTTGAATCAGCCACTTTGATCTTCATCTCACCCATTACGCTCAAGATTGTGTCCTGAGATAATGTTACAGTATTATCAGAGTTCCTCAATGTAAGTGGATCCGTGCTTGTAACTTTCATTAATCCAAATACATCTCCGCTCTTGATCACTGTGCATGTCGAACTGATCAGGAATGTGTATCTTAACTGTACCATGTCTGTGGTTGCACCTGCGAACACGCTGTCCACATAGGTTGAGAATACTGGTACATCTGTTTCACCGCATAATGTCTTCTCGACATATGTGTAAACTGGTTTAGAATCGGTTGTACCTGCAGTGACTACCTTGTCGTCTTTCTTAACTCCGTCCTTGCTCAGGGTAAGCCATACCTGTCTCGGGCTTGCCTTTGCATCTATTGAGTTGGCAGTGAGAGTATAGCCTCCGCCGACTTCCCATGTCTCGCCTACAGTAAGGGTCTTCTTATCTGATGCGGCTGAGCCATGTTCAACCAGGAGTTTGGCCAACTTGTCGGATTTCTTCTTGATTGCTATGTATTTTTCAGCCTGCCATCCGACAATGGTGTAATTACCGGCGCCATCTACACCTGTTATTCCCGCCATGCTTCCGTTGCCGAACTGTTCAAGTCCTGCAGCAATAGCTTTCGCATAATCGCCTGAATACTGCTTTGATACGACATTCAGGGTCTTTTGCTGGCCACGTGTGGAATATTCCATTCCGTCCTTAGGAATTGTCCTATCTGTTTCATTAATTTTCAGGGTTTCAGTTCCAAGGTCTTCCTTAATATCGTAGAAGAAACCAGGGAAACTCGAATTGTCCCATGAGTCATTACCAAATGCAACAGTTCCACGCACTTCGTAAGTGCCTGGTTCGGTTTTCAGGACGAACGGGTAATATCTCAATGTGGTTGAATCAGCCACTTTGATCTTTACATCACCCATTACGTTCAAGATTGTGTCCTGAGATAATGTTACAGTATTATCAGAGTTCCTCAATGTAAGTGGATCCGTGCTTGTAACTTTCATTAATCCAAATACATCTCCGCTCTTGATCACTGTGCATGTCGAACTCATCAGGAATGTGTATCTTAACTGTACCATGTCTGTGGTTGCACCTGCGAACACGCTGTCCACATAGGTTGAGAATACTGGTACATCTGTTTCACCGCATAATGTCTTCTCGACATATGTGTAAACTGGTTTAGAATCGGTTGTACCTGCAGTGACTACCTTGTCGTCTTTCTTAACTCCGTCCTTGCTCAGGGTAAGCCATACCTGTCTCGGGCTTGCCTTTGCATCTATTGAGTTGGCAGTGAGAGTATAGCCTCCGCCGACTTCCCATGTCTCGCCTACAGTAAGGGTCTTCTTATCTGATGCGGCTGAGCCATGTTCAACCAGGAGTTTGGCCAACTTGTCGGATTTCTTCTTGATTGCTATGTATTTTTCAGCCTGCCATCCGACAATGGTGTAATTACCGGCGCCATCTACACCTGTTATTCCCGCCATGCTTCCGTTGCCGAACTGTTCAAGTCCTGCAGCAATAGCTTTCGCATAATCGCCTGCATACTGCTTTGATACGACATTCAGGGTCTTTTGCTGGCCACGTGTGGAATATTCCATTCCGTCCTTAGGAATTGTCTTATCTGTTTGATTAATTTTCAGGGTTTCAGTTCCAAGGTCTTCCTTAATATCGTAGAAGAACCCGGCGAAACTCGAATTGTCCCATGTGCCATTGCCAAATGAGACAGCTCCGCGAATCTCCACGGATGTCGCTTTTACTGCTGCACTAGCAGGTAACACCGCTGTTAACAGCATTAAAGCCACTAATACAACTATTGTTATTTTTTTCATTGTTTCTTTACCTCCATATTCAAATATGGTTTAATATCTCCTTCGAGATGCCGAATTAACGGCAAAAGAGTGATAGAATCAATGACAGAATTTCTTCTGTCGCCTTTGTCAAACCGTCTTTGTATGAGCCGCCTTTTTCAGACGTTCCATAAAAGGCGATTTGCATCACCCTCTGTTAATCCCGTCATGGATTAATTACTCAATACATAAGGCTGGACTTATATCTTTTTTGGTCGATTTTTTGAAAAATATGCATGCCTGAGTACAATTGCCGATTGTGGGTTCACTTATAGTCGAATTGAACTTCTATTTTCATTTTTGAGAGTTGAACCTCAATCTTTTATTTTCTTTATAATCAAAAGACCGCTAATAATGACAACTAATATCAGAACAATCGCAATTATCCCTCTGTAATCCAGCCCCTTTCCTGAATTTAACCTGAGCAGCTTATCCGAATCAAGGAACAGGCGTTCCTCATGCGTTTTATCAGCGCCGACAGCTTTTAACGTATAGTTCGTATTTAGGGGTATCCCGGTGAAAGTAAGCTCCGATCCTGATATTTCTGACACTTTCTGACCGTCATTCCATAATGAAACGCTGTATTCTTTATCTGCTTTTACAAATATTGTTGCATATTTTTTCACATTGACAGGTTTACCGTCTGCGTACGGGAGGCTGTTTGGCAGGTCAAGCACGCTCAGGAGCGTGGGTGCTATATCCTCCTCACGGTATTCTCCATTAAACAATCCCGTAACGGTATTCTGAGACACGATTACAAGAGGTATCCTCAGGCTTTCCATCTTTGTAGCGTATTTTCCTGAGGCATGACCGCCTCTCCTTGCATTTTTGGATGCAAAGGACATCCCGTGGTCAGCCGTGAAAAAAAGAGCGATATTATTCTCTCTTGCAGTAGTATATAATGGATATATGTCCCTGTCAAGGTCCTCGATCAGCAGGTAATAATCATCTTCCCCGAGATTATGACCCCCGCTGTCAATTGCCCCAACATTCACAGTCAGGAAGAATCTCTGTGAGGGGTTGTTCTTTCTCATGTATCCTGCAACTGCGTTCGCCGCGTCTATGCCCCATTTATTGTAAGCTGAATATTTCTCCCTGCCCTTCCTGTTTTCAAGATATCCGGGCAGTTTCATCTTCCAGTCATACATTAATTCGTAGATGCCGGAAGGAGCTTTATTTGCCTGGATAGATATCAATGGTTCATCGATAGAGTTGTTTTGCGCGAACAATATTATATCCTGCTCATCGCGAAGGTTCTGGAAATCCCCCTTTTCCATCACAGCAAGGTTAACAAAACCGTTCTGTCTGGTAATATCATATAAAGTAGCATCAGGATAGCCCACAATTTCTTCGTTAGCCCCGGAATAACCTGTCACGATGACCGAATGGGCAGGACCTGTCGATGGGATCGGCGTCCTGATGTCCAGAAGCCTTGTTCCAAAGGTGAGGTTTCGCGTAACTGCTTTTGATATCTCGCTTTCATCAATGGCGTAAGGTGTCAGTTCTGGGTAGAAATATGGAGAACCCAGCCCGTCCACAATAAAAAGAATTGCGCTATCGGGTTTCTGGATATTGTTCAGAGTAATCTCGGTGGCGCCGGAAATAGCGGCCGAAAAAGTGAAAAATAATAATAATAAAATCAATAAAACGTTTTTCATCTGCTTATACATAATTTTCGGTGAAAGCAGACCATTCACTTAAGCGTTTCTAATTTTTTCGATATTTTCTCAGTTAAGAGTCTGCTTATCTCCTGACCGCTTACCTTTCCCCTGAGTTCTTTCATTACAACTCCCATCAGAGGACCGACTGAGTTCATTCCTTTCTCTTTGATAAAATCCATCTTTGATTCAATTATTTTATCAATAGCAGTTTCAAGTTCTCCACTCTCAACCACACCTATTCCGAGCATTCCAATAGCCTTTTCTATGGTCAATTCAGGCTTGCCTGCTATCAATTTCAGCAATCCGCCGACAGCTTCGTTCGGAATCTTTCCCCCGGCATGGAGCCTGAAAAGCTCAAGGAGATGAGGTTCTTTGATATTATTGACATTTACCCCTTCTTTCTCAAGTTCGTATAAAACCGTCTCAAGCGTACGTATGACCACGTTCGCGTTAGCATTAGGTACCTTCTGCATTATGCTCTCAAAAAGGACGAAGTTCCCTGAACGCGCTATCTGATCTGCAAGTTCCTCGTTCAATTTGAACTGCTTCATATATCTTGGTATGCGATGCTCGATGAGTTCAGGTAATTTAATGCCGTTGATGCGCTCCGTCGTTATTTCTACAGGAGGTACGTCTGTCTCAGGATACATGCGCGCCGCGCCGGGAAGGGGTCTCATGTATGCAGAATTGCCATCTGGAAGAGCGCGTCTTGTTTCTTCTGGTACGATTTCAAGCGCTTCTCTTGCGCGAGTTATGACGGCTTCCATCGCTCCTTTCGCTTTTTCCTGTGCATCTGCGACCATTACAACGCAATCATTCTCCTGCGCACCCACGGCATTGCGAAGCGCCTTTACTTCCTCATCCGTAATACCATAGTTGGGCAGCTCATCAGTATGGAATATTCCCCCCACGCCTGATTTCTTGGCTCGATCAGAGAACTCGGTCCCAAGCCGCCGTCCGGGCTGGAGTTCTTTTCCTACAAGCCCCGAAAAGTATGGAAGATTTACTGCATATACTACTCCGCTCTTTAATGCTTTCAATATTACTTTAGATGTAGTGCCTGCAAAAACTGAGGTCACATCAATTATTTTATCAGATACGAAAGCCCCCCTCTTATTGAGTTCTTTCTTTATTTCAAGTAGAGACGCCTGCCTTGCAGCTTCCCGCTCCACGATGGTTTCTATGAGATCCAGTTCTTGCACCCCTTTTATCTCCACCCTCGCGCCTTCTGCTATCGAGATGTTGATATCCTGCCGTATTGTGCCAAGGCCGCGCTTCACTTTCCCGGTTGAACGCAATATCATACCGAGCTTCTCTGCAACCTCTTTTGCATGCGCTGGTGAAACGATGTCAGGAGCCGTACCTATCTCCACAAGAGGGATGCCCAGCCGGTCAAGAGAATATATGACAGAGTCACCCCGGTCTTCTACCTTCTGCGCAGCTTCTTCTTCAAGGCACAGCACATCGATCCCCACGCGACCTGCGGATGTATCTATGTAGCCGCCGGTAGCAATCAACCCTGTCCTCTGGAAGCCCGATGTATTGGAGCCGTCAATAACTATCTTGCGCATTGTGTAGAGTTCATCCACAATGTTCATGTTGAGCATGCGGGCGATCGTGAGCGAAATATCCACAGCCTCTGCATTCAATTCGCGCGGTGGCTCTTCGTCATTTTCGACAAGGCATGTGGTATCGTATGCTTTATAGATGAATTTTTTTGTGAGTTTCATTTCCTCAAGCGCGGCCCTGTCCACTACTCCCATTTCACTCTGTGTAGGGCGCAAGTACCTGAAAAATTCAAAATTTGATTCTTTTGTGTCACGAAGAAGGGTGGGACATCCGCAGAACAGTTTTTCCTTCGTATCAAGCTGCTGGTGGATCTCAAGCCCGGATTTCAATCCAAGTGCCCTGAAGTCTTGACTCATGGGCTTTCCTGATATGTTGCCTCCTATAAAATGATTGTTATTTTTGTGAATTCAGGAAAAATGCCTGTTCCAATAAGATATTATATCTGTAAAGTTATTTAATAGCATGAAGCTAATATGGTGCTAGCATTATGGTCGAAAAAAAGCAACTAAATGTCAGGGTTCCGGCGGAACTATTTGATAAAATCGATAATAGCGGGATGTCTAAACAAGAGTTGGTCGAAGAAGCACTGGTGCTATATTTTGATAGCAAAGATGATATCAAAGATGATCAAAATAAGAGCAACATGCTAGAAACTAATAGCAAGTTGCTAGAAAATAATAGCAGTTTGCTAGAGAATAATAGCAACTTGCTAGCAGAGACCATAGCCTTAAAGAAGGAGATCCAATTTAAAGATGTGATCATCAAAGCAAAAGAAGATAATATTAAAGACCTGCAAAATCAAACCGGATTCCTGATCTTCGAGTTCCAGAGAATTAATAAAATCAACGAACAACTGCTTTTAACGGAGAATGAATCAATTAAGAAATGGTGGGAGTTCTGGAAAAAATGATATGCCCACAATCCTGCCAATAAGTAAAGAAAGCTTAATTTATAATGAAGTATCTTACTGTAAGTTAACTTTACTTAACTTAAAACTGAAAATCCGAAAATAAGTAAAGAAAGATTATCTTATGAATAAAAGAGCCGGAAAATTTGTAATGCAATCGGGTGGTTATAGAGCATTCATCCCCGCAACCCTACCACCTGACCCACCAGTTGAATACGATGAAGAATTGCAATCCTTACTTTCAAAAGCTGATAGAGACCTTGCCAGACTTGATGGAATTACAACGGTTTTACCCAATCCTGACCTTTTTATTGCAATGTATGTAAAAAAGGAGGCGCTTTTGAGTTCTCAGATTGAAGGAACCCAGGCTTCCCTTGAGGGAGTATTGGAATTTGAAGCAGATCTGACGCCTAAGGACGATGTAAATGAGATAAAAGAAGTGATCAATTACATAAAAGCATTAAATTACGGGATGGGAAGGCTTAATGAACTGCCCATGTCGTTGAAGCTTATCAGGGAGATACACGAAAACCTGTTGGAAGGGACAAGTGGTGCAAGCCTTTTTCCGGGAGAGTTCAGGAAATTTCAAAATTATATTGGGGCGCCAGGTGCCACTTTGCATGATGCGATATTTGTTCCCCCACCGCCTGAGATGGTTATTCCTGCTATGGAAGAGCTTGAGAAGTTCTTTCACAGCAAAGATAATATCCCCCCTCTTGTTAAGATAGCTTTGATCCATGCACAATTTGAAACGATCCATCCCTTCCTTGACGGAAATGGACGGATAGGAAGACTTCTTATAACATTTTATCTTTTCTGGAAAGGGATATTATCAAAACCCCTTTTATATCTGAGTTTTTATCTGAAAAAGAACAGGGCGCAATATTATGATTTATTAATGAAAGTGCGTACAGAAGGAGCATGGGAGGGCTGGATCAGGTTTTTCCTTATGGGAGTGAGCGAAACCTCGCATGAGGCGGCGAATACTGCGCGGGAGATAATTAAATTAAAAGATAACCTGATAACGAGACTTTATGAGAATTCTGTTTCGAGTGTTTATGCTGTGAAACTGATCGATCTGCTTTTTGAGGCGCCTGTGATAAGTAATAAGAATGTGGTTGAGAGATTGAAGGTCTCTACTGTTACCGCGAATGAGCCTGGTAAGGAGATTTGTTGAGAACGGGATTTTGAGAGAGATTACAGGGAAGAAGAGGTATAAGAGGTATATCTTTACGGATTATGTGGAGATAATAGCGAGGGGGACTAAGGATGAATTACGAGGAGATTCAGTATAAAATAATTTCGATAAGTAATAAACAGAGATTCAAAAGCAGCTATGCCTTTACACCTGAATTTCGAAGATTTATAAAAAATTTAAGTGGAGGAGAATAATATGGGCTATCTACCCAAGGAGTTGAGCTTCCGATGCAAGAAAAAGAAAAAAAAGATGAAGGACGTTTAAATCAATTGGCTATTGGAGCATTTATAGCCTTCGTAAGTTTAACAATCGTATTAATAACTCAATTAAAAATAAATGAATTTAATATAATACTTACACTATTGTTCATTATGCTATCCCTCCTTATTTTAGGATTCTTTGGCAATACAATCTATCATATTCTAAAAGGTTACTCTGAAAAAAGAAGATGCAATAAATTGGCAAAGTCTAACTTTAAAGATTTTAAGAAACTTGTAATAAGATTTAGAGAATTTACTGAAAATCGTCCAGCTAATGTTCAATTAATTATGCAAGATATAAAAAATAAAACTGAATTTTCTCAAATTAATGTAATATGGCCTACATTTATTGAAGAACGCTATAAATTCTATATTGAGAAGCTCAATGAATTTGATGGAACCAAAGATAATTTGGTGGTTTTAGCAAAAGAGTTCGAAAGCATTTTATTTATGTACAATGAACTATACATCAACGAACCAGTTAAAAATATTAGGAATATCGGACGAGATAAAGTCCCACTGCAATATAAAGAATCATACAATAAAGCCCAATTAAAGTATATAGATTTTCTAAATGATTACAAGAATTTTGCTAAAATCGCAAATGAAGATTTAAAGGAGAAAGAAGAAACATTCGGTTTGGGTGGAGGCATCTTATTTAGGGATTTCTTTGACTTTCCAGAGGATTTATAATCATGCCTCCAATCTTCGAAATAACCCACAAGGACATCTGCGGTCGCATCGGACGACTTGAAACCCGCCACGGGATAATCGAGACGCCGACCATCATGCCAGTGGTCAATCCCAATATCCAGACCATCAAACCTTCAGAACTTCGTAAGTTCGGAGCACAGATCATAATTACAAATTCTTATATCATTTACCGCAAGCCACAGCTCAGGGAGCGGGCACTCAGCAAAGGGCTGCACTCGCTCATCGGTTTTGACGGACCAATAATGACGGATTCGGGTTCATATCAGTTATCGGTTTATGGCGAGGTAGAAATAGATAACAGACAGATAGTTCAGTTCCAGCAGGACATAGGCTCTGACATCGGTGTGCCCCTTGACATACCCACGCCGCCTGATGTTTCATGGGAACGGGCTGAATCGGAACTTGCGATAACCATACAGCGGGAAAAGGAAGCCCTAGAATTAAAGAAGGATATGCTTCTTGCTGCGCCGGTGCAGGGCTCCTCGTTCCCTGAGTTGAGAGAAAGAGCGGGACGGGAGTTGAGCGCCGCTGATTTTGATGTTTATCCCCTGGGCGCAGTTGTGCCTCTCATGGAGTCGTACCGCTACGCAGACCTTGTGGATGTCATCGTGGCATCGAAGAAGGGCCTTTCACCGGCGGCGCCAGTGCATCTTTTCGGCGCAGGGCACCCCATGATGTTCGCCCTTGCGGTCGCCCTGGGCTGCGACCTGTTCGACTCAGCATCTTATGCGCTGTACGCCAAAGAGGGAAGATACATGACCGTTCGCGGGACGTACCACCTTGATAACCTCCAGTACCTGCCGTGTTCATGCCCGGTTTGCTCATCGATCGATGCTGAAGAACTTATGAAGAGCGGGAACAGGGAAGAACTCCTTGCGCGCCACAATCTATATGCGACATTTGCTGAGATGCGGGAAGTAAAGCAGGCACTAAAAGAAGGCAGCCTCTGGGAACTCGTAGAGCAGAGGTGCAGGGCACATCCGCGGCTGCTGGACGGGCTGCGGCGTACGCTTTCATATTCTAACTGGATAGAGCATTCCCAACCCGCGCCGAGAGCAACTTTTTTCTATAGCGGCCCGGAATCCGCATTAAGACCTGAAGTGGTGAGATTCATGAAGAGGCTTGGGAATTTCAGGCTTGAAGGCAGGGTGCTGATCAGGTCAAAGAGGCAGGAGATTGAGGAAGATTTCGACCATGTTCTTGAATTCAAGGCGCCGTTTGGCGCATATCCTGTGGAACTTAAAGAAACATATCCTTTCAATGCAGAAGTGACGGATGAACCGGATTACGAATCACTGACAATGGCGCTTCGGAATACGCTTGCTTTGATAGAGATGAATCAGAGGGCAGAGTTCACTTTCGTGCATGAAAAAGAGCATCCTTTGATGAAGCAGATAGGGCAAAAAGCCGCACTTATCAATCATAAATAATATACATGAAAATATATTTTTAAAAAAGGATAGATATTGAATATAACCAATAAAGATATATATCATTATATAGTATCTAATTGATGTGGTACAGGTATTGGAGTTCTTTAAGACTTTTGTTGATCTATTTAACGTAAATGCAGCTATTGTAATCTTTTTTTTATGCGGACATATCTTTCTAAAGATGAATAAACTGGACAGTAGTGTTTTCAAAGCCAGACTTTTTCTCAATGATGCAGTTTTACACGAGGTGTTGACATCGATATTGATTGCAGGAACTGCTTTTACACTCAAAGCTTTGCTCGAACTGGCAGGGCTGTACCTGCCAATAAAAAATATTATTCACGAATATTATCTGCTTGAGATGACGCAGTTTATCTTTGTTATGGCGTTCGTCTATGCGATATTAAATTGGAACCAGTTTTTAGCAATGCCCGATCGGAAGGATTTTTCACGGGTCTGATACTTAAGGGCGCTTGGAAAAATCGCAATGTGGCGTTTTATTTACCTTGAAACGATAGACGGATTCTACAGCGCAGCAGTTTTTGAATCCATAGCCAGGCACGTTGGTTCAGCCAGAGCGCCTGAGACTATCTTTTTCTGGCGCGTGCGCTCACCGGTAGTGTATCTTGGCTATCATCAGTGCGTTGAGGATGAAGTTCATGCAGATTATTGCGCAGACAATAATATAGGAATAGTGCGGCGCATCCTGGGAGGAGGGTGCGGTTTCTGCGACAAAGACCAGATATTGTATTCTATAATCGGCAGGGAGGAAGGCAGTATACCCCGCGATATCCAGGAGGCATACAGGAAAGTTCTGGGCGGTGTGGTGAACGCGCTTACCGCGCTTGGCGTAAGTGATGCAGAGATTGAGCCAGCCCGCAACGCTGTATATGCTCAGGGAAGGAAGATATCAGGGAATGCACAGGGACGGCTTGAAGGCGCTGTACTGGTCAATGGCAGTCTGCTGCTGGATTTTGATTTTGATATGATGGACAGGGTTCTTAAGAATCCAACGAAGAACCTCCGTCCCGTGGCTTCTGCCAGGGATGGAATGATCACACTTCGGCAGATGGGGATCACTGATATTGATACCGTAAAAAAAGCCCTCAGGCAAGGTTTTGAGGAAGCGCTCGGGGTAAACTCCTAGCGATGGTGAATTGACCGGGAGCGAGAACGAACTGGCAGCCGTACTTCTGGAGAAGTACTTACGGAATGATTGGATATATAAAATGGATAATAAACGCGCTTTGAGAAAAAAGATGACCCAATAATATAGTTAAAAACTAAATGTTTTGAACTTATCTTTGCGACCTTTGCGTCCTCTGCGGTGAATCAAATCAAACACCGCAAAGCACGCAAAGAGCGCAAAGTGGACATAGAAAAGTATCATAGATCAGGTTCTTAATTATAATTTTAGGGTCAGTGATGATACCTTGAGCGAGCCTTCCTTACAAGGTTCTCCTTTTCAAGTTTAATATGCGCTTCTTTGAACATTGCTGAAATCCTTTCTTCATTGCACAGGGTATCGCCCTCTTTGCATTCCCCTGCATATTTACATTCCTGAGCCAGATGAATGGCACGTTCTTCCAGTTTTGGAAGGGTTTCTTCAAGTGTATGTTTAAGCCATTCGTCGTCTTTGGAAAGCACTCCCATGAACATGGATGGAATAACATCATGTTCTATGGATTCAAGTCTTTTTTTTGCGCTGACAGATACCATCATGAATGTATTGGCGTTCCAAATAATAAAACATAGCATCAATCGATAGATTTAATAACAATTAATAATATGTATTGTATTGATTTATTGCGATAATTTTAAATAGATTTGAGTTTATAACAGTAAATATTATTGATAGATACACAGTTACAACTATTTAAAGGCAAAAACGTAAGTCCTAATATTAACAGGGGGGACATGGTAGCAATTTAAATAATTAAATTAACGTTTTTCAAAATCAATGAATCAAGAACTATTTTTATATAATTTCGCTATGAACCATTTTTTCCGCCCATTAAATCACGCTCCAATTTTTGTCAATAATGTCATTTTTCTCACCTATTATAATGATAATAATGATGTTATGACTTATATATTTTTTCTTCTCCATACCATAGATATTGCTGAGTGAGGCATTATCCATCCATTATATTTAAATTTTGTTCTTGTCAAAATAGATGGTTTTTCCCCAGGAATCAGATAACATATATCAGTTTCAAACTCGTCTCCTAGTTCCAATTGAAAGTCAACACCATTAGTCCAGGAAATAAATTCATATGCCCATAGATAAAAATCAGGCACAATTTCTTCAGTAATTATATATAAATTAATATATTCTTCAGGTGGTATCTCAACGTCAAGATATAAACCGATATCAAGAAGATAATAGTCTTCTAACTTTGATACTTTATAAACTGCATACAAGGTTGGTTTAGATTTTATCTCATTGTCCCCCTTCTTTCTGATGTGATCATAATCAAAATCTTTAGCAGGAATGAAAAAATCAGGTTTTAAATCTACATTCTCATATTGTGAGCCGTATATTGGAAACGATGCAGTAAATCTAATACTTGTTTGAAGATGTTTCTCAATTTCGTCTGATAATTTTGTCATATCTAAACTTTTTAAGTCTATATTAAAAAAACTCACCAAACCATCTGCATTTATTTTCTTATTACTGCCACCTTTTTTCGATTCGTTCGTCAGTCTAAAATCCTGAATAATTTTTAACACTATCTTATCTTTTTCTATATCTCTTGTTACCCTTTTGAATATGAGCTTAAGTTTTGACTTTTGTGGCTCATTGGCTAACTCAAGCAATCCATGTTCTTGATATAATTTATATATTTCATCATCTATATATTCAAATTGATTCAACCTTTGAGTACAAGTCATTAAAAGATTAATTAATTCTTCCCTTGAGTATTTAGACATGCACTCATCATAAAAACTTTTTACTGAAGAAGGAACTTCTTTTCTTGTTTCTTCAACTATTTTCTGCAATCCATTGATTCTATTACCTAAATTTTTTGCTGACTCCTGATTCGAAATACTTTCGGATATCGAATGGTAATAGATGTCGACATTGCAGAGATAAGAATTAAGAGAGACATTTTCATCAAATTTTCAAAAGCTAAAATCTCAGAAAAATAGTAGTGAGTAATTTCGAGTCCTATAAGGGTTAAGAAAAGGAGAAAACTAATTATAGATTCGGGCTTTTTTAAAAATAGATGTATTTTCTTTTTGGTATCAAGTTCGATTATATCAACCATTTGTTATCAGCCCATAAGATGTCCACCTTTACTTGGCCGTTTCAAAAAATGAGTTAATACATCCATTATTAGGAATTATCGGATTCAACTCATTTCTAATTTGCAGTAACTGCTACATAGAGTCTACCAATATATAATCATTATCCCAAGTTGGTACAGTTAAATTAATCTTGATAAAAAACTAAAAAAAATAATTTTGGCTAAGTTGTTGTCCCTGTATTAAGGCATCCATGATACTATTCTTCCCATTACCTTTTGAAATATATTGACAAGTGGAGGCTTCTTCGATTCGTTCTTTTCTTTGATATATATAATGCTTCGAGGCTGATATTTTTGGAGTTCTGATTATCCTTCTTGCATTTTTAGAGGGTTTAATCTCGATATTTTATCTGCAATATAACAATATCTTCTTGATGTATTCGGATGAACTTTAAGTTTCCTTGCTATCGTCTTGATTGGTAGCCCCTCACCTCTCATAACCATGATTTTCTCAATTGTACGATTGGATTTTCCTGCGGGCATATTATCCTATTCGTGGGTATAAATGCTTAAAATTTTTCCTATTTTGGTGACCATTTATCCTAATTTGGCATACCTGTACTTAAACCGTCAAAATCGGGTTATTTATGTGTTTTTCATAACATTAAGTGATTTGGAAATCTTCAAAAAAGCATAAAAATCAAGGAAAATTGTGTTTTTTCATTCTAGCCCATTTTCAATGGAATTATATGGCACATTTCGATTCCAGTGGCTTCATCATTAACTTAACTTATCTAAGCAAAGACTATTTATATGAAATATATAAGTTTATAAGACCTAATTATGAATAGCATAGACCGTCAGAATTTTACGTACTATGGCGATTTATTGGGTACATCTGAATTATACAGCATTCATGAAAATGCTGGTTCTCGTCGATTAGGATGTTTCTATAACTTGGTTTTTGAAAAGTTTTTACCTCTGGAAGAGGATCGCCACATAAGAGGTGGTCTTTTTAGTGATTCTTTTTATATAACTGGAACTAATATAGAACTGTTTTTAAAAACACTAAGTTCTATATATTATGAATTGATCAAACAAAACATTTTTCTTCGAGGAGCAATTGTTGGAGGAGAACTTAATTTTGAACCAAGAATTGAATTGAATAATCTATCAAAACGACTTCCAGAAGGAGATGTTCTTTTTAGAGCTGTTCAACTTGAAAAAAGTACTGAAGGGGCGAGATTATTAATTGAAAAACGATTAGCTCGGTTGATTCTTGGCAACGATTTATATGAAATTAATGATTATAAAGCATATATAAAGTATAATTCCTTTAAAGAAAATGACATCAGAAGAAAAATATTTTATAATTCTGATTATCACACATATGAATATCTTTGGCCTTTAGAAAATCGTGATTGGCTAAGGAATATACATATCAAAAATGAAGACGCTATCTTTTTACCAAATTATGCAAAAAAACATCACAAAGCTACAAGCAAAATGTTGAAAATTTCAGAGGTAATAAATAGGATAAATAGATATTAATAAGTTTCACTAATTATATATTTTTTGTTCTATTGTTAGAATTATATCTCAAGGTAATTACCAATACGAATTGAAACGGTCACGTTTTTTCGATAAGTATATTTCATAGAAGGTCTTATGAGTCATCCCCAGATTTCACGAAGTATATGTCATCATGAAAAAAGGGAAAAATTATAAAATAGCACATAATTTCCACTACAATCTAAGGGATTAGTAACAATAATTCCACTAGAGGGTAGAGCCGGGCTCGTGGTCTAGCTGGTTATGACGTCGCCTTGACATGGCGGAGATCCGGAGTTCGAATCTCCGCGGGCCCATTTAATTTTTTGCATTCTGGGATTATTTAACTACTTCATATCCTGCGTTCTTCCACCCTGTTATCCCGCCCTGCATGTTATATATCTGGGTAAACCCGTTTTTTACCAGGATATCGCTTGCTGTTGCGCTGCGGCTTCCTGTCCTGCAATACACAAGTATCTTTTTATCCCGCGGAAGTTCTTTGAACCTGATGTCAAGCTCCTGCACCGGGATCAATGTCGAACCATTTATATGACTTTCGTTGTATTCTTCCCGTGTCCTCACATCCAGGATGAAGACTTCCCCGCGGTCTATCATTTCTTTGCCCTGCTGGACGCTGACGTCAACATATTTTGTTTTTTCTTGTGGCGTTGTGCCGTTTAAACATCCTGACACAATTGCCACCAGGAAAATACAGGCCAGAATGTATGGATATATTTCCTTCATAACTTAACATACTCTAATATCTCGCATAATGTAAATATCTTTTTTCTGCTCGATTGCGGCTACATATACGATCCTTAGTAAACTTTATCATATGGAATAACTTATTAATAATCATGGGAGTATTGATGAGATCTATAACAAAAATCAGCATTACGAAAGAAAATATAGCATTATTGGGGCTTGCTCTGATCGCCTTAGCATTAGTTAGCCTGCCAAGATAGCTGCTGTTCATTCTTTCTTTTTAAATATACTGGTAACAGTCACCAAAATAATAGAAAAATCGTTCAATAAGCAAACAACATAAGGTCTGATCTTTGGATGTTTCAGTTTATCAATTTCTTCTCCGATGCTTGTTAATACCAGGACTAAAATTAGAAATAAGAATATTACTTGTTCCGGTGAAAAAAGAAGTCTTTCGTCCCTTACAGCCTGGATGTTGAGAA
This sequence comes from Methanobacteriota archaeon, assembly GCA_963793805.1. Taxonomy (GTDB): domain Archaea; phylum Halobacteriota; class Methanosarcinia; order Methanosarcinales; family Methanoperedenaceae; genus Methanoperedens. The sequence goes on from CAWCBK010000006.1 coordinate 179,871, forward strand.
CCGTTCCTAATATTCCCGCGGCAATAAACGAGACAAGATAGCCGCTGATCGTCCAGTAAGTTTCTTCATTCACTATCAGAAAAGGCACAAATAGAATCACAATAGTAAAAGATAATTTTATCACTATATATTCTGAAGTCCCATAATTGAGAATTATATACCGTATAAGCGGATTTGCCTCTCCCATGATACCCCGCTGCCCGATCATCATTATACTTGATATAGTATCTCCAATACCGAATGTCAAAAACGCCAGTAAAAAGAGTGCGCCCTGTAACCTGTTATACCAGCAGGAATAATATTCGCTTTCGCTTTTCAAACTTCCCCCGTATCCTTAAATTGCTGATTTATTTGCTGATTTTCTCTTAAGAGAATCCACGGTTGGATCCCTGATCTCATTAATATTTTGTCCTGCTACCCCCTGAAAAGTCAGGACATCATGTAATCGTGGAAAGACTCCTAATAATTCTCTTGTACTCTATTATATATCTTTACTGGTTCAATGGATTCAGTTAAGCAAAAACATATTAACAGGTTTCAACAAATTGGTTATGGGGGCAAAACCAATGAAAAAAAGTTTTTCAGTTTTAGTCGTATTCGGAGTATTAGCTATTTTAATTGTCAGTGGCTGTACTCAACAACCATCCGTCCAACAAACGCCAGCACAACCAACACCTGTGGAACAGCCTACAGCAGGACAGCCCGCAGTTAAACTCTCTGCCGAAAATTATCTTGTCGATAGCAGAGAAAATACTCTCTATTTGTTTACAAGGGATGTTGCGGGAGATAGCAAATGCACCGGCAGACTGCCTTAATTCCTGGCCCATTTTTTACCAGGAACAAATATCTGTCTCTCAGGGACTTCGCTCATCAGATTTTGGAACGATCACAAGAGACGATGGAAAGAAACAAACCACCTATAATGGATGGCCATTATACTATTTCTCAAGTGATGCAAATCCGGGTGATATCAAAGGAGAAGGGGTAAATAAGGTATGGTTTATCGCCAGACCGGATTATACCGTTTTCATAGCTGATAAAGACAATATGAAATTTATCGTTGATGCAAAGGGGAATACCCTGTATAATTTTACCAGGGATACCCCCGGAGTGAGCAATTGCAAAGGCGGCTGCTTAAAAGCCTGGCCTGTGTTCTATGCAGAGAATATTGTTGCACCTTCAATAATGAATAATTCTGATTTCGGCACTATAACCAACAGCGAGGGGTCAAAACAAACAACATATAAACAAATACCGCTGTACTATTATATTAATGATACAAAACGCGGGGATATAAATGGCCAGGGTGTGAATAACGCCTGGTTCGTCATAAACCCGGAATCAATTCAGGCTGCTTCTATGCCTGTAAACGTCACTTCTCCAACCGCAACATCATCAGTACCGCCTGCAATTAAAGTGATATCCTATCCTTCCGGTCCGGCTGGTGATACAAATATTATTATTCGATGGGAGGTTTCCGGAGGAACTCCTGGTAATATAAGCGATACAGCAATCATTTGGGGTTACACGAGCGGAAATGCAAGTACTACAGCATATCCGAAGGTGAGTATAAAACAAACAGGCAAAACCCTGCAGGCATTTAACGCAACGATAATGACTCCTTCAGGAGGAACTTTATTTTTCAGGGCTCATGCCACGGTTGATGGAACTGACGTTTACTCACCTGAATATCAGATAACGATCGCTACCCCGACAGGTGGAGGAGGAGGATACTACTGACGAAAATTTTTTTCACTTGTAATTCTTGTTAAAAAAAGAAGGTGGTCTCACCACCTTTTGATCATTTTTTGAAACTCAGGGACTCGAAAGCGACTTGAGATATTCTACCAGGTCGCTCTTTTCCTGTGATGTCAGGCCGAGGCTGAGGAATTTGTCATAATGATCTACAACGTCCAGCAGCGTCTTAAAGCGCCCGTCATGGTAGAAGCGGCCCTTGTTCTCAGGTTTCATGAACAAACCGCGTTCCCGTACAAATATGCCTCCCAGGTTCATTGTCTTATAAACCCCGTCCGGCGCCCTGTCTGCCTGGAAACTGTCTACACCGATCTCAGATGGTTTATGCAGGTTCCATCCGGGCTCAGTCCAGAGTGGTTCAACGTGGCAATTGTTGCACATGGCCTTTCCGCTGAAGAGTTCATCACCGCGTGCTGCGGCTTCTTCATCAAAGTCTACCCCTGCCTGCGGCACCGGCGACGGAAGTGCAAGCTGATAGAATTGAAGAGCAGGGAGTTTGGAGGTGACCATATCGTCATCGGGATTTATTTGCACGTGTCCGAATCCGTTTGAAGCAGCTATAGGGAACTTTGCCGCATTATCCAATCGTGGGTCAAAGAACCTTCCTTTTCCGTGCATTTCAAGAACGGCAACAAACGCATTCCAGTATGGGAGACTTCCCCAGGAACCCGTCCATGTGTGCTGGTTGAAACCTGAAAGACCAAAAGCGTTCGGGATCAATGTAGCGCCCGACACATCCGTCCCGGTTACTACACCATCGGTGACCTGTTGAGGATTAAATGCTTTGCCATCCAGGAACAGTTCAGCATCGAATTTCCCGGGCCCCCAGCTGTTAAGCACCGCTCTCACTGTGGGTTCGGGAACTCCCAGGAGACCGGCTACCGGAGTAAGGTCCGGAGAAAGATTCACGATCGCTCCGACATTTAGATCGTGATTCGCCCAGCCGTCCAGCCTGTGCCCGATTCCGGGTGCGAATGAATCATCTACCGTCGAGTGGCAGACAGCGCATGTAATCCCGACTGAACTCAGTTTTCCGGTTTCATCAAATGAACCATTAATGCCCACAACGGCATTCAATTTCAATAATGCAAGTGTCGTAGCCGGATCATCGAGATTTACCCTGCCTTTTTTAAGGTCTATGATAAGGTTCCCGGGAAGCGCATCCACATCAACTTTTAGGCCCACTGCCAGTGCGGTTTTAGGGTTGACGCCCGGTCCTGTGCCTCCATTAGCTGCACCTGCTATGGCCTGGTGTAACTTGAGAGTGCCGCCCCAGAAAGCCTCATCACCGAAAGTGTCGAAGCGGAATATCTGCCTGCCTTCCATGACCTTTCGGTTGGCATTTTCAAGAATAGGATCTTTTTTCATATTCCCCTGAGCATCCATAATTATGTCATCTGTCGTATGCTCATTGACTTGTTGTGCCACTCCACTTATCTTTTCATCAACCATATGTTGTATATTTTCACGTATCTGTATGTTCTTCTCAGAAGTTGCATTTACTCCATTCAATCCGATAATACCCCCAATGATCAGGGCTGCAACTAAAATACCGGCAGCTAAATTCCGTTTGTTCATATTAACCTCCACGTCAGAGAATTCTGACAATTAATCTTTGTGGCAATCACTAATATACTTTTCTTTGATTCGAAATTACAGAAGGAAAAACTATTTAATTAATACGATGAATGCATATATTAAAGCGGAGGTTAGAATGTATGGCAGGTAAAACCCTTTCAGAGAAGATAATTGAAAAGCATTGCGGGAAAGAAGTGAGGGCAGGGGAAACCGTTATCGTTAATGTTGACCTGAGCTATGTGCAGGATGGTACAGGACCTCTTACGGTAAGGAGGATGAAAGAGATGGGGATGGAAATAGCGTTTAACCCGAAAAAGACCATATTTTTCATTGACCATGCTTCTCCCAGCCCCAGGATGGAGCTTAGCAATGATCACGAACTCATGAGAGATTTTGCCATGAAATCAGGCATAATATTATCAGATGTCGGAAACGGCATCTCTCATCATAATTCCCTGGAAAAATATGCATGTCCGGGTGATATAATAGTCGGAGCTGATTCCCATACATGCACGAACGGCGCCCTTGGCGCATTCGGGACAGGAATGGGAAGTACGGATGTGGCAGCAGCAATAGCGCTTGGGAAGACATGGATGAGGGTACCTGAAACATATCTTGTTGAAGTGAACGGCACACTGCCAAAAGGAGTATATTCCAAAGATATAATTCTTTATCTCATAGGCACTATCGGCAGCAACGGGGCTACATATAAAGCCCTGGAATTTACAGGCGGTACCATATCAGGTTTGAGTACGGCAGCCCGAAGTACGATAGCCAATATGTCAGTCGAGGCAGGAGCCAAGGCAGGCCTGTTTTCGCCTGATGGGGAGACCCGGAATTTCCTGAAAGCGATGGGGAGGGAGGATGCATTCAGGGAATTGAAGTCGGATGAAGATGCTGTTTTTGAAAAGAAAATACAGATCCGGGCAGATGAGCTTGAACCTTTGATCGCAGTTCCGCACCTTGTAGATAATGTTAAAAAGATCAGCGAGATAGGAAAAGTCAAAGTCAATGAGGTCTTTATAGGTACATCATGTAACGGCCGGCTTGAAGACCTCCATATTGCCGCATCGATAATGAAAGGCCATACGATCAATCCCGATACCAGGGTCATTGTGACCCCAGCCTCACGGCGGGTTTATATCGAAGCATTAAAAGACGGTACCATTGAAACATTTATGGAAGCAGGTGCACTGGTTACAGGTGCGGGGTGCGGTGCATGCGACGGAGTGCATCTTGGTATCCTGGGAGATGGAGAAGTCTGCCTGGCTACGCAGCCCCGGAATTTTAAAGGACGTATGGGTGATCCGGACTCTTTCATATATCTTGGTAACCCGGCTGTTGCCGCGGCTACAGCTCTGGCCGGGGAAATATCTGATCCGAGAGAGGTGATGTAAATGGGAAAAGCATGGAAATTCGGGGACAGTATCAGCACGGATGTGATCGCTCCCGGCAGGTATTTCCATCTGCGCTCAAACCTTCCTGAACTTGCAAAGCATGTGCTGGAACCGGCGCGGCCTGAGTTCGCATCACAGGTGCAAAGCGGTGATTTTGTTGTTGCCGGGGATAATTTCGGCCTGGGCTCAAGCAGGGAGCATGCCCCCATGATAATAAAAATAGCAGGTGCAAATGCAGTCTTGGCCAGGAGTTTTGCCAGGATATTCTACAGGAATTGTATAAACATAGGGCTTCCCGCCATAACCTGCGATACTGATAAAATAGATGAAGGGGATGAGCTTGAACTGAATATGGAGAAAGGAGTTGTGAGGAACAAGACAAAAGGAACTGAACTGGAATTTCCACCCCTTCCTCCAGTCATGAAGAAGATATTACAGGAGGGAGGGCTTGTAGCTTATATAAAGGCGCATAAAAGCCTGGAATTATGAATTCAAATGATCAATTCTTCTTTTTCAACATCTCTATCGCGCAATGAAAGCCTTGATACCTCAAACCTTGCCCCATCTGCGAGAACCACCTCTTTGTGACCCTGCAATCCCGCTGCCGCAATCCTGCCTACGGCATCGGCTTTCATTATGCCGCTTCCGGAAGTCCCGCCGACCCAGGTAATATTAGCCACGGATTCGATAACGGGGGTCATATCAGGCCAGTGATAATCGTAATATCCCGCCCATTTAAGAGATAACTTATAACCTGCAAGCTGTGGGAAATAGTGATTCAGAACAGGTTCAATGGCAGTATGAAAATACCGGGGATCAGGTTCAGGGTCCGACATCATGAAGGGCTGACCGAGGTCATCGGCACTGCCCACAATTAGGGTATTCCTATCCAATATTGGTTTTATATAAACTCCGCCTGCGGGCAGGATGATCGCAGGCGCTTTTGTTTTTTCCGGGTGCTCAATGAGTCTGTGCGGGTTCTTCTATTTTCAGTGCAAAGAGCTGCCTCTTTTTGGGAAGTATGCCTGATGCAATACCGACAGGTGCAAGCAGGTCATGTGTCCAGGCTCCGGTTGCAATAATATAATTGGATGCATTATAAGAATTGCCTCTCTTGTCCATGATCGCGTCCACATGAACGTCTTCCCATGGAGCATAGTGGCTGTTCCCTCCCGTGAGAATAAATTCCCTGATATCAGTATCAAAACTGACCTCTCCCCCAAGAGAGACAAACTCCGAGGCATAATGCCGGGCAAGTGACACTGCAGAAAGCGAACCGCACAAATGGCAGAAAATTCCCGCATGGACATCTGCGAAAGGATATTTAGATTGAAAATTTATTTTCAGGATGCTCGCTATTCCTGCCCTGTCCAGGACTTCAAATTCATCTTTCTTCATGTCAAGCTGCATGATGCTTTTTTGAGAGTTTTTCCATTGTTCTTCGGAAAACAACCAGAGATAACCTGTCGGGTCAAGATGTATCTTTTCGCCAAGATCAAGGTAATATCTTATGGAACTTGCAGCCAGCATCCGGCTTGTCCGTGATGAAAAAAAGTTCCTGTAAAGCGCTGCACTTTTAGCTGTATTTCCTGCTCCTGCCGTGTGATTCCTGTCGATGAGCAGTATCCTTTTTTCAGGAAGAGCTTTTTTTAAGTAATATGCCGTTGAGCTTCCTATGACACCGGCGCCGACGATGATGTAGTCAAAGTTCATGACCCCTCGATAGTGTATTAACCTTAGAATATTTAAGATTACTTATCTTATTCAATTTCCTGGATAAGGAGAATTCATATATTATCAGGTAACAATTCATATACAGGATACTTTCATCTAAAAAGGGGTTAGATTGTACCTGAAAATACTCGTAGCCGTTAATGAATCATTCAATTCTGAACTTGCATCGCATCACGCCATAGCCATCGCAGCTTCAGGCAACAGTGAGCTTGTTGTGCTTGCAGTCGATGCCGGGGAAGTGAATCCGGAAAATCTGTCATCTTCTGTAAATCGCATCGTGAACCATGCAAAAAAATATGGTGTGAATGCAAGGGGTATAGTGAGGAAAGGGGAACTAATTAAAACCATACTTGCCACTGTTTACGCAGAACATGCCGACCTGTTAGTTACAGCTACCCGTCACAGTGATTATCGGTTGTTCGTAAGGAGTACAGCCCAGGAGCTTATGAAGAAAGCCTCTTGTTCTGTGATCGCGGTAAAACCGGCAGGAATAGCCCTGAAAGGCAAAAGCCTGCTCCTTCCGATAGAGCGCAGGCAATATGTCCCCATTGACGAGCAAATCATGCTCACAGCAGGGCTTGCGAAATTCTATAACTTTAGTGTTGAAATACTGAATGTAATAGAGCAGAGGCAATGGTACGAAATTCCATGGGAGATACTGCATAAGATACGTACACATGGTGAAGAATCCCTGATGCCGATATTAAATGCAATTAAAGAACAGGGAATTGAAGCGGAGGTGAGGGCTGTTGTTACCGAAAAAAGCAAAGATGCAATACTTAAAGAAGTGGCGATCGGAAAACACAGTATTCTTCTTATCGCGGCAAGCAGGGTAAATATTTTAAAACATGTTGTAGAGGGCAACCCGATGGAACAGATATTATCCGGAAGCCTGTGTGATGTATTAATCTGGAGGCCCGGGCGATGAAGGTTTGGGCTCTCACAAAAGAAGAGGTGCTTCAAGAGCTTAAAACTACAGAACAGGGATTGACATATGAAGAAGCAAGAAAACGGCTTCTTGATCTTGGCGAAAATGTGCTTCCTGAGAAGAAAAAAATCCATCTCTTCAAATTTGCGTACTATCTTTTCAACTGGTTTGCGATTTTACTGTGGATTGCAGGCGGACTTTCCATTCTTGCAAGCAGGCTAATAAACGATGAGAGCATGGCGAATCTGGGATATGCCATAATCGGTGTAATATTCATAAACGCTTTCTTTGCCTTTTTGCAGGAATACCGCGCTGAAAAGGCATTCGATGCGCTGGAAAAAATGATACCTCACGATGCATCAGTGATCCGGGATGGAAAAGAAATACAATTATCTGCAAAACAGATCGTTCCCGGGGATATCATTACACTTAAGGAAGGAATGAACGTGCCGGCTGATGCACGGGTCATCGAAGCTCATGACCTTGCCGTGGATAATTCTACGCTCACCGGAGAATCTGAACCCCAGCCAAGAAAAGATGCACCCGAAGAGGGAGATGTGGAACCTGCAAATATAGTTTATTCAGGTACGACCATAATGAAAGGACATGGTGTTGCAGCGATTTTTGCCACAGGTACTGCAACAGAGTTCGGAAAGATAGCGCATCTCTCGCAGGAAGTCGGGGAAGTGCCAACGCCGCTCCAGCGTGAACTCACATATGTTATACGTGTGATATCTATAATATCGGTTGTACTGGGTGTAGGGTTTTTCATCATCGGGCATTTCATCGGCATAACCTTATTTAATAGCTTTATCTTTGCCATAGGTATAATTATAGCAAATGTCCCGGAAGGATTGCTGCCTACAGTAACTCTCTCACTTTCACTTGCAAGCCAGAGGATGGCCAAAAAGAACGCTCTCATAAAACGATTGTCTTCCGTGGAAACGCTCGGTAGCGCAACCGTGATCTGCACGGATAAGACCGGGACTATTACAATGAACAGGATGAGCCTTGAGCACATCTACATTCCTCATGAAAGCATAAAAGTAATGCAGGCAAAACCCACTGAATTACTATTAGCAGCTATATTATGCAATAATGCAAAAATAAGCGGGAATGAAGTGACAGGGGATCCGACTGAAGTTGCACTCCTTCAGGGGGCACAGCAAATCATAGGTGACATTAACACCGGCTGGGAACGCATTGATGAGATAGCTTTCTCCCCGGAGCGAAAGATGATGACCACCGTGAACAGGAATGAGAAAATAATCATGATGTATGCCAAAGGTGCACCCGAGGTCATACTTACAAAATGCGCTCATGTCGCACATGAAAAAGATGTAAAGGCCATCAGCGATGAGGACAGGCGCCTGATAGAAGCCCAGGTATCGGATTATGCAGGAAGGGGCATGCGTGTCATGGCATTTGCGGAAAAAAAACTCGAAACAGGATACAAAAAGGAAACTCTTGAAGAAAATATGGTATTTCTCGGACTTGGGGCGCTGCGAGACCCGCCTCGCCCTGAAGTGCCTCTGGCAGTGGAAAAATGTAAAAAAGCAGGTTTAAAGATAATTATAATAACCGGGGATAACCCGCTGACAGCGAAATCTATAGCGATCGATGTTGGAATATCCGTAGATCCGGCGGTAATCACTGGCATCGAACTCGATAAGATGAAAAGAAAAGAGCTTGAAAAGGTACTTCATGAGGATGTGATCTTTGCCCGTTCTACTCCTGCGCATAAACTTCGTATAGTGCGGGCCCTGAAAGATATGGGGGAGATAGTAGCAGTAACAGGCGACGGTGTAAATGACGCACCTGCCCTGAAGGAAGCAGATATCGGCGTAGCAATGGGTAAGACTGGAACAGATGTTGCAAGAGAATCTGCGGACATGATACTGATAGATGACAACTTCGCCACTATCGTATCTGCGATAGAAGAAGGAAGGGCTGTCTTTGATAACATCCGACGCTTCATAACATATATTTTCTCACATCTTGTTCCTGAAATGGTACCTTACCTGCTCTTCGCAGTCCTTCGAATACCATTACCTCTCACTGTAATCCAGATCCTTTCTATTGACCTTGGCACGGATATGGCGCCTGCCCTGGCTCTCGGAGCAGAAAAACCGGAGCCAGATGTGATGACCCGGCCGCCTCGCAGGAGAGGTGAGAGGATACTTTCATGGCCCATACTTTTTCGATCATATTTTTCCTCGGGCTCATCGAGGCCATTGCAGCCATCGAGCTGTTATTTCATAGTGCTGAAAAGCGGCGGATGGGGCTATGGTATGAGCATATCGGGAACAGATCCTTTATATCTCAAAGCTACGACCATAACGCTTGCGGCCATTGTCGTGACACAGATCGCAAACAGTCTTTCCTGCAGGACAACAAAGGAATCATTGCTGAAAGCCGGGATATTCACGAATAGATACCTGATTTTCGGGATAATCATAGAAATATTCCTGATACTGTTGATAGTGTATGCGCCGCCAATGCAGAAAATATTCGGCACGGCATCGCTGAACCTGACAGACTGGCTCCTTCTCCTGCCATTTGCTGCATTGCTTCTTGGCGCGGATGAGCTCAGGAAATGGATGATCCGAAGGAAAGAAGCGCCGATGATAATGATGCAGTCCGGTTCATGAACCTCCCGATAGATCAAATCCTGAAATAAAATGCCATTCTTATTATTATTTAGCCTTTTGGGGGTGCACGGACGGCGCCTTCTCAAGTTTTGTCTCGATCTGCACCTTCCCGGTTCCGCGGAATAATTCCAATATAATCCTGTCGCCCAATTTATGTTTATTTATAACATTAATTAGGTCCCTGACATTATTGATCGGTATGTCATCTATCCGGACAAGGATGTCTCCTGGTTGTATTCCTGATCTGTCGGCCTCTCCCCCCTGTAATACATTGGTTATCAGCACTCCCTTACTAATCGGCAGGTTATAGTACGCTATCAGTTTTTGATTGACATCCACACCGCTTATACTGATCCATGGTCTTGTGACTTCACCGAACTCCATCAATTGCTCTGCCACCCCCATTGCGGATTGTATCGGAATGGCAAATCCAATACCCTGCGCAAAGGGGATAATGGCACTGTTGATACCTATCACAATGCCTGAACTGTTTATGAGGGGACCTCCGCTGTTTCCCGGATTAATGGCTGCATCTGTCTGGATCAATCCTTCCATGAATGTGACTTCCGTCTGGATGGAGCGGTTCAATGCGCTTATCACACCGGCCGTGACCGTAGGGCCTCCTACAAGCCCCAAGGGGCTTCCTATCGCAATTGCCATCTGCCCTATCTTCAGGTTATTTTCCTTTGCCATTTCAGGGACTGGCAGACCCTTTGCTTCTATCTTTACTACCGCAAGATCGGTTATCGTGTCCATGCCTCTGATTTTGGCTTCAAATATCCCGCCGTCTTCAAGAGCCACTTTTATCTCGCGGGAACCATACACGACATGAGCATTGGTAAGAATGTACCCTTTATCGCTTATTATGAAACCTGAACCAACTCCAGGAACGGGATCGAATCTGGAGATATGCATCCCTGATCAACTTTACTTCACTGATATTCACAACACCTGGTATTACCTTTTCTACAGCTTCCGTGACCGTCTCGTCAAATCCTTTCACAGTCATCACCCCTGAACTTCAATTAATCTCCCGCTTTAATTATCTTTTCTTTCTCCAATTCTTCTTCAATGAAAAATAATTTTTTGGTTCTCATAAATTCTCTTGCCTTCCTTATTTCATGGGCATAAATGTACAGCCACCCCTCATTAAGAAGGATGGCATCATCTCTTCTTGTATCTTTACTCAAAGTTCCCGCTCCGAATTCCTTAAGCAATTGTATTACCGCGATGATAGCCCCTTTATGTTCATCCATATCTTTGTTCTCAGTCACAATATCATGAAGCAGCATTTTGAAAAGATCCCTGAACTTGCTTGATACGGTCCTGACACCCTCCATCATTGTAAGCACATTGATCTCAATAAGTTCATTAATCAATTTGTCTATTTTATCGTTATCCCAATTATCGACCGGATATTCTGTTTTTTTATAAACATCATCCACTTCTTTTGTGATCTCATCTATCTCTTCTTTATCTTCATATCTTTTTAAAGCATAATCTGCTGATTTCAATTCAGGTATGTTTGATAAATAATATCTGAAAAGACTTCTTAGTTTTTCTCCATCTTTCCCTTCTATCATTTTTAGTGATAAGAGAATTTCATACTCCTTATCACTCAAGTCTGCACAAACTTTTACCATAAGCATTCCCCGCAATTATCGAAATTTCAGGCCAATCCCTTAATAAATGATTATTTTTGATCTTATATAACATTTATGGTAGTGTACGAATTGTCCTGGTTTTCTAATCTTGTCTGTTATATCGGTTTTCGCCCCTGAATTATTCTAACCAGAACAATTATGATTGCTATCACCAGCAGTACATGGATTAATCCATAAATCGTTACCGAACTGACTACTCCCAATAGCCAGAGAATCAGGAGAATCACAACTATTGTCCATAAAATATCCATTATCTAACCCTCCATAAATTACTTAGTGCTTTCATTTTACACCAACTATTTTCGGTTCTATGATGAGAACTACTTCGGTAGTATGAGAACTGTTATCATATATCTCTTCCTGAACACTGGTTATACTTTTAATGAGAAAATCCAACTAACTTCAAAAACTCTTTTTCTAATTTGATTGATTTCTATAATTCGAGAACAAAATTAAAATAATCTTGTGAGAACATTCGATATGGGCAAACAAGACCACCTGTTAGCATTGAGAATCACAAAAAAGAAGATGATTTGATCAGAATAACAGATAGCATGAGCTATGACTAGAATGCGGTAAATTATTTCAGATATCAGATATAATTCTCGAAAGCGTTTGCAGGTTTAACTCCATTCTGCAAATTTGTCAATAACAACAACTGATAGGCAACAAAATTAAATTTCGAATATAACTCTCTGTTTTCTTCCCTTATTCTCCTGACATCGAATTTTAGTGTAATCTTCATATGCCCATGAATCCTTTCGCATTCCTTCCTGAGTTTATATGAATCCGGGAAGTTTTTGTCCCTCAGAGTCAGGTTTCGGAGATACATGCCAACCTGTTCACTCCTGCCGTGTTCATAAAGAAACCTCAGCTTATCGTCAATATTCATGTGTCTTGAGCCACCAAGCTTCCACATCTTATTTGCCCAGTGATCTATTCTTTCAAGTTCCCCTTCCTCATTGATTACAGCATCCACTGGCAATGAAATCAATGGTTTTGCTTTTAATTTGTACCATATCTCAGCATGATTTTCGAATGAATCATAACTGCCATCAAGGCGATATTCATTGATTTTTGCATTCATCTTTAAAAGAGCAGCTATATGCAGCGGTAGCTGGGGAGAGTCTCCATCATTTCCATCTGTATAGTTCATAAACACTGGATATGTGCCGATCATTGTAATATGGGCTTTATCCATTTTGCATTCATAATATGGATTAAAATCACTATGAGTATCGTATCTTGATGCTTCAAGGGGAGTCGAATCAAGTTTTGCCTCTTTTGAATCTATGAGTTTAATGATTCTTTCACCAACCATTTCCATGATTTTATTGATGCCTTCGACTCCAAGGCGATTTTTTACAAAATGATGAAGTGTTCCGCCGGAGGGAACGGGTATTTTACCATCTTTTTCTTTGAAACCAAGAAGCCAGGCTTCTTCTTCTGATAAAATGATTTTTTTATACGGCTGTTGCCTGAAGAATTTTACTACAGCAAATTTTATCATTGCGGATACATCATACCTGAAATGCCAATCTTTATCGCTGTAGAAGTGGTTTTCTATTTGCTGTGCAATGTCCGCTATGTTTAGGAAATATAAAAATTGGCATAGCGAGACATTTCCTATAGCTAAGTAGTTTTTAAGGGAGTCTGTGAGCAGGACTCCTTTAAAAACTTTTGAAATTTCTGCCATAAGAGGGGTCTTAGCAAAGTATTTAAATCTGTCGATAGAATTATGGCATATACTTTTTTCTAAAAATAGGGGCAAAGCCAAAAAAGGGATAACTTTTTAAGTCAAATGGCTAATTGGATTTCGTCTTTAATAATATGATCTTTTGCAACTTCTTTTAATCCAGCATTAATTGCCCAACATAGATCAACATCTGGTATCAACGGTGATGGCATTACCGCTACTATTCTTCCAGGGTCTATTACTAATATTTTATATTTATCTATATACGATTTCTCCCATTCAGATAAATCCCATTCTGACATTCTTATCACCTGGACGGACTCCACTCCTTAGTTATTTGTCAGTTCTAATCTTATTTAATATTTACTGTGGTGCTTACTCCATCAGGATACCGGAGAGGGAGAAAAAAGTATTTAAGTCCATATTCATAAATACAACACGTGGGAGTTATGACAGAGCATACAGATGAACAGAATGAACTTGTTGAGAAATTAAAAATATTGGATAAGGATGTCAAAATACTATGGAGTGGAAAAGGAATTGTATCCCTGATAGAGGGGGCCATTACAATTCCGATAACAAAAGATATTGATGAGTCAGTCCGGCATTTCTTGATGGAATACAGTGCTCTCTTCGGGAATCAGAAGGACATATCAGATCTGAAATTTACAAATAAGTCTTATGACCATGATACATACCATATAAAATATCAGCAGGTTTACCAGAAAATTCCAGTTCTATATGCTAATATTTCAATTCATTTAAATTCGGAATTTAAGATCGTGATGATCAAGAACAATTATCAGCTTTTTATTGAAATGGATACAGAAGCCATTCTAAACATGGGACTTCCGAAAGAGAAGGCTATTGAGATCGCGGAGGAATATCTAAATGCTGAAACCAGATTGAAAAGAGATTCTGTTGCTGATGTTGTCATAACTCCAAAAGATGATCAATTTTACCTGACATGGGAAGTAATTGTTGCATTGAAGAACCCTCCGGAAGGGCATCATATTTATGTCGATGTCAGAAATGGTGACATAATCAAAAAGATGGATATTTTTAGAAAGAAATCAACCGGGAAAGGAATAGTTTTCATCCCAAATCCTGTGGTTGCCCTCCGAAACCAGAATCTTACTCCGGAATCAAACATCCCGGAAGACGCCTACACCAAAGTTGTTTTAAAAGGTCTTGACAATTCAGGCTTTTTAAGCGGAGAATATGTCGATACGATCAATACACCGGGAGGGCGTTCGAACCTTCCCTTCTATTCTTTTACAAACGAGGGGATACCAGGTTTTGTGAGGTCATGGCTTATTATCACATAGATTCGTGCCAGAGATATATCCAGGAACTTGGTTTTCAAAATGTCTGCAGCAAACAAATAAAGGTAAATGCCTATGCTGAAGGAGTTGGCTCTTATTTTGACTCTGACACCCTCGAGATCGCGTTAGGAGCTGGTATTCCGCCTGATGCAGAGGATGCTGATATCATTATTCATGAATACGCCCATGCAATACTTGATGATCAGGTACCTTATTTGAGTATGACAGATGAAGGCTGTGCCATAACTGAGGGTTTTGCTGATTTCCTTGCAGCTTGTTTTTTTTCAGAAGAGAATGATGGATTTAATCGTGAAGCTGTAGGCGACTGGAATGGCATAGGCGGTGTATTGCACTGTATTCGCAGGGTTGATAGTCAGAAATATTATCCTGAGAATTTTCTTGGGGTGAGGAGATGCGATGCTGATGGAGAAATATGGTCTGCTGCTTTATGGGATCTGTATCTTGCGTTAGGAGGGAAATCGGAGGACAAAGATAAAAGATTAAAGGCCAGGGACCGTTCAATATCACTCGTGATCGATGGTCATTTTTATCTCAATCCGCTGTCAAAATTCATCGATGGAGCGGATGCTATTATCACGGCGAACAGGATTCTATATAAGGGGATTGATGAAGAAAAAATCAGGGGAGTTCTGGTCAAAAGAGGCTTTTTTTAAATTGTTTTTTTCTTCAAATAGAGTTAAATCTCTGACCGAAGTTAAGTATAAATACAAATAATGGAACATTACTAAAGGGAGGTTTTTTTAATGAAGAAGATGACAGAACAGCATCTCATTAATGCATTTGGAGGAGAAAGCCAGGCACATATGAGGTATCTGCATTTTGCAGATCAGGCTGAAAAAGAAAAATTTTTTAATGCTGCACGCTTATTTCGCGCGATCGCTCATGCTGAATACGTACATGCAGGTGACCATTATCGGGAGCTGAAACACCTGGATGGAGGATTTGTGGCGAACAGCATGGCGGCTTTTGGTCCGGGCGATTCCAGGAAAAATCTTAAACTGGCTATCGCGGGTGAGACATTTGAGATCGAGGAAATGTATCCAGTTTACATGGAAGTGGCAAAATTCCAGGGAGAAAAAGGAGCGCAAAAAAGTTTTGAATGGGCATATGGCACTGAAAAAATGCATAAAGTGCTCTTTGAAAAGGCATCAGAGTCTGTTAATTCGGGAAAGGATGTTAAACTCGGTCCGATCCAGGTATGCCAGGTTTGCGGATATACTCTGGAAGGAGAAGCGCCCGATAAATGTCCCCTGTGCAATGCATCCAGAGACAAATTTACTGCATTTAAATAAGAGTGCAGTGGCGACCGATGGCCATATAGCCGGTGATTGGTACTAGACCGATGAAAAGGATTCTGCAATTTCAGTTTCGGAAAAGAATATCTTTTTAGTCTTCTTGAATTCCCTTGCCTTTTTCATTGCGTTTGCATATGAGAACATCCACACCTCGGTAATAAAAATCGCGCCGTCCCTTATGGTTTCTCTGCCCAGGCTTCCGCTTCCGAACTCCATTAGCAGCTGGATTGCCGCCTCAACGGCTGCTTCGTATTCATCCTTTTCTGAAGTTTCCGTTGCTATATCGTGCAGAAGCATCTTGAACAGGCTTCTGAATTTATTGGTGGGTACTAACTGATTTTCACCGGTTTTTATGAGTACGTTTATCTCAATGAGACTTGCGGTCAACTTGTCTATTTTGTCTTCGTTCCATTGTTCAACTGGATTCTCCGTATTTCCATAGGACGCCTCCACCTCCGCCAGCAGCTTATCGATCTCTTCCCTTTTCTCGATCCTTTTCAAAGCGTATTGGGATGATTCAAGCTCCGGCATGGTAAATATATAATATCTGAGAAGGTTTTTCAGCTTATCGCCATTTTCCCCTTCAACTATTTCCAGGTTTCTAAGTATTTTGTATTCGATTTCACTGAGTTCTGTACAAACCCTGGGCATATCTCATCCCTGTTTTTTCATGGCTTCCTCGCCAAGTTTCAGTTTCATTGCAAGTTCGGCGACCCTTTTACCCAGTGCCCTTGCGAGCGCTTCTGCATCTTCTGTGGGCGGCCGGTCTGCCATAACACCCGTTACTGATGACGCTCCATAGGGGGAGCCGCCTGCGGTCGTGGTGAATAATTTTTCCTCAGAATAGGGAATTCCTGCGATAATCATTCCATGATGCAGCATCGGGATGAACATTGTCAGGAGTGTGGTCTCCTGCCCCCCATGGATCGAGGTGCTTGAAGTAAAAGCAGCACCCACCTTTCCAACAAGGCCACCTTTTACCCATACCCCGGCAGTCTTGTCTATAAAATCCTTTAATGAAGAACTCATATTGCCATACCTTGTGGGAGTTCCAAATATGACGGCATCGGCATCAAAGAGGTCGCTTGCCTTTGCTTCATGTATGGTCTTTAAGGATACTCTGGCTTTTTTCCATCGCTCATCCTTCCTAATGATATCTTCTGGCGCAAGTTCTGCTGTCCTGCGCAAGAGCGCTTCACAACCTTTGACTGAACGTACGCCTTCGGCTATAACTTCTGCAAGTTTTAATGTGTTGCCATAACGAGTATAGAATATTATGTACACTTTAAGCATATTCCTCTCCCGATTATTTTCAATACATCTGAATGCTTTCTCCAATTCATCCAGTCTTACAATTATTACAATGAACTCCTCATTTAAAAATCTATCCTCTGCCGTTAAAAACTTATAACAAGTTTAAAAAAATATGGATACCGGAAAGGAAACCGGTATCAAGATCGTCTTTCATTTTATTGCTCAATGCCCCGTCCCAAGCGTAATTGGTGAGAAGATATTAAAAGGCCAAGATCCAGGATTGGAGCATATTAGTCCTCCACCAATCAAATCTGTGCAGCCGGTTGGCGCTATCTTTGCCTTAACATGCATGTGGCCTGCAGATCCTTTGGTCACTCTCCAAAGTGCATGGTCAACAATTAGGTACCTCCCGGGCACCGGTGTAATCAGATCAAAGACCGCAGCAGAGCCTGGTGCAACATAAACTGTCTCCTCGTTCTCCATAAATACTCTGGGGCTGCCGGTGTAAACCCTGTCAAAGATCGTACCTATTATGTGCCAGTTCGAACCGATGTTTGGCCCTCCTGTGACGAAGAAGAAGCGAACCTTGTCGTCTTGATCCGCAATTATTTTGTCACCAGCCAGGACGAAATCCAATTAGCCATTTGACTTAAAAAGTTATCCCTTTTTTGGCTTTGCCCCTATTTTTAGAAAAAAGTATATGCCATAATTCTATCGACAGATTTAAATACTTTGCTAAGACCCCTCTTATGGCAGAAATTTCAAAAGTTTTTAAAGGAGTCCTGCTCACAGACTCCCTTAAAAACTACTTAGCTATAGGAAATGTTTCGCTATGCCAATTTTATATTTCCTAAACATAGCGGACATTGCACAGCAAATAGAAAACCACTTCTACAGCGATAAAGATTGGCATTTCAGGTATGATGTATCCGCAATGATAAAATTTGCTGTAGTAAAATTCTTCAGGCAACAGCCGTATAAAAAAATCATTTTATCAGAAGAAGAAGCCTGGCTTCTTGGTTTCAAAGAAAAAGATGGTAAAATACCCGTTCCCTCCGGCGGAACACTTCATCATTTTGTAAAAAATCGCCTTGGAGTCGAAGGCATCAATAAAATCATGGAAATGGTTGGTGAAAGAATCATTAAACTCATAGATTCAAAAGAGGCAAAACTTGATTCGACTCCCCTTGAAGCATCAAGATACGATGCTCATAGTGATTTTAATCCATATTATGAATGCAAAATGGATAAAGCCCATATTACAATGATCGGCACATATCCAGTGTTTATGAACTATACAGATGGAAATGATGGAGACTCTCCCCAGCTACCGCTGCATATAGCTGCTCTTTTAAAGATGAATGCAAAAATCAATGAATATCGCCTTGATGGCAGTTATGATTCATTCGAAAATCATGCTGAGATATGGTATAAATTGAAGGCAAAACCATTGATTTCATTGCCAGTGGATGCTGTAATCAATGAGGAAGGGGAACTTGAAAGAATAGATCACTGGGCAAATAAGATGTGGAAGCTTGGTGGCTCAAGACACATGAATATTGACGATAAGCTGAGGTTTCTTTATGAACACGGCAGGAGTGAACAGGTTGGCATGTATCTCCGAAACCTGACTCTGAGGGACAAAAACTTCCCGGATTCATATAAACTCAGGAAGGAATGCGAAAGGATTCATGGGCATATGAAGATTACACTAAAATTCGATGTCAGGAGAATAAGGGAAGAAAACAGAGAGTTATATTCGAAATTTAATTTTGTTGCCTATCAGTTGTTGTTATTGACAAATTTGCAGAATGGAGTTAAACCTGCAAACGCTTTCGAGAATTATATCTGATATCTGAAATAATTTACCGCATTCTAGTCATATAGCTCATGCTATCGGGTTATTCTGATCAAATCATCTTCTTTTTTGTGATTCTCAATGCTAACAGGTGGTCTTGTTTGCCCATATCGAATATTCTCACAAGATTATTTTAATTTTGTTCTCGAATTATAGAAATCAATCAAATTAGAAAAAGAGTTTTTGAAGTTAGTTGGATTTTCTCAAGCCAGGTTCATATCCGTTAGTGCATTTATATGACCGTTGAATGTATAGTTGTCTACCGGATACTCAGCAGCAGCTTTCTCCTTTGAAAGATCATAGACATCTGCACAACCCGGAGTCTCTATTCCTCCACATACCTCAAGAGCAGGATTTCCCGTTTCAGGATCGGCAGTTATCGGTGCGACGTACCAATCACTCTGTCCTATGTAGAACTCTTTGTTAACTTTCGGCAGAACGCTACCATCTTCATCTCTTGGGTCGATCTGTATGAGACCGTACATCCCGTGAGCCACATGTTCCCAAGGCATCCCTTCGCCAGCACAGTGGTAGATGTAAGCTCCTGCTCTCAGGGCTTTGAACTTCAACGTGGCGGTCTCGCCAGGTTCAATGTTCGTTACAGCGGCGCCACCGCCCGGACCCATGGCAGCATGGAAGTCTATGTTATGAGGCTCTACATTCTCCATTTTGTTCGTGAGAACGATGATGAACGATGATTATAGTATCGCCTTCCTTTGCACGGATCATTGGCCCCGGAACAGTTGCTTTGGTTCCGTCTATGGATTTCGTTTTATCTGATTCATTAAGAGCGAATGTCCAGAACCAGTATTTTTTATCTGGCGCAAGATTTGCTACGACTTCCACAGCATCAAGATGCACTGTCACTTCACGCGGGCCGGTCCTAAATGTGTTCGCATTCGGAACATCGGTCGGGTTTTTCACAACATCCGGTACTACAGGTGCAACAGCAGCACCGACCATCCCCAGCGAGAGCAGGGAAAGCAGGGCTACTACTAAAACTAACGACGTTTTTGTTTTCATATTTACTCCCTCCATTTACTTTGTTTAATCAGTGCCGAACCCCCATCCATTAGCTTACTGATAGCGAACTACCATTCATTAGCTTTACTGATAGCAAACTACCATCCATTAGCTCACTGATAGCGAACCCCTTCCATTAGCTAACTAATATCGGTTTTTCAAACACAGCTAAACACTAATAATTTCGCTCCATTCTTATTAAATCCTTCGGTCGTATTCGAATTGTGTAATTACGTATGCCCAAAACTATTGGTAATTTATTTCGATGTTTTGATATCGACTCTAGCCTGCTATTTTTGTTTTTTTTTACATCGATTGGTCAATGTCCCCCTTTCGTCGTTTATTCCCGGTGCAATCGCACATACGAAATTTATAAAAAGAGATTAACTCAATGAGAACTCAAACACGGTCGAAAGTCTTAAATATCAATCGTATCCATACGAACAATTGTGAAGTTCTGCAATGTTTGTAAATGGACAATGAACAGTTGTTCGAGAGTGGAATTTCTCTCTACTGAATCTTGCAGAGTATCATAAAAAACGAAATAGAGATAAAAACGAAAATGGAGACAAAAAAATGAACAGAAAAAATTTTGGCATAGGGCTATTATTGCTAACAACAATAGCAGTTCTGGCAGGAATACCTGGAGCTATGGCACAATCCCAGTACGCTACAGCTCTCCAAACGGATTATGGCATCAGTTCATGCAGCACATGCCATGTCAACTTTAATTCCCCGCCGACTCTGACAACCTATGGAAATTTATTTAACGGTGTATCAACCCATAGTTCAGATTCCTTCAGGGGCATTGTGTTCTATAGGTGCGCCCCCGGGTGCCACGGCAAATAATTGTCCAGCACCCGCCGATACAACCCCACCGGTCATTACTGTTACAGGTACAAACCCTGTAAATATCAATGTTGGTGCTACCTATGTTGATGCAGGAGCGACCGCAACAGACAATGTTGATCCGGTTGTAGCTGTGGTCACTTCCGGCTCAGTGAATACGGCTGTCGCAGGGACATACACATTGACCTATAACGCACAAGATGCAGCAGGTAATGCAGCCATCCCAAAGACAAGAACTGTCAATGTAGCAGCTTCACCTCCTGCAACCTCACCACCTACTGACCGCGAATACGACGACGAGAGCGACCACGAATACAACCACGAATATGACCACGAAGAAGAGGATGATTAAACCTCTTTAATGGAAAAGTAATACAGACTTTTCCATTCTTTTTTTATTCGAAACCAGACAGGCGTTGATTTTTCCTGCTACAAACAAAATACTGACTCGTATATGGTTGGTGAATTTTATGAAAATTGTAGAAAAGTAAAAGAAGTTAAGAATGAGGAAATTATTTCGGGAATGATACACAGACTGAAATGCCAGAATGTATATATACATATTCACATTATTTTTTAATGGATAACAGGAGGTTTTATTTTGATCGCATGTTCCAGCCAGAAGGTCAAAGAAGGAAAAATTGTAAAAGTAGAGGTGGAATTTGATAATGTCATCACAAAGATCAAGATCACCGGAGATTTTTTCCTGCATCCTGAGGATGTCCTGGATGAAATAGAAAGAAGTCTCACCGGCTTGAAAAAAGATGCAGGCTTTGAGACATTGGCCTATGAGATCCATAAAATAGTTAACGATCATGACGCTCAGATGATCGGCATAAGCCCTGAATCGCTGGCTTTATCCATACAGGAGGCGCTAAAATGAAATGGAGAGTTGTTGGTCTTGAAACGCATGATGCCTGCATCAATATGGCCCTGGATGAAGCAATAAGCGAGGGCGTAAGGTCCGGGTCATCGCTACCTACCATAAGGTTCTACAACTGGAAGCCGTGCGCTGTTTCCATAGGATATTTCCAGGGCATAAGAGACGAGGTCAATCTTGATGTGTGCAGGGAACTGGGTATTGATTGTATAAGACGCTGGACTGGCGGAGGGGCGGTTTATCACGATTTTGAAGGAGAGATAACGTACAGTGTTATTGCGCCTGCAAACATATTTCCGAAGAACATAATAGAGTCTTACAGGTTGGTCTGCGGCTGGGTTGTTAAGGGTCTTGAAAGCCTTGGAATTGAAGCCGAATTCAAGCCCATTAACGATATTCTTGTAAAAAACAAAAAGATCTCAGGAAGCGCCCAGACAAGGAGAGGCGGGATATTGCTTCAGCACGGCACGCTGCTTTATGGGCTTGACCTGAAAACAATGTTCAGTGTGCTTAATGTGAGCAGACAGAAGATCACTGATAAGATGATCAAGAGTGCAGAGGAGAGGGTTACTTGCGTTCTGGAGCACAGCGACGTGAGTAAGAAGGAGATTTACGAAGCTCTAGTTAACGCTTTTACAGAGGGCAAGGACTTCGAGTTTGGCAAGTGGAGCGAGACGGAAATTACGAGAGCGAGAGAGCTTGCAGCGAGTAAATATAGAAGCGATGCATGGATGTATCTGAGGTAGTAGATAGATTGATCCATAATATCATGATTTCGTAAATTATTAATACTGATTCCGGTCATATAATTAACATAAGATGGGGATTGTTAAGAAATATTATGCAGCTTCTCGTCTATTAATCGAGGTGGAAAAATGACTATCAATCAAATAGCAACTATTGCTATCATGGTATCAGATGAAAACAAAGCAAAAGAATGGTATAAGAAAAAATTGAATTTCGAGGTAAGGAGTGACGAACCACACTGGATTGTTGTGGGTCCGAAAGGCACAACTTGCGGATTTCATCTATGCCCCGACGAAGAACTTGAGCCGGGAAACCAGGGTATTGTACTAAAAGCAGATGACGTAGAAAAGACTTGCAAAGAGATGGAAAAAAACGGTGTTGAATTTGTGCGTAAACTTTCTAAAGCAGACTGGGATGAAAATATTAGATATGCTATATTCAAAGATCCGGACGGGAATGAGTTTTGGCTTATGTGATCCTATTTTTAAGGCTATAAATCGAATCCCTTAGAGTCCAAATGCTAATCACATTTTCTCGAACATATCTTTCGGAGCACCGCACACCGGGCAGACCCAATCATCAGGTAAATCTTCGAAGGCAGTTCCAGGTTTAGCTCTCGGGGGGTCTCCGGCTTCAGGGTCGTATATATAACCGCATACTGTGCATCGATATTTTATCATTTCCTCACTATTTAGTAAATGCTTTTGCTATATCTAAAAGATTGCTCTTGAAAAAAGCTTATCTGAATAGAAATAAAATAATCTTTTATGAAAAAACCCGGATGGCTTAAGACAAGACCTCCATCAGGTGAAAAGTTCCTTCACTTAAAGAAAATAATTGAAGACCTTAAATTAAACACCGTATGTACCGGCGCAAGATGCCCAAACATGGGAGAATGCTGGAGCCGGGGTACTGCCACTTTTATGATACTGGGCTCTGTCTGCACGAGAAACTGCAGATTCTGCGCGGTTGAAAAAGGAAAAGAAGGCGAACCTCCTGACCTTTCAGAACCCGCGAGGGTCGCGCAGGCGGTGAAAAATATGGGCTTGAAATACGCTGTTCTTACATCGGTGGACAGGGACGACCTCGATGATGGCGGCGCAGGTCATTTTGCAAATTGCATAAATGCGATAAAAAGCCCTGGGGATAATATTATGGTTGAAGCCTTAATTCCGGATTTCAATGGCGATGAAGCTTCCCTGCAAAAAATCACAGACGCACATCCTGATGTTGTGGGGCATAATATTGAAACTGTGAAGGAATTCCAGGCTCATTTGAGGGACAAGAGGGCAGGATATGCTCTGTCACTGGAAGTGCTCAGGAAAGTGAAGCAGATGTCTTATTCTATTCTTACCAAATCCTCCATTATGCTGGGTTTAGGAGAGACCGAGGAAATGGTATTGAAAACGATGGATGATTTAAGAAATGCAGGAGTGGATATCATTACGCTGGGCCAGTACCTGAGACCGTCAGAAAAGCAGATAGAAGTTAAAGAGTATATTCCCCCCGGAAATTTGATGACTATAAAAAGAAAGCAGAAAACAAGGGATTTCTTTCAGTGCACAGCGGTGCACTTGTAAGAAGTTCGTATATGGCTGATCGTGCAATTTCAGTAAAGAATAAAAAGGAATAGAACCATTTAATCTTCTGGGAGAGGATAACGTGCCCAGACAAAAGATTCTCGATATGAGTGTGGATTGGCTTTCGGTTCTTGACCCGGAAGGCAATGTAGAAGAGAGTTTAGAGCCGGCTCTTGATAATGAAATGCTTGAAAAATTCTACAGGACAATGATGCTTACACGTTTGTTTGACGATAAAGCGATAAAGCTTCAGCGTCAGGGCAGGATGCTTACCTTTGGCTCGTGTCTTGGGCAGGAGGCAAGCCAGATAGGAAGCGCTTTCGCCATGAAGCCGGATGACTGGTTCTTCCCTGCATTCAGGGAGCACGGAGTCCAGATATCAAGAGGCATCCCGTTGAAGCTTCTTTACACTTACTGGATGGGTTCGGAAGATGCAAATATGAACCTTCCCCAAAAAAATTTCACTGTCGCTATACCTGTTTCCACACAAATACTGCATGCTGTCGGCGCCGCCTGGGCTGCAAAGATAAAGAAGCAGGATATAGTTTCTGTCGTTTATTTCGGCGATGGTGCGACATCCGAAGGTGATTTCCATGAAGGCATGAACTTTGCAGGGGTGTTCAGGACGCCCACAGTTTTCATTTGCCAGAATAACCAGTATGCGATATCCCTGCCAAGAGAAAAGCAAACCGCATCAAAAACACTTGCCCAAAAAGCTTTAGCCTATGGATTTGAAGGCATCCAGGTCGACGGCAATGACGTGCTCGCGGTTTACAGCGCAACAAAAGCGGCACTTGAGAAGGCGAGGTCAGGGGGAGGGCCCACATTGATCGAGTGTTTCACATACCGCCTCGGGGCGCACACGACCTCAGACGACCCCACAAAATACAGGAAAAAAGATGAGGAAGAAGAGTGGAGGAAAAAAGATCCGGTAAAGCGTTTCCGGATATATCTCGAAAAAAAAGGTATATGGAGCCAGACTTATGAAGAAGAACTCCAGAAAGAAGTTACTGCGGAAATAGAGAAGGCAGTTGAAGATGCTGAAGCCTATAACCCTGGTATTGAGAACATGTTCAAGTACGTTTATGCCGAAATCACGCCCGGCCTGAAAGAGCAGATGGACGAGCTTCTGGGTTTCATCGCAAAAAAGAAGGGGGCTTGAAAATGGCAAAACTCAATATGGTACAGGCGATCAACCTTGCACTTCATGAAGAAATGGAAAAAGACCCCGCAGTCGTGGTTATGGGTGAGGACGTGGGTGTGGATGGAGGGGTGTTCAGGGTTACCGAAGGTCTTATTGATAAGTTCGGGAGCGAGAGGGTGATCGATACGCCGCTTGCCGAGTCCGGGATAGTGGGAACTGCGATAGGCATGGCGGTTTCAGGTTTAAAACCTGTTGCAGAAATACAATTCGAGGGTTTCAGTTATATGACCATAGACCAGCTTGCAGCCCACGCTTCCAGGATAAGGTATCGCTCCCGCGGAACATATCACTGTCCGATGGTGATACGGGCGCCTTATGGGGGAGGAGTGAGGGCCCTCGAACACCATTCAGAAGCAGTTGCCACATTTTTCATCCACATCCCGGGATTGAAAGTTGTAATTCCTTCATCGCCTTATGATGCCAAAGGGCTCCTTCTCTCATGTATCAGGGACCCCGATCCGGTTTTCTTTTTTGAGCCAAAGAAACTCTACCGGGCTTTCAGGGAAGAAGTACCTGAAGGGGATTACACAGTCCCGCTCGGTGAGGGGAAGAAGCTGACAGAGGGGGATGATGTTACACTGGTTTCATGGGGCGCAATGGCAAGGGTGTGCCAGGAAGCACTTGAAAAGGTCAAGGGCACAAGCGTTGAACTCATAGACCTTCGCACGCTATCTCCGCTTGATGAGAAGATAATAATAGATTCTGTCAGGAAGACGGGACGGTGCGTTGTCGTCCATGAGGAGCCAAGGACGCTGGGTTTAGGGGCAGAAATCGTTGCAAGGATAAATGAGAAGGCTTTTCTTAATCTTGAGGCGCCTGTTAAAAGGGTTACAGGCTACGATGTTCCGGTGCCGTTACCTAAACTGGAAGATTATTACCTGCCTGATGCCGAGAGAATAGCAAATGCAATAAAAGAAACTGCGGGGTTTTAGGAGGATATTATGGTTGATATAAAATTTCCTGATGTGGGTGAGGGTATAACTGAAGGAACGCTTGTAAAATGGCTTGTAAAAACAGGAGATGAAATAAAGGCTGACCAGGCTGTGGCTGAGATCGAAACCGATAAAGCTATTGTTGAAATACCTACGCCAAAAGCCGGGAAGGTGTCGAAACTTTTTGGAAAAGAGGGGGATATCCTGAAAGTGGGAAGTACCCTTGCCTCACTTGTGATGCCGGGTGAAGAAATACAGGTTCCTGCAGCCATGAAGCCTGAAATAAGACCACAGGAAATCAGTCACCAGAAATTACACCCGGTAATCCCGGAAAAGCTGCCTGAAGTTCAGAATAAGGTCTGGCGCGCCCGCTACGCGGCGTCTTGCAAGAGAACTTGGAGTGGACATATCAGGAGTTATGGGTAGCGGCCCGGGAGGAAGGGTAACAGATGAGGATATTAAAAGATTCGCAGAAGCTCCGCCAAAGCCGGCTGAAGTCACGCAGCCCGAAGTTATGCCTGAAATAAAAGCTGGCTGAAGAAAGGATCCCAGATAAAGGGTATCCGAAAGACAATAGGAGAGAGGATGGTCAAGTCGCTGTTTACCGCGCCGCATGTTGTTTCGATGGATGAGGCAGATGTTACCGAGCTTGTGAAGTTGAGGGAGAAAGAGAAAAAAACGGCAGAGGAAAAAGGGATAAAGCTCACTTACCTTGCATTTATTGTAAAAGCAGCAACTGTTGCGTTAAAGCAGCATCCCTACTTGAATGCTTCGCTTGATCCGCAAAAGAATGAGATAGTATTGAAACATTACTATAATATTGGCGATAGCCGTGGATACTCCTGAGGGTTTGATGGTTCCGGTTATAAAAAATGCAGACCAGAAAAGCATCATGGAGCTTGCCGAGGAAACAGAAAAGCTTGCCGAGGAGGCACGAACCCGCAAGATCAAGCTTTCGGATCTGAAAGGAAATACCTTTACCATAACCAATATCGGAAGTATCGGTGGGATTATTTTCCACGCCGATAATCAATCCTCCGGATGTTGCTATTCTTGGCGTGCACAGGATAAGGGACATGCCAGTCGTTATTAATGGGGAGATAAAGATAAGGAAAATACTCCCTCTTGTGCTTTCATTTGACCACAGGGTTCTTGACGGGGCGCAGGCTGCCCGTTTTATGAATACCCTGATAGAACATCTGAAAGATCCTGACCTGCTCCTGCTGGATGTGACGTAATGGTGATGGGAGATATCGAGACAGGATGCGATGTCCTTGTTATTGGCGGAGGTCCGGGGGGTTATACAGCTGCAATAAGGGCTTCCCAGCTTGGCAAGGATGTGATACTTGTTGAAAAATATGACCTGGGCGGTACGTGTGTTTATCGCGGATGCATTCCTTCAAAAACCTTGATACACGTCGCCAATTTCATTTATGAGATAAAGAATCAGGGAAACACTGGAGTTAAGTGTTCTGTTGAATTTGATTATAAAAAGATCCAGCAGTGGAGGTTCGAAGTTGTTAAAAAACTTAGGGATGGCATAGGATACCTCTGCAAGAAATATGGCGTGCAGGTAATAAAAGGGGAAGCGTTCCTTGAGTCCTCTGATAAAGCAAGGATAAAATCACCGGATG
The DNA here is from genome assembly GCA_963793805.1 of Methanobacteriota archaeon. Lineage (GTDB taxonomy): Archaea > Halobacteriota > Methanosarcinia > Methanosarcinales > Methanoperedenaceae > Methanoperedens. The sequence goes on from CAWCBK010000006.1 coordinate 207,876, forward strand.
GCACAAATTCTACTATTAAATTTGAAAATGCAATAATAGCCACGGGTTCGCATCCACAGGAATTCCCCGGATTTCCTGTTGATGGTAAATTTGTTATTAACTTCAAATGATGCTCTTGGTCTTATGAATGTGCCTGAAGAATTGGTGATAATAGGGGCCGGTTATATCGGCATAGAGATCGGGACGATGTTTGCAAAACTTGGAACAAAAGTAAAAATAGTGCAGCGCTCATCCCGGATCTTATCGAAATTCGATCCTGAACTTGTTGAAGTGGTAAGCCAGAATATGAAAAAAATGGGTATAGAGATGTACTATAATTCCAGATTCCAGGGATTAAGCAAGGAAAACAATAGGGCAGTAGTGACGATCAGTGACGATGAAGGAAAGAAAACCGAGACTCCCGCAGATAAAGTGCTTGTGGCTGTTGGTTTCAGACCGAACGGTGAAAGCATTGGTCTTGAGAATACCAGGGTCGAACTAAGTAAGACCGGCTTTATCAAAGTCAATGAAAAACAGCAGACGACCGACCCGAAAATATTTGCGGTCGGGGATGTTGCGGGGCCCCCGTTTTTTGCCCATAAGGCTTTCAGGGAAGGGAAAGTGGCAGCTGAAGTTATAACCGGCATGCCGAGTGCTTTTGATAACAGGGCAATACCTGAAGCCGTATTGTCAGACCCGGAAATAGCGATCGTAGGCATGGATGAGGAAAGCGCAAGAAAAAGCGGCTTTGAAATTAAGACCGGGAAGTTTCCATTTCGCGCATCCGGGAGTGCGCTCACTCTTGACAGGACAGACGGGTTCGTGAAGGTGGTGGCAAAAACGAATGGAGAGATACTCGGGATACATATTGTAGGGCCAAATGCATCCATGCTGATAGGTGAAGCCTCACATTCCATAGAGATGGCTGCTTTCCTGGAAGACCTGGCTGGAACGATACATCCGCATCCGACGCTTTCCGAAGCTCTTGCAGAGGCGGCTGAAGCGGCGCTGGGGAAGGTTATTCATATATGATTATTTGAGATATCTTTTGTTCTTTCTTCTGGGAATAGTTTCGTGGAGTAAAATTTGCAATAAAATATGGCTGCTTCAATTCGTCATCGGCGAGAAAAATCATTAAACTGGATGGCGCGGATGACATAGATGCCCACAAATCCGTGAAAATCCGCGCAATCCGTGTCATCTGTGTTCCTCGTTGTTGGGGTGGGCCGTTTCATATGCGGTTACACCCTCAGAGGTGCGACTGTGGGCATTCATCTGCAGTTTTTTGGATTCTAACCCCCAAAAGATTTTACACCCACACGATGCGAAAACCATTATATACCCGTAACCAGAATAGTTTAATATGTTGATCTAAGGGGGTTAAATATGCCGGTAGAAGCACAGAAAACTTTTGAACAGAATATGGAAGCAATGAGCAAAATGTCACCTGTCGAAGTGCAGGCCAGGATCAAAGAACTGGACAAGATATGCATCTGCGGAAAATGTCCCACATACTGGGAACAGGAGAAAAGAAACTTACATTTTGTGCGATAGGGAAAAGCACTATAATTGAAAAAGACAAAGGCTGCCTGTGCCCGGGATGTCCGGTCCAGAAGACCATGGCGCTCAGGTGGGATCGCTACTGCCTCAAAGGTTCGGGCAAAGAGCAGTCAGGGATGAAATAGTTTTAATGTATGGCCAAATGGCTCTGTGCAGTCTGCAATATCTATGTTTATAACGAAGAAACTGGTGACCGCCAAACGGGCATTGACCCGGGTATAAAAGTACAGGATTTTCCCGCTTCCTGGAGATGCCCTGTTTGCGGCGCCACCAAAGAGAAGCTTGTTCCTGTCACTGAAGAAGAATACTGGCAGAAAGCCAGGGCTTATACGGACTTTACAGAAAAAAAAGAAGAGAAAAAAAGCATCCTGGTCGGTGTTGATAACCCATTGACCGTACCTGAATTAAGGCAGGAATACGGGACGCCGCTGGGATTGCGCGGGATAGGCCAGGGTCTCACCTATCTTGCCAATTTTTCCGCTCTCTCAAAATATCGCATCAAAGAAAGGCTTATTTCAAAACATGAAGATCTAGTTATTGAGACCACGTTTTTGAAAAAAAGGGTAAGCATGCCGGTGCTCGGGGCGCCCATGAGCGGCCTCAGCTATGTAAGTAATATTACGGAAGAGGATTTTGCATATAATATCCTTGAAGGATGCAAAGCTGCAGGGACTATAGGATGCACGGGCAACACATCCAGGGATTATGAGATGATACATCCCGCGATAATGGCCCTTGAAAAAGTCAAGGGTCATGGGATCAACATTTTCAAGCCGCAGTCCCAGGACATCCTGATAGATCTGATAAAGCAGTCCGAAAAAGAAAAAGCAGTGGCAGTGGGAGTTGATATAGACGGTGCGGGCTCGGTGAACTTTGCGCTAGCAGGAAAACCCGTTTTCAGGAAAACGATTGCCGAATTGAAAGAGCTTAGAAACTCAACAAATCTCCCTTTCATAGTTAAGGGAGTTATGTGCACAGAGGATGCACTGGCTGCACTATCCGCCGGAGCTGATGTCATAGGGGTTTCCAATCATGGCGGCAGGGTACTGGATTCAGGACGTGGTGTTGCAGATGTACTTCCTGAAATCGTGAAAGCGATAAGAGGTGCAGATAACGGTCAGAGTACCGTGATCACTGCAGATGGAGGAGTAAGAACAGGATTTGATGTTGTCAAAATGCTGGCTTTGGGGGCAGATTTTGTTCTCGTTGGAAGGCCGCTTGCAAGAGAGGCAGTTTCAAGCGGGGTCGAAGGTGTCAGGAGGATACTGGAATATTTAAGAACAGATATGAAAATTGCGATGATAATGACTTCCTGCAATACCCTGGAAGATATAAATGAAGGGATTCTAATAAAGGAGAGTTAACAATATTTCAATAATAAATAAATAGTTTCAGCCTCTTTTCCAGTCAGGATAATGCTCTTTGGCCCATCCTGCATCAACTGTGCCGTAAATAATACCTTTCAATGATTCACTGTAATACAGGGCTAAAATGATGTGACCTGAGAGAAGTAATATGGACAATATTGCAAGGGAATCATGAATCATGAAATTCAATTCAACGAAACTGCGGCTGAACATCGTTTTTGTCCAGACCACAAAACCAGTTATGGAAAGCCCTGTAATAATGAGCAGAATCATCAGGAAATTCGCTTTCTGCCCTGCATTGAACTTTCCCGCATGAACAACTTTATTCTTTCTCAGGATTCCGGTAAACCAGTTCAGGTCATCATGTGTCCACTCCATAAGTTCTTTAATATCTTTTCGTGCTGATATACTTCCATGAAGATATATTATAAGAGGGGATAAAATAAAAGGCAGGGATGCGTACACATGAACCATTTTTATAAAAGGGTCACCAAGAAGGGATTTTGGTGTGAGGAATAAAGCAATACCGGTTATCAGGAGCCAGATGAAGAACAGTACGTGAGACCAGTGCAATGCTTTTGCGGCAATATCGAATCTCAATATTCTCAAGGATAAGACACCCCATCGATTTTATAACCAAGATTTTCCCAGAAACCTGTTTCCTGCTCCTTAGTAATAGTGATCCGGTTCACCCATTTTACGTTCTTATATCCGAACATTCTTGGCATTACAAGTCGCAAAGGCAAGCCCTGTTCTTCAGGCAGCGGCCCGTCATTCATCATATAAGCAAGAATGACATCAGGTTCGAGGCTTTCTTTTATTGAGAGGCTATCCTTGTATATGCCGCTTGCCGAATGGAATGTTGCAAATACGGCTTCGGGTTTGATTCCTGCTTTATTAAATAAAACATTTAGACGCACTCCTTTCCATTTCACATTTTCCACAGACCAGCCTTCAACACAGTGAAAATCAGAAACCTGTTCCTCGCTTTCAAGCTTTAGAAGTTCATCATAACTGATAGCCAGGGGTATGCTTACAAGCCCATCTATCGTAAGTTTCCATGTATTCGGGTCAAACACGGGGTTTTGTTCGACGCTTCGTATCCTGAATTTATTGATTGCTTTTATCCCGATCTGTTTAAGATAAGTAAAGCCTGCGATTATTGCGCCGAAGAGAATTCCAAGCAATATCAAAAATCTTCTGCGGCTCAAAACCGGATTTGATCCCTTTTCCTGCTTCATAGCTACTCCCGATAAATCTTAGTCAATGATAGGTAAATAATGGTAATTAACAATTCAAAGGATTGTCACTTAAACTTATCTGTTGATCAGGTCTGCCAAAAGGGTTGGTGCTTATTTTTTACTTTTTCGACTTTCCAGAATACGCTTCTTAACCTCGAATATCTCTTTCGTAACAGGTATTTCCTTCGGGCATACCTTCGTACACATCCATTTTGTCTGGCATCCCCATGCTCTGTCCTTATTATCCAGCAAGTCGATCCTCTCTTTCACACCTTCATCTCTTGAATCGAAGAGATACCTGAAAGCCCGGACAAGCGCGGCAGGGCCAATGTATGATTCTGTGACTTTATCCTGGTTGACCGGGCATGAAGCCGTGCAGCAGGCGCACAGGATGCAGCGGATGGCATCTTCAAACTTCTGGTGTTCTTCAATGGACTGGAGCCGCTCATTATCCGGTGGAGGAGTTTTTGCGATAAGATAGGGCATGATCGAATTGTATCGTTCGAAAAACGGGTCCATATCCACGACAAGGTCTTTTATGATCCTGAATACCTGCAATGGCTCGATAATCACCTCCTCATTCTCTGTAAAATCCTTCACAAGTTTCTGGCATGCAAGGGAGCTTGTGCCGTTAATCCTCATCCCATCCGATCCGCATACGCCATGACCACAGGACATCCTGAAAGACAGGGTGGGATCCTTTTCCGCGCGTATCCTGTTGAGACAGTCAAGTATCCTGTCCTTCTGATCAGCTTCTACCTCGTAGCTCTGGTAGAAGGGCTTATCATCCTTTCCTGGATCAAACCTGAAAATCCTGAATTTTATTATCATCAATAGACCCTCGCCTCAGGCTGGAATCGTGTTATTTTCACAGGCTTATACCTCACCTCAGTTCCTTCCCGATTCGAAAAGACAAGGGTATGTTTTAAATAGTTTTTGTCATCCCTCGCAGGGAAATCTTCCCTGAAATGGGCTCCACGGCTCTCTTTCCGATAAAGAGCGCTAAGGAGGATAACCTCCGCAAGGTTAAGTTGATGACCCAACTCGATCGCTTCCATAAACTCATAATTGAAATTTCCACCTTTATTCACGATCTCAACATCATTATATCGGTTCTTAAGTGACTTTATCTCTTCAAGCCCTTTCTTCAGGTTTTCCTCGTTCCTGAAGACCGAACAATTATCCATCATCAGTAATTGCATTTTCCGCCTGATCCCATCTATATTTTCACTGCCTTTATGTTCGAATAATGCCGCGATCATTTGTCCTGCTTTTTTCAATGGCTCATCAGAGACAGGGTTATATCCGATTTCTGAAATATCCATCTTCATGGCATATCCGCATCTTCGCCCGAACACGAGTGTATCAAGAAGTGAATTGCATCCAAGCCTGTTCGCGCCATGCACGGATACACAGGCGCATTCTCCTGCAGCATACAATCCCTTTGCTATCACGCCTGACTCGTCCTGAAGCACCCTTCCATCAGTATCTGTGGGGAGGCCTCCCATCAGGTAGTGACATGTCGGATATACCGGGATAGGCTCTTTTACAGGGTCGATGCCCAGGTATATTCTCACAAAAGAAGTTATCTCCCACAGCCTCTCAAGCACCTTTTCTTCTCCCAGGTGAGTAAGGTCAAGATGAACATAACCTCCTTCAAAACCCCTGCCCTCGTTAACCTCAGTCAGAATGGCACGTGATACCACGTCCCTGGCGGCCAGGTCTTTTACTGTAGGAGCATATCGCTCCATGAATCGCTCACCTGCACTGTTCCGTAAAATTCCGCCTTCACCTCTTGCAGCTTCACTCACAAGGATACCTAACGGATAAAGCCCTGTAGGATGGAACTGGACAAATTCCATATCCATAAGAGGGATACCTGCCCTGTGAGCCAGGTCAAGACCATCACCTGTCGATGCAAATCCATTTGATGTGGTCCTGAAGATCCTGCCGCAGCCTCCTGTTGCGAGGAGAACGGCTTTTGCTTCAATGAGATTCAGTTCACCGGCTGAGAGATCATAGGTAGTCATCCCAACGCATCTTCCATCTTCAAGAACAAGAGAAAGGATATAGTGCTCAGGGTAGAACTTTACCTTATGGCGCAGGCACTGGTCGTAGAGCGTGTCAAGAACTACCCGACCTGTCCTGTCCGAAGCGTAGCAGGCTCTCTTCACGGGTTTTTTACCATAATCCCTGGTATGCCCCCCGAAATTCCTTTGTGCTATCTTACCATCTGCATTGCGGCTGAAAGGAACGCCCATATGCTCAAGTTCATAGATAACCCTGGGAGCATCCCTGACCATTATCTCCACAGCATCCTGGTCTGCGAGGTAATCGCTTCCCTTGACAGTATCGAACATATGCCATTCCCAGTGATCTTCTTCTTCATTTCCAATAGAGGCTGTAATCCCACCCTGGGCTGCGCCTGAATGGGAGCGCGTTGGAAGGACTTTGCTAACTATTGCAATATCCGCTTCTTCCACACATTCAACAGCCGCACGAAGACCGGCAAGACCGGCACCAACAATGACGATATCATGGTGGAAGTTCATACTTATCACCCTTATTTTAAATGAATGAGAGCCCTAACCGCTTTTACTAACCACTTTATATGTATGTAATTTTACAAGCTATAAAAAGATTTCATTCTACATTTTTTCCGGATGAAATCATAACTATGAATTTTTCATCTCTATAAAATTATTGGCAAATAGATATCACCTGAATTAAATTAAAATTTATTTACTATTATCCAACTGCGATGCCTGATTTTTTAAAAAGAACCTCACGAAAAGTATATATGTTTTGCAGTGAAATACCTAACATGCCTTGTGGGGGCTGATGATCCGGGAATAGTAGTTTTCATCGGCCTAATATTAGATGTTATGGCAGTATTATATTTTCTGACAAAAAAGAGGAAAAGTTGAATTATTGATTTTCTGTAACGAAGCAGTTAGAAAGAGGGGAGAGCTATGAAAATAAGAATAATAGATGCTCCAGGAAAGAATAGTATAAATCTCTATGAGAAATCAAAACTGATCGGAAGAACACAAAATGCCTGTTTATATGGAATTGCTCTCGAAAGTGGCGATGGAAATCATATAATAGATGCCGATGGCAATAGATATCTGGATTTTCTTTCCGGGGCTGCTTCAAATACGATCGGATATGGCCGTGGAGATGTAGTGGAGGCATACTCAAAAACAGCTATGAGATTACAGCATTCATGTTTTGCGTACAGTTTTAATAAAGAGGCGATTGAATTAGCGGAAAAATTAATTGACATAACCCCGGGCGATTTTGAAAAAAAAGTCTTATTTGACCTGTCCGGTTCCAGCAGCATAGACGGTGCCATAAAAATTGCGAGGAAATTTACTGGAAAAAAGGGAATTATCGCATTTAAAAATTCGTATCACGGCACAACAGGACTTTCAATGCAGGCAACAAATCTATCGAATCTAACAGAGGGTTTATTTTTAGACGATGGTTTTTATCACGTTACCTTTCCTACAACGGAAGAAGAAATTGCTGATATATTAGCAGAAATAAAATCATTATTTAGAAAAGGTATTGCAGCAATTTTAACAGAACCTGTTCAGGGGGATTCAGGAGTTAAGATTCCTCCCAAAAATTTTTTTAAAGAATTATATTACCTCTCAAAAGAAAGTAATGTTTTGTTTATGGTAGATGAAATTCAAACCTGTGCAGGAAGAACCGGCAGGTGGTGGGGCATAGAGAACTTCGATGTGGCTCCTGATATTCTTGTTTGTGGAAAAGGCATTTCAGGAGGCTATGCGCCAATCAGCGCATTAATAGGTGAAGGGAAATTGGTCGATTCACTGGAGAAGGATCAGCATCAATTTACCTATGGAGGACATCCACCTTCCTGTGCGGTGACAAAAAAAGTCCTGGATATTATTGAGCAGGAAAAGTTAATGGAAAATGCATTACAAATTGGGAAATTACTTGAAGGCGAACTAAAAGAATTAAAAAAATGTAATGTGGTAAAAGATCTTAGAGGAATTGGATTAATGCGTGGTTTAGATGTTGCTTCTGAAAATTTTGCCGGGATCGCAGGAATGAGATGTATTGAATATGGATTATATCCGGGATATTATGGTAAATATAATGAAGTATTGAGACTCCAGCCACCGCTGACATTGACTGAAGATGAAGCACTTTGGGCAGCAAAAATCATAAAAAAGGTAATTGATGAGATGGAAAATAAAGAAATTCCAAATTCTACTATTGAAAAATATAAAAAATATTCATGCGGAAGCCTCTGCTCAACATGCTCAATAAACAGTGGATTTGAAGAAGCGCTGGTTAAACGCAATGCGATAGAAGGTGGGGAAAATGGAGGGTGAATATATCAGACGATTAAAAGAAATGGATGAATTTGATGAATTAGTAATTATTCAAAGAGATGCGTGGGGTTATGAGGATATCGATGTAACCCCTGCACATATATTGAGGGATGCCTCAAATTTAATGGGTCCAAATGGCATGGTTCTTGGATATTTTATGGATGAGAAGTTAATTGGATATATCCTGACATTCCCAACATCAAATCCAAGAGAAGTGCTTCTCGATATGCTGGCTGTATCGCCGGATTATCAGAACAAAGGTATCGGTTATAATTTAATGCTGGAATTAAGAAATATAATGCTGGTACAGGATATTGACAGAATATTCTGGACATACGATCCGCTGGAAAGCGTTAATGCGAATCTATATATTAAGAAACTTGGAGGTGTCATTTTCCGTCATTTAATAGATTATTATGGCAGTATAAATTCTAAAATTCATTCCGGTCTTCCTACCGATAGATTCATAGTTGAATGGAGTATTCGAAGCGAACGTGTAGAAAACAGGATCAAAAATGAAGATGAAAAAATTAATCACATTTCTGATAACAAAGATATAAAATACGTCGAGATTCCTCTAAACATCCATGAGCTAAAAAATGAGGACATTAATGTAGCAATAGAATGGAGATTGAAAACAAGAAAATTATTTGATGAATATATTGAAAAACAGAAGTTGATAGGAACAGATTTTATCCATGATCAAATTAATCAAAAAGGAATATATATATTCATACCTAAAAACATAAAGGGTGAAAAGGCTATAAAATACATCGAAGAGCAGGCAGGAGAAGAAGGTCTCAGAGTCGAAAAATGGATTGTAAAGGGACATCCTGCAGAAGAAATACTGAAACTTGCAGATGAGCAATCTGATACGCAATTCAAGGATCCCAGTGATGACTGTAAGAAGATAATAAAAGCGTTGGGTTATACAGAACGATTATTCAAGTATATCCTTAGAAAGATTAAAATAATATCACTGCAGAATATATACTGGGGGCAGTTATGAAATATATAATTAGAAAACAGTTGGATGAGAAAGACGAAGAAATCGCAGATGTACTTACTTCTTTAGGTTTGAGCAGACCTATCGCAAAGACGTTAAGTTACCTTAAAGATTTAAAAGAGGCCACATCAGTGGAACTTGAGAGAGTGACAGGATTACGCCAGCCTGAAGTAAGCATTGTTATGAGAGATCTGAAAGAAAGGGATTGGATAAGCGAACGGGAAGAAAAGAAACCAGGAAAAGGCAGACCGTTTAAGATATACTCACTCAAATTGAGCTTTAAAGAGATTATCGCTTCTTTTGAAAAACAAAAAATGAAAGAATTCAATGAAATACAATCGAATATCAAACGACTAAGAGACTCGGTTACTATCGTGGCTAAGTCGTATTCCGGGGAGGGGCATCACAGCGCATAAAACATAATTATTTTTTTTTGTCTTTTGAGTTACTTAGGAAATCAGATGTGAAGGGATCAGCCCTGTCAATGAAACAATATAATACAAGTGAGCAAGATGGTAATATGACAAGATACAAAGTGGAGATTGAAAGACCATTATGCATATCATGTGAGAGCTGCGTTAACATCTGTCCTGAATTCTGGGAGATGGCTCCTGATGGATTTTCTCATTTAAAAGGATCAAAAAAGCTGGGCGAGAACGAAGAAAGAGAGATAGACGATGTGAGCTGCAACATCGAAGCTGCACAGAGCTGTCCGGCTACATGCATCCATGTATATGAAAATGGAAAGAAATCTATATGAACAAAGATGATGTGGCGGTCTCCCGTGATTTTTCACTGAATGCTATAAAATACCTATGAACGAACTGATTTTTTTCTCTTCTGCATAAGGCGGATAGGTGATAAGCGTGCCATTCACCTGCGCAAAAGGCGTGATCGAGTGAGGTAAGCGGCGATTCAGGCCCGCAATGTGCTCAATACGGATGCCGCGAATCAAGAGCGCGTCAGCAATAAGAGATCGATGACAGCGCCAGGGAACTGCTTCTGCACACATTAATGCGATCTGTTCTGGCTTTGCAAGATGTATCAACTCATCTAAATTCTTCACAAACTCTTCTGTCAGCATATAGTCGGCAAAACCTCTGAAAGACAAATTATGCCATCCTGTGTTGGGTGAATCCTTCCTTGTGCGGCGAAGACCGCCCAACCCTGGCATATGTATGTAACCGATGCCAGCGATGCGCAGGCTATCGGGTAAAGTTTCATTGTTGAACTGAGGATTGTGTCTTGAGCGGGGGATCGTACGGACATCTACTACCATTGTTACGGAGTGCGCCCGTAAAAGACCTATGAACGCATCCAGCGATTTCGTGGAATGACCTATCGTGAATATCACCGGTGAATTTTCATAGCTATTTTTCTTCATAAATACCCATCCCGGGAAAGTTGATCCAGCAACAAATGGAAATAGAGGAATCCGCTGTAAGGTTCATATTTTGAAAGAAATGCGTTTCAACGGTAACCCCCTATTTATGGATTCCCAGCCGTTCCATTCGCTTATAAACATAGATCTTTATAAAGTCATTTATTACGAAAAATGCCACAACGGGATTTGGGATAAAAACCTTGCCCCTTCCATTTATTCTTTTCAGGACTTCGATCTTATTCAGCAGAGTCCCGTCCTCAACATTGATATAAACATGGTGGCTTTCAGCAGGGTTCTTTAATGAAATTCGTACTTCCCAGACGAGATAAAACGTATTTTCCGATGGATAGATTCTGAGATTCTGCAATAGAATGATGAACTCCTTTTGTTTCCGCATCCAGGAGTGAGTTAACGATATCGATCGCTTTATCTTTTGATATCCCGCGGCTGAGAATATTTTTTGTATCCAGGGATATTACGGGATAATACTTACTTTTGATTTTTATGATCTTAAATTTTTTATTCAGATGTACTGATGTAAAAGCATGCAGAACTGGAATATTTTCATGATGCTGCTGGTATTTGAAATGAATTGTACCGAAGCCATCTGCTTTCCCAATAAATTTCAAATCTGATAGGTCAATCTTAATCCCGAAAAGCGTGCCATATTCCATCAAGAAATCATTTATCGATTCATCAACATTTTTTATTAATGGAATCGTGATGAGCCCATCTATTTGAGAAACTACCCCGGTTTTGCTCCATGAAATCCGGATGTTTTTCCCATGGTGTTTTAATTTTTCTATAAGTCCGATCTGGTTCCCGGCTGGTTCAACCATAACTCCCGTATAATCATCTAATTTAGGGAGCTTAATACTTTTCGATACTTATTTAGATATATTTTAAAATATCAATAAAATACTTCAGTAACATTTATACCTCTGTTATCACATATTATTCTCCATACAATGGAGTGGCAGATTTATGAGTTTGGATACAAAAACCGAACAGACAAAAGACAAATTCAAAAAAATTGAAATGGGGTTGAAATGCATCAGGGATCTGATCTGCTTGACGATTTTTTTGATGAGACCTGGAAAGAGGGAACAGATAAGTTCCTGGATAGATATGAAGATAAGAAATCTTTTTATGACATGCCCCTGGAAGAGACCGATAAAGTCCTGGATCAAGTAACCGAATGGTTCGGGGATGATTACGGACTGGCTGTAATTGATGGAGAATTCTGGATGGTTGCTGTGGGAAGTGTTGAAGAAGGCGGCAACAAGTGGTGGTTCAAAATGAGACTTAAAACGGATGATATAGAGACCGCCCGAAAAGTCATTTTGCTGGATAAATGCCGGCCGAGAAGATATTAAGATTTGTTATAAAGTTGCTGCTGGGGAGTTCCTATGAACGATTATGATGTGATAGTTGTGGGAGGAGGTATTTCCGGACTTTTGTCTGCGCTGGCTCTTGGAAAGAAAGGAAATAACGTTCTTCTTATTGAAAAAACAAATGCCCTTGGCGGAAACTGCAGAACATATGAACCTGATGACTGTCCCGGCTGGCGTGTTGATACCGGCGTTCATGCAATAACAGAACTCATTCATGGGCCAATTAAGCAATTAAAGTATTATTTCGACCCCGGAAAATTTCCCAAATTCAGACGGCATAATGACTACTATATTCGTAAAAAACGCGGATTGGAAAAATTTCCATCAACTCTCCCGGGTTTCTTGAAAATGAATGCCCTTCCGGCAAAAGACAGAGTAGTTCTTGCAGGTGATCTTCTTAATACAGTGATATCGCGCGCCATTTTTGGGGTAAAAGAAAAGAGCTGTATATGATGTCATATCAAAGCACAGGCTCAGCATGAAGGCAATGCAATTCGTGGATGCGCTTTCTTATCTGTTGAGCGGCCTTTCAATGAAAAAGACCCCGGTATCCAGGCTTCTGGAAGGATGTGGATTCAGTTCCGGCGGTAAAAGAGGAATAACCGGAAGGATAGCTGAAATGGCAAAGCTTTTCAACAATTCCGGATACCGCTCGCAGGGCTATCCTATTGGCGGCATACAGTCTATAACAGATGGTGTGATCACATCGTTTCCAAAAAACGTGGAGTATCATACAGGAGAAGAAGTTCGAAAGATTGAAAAGGAAGAAAGCGGTTTTTTCGTCTCAACCTCGCAAGCCGATTACTCTTTCTGACAAAGTTGTCTATTCCGGGGAGGTAAAGAAGCTGCCCCGTATTATCGAGATGCCCGTGGAATGGAGCCGGCAGGTAAAAGAACTGGACCAGGCAACAGCAATGACGATATGGCTCGGGCTTAAGGAACCTATGCCAGAGTTCAATTATAACGGCTCGGAGGTATTTTGTGACGTCCGTGATGCAGACAAAGAACTGTTCTACTGGCTCATGCCTGTGCCTGAGATTGCGCCGCGAAATAAAGGTCTTGTAGGTGTGAGCACGATAATAGACCCTAAAAAATGCCATGAATCGAAGGAAAAACTTCTCAACACTATATACTCTCTGGTGCCCGCAATAGAGAAGAATGTTGAGATGATACATACGCAAGTAATGGCTCCTGAGAAAGCAGCTGTTTCTCTCAATTATTTCCCTTCGATCAAAACCCCGGTTGACGGCCTGTATGTTGTCGGAACAGATACCGATATGCGAAGCATGGGCATAACCCGCGCAGGATACTCGGTGCTTGAACTGTTAAAATCATTGTGATAATTTGAAAAGTTCCGGGTAGTCGATGTAACCCTTCTCCTCACCCACATAGAAGGTCGCAACATCCGCAGAATTAAGCGGCGCATTTTTCATGAAGCGCATAGGTAAGTCCGGATTAGCCAGGAACAAGACTCCGAATGAGATAAGGTCAGCTTCGCCTTTTTCAATTGCCTCGTTTCCACTGCGGGCATCATAGCCTCCATTTAAAATGAGCGTGCCTTTGAATATATTGCGAATGATAGGAGCCAATCTCGCATCTTTCGCTATTGACCCCATCCTGCCTCCCACTGGTTCTATCATGTGAAGATAGCCGATCCTGATGTTGTTGAGTTCCTCTGCAAGATATGAAAATGTTTGACGAGGATTCGTATCAGACATTGAATAGTTTAAAAAGTGCGGAGAAATCCTGTATCCGACGCTGCCAGCACCCCAGACACTGACGACAGTCTCTGTGACTTCAAGGGGAAGACGTACGCGATTCTGTAAACTTCCACCGTATTTATCAGTCCGTTTGTTCGAGCCGTCCCTCAGGAACTGATCAAGCAGGTATCCATTGGCGCCGTGGATCTCAACGCCATCAAACCCCGCATCCTTTGCATTCCGGGCACCATTTCGGAATTGCTCAATAATGCCGGGTATTTCGTCCGGTTCGAGACCTCTTGGGGTCACAAATTTCTTTTTGCCCCAGGATGTATGAATTTCTCCCTCGAATGGAAGAGCAGAAGGTGCGACAGGTAGTTTACCACCGAGGAAGTCGGGATGCGATACCCGTCCCACATGCCAGAGTTGAAGGAAAATCTTCCCTCCCGCAATGTGGACGGCATCGGTCACTTCTTTCCACCCCGCAACCTGCTCTGGCGAGTGAATTCCAGGGGTACGAGCATAACCCACTCCCTGAGGACTTACCTGCGATCCTTCAGTGATGATCAAACCTGCAGAAGCTCTTTGGGCGTAATAAGTAATGGCCAGAGGATTCGGGGCGTTTCCTTCGATCGCGCGGCAGCGGGTCATAGGCGCCATCACCATGCGATTCGAGAGTTCGATATCGCCCAATTTGTACCGGGTTAAAAGATTCATATCCATATTGGTTCAGTTCTCTATTAACTTAATACCTGCGATTCTCATTCAGCGATTTCGATGGATAAATTGATTACTAATGGCGTCGAAGTAATAAATGGGAGTGTTTTTTATAGATAAAATAGTGAAATAATTAGTGAGGTAGAAAATCATGGGGCTTATAGACAGAACGAGTACGATAATAAAATCGAAAATAAACAAGATCTTAGGAAAATTTGAAGATCCGAGAGAGACACTCGATTACTCTTATGAAAAGCAGCTTACACTCTTACAGAACGTCAAGCGCGGCGTTGCTGAAGTGACTACTGCGAGGAAGCGCCTTGAATTGCAGAAAGTTAAGCTTGAGCAGAATATAACAAAACTGGACGAGCAGGCACGGGAGGCCCTGAAAGCCGGAAGGGAAGACCTTGCCAGGATCGCTCTTGAGCGAAAGAGCAATTCGCAGGCTGAAATTGAGAGTCTTACGAAGCAGATTGCTGATATCTCAAAAGAGCAAGAGAAACTTATGGCGACAGAGAAAAGCCTGTCTACCAAAATAGAAACTTTCCGTTCCACCAAGGAGACTATCAAAGCCCAGTATAGCGCTGCCGAAGCGCAGGTCAAGATCACCGAATCTGTTAGCGGCATCAGCGAAGAGATGAGCGATGTGGGACTCGCAGTCCAGCGGGCACAGGATAAAACCGAAGATATGAAAGCGCGTGCTTCGGCTCTGGATGAGCTTGTGGAAGCAGGCACGCTTGAGGATGTGACCGGGGGAACGAAAGACGATATTGACAGGGAACTTTCAAAGATAAAGTCAAAGAGTGAAGTGGATGAGCAGCTTGAAGCATTAAAGAAGGAGATGGGAAAATGATAGTACGGTTGATGGGAGAAGGACAGTACGAGTTTGATAAGAAACACCTTAACGCAATTAATAAAATTGATAATGATATAGTAAAAATCGTTAATGACAGGGATGAAATAGTTTTCAGGGCAGAATTCAAGAAACTTATTGACTATGTGCGTAAGAATGGTAAAAAGATCCCTCCTGAAATCATTAAGCCAAGCGATATAATCATACCGCCTGCTGATATCACTCTTGAAGAGGCGAATAAGATTTTCAGGGGTGAAGGACTGATAAAGGATTGATTCTTAAAACTATCGCAAATTACGGTTACTTTATTAAATCCGGGTGTTAAAATGAAAAAGTGGTTCCGTGATTATGGGCTTGCAGCCCGAATGATGCTGACCATGATTCTGCTCGCTGTCTTATATCTTGCCTTCCTGTCTATTTTATCGGTGTACGGAGGGGTAGACACATACGGTTTGATCGTGGTTGCAGGTTTTTTCCTGCTTATCCAGTTTTTCCTTTCAGACAAGCTTGTGCTCTGGAGCATGGGAGGGCGCATTGTCAGCGAGCAGGAGGAACCGCGCCTTCATGAAATGATCTCAAGACTCTGCGCAATAGCTGATTTACCTAAGCCGAAAATCGCTATTGTGGAGAGCAATGTCCCGAATGCCTTTGCAACAGGCAGGAGCAAAGGAAGCGCAGTCGTTGCGGTTACGACTTCCTTGAAACAGAAATTAAGCCAGCCCGAGCTTGAAGCTGTGCTGGCCCATGAGTTGAGCCATGTCAAGAACAGGGACATGCTTGTTATCACGATTGCAAGCTTCCTGTCTACAGTTGCCTTTTTCCTTGTCAGGAATATGCTGTTTTTCGGGATGGGAGGAAATCGTGACCGTAGAAATGGAGGAGGCGCTATGATCATTTTCATGGTATCTCTGGTGGTATGGATCATAAGTTACATCCTCATACAAGCTCTTTCAAGATACCGCGAGTTTGCTGCTGATAGAGGCTCTGCAATAATCACAGGACAGCCTTCACATCTTGCATCAGCGCTCATGGCCATCAGCGGAGTTATGGAACGTGTGCCGTCCCGGGACTTAAGGGAAGTGGAGGGCATGAATGCATTCTTCATAATACCTGCAATTTCAGGGGATTCTATAATGAATCTCTTCTCTACCCATCCGACGGTAGAGGCACGCATACGCGCACTTGAAGAGATGGAGCGGAGGATGGAGTTCTGAATGGGATTTCTTGACGCACTGCTAGGCAAAAGCAGGCTTCCCAAACCAAAACCTGATAAACTGTTCGCAATTTCGACAGCCTATATCACTCTCAGCACTAACCTGAATTTGAAATCAGAGGGCGCAGGTATCTGTTTTAAACCATTCGAAGCTTCGAGGTTCCAGAACACTGAACTTGAAATCAAGGAGTTGCTTGACCAGAGCTCCAAAGAAACGCATACCCTATATGAAATGAGGAAGGATTCATACGGCTACCTGTGGGTCATTCTCCATGACCCCGATTTTGAAGACCTTGTGAGTACCCTCTACATGGTGAGTGAAACGTTGATAGATAATGATTTTGGGGAGCAGTTATTGTGCGCGATTTTCAAATTCAGGAATGAAGCATTGATTTACTGGATATTTAATTTTAAACAGGCAAAGTTTTATCCTTTTGTGCCAAAAGGAAAACAGAGGGACTCTTCTTATGAGTTCAGGCTTCGCTCAGTTATGGAGAAGGAGCTTCCCATAGAAAAGGAAGTGGAACGGTGGTATCCGCTGTGGGATATTCCAATATGAATGAGTATGAGGGAATTTAACGTCATTCTGAAGCTTCTTTCATCGGTTAAGCCCACTAATCATCCATGAAACTTCCTGTAAAAATTAAAGGTTATTAACCTTTTTACGGAAAACACTTATACCTTTTAATGCTGTCAAAGGGTGCAGGAGGATAATCCATGGTTAAAATATTCTACGACAAAGATGCAAATTCAGAGGTTTTGAACGATAAAACTATCGCAGTTATCGGTTACGGCAGCCAGGGAGCAGGTCAGGCGCAGAACCTGCATGATTCAGGGCTCGATGTTATTGTGGGCGTCAGGAAAGGAGGCGAATCCTGGGCACAGGCAAAGAATGACGGTCTTACGGTCATGACCATGGCCGATGCAGCTAAAAAGGGAGACCTCATCCAGATACTGGTACCTGATGAGATACAGGGCGCAATTTACAGCAGCGAGATAGCGCCGAACATGAGCAAGGGCAAAACGCTGTGCTTCTCTCACGGCTTCAATATTCATTATAACCAGATAGTACCGCCAAAGGACGTGAACGTGATAATGGTCGCCCCGAAAGGACCAGGTTTCCTTGTCAGGCGCACATACACAGAGGGTATCGGCGTACCCGCGCTTCTTGCGATATACCAGGATGCCACTGGCAATGCCCGCGATATCGGCATGGCTTACGCAAAAGGCATCGGCGCAACCCGCGCAGGAGTTCTTGAGACAACGTTCAGGGAAGAGACAGAGACAGACCTATTCGGAGAGCAGGTTGACCTTTGCGGCGGCGTGACATGCCTCATGAAGGCTTCATTCGAAACCCTTGTTGCAGCAGGCTATAAACCGGAGATCGCATACTTTGAAACATTCCACGAGATGAAGCTCATCATTGACCTGATACATGAGGGCGGCCTGAGTAAGATGTGGTATTATGTTTCCAACACCGCAGAATACGGCGGTTTGACGGTCGGACCAAAGATCATCAACGAGCAGTCAAAGCAGGCTATGAAAGAGGCGCTTCGCAGGATACAGAGCGGCGAGTTCGCAAAGGAGTTCGTGCTTGAGAGCAAAGCGAACAGGCCTGTATTGAACGCCCTTGAGAGGCAGGAGAACGAACATCAGGTCGAGAAGGTAGGGAAAGAGCTAAGAGCTATGATGCCCTGGCTGAAGAAGGATTAAAACTCTCCACCTTTTTCTTTTTATCTCCCCAGTTCAGCATGCGCCTTCGCCAGGTGCCTTGCCGCAAGCGCACCGATTAGCGATATCTCCCCGGCAAGTACAGCCGCTGAAACTATCTCAGAAAATTTCTTTGAGTTGGCTCCGGGCGGTTCGCCCGCTCCTGCAACGTTAAGCATCGAAAGGCACTCATGCTGCGCGCCTATAGCTGTTCCGCCACCAACGGTTCCCAGTGCAAGTGAAGGCAGCGTGACCGAACAGTAAAGCCCATCATCGGTAAGCTCCATCAGTGTTATGGCATTACTCGCCTCGACCACATGGGCAGGGTCCTGCCCGCATGCGATGAAGATGGCTGCAACAATGTTAGCTGCATGGGCGTTAAAACCCAGCGAGCCAGCACGAGCCGAACCGACCAGGTTTTTCCTGTAATTCACGTCAGCTATTTTCTCAGGTGTTGTTTTGAGTTTTTCCCGGATCATTTCTTTTGTGATAACAACATCTGCCGATACTGTCTTTCCCTTTCCTGTAATAGCATTTATGGCCGCCGGCTTCTTATCCGTGCACATGTTTCCTGATACAGCTACAAGTTCCGCATCATTCTCAGAAAGAATAAGATCAACTGCGGCATCAGTAGCTATCGTAACCATGTTCATCCCCATGGCATCTTTCGTGTCAAAGGCAAAGCGCAAAAAGACGCTTCTGCCTGCCACAAAAGGCTCGATCGAAAGCAGTTTGCCAAATCGCGTTGTCCCCTCCGATATCTCTTTCATTCGTATGAAATTCTCTTTGACCCAATGCACAAGTTTCTGCGCCCCTATGACATCCTTAACCCTGAAAACAGGAGCGCGGGTCATCTTGTCATCGAATATCCTGGCATTTGCCCCACCGCAGGCTGTGATGACAGAACAGCCCCTGTGCGCGCTGGCGACCAGGGCGCCTTCTGTGGTTGCAAGAGGGACATAGAAATCCCCCTTCGCATATTCGCCTTTGATGAGCAGGGGTCCGGCAACGCCAAGAGGAATGGAAACTGCGCCAATCATGTTCTCTATGTTGCGTTTTGTGACCTTTTCAACGTCAAAGGAGTAATTCGTAATGTGGCTGAACTTTGTTCCGGTGAGTTCTGATACTGCGGCGCGCCTGAGTTCGATTGCGGCGCCGGTATCGGGCTTATTGTCGATCTTATGAAAACCCACCTCGCCAACTTTAAGTTTTTCAAGGAGTCTCCGGTCCATGTGCTTTAATTGCTTTCAATAGTTAAAAAGATTTATCGTCAGAGGTTGATCACAAGCTGTCCTTCCTCACAGTATTTAAGCATCAGGTCTGCTACCTCAAAGGAGTGTATCATTTCCACTCCCTCTATGAGTTCGTCTATTTCAAAGCCTATCATTCCCGATGCCAGCTCGCAGCACTTGAATTTCACTCCCAGTTCTATGCATTCCCTTACGCGCTCATCATACGGAGGCGTGCCGTGTTTGCCTTTTTTTGCAAGGATAACGCCCATCGGACCCCAGAGCACGACCACGACATCAAGTCCCATCTTACGGTAGTATTTCGCAAAGCGCAGAGTCTCCATCGGACTTGTGCTCTCATACACCATGTTCTTGAGGAAGAGAAGGACTTTCGTGACTTTTCTTGATGGCATTAATAGTATATTTTGGGGAGAGGGTATTTTAAGGTATCTGCGAAAAAGCAGGTTGATATCTCGAAAAGCTTAAACCTTATGGGCAAGAGAAAGATACGCATGGTAGATATCGAGGGGCAGGCAAAAGAACAGCTTAAGATGATCGAGGATATTTGCGCACTAAAGCTAACGAACCGAGACGAAATCGCAGGGATCATTGCATCTAAAGTTCACGATGAGAGCCAGATACTTGCGATATGCGCATCGCTATCCTCATGGATACTGATGAACGGGAAGTCGGGGGATGTGGTCATTCCGCCTGAGGTCATTTCGCAGCTCATCGATTCGGCGGAATGAAAGGAGAGAATTTGTTCTAAGCATCAAAATCTATATTTTGGGATCCGCACTTTCCGCATACGGCTGAGTCAATCAGCCCCCGGTCATTACTGAAGACTCCAACCGTATAATTCTCCACCCCGTATTGTTTATTCATGGTCTCATCAAGCCACTCCTTTTCTTCCTTTGTTTCAGGGCATCTTGTCAGGATAAAGAACCTCTCTTTGAAATCTTTCACGTTCCCGCAATCCTGGCATGCTCCCGGAACAAGGTATTTCCATGATGAATCAAGCTCATTTGATGACGCCAGCTCCCCAATTGATGTTTCCTTTATTTCAATTGACGAAGATCCTGCTACCTCTTCGATTTTCTGCGCCGCAACAAGGGCTCTTCTGGCTTCGTCATTATTTTTTCCAATATGACATATCTCAGCACATTCACGGAGTATCTCTTTGGTTGGAGTTCTTTTTGCCAATTCGAAGGCTTCAAGACCTGGCGTGGTCCATCCTGATTTGAAACACTTATTGCCGCAGATTACGAGTTCTTTCTCTGTGGGGGTCATACCAGCCAGTCTGTATGCTTCGCGTCCGGGCGAAAGATGTCCCTCACTGAGACAAATGCTTCCGCATATCTTGAGTTCCTCAACCGGCGGTTTTTCTTTAATTAAATCGTATGCTTCAAGACCAGAAGTCAGGTTCCCTTTGAGCAGACAATCCCTGCCGATAATAACAAGCTTTTCCCTGGGGAGCTTGATACCGAAGGTCTTTGAGGCTTCAATTGCAGAATATACCCGGCTACTATCAAGATATTTATTAACGTAGCCGCCAAGAATATCTTCGGTCAGTTCAATCCCGGCTGCCTTTGAGCCTTTAACGGCTCTTGGTATCCAGCCGTTTTCAAGATACTTATGAAGGTAAGCTCTCAGTTCTTCTTTTGAAAGCGTGACCCCGGTGACTCTGGCTGAGTCTACGGCTTCTGGCATCTTGCCTTCTTCAAGGCATTTCCTGATGTAAGCAATTACTTTTTCTTCTGTCATTTTTCTTTTGCTTTGAGGCTTTAAGTCCTCATATAATTGTATCAATTCCAGATATGGATATAAAGTTTATTGTACCAAATTTATTAGATATATGATCGGGCTACTTCTTCTTTTTTTTCTGTTTTGGAGGCAATGATGATACATATTCATATGAACTCCTGAGCAATTCATGGAATTTTTCAGGGTCATTATACATGGAATCAGGCAGAACTACATATTCTTTCATGACCCGGCCCTTTACAGGTTCAAAAGGCATTACTTCATCGCTTTCAGAAATGATCTTTTTTCTGTCCTGCTCAGACAACCGGATGAAAATATCATTCTCGAATACGCCGGAAATCATATTATCTTTAGCAAAATATGCCGGACATCCGAACATCTTCTTTTTCTTGACATCAAATAAAGACATTCTCGAATCAAGGAATTGGCTCAGTTCTTCACTGGGTTTTTTCCATGCCATGCATTATCGGTTAGTATGAGGGAGTATAAATCAGTTTCATTCGTCATCGGTAGAGGAATATCGTGTGATAGGACACGATACAAGTAAAATATCAGTCCATTCCAAATCGTGCAATTCTAAATTGGAAGATTCATGTACGATAAAAAACTAATATAAACAATAATAAATCTTAAAAAGTGAAAAAAACTAAAAAAATCGTCGATACTTATTAAATTAAAAGAATATATTAGAATCGCGGGCAGGTCTATTTTAAAATACACCAAATCCAACCTGTTTTACACCTGCCCTGTATATTTTTTTTGCATTTTTCGAAGGGGACATACGAATTCTGCGGTACAATCTGCCTCATATTCTACATGGGTATTAATGGAGTATGAATCATTTTCATTCGGCATTTTTGATGCAAGGTTCCGGACTATTTGAATCGCGAGGGGATTGATATCCGGGTTTTATGCCCGCCTCTTTCAGAATACCTATGGGCGGTCGGAAGAGATCGCGGCGATTGAAATATAAAAATAAAAAAATGGCATATTCCTTATTCGGAACAGCCATGCATGACCTATTTAATCGAAATATTCACGTATTTGGATGTCCCGTCATCCAGCCTTATCTCTATCCTCCAGGTTCCAACCGAGAGTCCTGAAGAAGCAAGGTTGAACACGTACTCATTCGTGGTGCCGTTGTAGATAAAGCGGTTTCCTGATGTGGCTGTACCGGAAACAACATCCTCATGAAAAGTACCGGTAATGTTATTGTTAATTTTGGTCGGGTATATCTCTACAAACGCACCGGCAACATAGCTGCTGGTTGCATCCTGCAACTGGAATTTAACAGGGATAATGCTATTCTTGTTGCTGTTGAATATGCTGCTGTCGTCTGCATTTATCGGTTCAAGGATTCCGCCGTATCTATATCTGACGTAATATGCCGCTGTTTTATTTGTAGTATGGCCGGCATTATCAGAAACGTTCACGATAAACGTCTTTGATCCTACAGTGCCTGTATCCACGGCGGAACCATTCGGAGCAGTTCCTGCAGCCCAGGCAACCCCTGATATATAATCTTCCGCCGACCAATCTGCACTTAAAGCCTGGTTCAAAACATATACACTCCCGTTTGCAGGTGAATTTATTGCTATCTGGGGGAGGGTTTTGTCTATTTTTATAACAAGAGTTTTTACAGGTTCTACATTTCCTTCATTGTCAACCGATCTGTACTGCAGGGTTGTTATTCCTTCGTTGCCGATAACAAAAGATGTTGAATATGGAAGCCATGTGGCATTATCTATATTATATTCGGTCTTTGCCACACCAGATAAATCATCCACAGATTCAAGCGTTACTGTTACATCAGAAATATACCAATCTCCAAATCCCGCTTCACCCATAAGAGATGCTGTGGTCGTGGGGGGATTGATATCTTTCCTGTAAGTATAAACGAATATGCTACCTCCTGGCTTTCCCATTATGACTTCCTTGTTCCCATCGTTTTCCATATTCGCTATAAAAGCTGAAGTGAAATAATTGACGTATTCACCCCTGGTGTTGGTTTGCCACAACAAACTACCGTTCAAATCCCAAAGGTACATGTTATCTAATAAGTCCCCGGCGGCTATTTCCATCTTTCCATCATCATTTATGTCCCCAAGGCCAATAGTGCTGGCTATCCTGCCAGTCCCGCCTGTTCCCGAAGAGGGATTGGTAGAAAATCTACTCAGGTTTCCCTGGCTTATTATATACATTTCTTTATCTGGATGCGAGGCTAAAACAACTTCATTTATACCATTTCCATCAAGATCGCCTATTGCCAGAGGACCATTAGAAGCATACTGACTGTTTATCGAAAAATTATTAAGCAAAATTCCACTTCTGTCAAAGAAATATAGACCCGAAGAAGAGAGGGCTATTAATTCATTACTGCCGTCCCCGTTTACATCACTTATCGTTGCACTTCTTGCATAATCTCCCAGATAGATGCTCCAGAGCACTGTTCCTTTATCCTTTTCAACTTTGATAACCCATACCTTTCCGTCAGCAGAAGCAGACGGAACAATAGCTTCATCATTGCCATCCCCATCGATATCGCCTGTAGTTATTGGTTTATGATACGACAGATCTTTATCCAGCCCAAGATACCAGAGTTTAGTTCCCAGAATATCAAATGCCTGAAGTTCATTTGTTGGCCAATCTGCTCCTATGAGAATTATTCCGTCCTTTGTAATCCCCGGAGATGTCGTCAAATAATTACCAACAAAAATTCGATTCAATTTGACACCTGAAGCATCCCAGATGTCCATGACCCAGTCGTATCCAAATCCGTCTTGTTGAAGGATCGTTCCCGTAGATAGTATTTCAAGTCTATCGTCCCCGCTCAGATTCCTCACAATCGGGAACCTCCAGTTTTCTCCCTGACTGACGTAAGTCCCAGTTGACCATTTGAGAATTCCATTGTAATCCACCACGTTTGTCGCCGAATCGTAAGTAGTCGATATTATCTCAAGATTCCCATCATTATCAATATCGGTTACTGAACTAATCTGCTCACCGCCCAAGTTCACAGGAAAACCATCATGGGGTTCCATAAAAGCAGATGCCCCTGATATGAACGAAAATAATACTAAAACAAAAATAATCTTACTATTTTTTATAATGATACCTCCATTTAATATATTTTTTACACCCACGTTTTTTAATTATCCTATTCAAAAACAAGATAATTGTTTATTTTCACTTTACATTCATATAAAAGTTTTTCCTTTTTATCTTATTTGCAGTCAAGTTTATATAAATGGAACTGCATTGTGATTATCTGCGGTTTGTTTCTCATAAGTTTAGCGGAAGACTATAATTATTCCTCTTTCGAAAACCTATATGTTCTTTCCCCTTTTCTCAATAGCCTGAACGATCCACTCTTTGTCACCTTTGACCTGATCTCTTCTTCTTTCATGTGATGGTCGCTGAAGGACAGTATCCCGTTTGATCTTAATACACGATGGATCTCTTTGAGAACATCATCCGGCTTGCCGAAGTCATGAAATGCATCATACAACAGGACTACATCTAAACTTTTATCAGGCAAGCCTGTCCTGCAATCTGAATGTATGGTCATGACATTCATCAGCTTCTTCTTTGAAGCAAGGTTCCGGACCATTTGAATAGCGAGGGGATGGATATCCAGGGCGTAGACTATACCGGATTCACCGACCAGTCTGGCAGTATCGACAATATAGCTGCCCGACCCACAACCGTAATCCAGGACATGATATCCTTTTTTTGCCTGTCCCTTTCAGAATTTCAATATGTGGTCTTAAGAGATCGCGAAACTTAAAACTTAGAGATGTCAGTCTAAAAACTAAGATATGATCCTGTTTTGTCCATGGTAAATTTTCATCTGCTTTCCCTATCAGATATTATTGGAAATTCTTTTCTATGTAGAATCCCGAAATTATTTCGCCAGGATTTTCTTCGAATGACAAGTCATCTGAGCCGATGGTGAAGATGACAAACAGAAGGATCAAGTTAGGAATAGACTGGGTATTAAAAAAGGGAGAAACCGTTGACCGAGTAGCCTATTCATTTAAAGTATCAACCCGAAGAATAGAGCAATTAGTGAAAATCTTCAAAGAAACGGGGAAATATCCTATTTTGAATCCGAATAGACGACCTAAAGCGTACCTAACAGAAGAACAGAAACAAATCATAAAACAAGCCTATAGCGAATCATATTTCGGCGCAAAAATGCTCAGGCACCATATTATAAAAAGACATAAACAAAACATTCCTCAAAACAAAATTCATGCCTATCTTTTGGAAATTGGATATGCAAAACCTGATCCCAAAAAACAGAAAAAGCGGAAGCGATGCCGTTATGAGCGAAAGCATAGTCTATCATTGCTTCATGCAGATTATATGGAAAATGAAGGAGTTCATGTAATTGCCTATGAAGATGACGCATCCAGGAAGATCCTCTCAATTGGAGAATTCAATAATGCAACGACTGATAATGCTTTAGAGGTCCTTAAAATTGCTGAGCAGGAAGTTACAGAGGTCAATGGTTTGATCCAAGCTATCAATACTGATAGAGGTTCACAATTTTATCCGAACAAAAAAGACAAAAATGGTGAAGCTGATTCTGTTTTTCGAGATTATCTTGAATCAAAAGGGATAAATCATATACCATCAAGAAGGAATAATCCGCAAACTAATGGCAAGATTGAACGATGGTTTCAAGAGTATCTAAGGCATAGACATAAATTTAATTCAGCAAATGAATTCAAGGATTGGTATAATGACAGAATACATGGTTCGTTGGAGCTTGAATGGGGGGAAACTCCAAATGAAGCTTTTATCAGAAAAATACGACCTGAAGCAATCTTAGGAAGATTTTTTAAGGCTTTTGGATGGTGAAATAAAATATGAAAGAAGGAAAGACAGGTGCTGAAAAAAATAAGCGAAAAAATATCAGGATTCTACAGGAAATTCTTTTCTCAGAAAAGTATATTTACTATTGAACTCGTAAATAAAAAGACCACGAAAGCTACTTAAGGTGTGTGGATTTTGGAGTTTAAGATCTTAATACTAACACAGGAGGTAATATTTTGTCAATTCTTAATAAACCGTTTGAATGGTTAGGGTCAGATGAAGGGAATTGTCTGAGTTTTGGTATAGAAGGTTCTATTTTGAATTCAAATGAATTCATAGAAAAAAATAATTTAAAATATAATTATTATCTTATTAAAGGAAATGTTAGCTTTAGAACAGAAGACGAAAATCCTCTAAGTAGAATTGATATTGGTCTAAAAAGAGCTGAACTTAATATAGAACTAATAAATGGAATTGCAAAAGGATGTTTTCCATCAAAAGAAGAAGAAATACTGGAAGAAGATATTGAATACGATTACGGAGTTTCATTATCCGTGGATGGAAATATAGATTTTTTACCTTTGAAAACTGGCATCAACCCTGAACTGAATTATAAAAAACTCACCAAAACAAAGTCCCGGACAATAAATACGTACTGCTATTCATCAGGCGGACTGACACCCAATCCAAAATGGATTTTTGAACTCAGACAAGGTGAAACCCATCTTGAAGCAGCAAAGGAAATACTTTTTGTTGTAGAATTGCCCCGGGACAAAATATTTTCAGGAAATGCAAAATTATTTCAAAGAGATATTGTGTTATTAAATTCTGATCATAAGGAATTGTCTGGATTGGAAGGTATGGTAGAAAAGGCAAAAAGATTGAGTACCAATATTAAGAATTTGATACTGAAAGATATTAAACCAGCCAAATTCTCCTTTCCCGTAAGTGCTGGAACAAGGGCATCGAAACATCAGTCATCACCACAATTATTGTCGAATGAGACTGTTTCTAATATCGAAAAATTACTCGACCAGGCTGAAAATGAAGGATTAATATAAATAATAATTTTATTCATTTCATAAAAAAACAGTGAAAACATGCCACAAGACAAGGATCGAATCATACATATAGATGAACTATTAGGTAAAGCAGAATCTCTAATGAGTAATGGAAATTTTGATGGTGCTCTTGATAATTTAACTGAGGCTTTTAATGAAGCATCAAATATTGAATATATGGCCGGAGTTGCAAGGGCAATAGCTGATATTGGTTATGTTTATCAAATGAAAAAAGATTTCCAGAAAGCATTTGAATATTACGAAAAAGCTGCTGAAACCTGGGATCAGATTGGACATCCTCCTGGTGTTGCAGGTGTTCTAAATAATATGTTCTTTATATTTCGTGAGCTAAACCAAATTGATAAGGCCATAGCTTACTTAGAAAAAGCTCTCGATATAAAAAGAAATTACGATAGTGAGGCAAGTCTTGCCAAAAGTCTGAATAATATGGGTAATTACCTGGAAGAATTAGGAAAAGTCGAAGAAAGTATAGATTATTATATGGAAGCTATTGAATTAAAATTAAGAACAGAAACCACCAATGAAGAATTTACAAATCCAGATACGAGATTATCAAATATTGGATTGGTTTTAAAAGTGGCGCAAATATGTGATTCGTTAGCTGATAGCTATAAAAATAAAAAACAGCTCAATATTGCTCTTAAATATAATGCAAAGTCAATGGAAATGCATAAAATTATGGAAAAGAATAAATACATTGGTGGACTGGCTGAGTGTTATTATAAGCGTGCCGAGATATTTTTTATCCAGAAATATTATAATAAATCATTGGAACTTTACAAAAAATATATTGAGTATTTAGATAATCAGCATGATTTTCCGAAAGGTAGATTGGTGGCTCTATCTAATATGGGATTGATCTATCAATTCAAATCAGATTATGATAAGGCATTGGAATTTTATACAAATGCTTTTGAAATAGCTGAAGGGCTTTTAGATGATGAATCAATAACAAGAATCCAAAACTCAATGGAAGAATTAAATCAAATAAAAAGTAAAAAGGAGCAATAATTGAATAAATATAGGGGAGGTTGTAATCCTGGTTGAAGAAAAGGAAAAAAATCCACTAATTGAAACTGCAAAAAAATTGCAGTTGAAAGAAATTGAATTTGAACAAGCACATTCTGAAATCGGTGGTTTTTGGAAGTCATTAACTCCAAAAGATATTTTGGAATTCTTTAAGTATAGAAATTATATCCAGTATCAATGCCATGGAGATACATATCCTCTTTATCAAATTGGATATAGCATAGCAAAAAGCTTAAAAAATGAAGAATTGACAGCAGACGAGGCGGTAGGTCTTGCCAATTCAATCTTATCCATAGATGATTCAGATGAATTATATTCACTCTATTGTTATAATTCATTTATTTATTTTAAAGAAGCTCTGGATTACTATCGTAAAATTAATGACAAAACGAAAATATCTGTAATTTATAGTCGTCTGGGATCTACCTTCTTGAAGTTGAAGAAATATGAGACTGCTATCAAGTATCTTGAAGATGCTATTGAAATAAGTAAAGAAATAAATGACAAAAGTGCACAAGGCAGCGATATTTTCAATCTTGGGTATGTTTACAAATCAGCGGGAAATACTGAAAAAGCGATATCATATATGAAAGATTCAATTATAATTAGTAAAGAATTGGGCGACTTATCAAATGAGGGAAGAAGATGCGCAAATCTGGCGTATCTTTTCAAAGAAGAAAATAATATCGAAGATGCTGAAAAATATTTCAATGATGCCAGAGATGCCTTTATGAAATCTGGTGATACCGAAGGAGAAAATAAAGTCATAACTGATTTAATAGAACTATATACTCCTCTGCAAATAGAAAAGATAGATAAGGATAGTACCAGGAAAAGGATTGAATATACCAAATTAGGAGTTGATCTGGCAGAAAGAAAAAAGCTGCCAGGACTCAGAATAAAATTTTTGATGTTGCTGGGGATAGCTTATTCACAAATTGGGGTTTATTCCCTTGCTTTGAAATATCTTCATGAATGTTTTGAATATGCTAAAAAGATAAATGATCCATACATAATAATAAGATCATTATCTCCATTGATTAATATCTACATAGCAACAAAACAATATACAAAAGCAATTGAGATATTAGAACAAACAATGGATTTGGACGAAATTTCAGAAGGACATTTTTTTATTTACGGTCAACTGGGGTTTATATATTATAATATAAAAGACTTTGAAAGATCGAGCCAATACTTTGAAAGACAAATCAAAGTTATTGAAGACCCCTCATTTTCTAATGATAAGTTGTTGAAAAAATTAGGAATCGAAGGAAACAATACATTGACAACCCAGTTAATGCTGCTTGGAGAAGTCTATACAAAATCTAAAAAATATGATAAAGCTTTATCGACCTATGAAAAAGCGTTAAAAATCTATGAACAGATGGAGAGTAATTCTGATAAGGCATTATGTTTGGCACATATGGGAGAAGTTTCTCTCCATCGGAACGATTTATCAAAAGCAAATGATTTCTTTAAGCTGGCCATCAAAGAATGCGAAATAAAAAATGATACAAAAGGATTAATTGATGTTTACAAGACGATCGGCTATATCTATTTTGGTTTAGATATGCCTGGTAACACATTAGAATACTTGAATCAAGGATTGATCCTCAGTAAAGAAAATAAATTGACCGATAAATATTTAGAACTTCTTTTAAAAATCGGAGAAATATCGATTAATACACAAAATTACGAACAATCAATTGGCTATCTAAAAGAGGCTTTGGAACAAATAGATAAAGAAAATTATAGGATGAAGAGAAAAATCTTAAAGCATCTGGGAATATCTTATTTCTTTCAAGGGAGATTCAACCAAGGCCTGGATTATCTTAAAAGAGCATTGGAGGCAAATGAAAAGTTGGATGATCAAGAATTTAATGGTGAAATTCTCAGATACATCAATGAGATAAATTTAAAGATAGGTAATAGAGCTCAGAATAAAAAAGCTTTGAGTGATAATTTCGATCAGCTGGATGGACTTAGTGATGAAACGAAGCTTGATCGTTTTATTTTTGCAACCAATTTTTATATTGAAGAACATGATTTGGAGAAAGCATATTCTTTTGTTAACAAGGCTTTGGATATGGCCACTAAAATAAACAGCTATCGAATTAGTGAAGCATTGAGTTATAAGGCGCAAATTAACAAGAGAAAAGGAAATTTGGAAGACGCAATAGAATATTATGACAAATCTCTTATTGAATTTAGGAAAGCAAATGATAGACGCAGTGAAGCCGAAGTATTGGATATGCTGGGAATGGTTTATTTTGCCAAAGGAGATCACAAGAGAGCCCTGGAACTAGTAGAACAATCGATTCGAATTAGTGAAGAAATAGGGAATAATTACGCTTTAATAATCACATATGACAATCTTGGAAAAATTTTTCAGATGGGACTTAAGAATTCTGAAAAGGCAATAGAAAGTTATAAAAAAAGTATTAAAGGTCTATTTTCTATAGGAGATAATATATCATCAGATGATGAAAGATTGAGGGTCATAGAGAAAAATATTCATCCTTTTCATGGCATTGTTAAAACTCTAATTGATATGGGCGATAATATAAACGCCCTGTGTTATGCAGAAAATTTGAAATCTCTGAATTTTAATAAAAAGAGAGAGAAAAATAGGGTTTCCAGAGAAAAAACTAACCTGGAAAGAGCAACTTCAATATTTAATAAATATGGTTTACCATCATATAAATATATTAATGAAAATCTTGATACTACATCAAACGAAATTAATAATGATCTTTCAGATCATTTATCATACAAATTTATTGATGAGAAGTCCTTTCAGGATCATTTATATAACCTGAATATAGATTCAAACAAAGCTATTGTAGAATATTTTATCATGAATGATTGTTGTGTTATATTCCTAATCTTCACAGCTGATAATTCCATTAAAGTATCTATTGAAGTAATAGATGATTTCAACTTTATTGACCTTGGTAGCCTTATGATTAAAAAAGATGCGGAAAAGTATTCCGGATACCTCACCTCTTATATTTTTTGGAAAGAAGAGGGTGATAATTCCAAAGAAAGTAATACTTTAGATAATAAAAGCTTTACTAATTTTTGCCTTGAAATAGATAAAATTAATGGAATATTATATGAGAAAATTTTTGCTCCAATAAAAAACTTGTTAGATGCAAATAACATAACTCAAATAAAGTTTGTGCCAAACAACTATTTATATTCATTACCTCTACATGCCATGTATAAAAAATGTGGAAATGGCGATAAACGATATCTGATAGAGGACTATGACATATCTTACGTACCTAGTCTTAAGATGTTATTCGAAAAAGATATCAAAGATATCGAAAAAACCAATTCTATATTACTCATTTCAAATCCGGATTATACTCTCCCATCTTCAGATTATGAGACTGAAAAAATTCAATCTTTGCATAATGGCGCAATAATTCTATCTCATGAAGAGGCTTCATTTAATAATGTTATTAGTGAAATGATAAAAAATTTTAATATTATCCATTTCGCATGTCATGGAGAATACGATTTCAATGATCCGATGAAGTCCTCTTTATTGCTAAATGATAATAGACTCAAGATTTCAGATATAATCAATGTGCTAAATCTTAAAGAAACTAAGCTTATTACATTGTCTGCCTGTGAGACCGGACTTGTTAAATTGGATGTCACGGATGAGTATATTGGACTTTCTGGTGCTTTCTTAATATCTGGGGCTAAGTCAATTGTTTCCAGTTTATGGGAAGTAGCTGATTTTCCCACGAGCCTGCTGATGGTAAAATTTTATGAAGAAATCTATAAAAATAATTTATCACCAGATAGAGCATTAGCCAAAGCACAAAAATGGCTTTCCAAAGAATTAACTCTTCAGGATTTGATATCCTTATTGGAAAGTGAACTCAATAAATACCCAGATGGTACTACAAAGAATTTCCTCCAAACATGGTATAGAAAGCTCAATGAAAAATGTGATTTTTCAGAGAAACCTTTCGCTAACCCCTATTATTGGGCACCTTTTTTCATTTCCGAGACCTATTGAGTTATTAGTTTGCCACACTTTTGTTTTTCAAAACTAAATTGATCAAGGAGGTTAGGGACTGTCAAAGTTGGATTAGAAGATGAAGC
>CAWCBK010000007.1:0-124912 GCA_963793805.1 Methanobacteriota archaeon
AAGAAGGTCAAGCGCCACGATGCATTCTCCCACCTGCGAGTTAAGTCCGGTGGACGGAACGCAGACCAGGATTATGTTAGAGAGGTTTATCGCATTGATGAGCGATTTTATCGAAGCCGGATAGCCGATAGCGTCCACGAATGAGTAAATGTCATTTCCCTTTTACAAAATTATAAAGCGTGATATCAGATTCAGTCCCCTTCTTTCCAAGCTTTGCTGCGAGACTTGTCCTTCCTGTTTTCTCACTTCCTATGATAGATACGTTTGCCATGATAAGAACTCCATGTTATAATTAGGTTGATTGTATATGAAATTGGCGTTACGTTTTTTCAGTAAGAATGCGAACAAATGGGACTGTAAAATAGTTTGGTTTTTTATATAAATTATTAACCACTGAAGCGCAGAGAACACCGAGAAATAATAACTCTGTGCCTCTGAGTCTCGGTGGCTATTTCTCGTTTTGATTGAACATCACTAAAGAATTTTAAACCACAATACTGACCATTTGTACTACCACCGCAGCGTCTTCTGCCACGCCTCTTTCAGTTCATCAATCCCTGCGCTGAGCACTACCTTCTCCCCATCCATCACACTGAAATCCTGCCTGGATGTAACCTCGCCAACGTCAGCGAACACATTGCCTTTCATTATCTCCTCGACCTCCTGACATTGCCGGGCGCCACTGTAACCACAAATCTTCTGGGATTCCGAAAATAGTATCGTGTCGGTGCGCTTTATATTTTCAACCCGGACATTTGTCAATTCTATGGTCATTCCAAACTCTCCTGAAAATGCACGCTCGGCAAGAGCCACAGCCAGCCCGCCATCAGAACAGTCGTGACATGAAGTACTGTGCCTTCATCGATAGCTTTTACAAGAGCAGTATAAAGGCGCTTCGCTGCTGCAGCATTCACTCTGGGCACATCGTTCCCGATATATCCCAGCGATGCAAAATATTCCGAGCCTCCAAGTTCGTCCCTTGTAATCCCAAGAACGTAAACCCTGTCACCAGGTCTTTTTACGTCCATGGTAACAGCTTTCCTTACGTCATCCATCTTACCGATTGTTGAGAAAAGTACGGTCGGGGGAATGGAGATCTTTTGCCCCCCGATATTGTAGTCATTCTTCATACTGTCCTTTCCTGATATGCAGGGGACGCCGTAGGCTTTCGTATAATCGTACAGCGCCATGTTCGCCCGCACAGGCTGGGCAACTTTGAACTCCCCGTCAGGGTTCTTATCTGATTTCACAGGGTCGCACCAGCAGAAATTATCAAGACCTGCAAGGTGGTAAAGCGGACTCCCACGCAAATGTGGTTCCGTACCGCTTCATCAATGGCGCAGGCTGTCATGTGATATGTGTCAATGTCGCCATACCTTGGACATATCCCGTTTGCCACGACCACGCCTTCCATGCTGTCAAGCAGGGGACGGATGACTGCCGCGTCGCTTGGACCATCTCCCGTAAGTGGCTTTATCACAGACCCTGCCTGCACTTCGTGGTCATACTGACGGATGACATATTCCTTGGAGCAGATATTAAGGCGTGACAGGAGGTTTTTAAGCGACATCTGTCAGGTCCACAGCCCCAAGCACCGGCTCTTCAAATTTCCTGGCTACCCAGCGCGCATTGAGCTTCATAACAGGAAGTCCGCCATGCAGAAATTCCATATCCAGATATGCGACAGTTTTACCGCCATACTTTACATGGAATTTACCGCTGTCTGTAAAAGTTCCAATTACTGTTGCCTCAACATCCCTTGTTCTTGCAAGCTTAAGGAACTCATCGACCTTATCAGGCGAAACCGCAAGCGTCATCCTTTCCTGCGACTCTGATACAAGTATCTCCCAGGGGTCAAGACCCGGATATTTCAACGGGCATTTATCAAGCTCGATAAGGCATCCTCCGGACAACTGTGCCATCTCGCCAACCGATGATGACAGACCTCCTGCCCCGTTGTCCGTAATGGCATTGTAAAGACCGGTATCCCTTGCCTCAAGCAGGAAATCAAGCATCTTTTTCTGGGTAAAAGGATCTCCTATCTGGACTGCTGTGACCGGGGAATTCTCATCAAGTTCAAGCGATGAAAATGTGGCGCCGTGTATCCCGTCCTTCCCTATACGTCCTCCGGTCATTACAATGAAGTCGCCAGGATTTATTTCCTTGATGTGCGATGGCTTTCCGTTAATTACAGATGGCATTATCCCGCCTGTGCCGCAATATACCAGCGGTTTGCCGAGGTACCTTTCATCAAATACGATACAGCCGTTCACTGTAGGGATTCCGCTCTTGTTCCCGCCATGTTCAACGCCCCGGCGCACACCCTCGAATATCCTCTTGGGGTGGAAGAGCCTTGGGGGCATGGGCTTATCATAGAACGGCGAGGCAAAGCAAAAGACATCTGTGTTAAATATCAGCCTTGAACCCATGCCTGTACCCAGCGGGTCGCGGTTCACCCCCACGATACCCGTAATAGCACCGCCATACGGGTCAAGGGCGGAAGGAGTGTTGTGCGTCTCAACCTTCATTACAAGGTTGTAATCATCGTTGAACTTTATCACTCCGGCATTATCTGTGAAAACAGAAACAAGCCAGGGTTTATTGATCTCACGGGTCGCCCGTTTTATAAAAGTATTGAAAAGTGAGTTTATTGTCTTTGTTCCCTTATCATCAATATATGTTATTTCGCTGTTGAATATCTTATGCTTGCAGTGTTCAGACCATGTCTGGGCAAGTACCTCTATCTCAACATCAGTAGGCAGCGCCACACCTGATCTTTCTCTTTCCTTCATCGCCTGTGCAAAATATCTCCGTATCGCTTTCATCTCAGCCAGGTTCAGGGCAAAAAGCCGAATCCTGCTGAGTTCTTTCAGTTCGTTATCGCTTATATCAAGGTCGATAGTTGAAACTGATGGGCTGTGTTTTCCTTTGACCACTGGAAGCGGGAGATGTATGCCTTTTTCTTTATCAAACTCAATGCCGCTTATTATTTCCCATCTTTCGATTAGCGAATTGGCAAGAAGCCCGCCTGTAATGTTAGCTGCATCTTCTCTTGTGATGTTCCCATTTATAAGATACTGTCTTGAAAAATAGACCCCATTAATACTGGTATTCAGTACGTCTTCAGACGCTTTTTTTGCCGTGGCTCCCACATTATCTGTCACACCTGGTCTATAACCAACCTCAATCAACCAGGAAAAATCAGAAGCCAGCGGCTTGTCTGAATAAAGTTGAATAACAGGGTCGGCAAACACTTTATCTCCGAGAAGCCTTACCTGTCCTGACGGGAGAGCAGCATCTATGGTATATACTTCGATAGTCCTGACTGAATCCGCATTAATATGCAAATCTTCAACTATCCTTTTTTTAATACTTTCGCCCAGCGCATCTCTCATTCCGGTTTTAAAACCAACTTCAATCCTGCATACCATTGTTATTTCACTGTGGTCTTATTAAACGGCAGGATATAAAAAAATATGCAATAGGAATGATAACCCCACTCCCCAACCTGCCAGAAATTTGCGTCAAACGTTTTCTGTTTTCCCATTATCATGAATATCGTAGCACTGTTAAATATTCATTTACTACTATCGTAACATTCAAGTACTACTAATTTGAATACCTTGTTTGTAAAGATTTATTGTGATTGATGCAATGAAACTTTTTAGGCACAAATACCATGATAATAAGAAAGAACATAACCCTGGAAAGTAACCATATTAAGAAACTTGAACCACTTTTAAATGAAAATGAGGGGAACCTGAGCGCAGCTATCAGGGATGCCGTTGATCTTGCAGATGTTGTGCTGAAACAATACGGTACTGTCGAAAAAGCCACATCAAGTATTACTACTGAATCAAAAAAACTGACCGAAAGAGAGCAATCAATAGAATCAGGAAAAAATGTCCTTATCGCGAGCCCTGTATTCCAGTGGATGTTAAAATGGACTAAAGGAATTCCTCTTGACCATGAAATACTGGATGAATTACTGGACCCGCTGAAGATCAATACGATATCCGAACTTGATACGCAGGTCAATGTCATCAGTCATGAATCTGGCTGGAACTGCGAGGTCTCCATATTCTGCATGGACAATATTTATCCTGAGACCGCAACAGTGACAATTACAGGCAAAAATGAACTTTACCGGGATTTACTCGCACAACTTGTTATTATGTTCCTGGTATATAACAAGGGTCTTGACATTGATGTTTTTCACAGGCGCGCTACTTCTGTACGTATAGATCTAAAAAAGCTGAAAGGAAAGGAGCAATGCAGCGCAGCAAATGAGCATTTCGGTTATTTGAAAGATACTGTGAATGAGTTCGCTTCAAGAAAAGATTTCTGGAAAAACCTTATTGAAATTTACAAATCGATAAATTACAATATGGTTTCCATAAATAAAGACCAGTACGAAGAGATACTTGCAGGGAACACTTTCGTTGATAAAGGAATATTCGAATCTCTCTCCAGACAACACATTTCCAGCATACCGCATCATGAGTTCCTGGCTCTATTAAAGAGAACCCATGAATCAATGCAGATAATTGAAAAGATCGAATTATTTGATAATGAGATCAATATATACCACAATTATAAACATGAAGTCGCTGTTCAAAAACTGCTGGATCATTACGTATCACTTCTCAGTGCAAATGGTCATCAATATGAGGGGAAATATTCCACAAGTCTGATAGTACTTTCCCATGTGTGCTGCAGGCATTAGATTATCATTGTTTTTTTGGCAAAGTTTCTGCAAAGGAGTGCATATTCCGCAGGGTTCACAGAGGGGAATGTATCTATAAAGCAGATGTCGCACTCTTTAACAGCACCCGCAAGTTTCCTGATGTCGCCGTGATAGACAAGGATATCTGTATTCCCGCTGGCTTTTGCCATGAGCACCGGTTCATTCCCTATGAGTTTATCATGCCATGCAATCTCAAAATCGATCTTTACACCAAGCAGCCCTGAGTTTGCTTTGATGTTCAAAATAGCATTGCGCACTGCCGGAAGCCATGCATCATTGAGTACCACCTTTTTTGCACCGCCCATGGCACACAAAAGACCGAGAGTGCCCGGTCCACAAAAGCCGTCCACCACGACTGCGTTGTCCAGTTCCCCTTTAAGATACAGCGCCTCAATTTTTTTTATTTTGGTATTATTGAACTCGATGTGAATAGTTGACTGGTTCTTATAGATACACAGTTCGCCGAAAGTCGATGCTACTATGTCGCAGCGCATATCGCATCCCGAAAGCAGTTCATACGTATGCGGTGTGGTGTCAGTGTCACGAAGCCCGATGCTCTTTGACGGAAGTCCTTTCCTTTTTATCACGCCTTTTATCTCAGGAACGTTCGCTGTTATCATGCCTGCAAGCTCTTCCGTAACTGAATCCATTATGAGAACAAGGCTTTTTTCAGCCAGGCGCGGCGGATACGGCACCTGAAAACCAAAAGCAATTAGCGGAGTTCCTACTTCTTTTAATAAGGCGTCCTCTGGAAAAAGACCGCTTTCCTTAAGGATAGTCAGCACATGACCTGTAACATGGTCCAGGTGCCTCCTGCCGCATTTCTGGCATCTTCCTGTATCCCTGTCGATCTTTTCGAATAGCGGCGCCGCTTTATCAAAGAGAGGGTCTGGGGGGCATGAACTGCATGCCATATACATCTGGAAAAGACCTTCCAGAACCGGTTCAGCATCCCTGACGCAGTCACTGCCGCATGTGGGGCATTTCATGTATCCCTGATATTTTTAGAAAGATTAAATATCTATCTGAGGTCTCATTCGTACCCAAGAGCGTCCTCGATCCTTGTGATCTCAGGACCTGTGGTATCTTCCCCTGCCACGTATCCCTTGCTGTTAGCCAGTATCCCGGAACCGACAAGATGGGAGCCGAAATTTACGGTTCCTATGTCTACGGGCAATTTAAAATGCTCTTCCAGAACTGCCATTTCGTTCATTGTGGTTTTCGGATGCACAAGTACGCCTTTGTTAGTTGCTATGCCTGCCATACCCACTGTTTTAAGGCCTGCGATAGTCCCTTTCCTGACATCAACGCCAAGCGCTTTCTCAATCAATCCAACTACTTTATCAGAGAGGTCAGGATTCACAAGCGCTGCATTGTCGTTCGCAAGAATAAGGTTGCCGGACGCGTTCAGGCCTCCGGATAATTTAGCAGCCCGGGTGTATTTCCTTATCTTTCGGATCTCCCTGTCCAGTATGAAACCTGCTGCTACTACCCCGTTGCTGTTCCCCCCAATAAGTGAACCAACAACTGAGCTTCCGCCAACTGAAATGCGAACTCCTGTAACGCCAAGCGATACCTCAAGGTCATTCAACAATTCATCAGATATTTCAGGGGGGACAAAAACATGATCCTCTGTGCAGGTGGCAAAAACACCCAGCACAGATGTTCCTGAAATATTTAACCTTCGCTTGATCTCGACTATAAATTCCCCCGGATCATTCCTCGGCAAGCTCAGCCTGTACGCCGCCTGCTTCGAATTTGACCGCTCGAACACGAACTTTCAATGGCGGCTTCATAGAACCTCTTTCCCAGAGCTTTTCATTGACCGTACTGTCTATCTTTACTTCCTTGAGATCTGTCTTTAAATGCTTTGAAAGGAACTGCCTTACTTTCCGTGCTGCACTTTCAGCTCTTTTCCAGCGCGGGACTTTCCTTGCATCATTAAGCGGGATCGTATATATTCTTTCAATGTCTGCCATTTCAATCACCTTAAACATCCAGTGTGCTGCGTCTCCAGTGGCGTCTCTGCGGGTGGGTCATGACCTTTCTCTTGGTCTTGACGATAACCCATGCAGGAACGCGCTGGTTCTGGTTCTGGGCTTTTCCCAGTCGTTTCTTCTTTCCTTTTGTCTTTTGGGTCATATAAGTATCACCGATAATCTTAAACGGGATTATCCTTAAGGTATTGATTTAATGATAAAGCTTTTGGAGGCAGCGCCGTAATAGATGTCCCGGCTGACGATAAGTAATAATTGACGATAAGTAATAATATAACAACTAACCTTTATCCATGCGTGATATCAGGTGAACTCTATGCTCTTGCCGCCGCACTGTGCTGGTCGGTGGCAGCGGTATTCTACAAGAAAGGCATCGGTGCAGGCGCAGTACCTGCCGTGCTTATACGCACGTTCTCTGCGATGATGTTCGTCCTGGTAATGTACCTTGTTATCCGCGGCTGGCATTTTGATTTTACTCTCATTGGTTTTGCTTTACTGAACCTCGGAGGGCTGTTGCGTCTCATCATCGGGGGGATGGCGTACATGAAAGGAATTGAGAATATCTCTGTTTCAAGGTTCATTCCTATACTATTCACGTTCCCGCTTCTTACCATACTCCTTTCGGCCCTACTGCTGCATGAAAACATCGGTCGTGAAGTAGTTGCAGGTACTGCGCTGATCGTTGTCGGGGTATGGGTACTGAGCAGGGGGCATAATACCGGCAATGAAAAGAACGTGAAGCTTGGGGTTTCATTTGCCGTTCTCGCTGCGTTCCTTTATGCTTTCTCGGTCGTGGCAACAAAGACCGGTCTGAATGATGTTGACCCGTTTCAGTCTGTCCTGATAAGCATGCCCCTGCCCCTGGCACTGTTGTACACAGGTTACTCCTTAAAAAGTGGTCCGGCTGCAATCTTCAGGTTCAGGAGAGAAGCATACATACTTCTGGGGCTTGGCGGGATAGCAGGAATGGGCATAGGCAGCTACCTGTTCTTCAACAGCATGACACTCATTGGCGCTGCAAAAGCAACAAGCCTTGCGGCGATAACGCCATTTCTCTCAAGCATGATGGCGCTTGTGACGCTTAAGGAAAAGATAAGCCCGGGGCTTGTGTTCGGAACTGCTGCTACGGTTGCCGGTATATGGGTGATCATGTAGTTTATCCATCCATTGTTGTCGGTATCGAGGCAAAAGCTTATTACTTCCTTTTTCTATTCACATAAGGTGATGTATTCTGCCAAAAAGAGCTTTAATCAGCGTATCTGACAAGACCGGCGTAGTTGATTTTGCAGCAAATCTGATAAGTATGGGTTTTGAAATAATCTCTACAGGCGGAACATCATGGATTCTTAAAAAAGCCGGCATCAAAGTAACGGACGTATCAGATATTACAGGTTTCCCTGAAATAATGGAAGGCAGGGTAAAGACGCTTCATCCCATGATACACGGGGGGATACTTGCAGTCCGGGACAACCCGCTCCATGTTAAAGAGGCAAAAAAACAGGGCATCGAATATATCGATATCGTGGCAGTGAACCTGTACCCTTTTGAGAAAACAATAGCTGATAAGAATGCGACGCTAGAGGAAGCTATTGAGAACATCGATATCGGTGGACCTGCTCTTGTCAGGGCTGCGGCAAAGAACTATCGCCATGTGGCTGTGATAACAGACCCCAACGACTATTCATTGATCATAAAAGAACTTGACAACAGGGATATCAGCCTGAAGACAAAAGAGCGTCTTGCTGTTAAGGCATTCAGGAGAATAGCTGATTACGACTGCGCCATTGACACATACCTGAGCCAGCGGCTTGCAGATGAGGATATCCTGAGACTTTTGTTCGTTGATGGAAAAACGCTAAGGTACGGTGAGAACTGGCACCAGACCGCAAAATTCTATAAAGAGCCGGATGTCAGCGGACCATCTGTGGCGAACGCAAGACAGCTGCACGGAAAAGCGCTTTCATATAACAACTATGTTGACGCTGAAAGCGCGCTAAACATTACGCTTGAGTACAAGGATGAGATCGCTGTGGCGGTGGTCAAGCACACGAACCCGTGCGGGTTCGCGACCGGAAAAACGCTTATAGAGGCTCTCTCCCGTGCGTGGGATGGAGACCCGGTATCATCGTTCGGAAGCATTATTTGCATGACCCGCAAACCCGATCTTTCGACCGTCGAATTCCTGAAAGGAAGGTTCGTGGAATTGATCATCGCGCCGGGATTTGATGATGATGCACTTCTTTTCCTGAAAAACAAGAGCAAGGACCTTCGCATCCTTGAGCTTCCGCTGGATAACGGAGAACCTCTTCCAAATACTTACCATTACATAGCTGGCGGCATGCTGGTCCAGTCCAGGAACACAGGATTATATGAAAAATGGGACGTCGTCACAAAGACTGCATTCCCTGAAGAGAAACGAGAACTTGCCCGGTTCGCTATTGCTGCGTGCAAGCATACAAAATCCAATGCCGTTGTCATAGCGCGGGAATATGAAAAAAGCTGTTTCCAGATACTCGCCATAGGAGCAGGTCAGCCAAACCGCGTGGATGCCATAAAGAAACTTGCAGCTACAAAGGCAGTGGATAACCTTAAGTTGCTGTATCAACAGGAGAAACCGGACATCAGCGAGGATAAGTTCATCAAAAACATTATGAGCGAATGCGTAATGGCAAGCGATGCCTTCTTCCCGTTCGATGACAGTATCGTTTACTCGGCAGAGAACCACATCAGGTACATCGTATCACCTGGCGGCTCAATACGGGATAAGGAAGTTATTGCAACTGCGGACAGGCTCGGGGTTTCACTTGTGTTTACAGGAATGAGACATTTCCTGCATTGATAATCATTTAGTTAAGTTTATGTAGCTGAAGCATTATCGTATTCACAGCACGAGAAGAGGTAGTATGACGGAGAATAACGTAGTCTATGTCGGGAACAAGCCAGTAATGAACTATGTTCTCGCTGTAGTCAAGGAATTCAATAATGGGGCAAACGAAGTCATTATTAAAGCCAGGGGTAAAGCCATATCAAGGGCAGTCGACGCCGCAGAGGTTTCACGCAACCGATTTTTAACAGAAGCTAAGATAAATGGCATCACGATAGGTACGGAAAAAATGCAATCGGAAAACGGGCCGTCAAACGTTTCCATAATAGAAATAGTGATTGGAAAATAAACAGCCCCATGCAAACCATCGCAAGTTATATAGTCACATTAACGAATATTATATAAAATTCAGGTGTGATAATGACTATTAAACTCGGATTCGTAGTTTCGGAATTTAACCGTGATTTGACAAGCCAGATGGAGATACTCGGAAAAGAACATGCAGCTTTCCTCGGCGCATCGGTTGATAAAGTACTATATGTGCCAGGTGTTTT
Organism: Methanobacteriota archaeon; assembly: GCA_963793805.1. Lineage (GTDB taxonomy): Archaea > Halobacteriota > Methanosarcinia > Methanosarcinales > Methanoperedenaceae > Methanoperedens. The sequence goes on from CAWCBK010000007.1 coordinate 10,123, forward strand.
TGATATGCCACTGGCGGTCAGGAAACTCGCGCAAGATAAGGACATTGATGCTGTTGTAACAATTGGGTGTGTTATACAGGGCGCGACCAAACATGATGAGATCGTTATCCAGCATGCATCGAGAAAGATAGCCGACCTTGCCCTGGAGTATGGAAAGCCTGTAACGCTTGGTATCTCAGGCCCAGGCATGAACAGGCTTGATGCGTTCGAGCGTGTGGAGTATGCCAAGCGCGCTGTCGAAGCTGCCGTAAAGATGATAAGAATGCTAAACGAATAGTATTTTAGCCGTTCGTGAACAGATCATGCATCAAATAAGGATTCAGGGATACCCCTCTGATTTCCTCATGGCTTTTTTCTTTGCATCCATTCAAAGTTATATCGCACTGGCATATGGGACGCTTACAGTTTGAACATCGTTTTCGTGCCATGAGAATTATAGTTTGACGATTCCTGCGCTGCTGCTGCTCTGTATTATTGCGTTATATTCTTCTGGAACTATATCCCGCATGTTCTGGAGCAAAAATATGTTCCTTGTGCAAAGCATTACCTTGTTTGCCGTTAGTCTCTCAGGAGCGCAATTTTCCATCCAGAGGACCACTTCATTAGATTCACCCATCGTTCTTCATCTCCTTTTAACTTTTTTACCTCCGATTTGCTCATCATTATAATAATTATTATCGGAATAATTGGTATATATATTTTACTATGGGAATCTGAAAAAAATCAACAATATATCACATTTTTTAATTATATTTGTTTTACAGAACTGCTTATATATCAGAAAAGAGTGAGTGGGCTATACATTATGACAGCAAAAAGGCTTCAAAGGATAACGGAATCCGCAACGCTGCGGATATCGAACCTAGCAAATGAATTGAAAAGCCAGGGCAAAGATATAATAAGCTTCAGCCTTGGAGAACCCGATTTTAGAACACCTTCGCATATTATTGAAGCTGCAAAAGATTCCCTTGCGCGAGGTGAGACGCACTACACGCCCTCACCCGGTATTCCTGAACTGCGAAAGGCAATAGCTGATAAGTTGAAGAACGAGAACCGCCTTGAAGTCAAGCCGGGGAATATAATAGTTACTCCCGGGGCAAAACAGGCGATTTTTGAGGTAATACTATCTGTCCTTCAGGAAGGCGATGAAGCGATACTTTTTGATCCTGCCTGGGTTTCATATGATCCCTGCATAAATCTGGCCGGAGCAAGGACTGTGTGGGCGCCAACTGTTGTAGATGATGGATTTAAGCCGGTGGGTATTGCAGATCATATTACGAAAAAGACAAAAATAATAGTTATAAACAGCCCGTGCAATCCAACTGGTGGAGTCTACGATAAGAGGACGCTAAAGGAGATAGCCGATATTGCAGTTGATAAGAATATCCTTGTCTTATCAGATGAAATATATGAAAAGATAATCTATGACAAAGAACACATAAGCATCGGCTCTATGGACGGCATGCAGGATTTGACGATAACAGTCAACGGTTTCTCAAAAGCGTACGCAATGACTGGCTGGAGGCTGGGTTATGTGAGCGCCCCGAAGGAAATATACGAGCAGATGCTCAAACTTCATTCCCATTCCGTGAGCCAGGCCACTTCTTTGTACAATATGCAGGAATAGCGGCGCTTCAGGGAGACCAGACCTGTGTCGCTGAAATGGTGCGTGAATTCAGGGAGCGAAGAGACCTGCTTGTCAGCGGCTTGAATAGGATCGGTATCAAATGCGCCACTCCAGACGGGGCGTTTATGCTTTTGCAGATGTAAGCGAATACGAGAGCGGCGAGAAGGTGGCTGAACTTCTGCTCAATAAGGCATTTGTTGCGACCACGCCCGGTTCTGCGTTCGGTGAATCTGGCCGTGATTTCATAAGAATATCGTATGCCACCTCGCAAGAGCGCATAAAGGAAGCCCTGAGGCGAATAGAAGCTGCGCTATAAAAGCGCATATGTGATCAGAAAACCGATCACATAATTCAATCGCCATCAAGCCAAATCCTTACTGAACTGTTTTATTCTTCTTTTTTTCTATTCCAAGTAATGATCCGGTACTTGTAGTGTTGTTCACCCAGGTCTGGTTGATATTTCCAGTTATGTCTACGGTACGGGTGCTGATCGTATGGACTGAATTCGGCTTAAGATTCATAGCAGTGTAGGAACCTGTCCCTTTTGTAACGTTTGTCATGAATCTCCCATCCAGATATACTATCACTTCATTAAAGTCAGCATCCGCAGGGTCAGTCCATCTCCAGACGATATATCTCTTGGAAATGACAGAAGCCCTCAGGTCATTCACACTGCCCGGGGGCACTGTGTCGGGAAACAGCGCAGTTGTCGCATTGTGGCTCACAAATGTGGAATTTATATTGCCATATATGTCCACAGTCCTTATGCTGATCGTATACGTAGTCCCCGGCAATAGCCCGGTCGCATTGAAAGAAGGCATAAGTTCAGGCGTTACATTCCTCTGGAATACCCCGTTGAGATAGACCATGACTTTTTCAAAATCAGGGTCTTCAGGATCATTCCATGTCCATGTTATGTAGTCAGTAGCATATGTTATATTGTGCAGTCCTGTCACGCTTCCGGGAGGTGTTGTATCGGCAAGCGGCGCAGTCTTTGCCGTATGGTTCACCCAGGTCAGGTTGATGTTGCCAACGGCATCTATGGTTCGCGTCGAGATGGTATGCTCTGAGTCCGGAGCAAAGCCTGAAGCATTGTACTGCTGCGTTCCGATCTTGACTTTATCTTTAAAGACTCCGTCGATAAAGACCTGTACATGGTCAAGATCAGTGTCCATGGGGTCATTCCATGTCCATATTATTTGATACGGAGAATAGGTTATGTTGGTCAGGTTCGTGACGATCCCAGGAGGCATTACATTGTTCATGAGCGGCAGATAGTCGATACTGCTGCCATCGACAGCATAAGTTGATTCGCAAATGCTGTCCCCATTGTAGTCCACACATGTCTGGCTGAAACCGGTGCCATATGGGTCAGCCCAGACGTTACCACCCAGATATGGCCCTCCGATAATGTTTGTTCCCGCCGTCTTTGTGATATTCCAGACGTTTGTCCCGTTGAATATGGAGCCATAATTGAGGCCATTATTGAACAGGTTATTGTAGATAGTGTTGCTGCCTGATGAGTTAAAGAAAATACCATACTGTCTGTTTGATGTTACGATATTTTCTGTCAGGGTATTGGACCTGATCTGACCATCCGGATGGCAATTCGTGCAGAACTTGCCTGTAAAAGATGGATTATCCGAATGACCGAAAAAGAATCCTGCATCATTTTCGAACGCCATATTGCCACTAATGGAGTTCCCGTCACTTATGAAGAAAAGCGTTATCCCGAGGGCATTGTAAGCAACGCTGTTGTTGTTCAAGGCATTATTCACAGATGCCTCAAGGTAAATCCCGCTGTCTCCATTGTAAACCGCCGTGTTACGATCTATATTGTTGTTATTTGAGAACCAAAGCGCAATGCCGCTGTACCTGTTGAAGGTTACATTATTACCTGTGATATTATTGTAACCTGAAGATATCATCAAAATCCCATAGTCACTGTTCGATATAGAATTCTGTGAAATCGTAAAATAGCCTGGAACACCGCCATGGCTGAATATGGATGTAACTAAGTTGATACCAGCATATGAATTCGAATTTAGATAGTTATTGACTATTGACCCGTTCGTGGCATCCTGATAATAGATACCAGTATGCCAGTCAGTCACTTGAAGGTTCTTAACAGTTACATCCCTCTGGCCGCTTACATAGACTCCTGTGCTGTTCATTGCATCAACGCCGTCAATAGTATGACCGGCGCCGTCAAGAACCACGTCTCCTGTGTTTATCACGATGCATGTAATTTCAGTGCTGTTGGTTATGTCCTGAGTGAGTACATAATTTCCCGGCGCCGATATCACTGAACAGGAGATGATCTCATTACTGGATGTTTTCGCAGCGGTGCGCGCTGTATGGTTCACCCATGTCGTATTTACGTTGCCGGAAGTATCCACAGTATGTGTGGAAATAGTATGTTCTGTATCCGGGGCAAGTCCGGATGCTGTGAAGGATCGCGACTGGCCAAGGTTTCCTGTGAAATTCCCATCAAGATATACCTGGGTATGGGCGAAATCCGCATCCGCAGGAATTACCCACATCCAGGTTATATAATCCTCAGCGTAACTGATATTCCTGAGTCCGAAAATACTCCCGGGCGGAGCTGTATCAATCTGGGTTGTTACTCTCTTAAATGGATAGAACCGAAGCACGCTGTCATCATTCGCTACCCTGAACTTCAATTCGCTCATCAGTTCAACAGTCCCGGGATACTGGGAAAGGGTGACGGCTGTATCGATATTTCGAAGTCCGATCATTTTTGTGGTCGTGTTCACTTCAGTTACATTGAATACCCCGAACCGGTCACCGGCATTGACATATGTCACTTCCGGCGATACTGCCCATGTGTACCTGAATTGTGCCATATCTGAATATGCGCCTGCGAAAATGGAATCAACATAAGCAACGAATAGCGGCATGCTTGTATTGGGATATGCATATGTGTAAACAGAGTTTGTACCGCCATAAGGACCTGAAGTCAACACTCTGCTGTCCATGAATTCGCCGTCCTTCCTTAATGTGATGCCAGCGATGCGGGGAGATGACTTTGCATCTACGAAATCCAATGTTAAGCTCCAGCCTCCTCCTACGTTCCATGTCTCGTTCGGGAACATGACCTTCTTTTCAGAAGAATATGCCCCCTGTTCAAGAATGAAGTCGTTGAGCATGTTCACCATCCCATTAACAGCCACATGCTTTTCACCCTGCCAGCCAATGATCTGATAGCTGCCTCCCTCGAAAGCCTCACCAGGCGCTGTAAAGTTCAGACCCCGGGCAGCGGCGGCTGAAACATTACCGCCAAATGCATATTTTACAAGGTTCAGCATCTTCGGCTGTGATGATGTTGTATAGAAAAGATTGTTCTGGTAAATCGTCCTCTGGTAATTATTCAGGTCTGCCTGAAGTACGTTCAGTTCCTCTTTTCCAAGATCGTTGTCAACGTCGTAAAAGAAACCTGCGAAATTGGATGCATTCCATGATCCGCCAAAACCAATGCCGCCGAACCCTTCTACAGGGGTCTCGTTCCAGACTGCGCCCCGTATATCTACAATCCCGGCCTGCCTGTATACAGCAACGGGTATGAACCGCAGCGAATCGTTATCAGCTACCCGGAAACGCAAGGGTCCCATAAGGTCTATTGTTGATCCGCGAGCCAGGCTTATGTTGGTATTTGAATTCTTTAATTTCAGTGTTTTATCAGGGGATACTTCAGCATCTGTGAATATCCCATAAGTCTCATTATGCATGATCTCTTTAACAGAAGTATTGAGAGCCCATGTGTACCTGAGCTGAACCATATCGGTTGTCGCGCCAGCAAATACGCTATCAAGATACGTCATGAACAGGGGCACGTCCGTCTCATTTGAAAAATTAGTTTCAACGTATGTGTATATGTTCTGTTGAGCCACGAAGATATCCTCTATTTTAACTCCATCTTTGCCAAGTGTGAGCCATGCATGCCTTGGATATGCCTTTACGTCTATGGACTGAACCGTAAGCGTCCAGTTTCCGCCAATATCCCAGCTTTCGCCAATAGCGAGCGTCTTTTTGTCTGCTACCGTAGTTCCTTGTTCGAGGACCAGTCCGGCAAGTTTGTCCGCCCTGCCATTCAGGGCTGTATATCTTTCGCCCTGCCAGCCCATGAGATAGTAGCTGCCGTTATCAAAACCCGCAAGTCCGGATGCTTCTGCTGCCGGGACATTTCCTCCGAATGCATATTTCACGACATATAGCATCTTAGACTGGGCTGTTGTGGAGTATGTCAGGTTACCGTTATCTATCGTTCTTGTGACCGCAAGATCTGGCTGGAGTATATTGAGTTCTTCTTTTCCGGTATTGCTGTTTATGTCATAGTAGAAGCCTGCAAAGTTCTGCGGCGTCCAGACAATCGGAGCTTGCAACCCTGCCGTTGGTGTTCCCCTGATCTCGTAAGTCCCGTATGCAGATGGCATGAATGATGGGATCGGAACCGGAAGCGGTGTACCATACAGAGATATAGTATAGGTCGCATTACTTATCAGTTCGCTTCTGTCTATTTCAGAATATTGTGTAACGTTCCTGAACTGAACTGCGCTCAATGGGCGTCCTGCAAAAATGGCACTGACTTCTGCTGATAATATAATTCCTGATGCGGTGCTATATTGGTAAGCTAGGGCAACTACCTCATCATCGACCATTGTATCGTTCTTATACAACCTGAGCCACATCTGGCGCGGAGAACCGTACACATCAATATCAAGAACAGACAGATTGTAACCTTCATATAAAGGCTGGTCTGTTCTTGTTATTTCTCCGGAAATATACGAATGTGAGGCATTATCCAGCAGCACAGAGCCGGTATATTCTGAATACTGATACACCTGGGCAAGTTTCACAACTTTGTTGGTCTCGCCTTTGAATATCGAATCTGCAAGAGCAGTTATTATAGTGGAGTTTAACGGTGTACTGTAGTTATATCTGTCTCCTTCTGAAATGAAAGCATCGTCCATTACCGTGCCGTTCTTCAACAGCTCAAACCAGACAAGTCGGGGATATGAACGATGGTCGATGTCCATCATCCTCATATCGTAGCCTTCGTCAAGAAGCCAGCTGATACCAGTAAAATTGGCTGACCTGAACAGGTGAACTGCATCTATCATGAGAGGCGTCCCGTTGATCTCGGAATACTGGCTGGCATTTCCCATCCCGACCGCAACCCCCTGTGTCCCGTTGAAGATAACATCAACTGTGGCATTGAATATACAGTTACCTGGACAGTATTCGAACCTGCTTCCCTGCTCTGCGACGCTATCCTTGACCAGGAGGCCATTTTTGGATAATTGTAATCTTGCCTGTCTCGGGGAAGCGCGCGGATCTATGCCAGTAAGGTTCAGTACATAGTTCTCTTCGAGTATCCATGAGTCAAGCGCAGAGCTCGCAAGACCATAAGCGAATACCGTAGTCGTTCCGGTGGTGTATCCTTCTTTTCTTGTTTCTGCTGTTATGTTCCCTTCATAAGCGGCGGTTATGCTTATAGTGGTCTGACCGTTGACATCTGTCAATCCGCTCCAGTTCGCTGCGCCGGAAAGAGATACAAGCGCTCCATCGATAGGAGATGCGCCGGAAGTCACCGTGAATACCACGTTCGTTGGAGTTCCTTCGGGTATTCTATCAGGGAACGCTGAAATATTGAGTAAGGGTTCATCTGAGGGAAAGAATTTCAGGTAGTTGGGATCATCTATGACCTTGAACTTGATATTTCCGATCAGACCTATTGTAGAATTCGGGGCTAACGTTACGGGTATATCAGAATTCATGAGCTTCAGTTTGTTAAATTCAACCATTGCATCCCTGAAAATTCCATAAGACAAGTCCGGTTGAATAACATTCACATCTGTCGAGAGCAGCCATGTGCCTCCAAACTGCACAAGGTCAGAAGATTCACCTGGAAATATACTGGCAGCATAGGTTACGAATACAGGCACATCATATTCACCGCCAACAATCTGTTCAACATAAGTATATATCGGTGCAGCGATTTCTGTTCCTTCTGATATCACTTTGTCATCTTTCTTAATTCCGTTCTTATAGAGAGATATCCATACCTGTCTTGGCATTGCTTTGGCATCTATCGCGTTTAAATATAACGTCCAGCCATCCCCGATATCCCATGTTTCACCTACCATCATGGTTTTCTTTTCCGATATCCCCTGCTCCATCAAAACTTTGGCGAGCTTATCGACTTTCCTGTTTACGGCTGCATATCGCTCCGCCTGCCAGTTGAGAATGTAGTATTCCCCATTATCGAAAGCCTTTCCCGGCGCAGCCTGTTCAAGTCCTTTATCAGTCATCGCCTGATTGTCAGTGAGGTTCAGGGCAATGACAACATTCAATTTCCTGGGTATTGCCGTAGTAGAATATGTGAGGTTACCTTTAGCGATCGTTCTCTGGTCTGACCCCATATCTGTCTGTAATACTGTCAAATTCTCAGTCCCCACACCGCCAACGTTGAAACCATCAAAGTTCGTAGAGTTCCATGTGAAAGGCAGGGGGCTGCCCTGGCTTTCATCCCATAATACGGTTTCTGCAAACGCGCTTCCTGTCAAGAACAGGAAAGCTGTAATCATTAATACGATCCTTATTTCAAGAGCATCTGCTCCTTTGCTATCATTCATTGCCATAATACCACTTCTCCTTGATTTTGCGGCCTACTTGATTCAGCCTAAACTAAATACAATATTATACTATAAAAAATTTATGTATGAAGTAATTATTACGAAATCATAAAATCTTATGATAACTTATCTCTATCCTTTTAGCTCAATTATCCTTCGGATGATAGAACCTGTGCTGCATAACTCACAGTCCTTAAATGATCGGATCCTTAAGACCTTCGAATGTATGCCCCGCGCCTCAAGCTGCTTTTCCAGTTCTTTTTCATCAAAATGCTGGTTTTTGCCTATTGCTATGACGTCAGGCTTTATCTTGCGAAGCGGCTCGAACATGTCAGTTTCACTTCCCAGCATCGCATTATCCACAATGCGCAAACCCTGTACCATCGCAAGCCTCTGGGCTTCAGGGACTACAGGTTTCGGCTTGTGTTTTACCATCGAATCGCGCGCCACTATCACGTAAAGCTCATCACCCAGCGCCTTTGCCTCGGATAGATAATGCAGGTGCCCGGGATGCAGTATATCGAACGTACCTGTTGCAAGAACTCGAACCATCGCATCCTTATTATTTTTAATTGTTAAAAATGTTTGTTATCATACATGTATGGTGCAGTCAATGTCCAGGTACATCACACATTTCTTTTTCTTTCCACCCCAGTTCTTTGGCTCATCAACATCGATAGTGACGCTGGGTAAATTCTTGACAACATTCACGAGATATTTGTTCATCTCAAGATTGCATGACGGCAGGCATATTATGTGCCGGCTCACCTGCCTGCATTCCATCAGCAGTTCATAGAAGGGGTCTACTATCTGCCAGGCATAGTTTATCTCGCCGCCCATAAATTCGCAGAACTCGTCGTGATCGCTTTTCATGAAAGCCTCGCTGTAAGCGTCCTTTTCAAGCAGCGCAGTGAAACACTGGATGTAAACGTCCTGGAACGATCTTTGTTTGAAGGGCAGGTTAAAAGCATCGCAGCACACGACTTCTAACCCTTGCTTCTTAGCCTTCCTGCAAAGGTCCATATTGATGTCTATGCCTACGAACAGCGACCATTCCTTGCCTTTTGTCTCATAGAGCTTTGAATGGTCTCCACAGCTTATTTCGAGTATGGAATTTGGGATTATCATAAATTTCAGGGGCGTATCATGGCATTTTTCTCAAATTACCGGATTTTTATTAAACCGCATGAGTTCAAACTTCTATTAAACCTGCTGGTATTATTTAAAAACTATCATTTAAAAACTATTGACATCACCCTAAACCTGCCGCAGAGCTACATCATAGTTGGTGATTTCTGCAAACATCAAGTATCTTATTTCATGTCCAATACCACCTTCTTCGGGGCTCCACGGCGTCGAGACGGTGGATGACGACAGAAGGCAGAATAACATCCCGATACTTGCCACAAACATCCCGGAGAATATCGTCAACATTACTCCAGATAAAGTTAGCAATCCAGTTTAAGTCATTATTGCTCATTAAAGGCTCCTAAATCAAAGCGATTAGTAGCGTGGCCATTACTCCTCACTAAGTGCTTTTGACAAAATGTACAATCCAACGAGGATTAACCCAAACTTGATCAATTCATCCAAAGAGTTATCCTTAGCTGAGGGATTTTCTTTAGCTATTAAATCACGCAGAGCATATTGTTCCTGACTTGTCAGATGGTTCAACCTGGATTTGCCCAAGAGATACTCCATCCTTTCTACTTCTTGAGGGGTCAGGTTCATTTTATTGCCTCTTTGAAAACTTTCTCAGATTGCTTTATTCCGACTTTTAACGCAATTCTTTTTAGTGATTCAACTGGTTCTTCGACCACATGAGGAATAGCAAGCGTATCCATTAATCTATCAAGGATATCCTCTCCAAAGTCTGTGAGGTCATAAAATGAATGGCTATCCATACCTTCTTTTTTAGCATATTTATTTTTGATTAGTGCTCCTTTTTCAAGTATTTTTAAGTGATGAGATAAAATACTGCTATCCTTACGGGGTATTTCTAATTCAGTCATTATTTGACTGAAAGATTGTTCTCCATTTTTTAGAAGTACAAAAAAAATGGCTTGTCTAAGATCATCATCTAAAGCTTCTACCGCTCGCTTAAGCTCTGATGGCAATTCATTTGCATACTCTTCAATTTTTTTGTTTGTGTACATGGTACACCGCTAAAGGTGAAATTTCTTATTGAGTATATATAAGTTTATTTGAGTATGTTTATTTCTACTAGGCTATAAGATTATCTATTGAAATTATCATATTATGGGTGTGAAATTCGAGGAATTTCAAAGGAAGAAACAAGAATCTATTCTTGCGCATAGGGGTAAGATTAACATAGTCATATATGGTGCTTATAATCCACCTTCAGCTAGGAAACATTTGGGAGAAAAGGAACGATTAATAAAACTCCGTAACCGCTTGCGAGGGGACGGATATACAAATACATTCATTGTTGAAGATTTTGCAAGTTCTAGAGAATCACGTATTCCAAACCTTGAAAAGAGCTTTGGTTGTCTAGATTGGGCTGATTTGAACATCATTATTTTTACATGCAGAGGTAAAACAGGCAGTGTAGCAACTGAATTGAACCATGCTCTTGAAGATCCAGCGATAATTTGGAAATGCAGAGTTTTTGAAGAAAGTGACAAAAGAATACCGGCAATAGAGACTCTTATAAAAGAAAACCTTTTATCACGAAGATACGCAGTCACCCAAATTATTAGGGAAGACGACGAAGATCTATATGAGCACGTTTCCAGCGATGTGTTTCTGTTCTTTAGACAAAATATTCATCTTTTTGTACCTCGTCAGAATATCTAACTTAATAATTAAATTTTGGATTATAAAATTGTAAATGTACAAAACAACTGTTCTTCAATCCAGCATCCAAGATTCTCCTTATTGTTACATTTATAAATAGAGACTTTATATAATAAGTGAATTTATCCTATTATAACCTCTTGATATATGTTTTTTCATATCGTCAAAAGATGACACCCCACAACCTTTCAAAATCCTTAACTGATCGCCAGCGAATTTAAGTCCAGATGTCTCTCAGAGAACTTTTAAAAGATAAACTTCAGGAAGAAAAACTCCTGCTTCTGCCAAGGGGTTTTGAAGTCATCGGAGATATCGCAATAATAAATCTTCCGCCACCGCTTTATGATGATAGACATCTTATTGCGAAGGCTCTTGTATCCCACAGCAGGAAGGTAAAAGTCGTTCTCCTGAAAAAGAACAAGCTTGCAGGTGAAAAGCGAATTGCGGAGTTTGAAATACTACTTGGGAACAGGACGACCACGCTGCACAGGGAGAACGGCTGCATATTCCATGTGGATATCGCAAGAACCTACTTTTCCGGGAAGATGTATTTTGAGAGGAACAGGATAGTGCAGAAAGTGAATGATGGCGAGGATGTCTTTGTTTTGTTTTGCGGGGTAGGACCGTTTTTGATACCGATCAGTAAAAAAAAGAAAGTAAAAATAGTAGGGCTTGATAATAATCCTGCTGCGTGCAGCCTTTTCCGAAAGAATGCCGGACTGAATAGCATTGATGCCGGGATCGTGCTTGGCGATGCGAATTCTATGGGCGCTCTTTTCAGGAAAGATTTTGACCGGATAGTTATGCCCACTCCATACGGACAGGACCGTTTTCTAAACCTTGCCCGCGCTTTGCTGAAACCCGGCGGCACGGTCCATTTTTATACGTTCAAAAAAGACTTTGAAATATCTCATTTCAAGAAGCTGCTTGAGGAAATGGGCTGGTATATCGAATATTACAGGGATTGCGGCGATGTGGCTCCACGGGTAAAACGATATGTCTTTGACCTGAAAAACATGAAGCTGAAAGACATGAAAGAACATTGATCAGGAAAACATGGTGAATAAATAAATCGCAAATAATTGCCGATGAAGACAAAACACGACTTCAATAATTCGCACTAATCCGCGATTTACCTGTGTCCTCGCGCGCTCGGTTCTTCTCCGCCATGCCAGGATTTCCTTGGGCGCATCATCACAAGGTGGGCAGCCTCGGATGTATCATCGATGATCAGCGCTGCTCCTTTCTCATTCCCCATCTTTTTCAGGTGGTCGCTTATCCCCTCGCGCATGTATGTCGGATGTATTGCTTCAAGGGCGGTAATATCATCCTGCGCTGTCAGCCTGTGGCATATTATAATATCGCTCTGTGACATCACATCGGTATGAAGGGCAGCGGGTCTCTGGGTTGCAAGAACCAAAGAAAGCCCCGGCTGCCGCCCCTGCCTCAGCCATTCGTTAACAAGCACTCCAGTCGCTGGCGTCTCGCCATCTCGCGGCAGGAACATATGTGCCTCATCGATGAACATCCAGACCATAGGCATTCCTTTTTCGGCAGAAATATCGCCCATCTCCATTCTTTCGTATGCCCGCCTTGCTTTTATGCGTTCTTCATAAATCCTTTTCCCCAGCATCTTAACTGCGATCGCCCTGATGCTCTGGTTTTCCAGAGAACTCAGGTCAAGTATGACCACTCTGCCTCCCTTTATCATATCCAGAACACTTAGTTCTTTCTCATCAAATATCCCCCAGGAACGAGCGGCGTTGAAATAGTTCTGCACCGCGTTCATTATCGTAGTATCTGCGCTTTTGTTTTTTCCTGCCGCTTCCAAAATATCAGAAAGGGAAAAGGCACTTTTATTTTCTTTCAGTTCGTCGATAGTCTTTATCAGGATAACACCTAACGCGCTTACGGGAGCAACACTGAATAAAGAACACCAGTCATAACCTGAAAGTCCTGATGCTGAGATCGAAAAAGGCTTGACTCTTATATTCTGGTATTCATACTGCTTTATGCTCCCTGCAGGAACGAAGACTTCCACATCAAAACCCTGCAAGGGAAGTCCCCATTTTGCCAGGAGCCCTGCTTCTTTTTTATTTTCATGGCGCATAGTCCAGAATACGCCCATGGTATCAATTACGAGCGCAGCTATATTCTCTTTTATTTCCGGAGAAAGCGAAGCAAGTTCCTCGATCATTGTGCCCATCGAATATGATTTGCCGTAACCGCGCTTGCCGCAGATGAGAATGATATGCGGCCTGAGGGCATCAATATAAACATCAGCCCCCAGGGACTTATCCAGCGCCAGATACCTTCCGATATTGAGTGTGCCTGTCCCTGAGTCAGTATCCTTTCTTCCGAGCACGTATTGCTTAAGTGTAATTCCTGATCTTTTCAAATCCTGTGCAGTTATGTTTTCCATTAAGGTTACAATAGAATAGCTGAACTTAATTTTTTTGATATATACTCCCGCTCATTACACACCAACTTTACATTCGTCGTAAACTATAAGTATTGTTTACATCATTTGTAAAGGTATAGATGATCAGAGAATATTCAACATGATGAATGTCATGCTATTATTTAGCCTGTTATTACCACTGGTATCAGCCGATATGGTCATGGCAGAAGAGGAAATGACTTCATACCTGATATGCCCCTGTGAATGTGCCATGGTGATTTCAACTTGTGACTGCCCCACTTCTGTCCAGATCAAAAAAGAGATAAATTCAATGAAGGCAAATGGTTTTTCTGAAAAACAGATATTTTCTGCGCTGAAAACTGAATATGGTAATGATATTGCTGCGCAGGAGAAAAATGATACCGCATCGTTATGGGTAAGCGGTGTATTCCTATCTGTCGTGCTTGTACTTCTTGGATTTTTTGCCACAAAAAAAGCTGAAGCCAGATCTTATACCTTTTGAAGAGAAATATCAGCAGCAGTTCGAAGAGGAATACCGGAGATTTGTGGATGAGACGGAGGAAAAGTGAGTATTTTATTGAAAAGTTCCATCATTATCGCAATCTTGCTGACGTTTTTTATGAGCCCGGCAGTTGCCGAACCCGCCTATTCCCTTAAAGGCAACCAGAGCAATAATATACGCGTTGTGCTCGACCATATTTTCATTTCAAAGAACAACGATTCCATAGTGATATCAGAGATCGTGGTCTTCAGGAATGAAGGTCAGGAGATATACAATAGTAGTGATAACCATACTTATTTTGCCATCTCAACGCCTCCCGGCTTAAAAAACTTGAAAACTGATGTAATGGAGTGCTGTCTTGTGCAGGATGATGAGATCGTGTATATGGACCCGATGAAGTCTGTCAAAACCGGAGAAAACTTCGAGATGAAGATATCGTATGAACTTTTCCCGCGCGATAAAATATTTTTATTCAATAAAAGCGCTGTCTACAACACAACATCCCTTTCTTTTTTCATTGATAAAAATAGCGGAGTAAATTTGAATGGGGTGCATGAGAGCATGACCCTTTCAGGAAAAGAATATTACACCATTGTTTTTGACGACCTGAAAACCGGGGATACTATTGAAATACCACTTATGATCACACAGCAGACCTATTATTATGTGGCATCGGGTCTATTTATTTTAGTTCTTGCAGGTTTAGTCTATCATTTCAGGGGAAAGCTGTTCAGGAAAAAGAAAGAATACACACTTGAAGAGCTTGAGCTTGAGAAAAGGAATATCTTCCAGGCGATCCGGGGGTTTGAAAAACATGCAGTGGGTGAAACCTCGGAGGAATATATGAGATTGATGGAGGAATACAGGCAAAAGGGGATCGATGTCATTATGAAAATAGATAAACTAAAATCTAAACTTCATGAGTGAAATATTACAAATGCTTTCAGATCAAACCAGAAAAGGATAATATATGAAAATAACAACAGTTCTAATATTATTAATTTTGTTATCTGCCTTAAGCGGATGTCTGTCTTCAGATCAACCTCAGGCAGATATACTCAAAGCCAGGGAGAATTCAGAAGCAGGGATCAAAATAACTGTCACTTATCTGCCAGACATTATTGATGCTACCGCTTTTGATATTAAGGTTACAGCACATACAGACTATAACGATGCCTTTGCTAATATATCATATCTTCGGGACTCAAGCGGAAATACATATAAGCCTCTTTCATATGAAGGAAGCAGAGGGCATCATGCAAGCGGTATCCTAAGATTGCGAAAATTCAGGACAACAGGTTTGAACTTGTAATTCAGGACGTTGGGGACGTGAAAGAGAGGGTCTTTAAATGGTAGCGCGAATATCAGGTTTTGAAGGCATAAAGAGGCTCTTCAGGGATCCTTTTGTATTCGGCACAGCAGCAGGGCTCCTCGTAATACTATTTAATATCCTGATAGCATCGATTGCCGAAGGTTCTTTAGGTGAAGGACTTTCAGTATTTCTAACAAATGGCATTTTCGTTTACCTTATCCCCCCGGCAGTAGGCGTCCAGATGGGGCTTTTCAGGTACCACAGGAACCTGACTTCAGGAAATGCATCAGGAACTGAAAAAGTCGGCATGGCTGGCTCTGCGGCATCATCTCTTGCAATGGTAGCCTGCTGTCTGCACCACGTGAGCGACCTGCTTCCCGCAGTGGGCTTTATACTTGCGACATCGTCATTCCTTATCGAATATAAAGATGCCATCATCATTATTGGACTGCTTGCGAATCTTGCAGGGAGTGTATATATTTCGAAGGCTATTCTGAAGGACAGAGCAATAATTAAAAAAGGGAAAAGCTGCTGCGCGGAAAGTGATTAAAGTAAAAAAATTACGTTACGGGAACGGTGGGTTTGCTGAAACTAGCTGCTGAGGATGGGAAAATTGACCTTAAGAAGACTCTGGACGATTTGATAGCATCGGGTTTCAGGCTCAATAAGAACGAATACAAAAAAATAATTGGTGGGAATTAAACCCTCTGACAATGAAGTCACTTTTATTTCTGGTAAAGTTTTCCTAACAACCATCACTCCTTCCTCCCCGACATCACAAAAAACCCATTCCCTTTGACCATCCACTTCAACTGCGTAAAAAAAGCCCCGACGCCCGCATCAGTTCGCGGATGTGCGCCGATAAATGAAAATCCATTCTTCTCAAACCATCCAAGCACTTCTTCCACAGTATGATAGCTCTCATGGGGATGCACGTATTTGTCAGCAACATACGCCACCTCATGCACGCTCCTCATTTTTCTTCCATATATTCTATTCTCAACATACTCCATCCTCCTGTCAAAATCTAGGCCAGCTCTTAATCCGATCCATTTCCTCACAGCCCTGTGCCCAAGCCGCCCGTATCGGTTATAGAGCCCGATAGTAATAGTCCCCCCGGGCTTACAAAATTTTGAGATCGCAAGGAAATTATCATAAGGTTTTTCAGTATGGTGCAGCGCCCCGAGACAGAACACGTGGTCAAACCGTTTCTCAGTCCAAAACTCTGCCATATCACAGAGGCTGAATTCTACCTTAAGGTTAAACTTATCCGCAAGCTCTTTTGCTTTCTCAAGCGATGCCCTGCACAAATCGAATGCCGTAACACGCGCGCCGTGATAAGAATAATAAACTGGTTTCTCCCCTGTGCCGCAGCCTGCGTCCAGGATATCCTTTCCAGCAAGATCGCCTGAGGTCATTTCGGCTGTGTCAAGTATCTTTCTCATGACATTGGCGTGGAGCTTGTTTACCAGGTCACGCTCAGTGCGGATAGGCAGCGATGGGTAAGGGAATCTTTCATAGAACTTGTTTACTCTGGCTACTATTCTTTCCATTGAAATTACTTTTTCCTTATTTTAAAAACATAGATCAGTAAAATAATTACAATTCCCACGACGACAATACTTACATCCCTTATCAAGGACAGCATCTCAAAGACAGGTTTTTTTTCGTCAGTCTTCTCAGGTAAAGTTACATTAGATACGTTGATCTCCTTTTTTATAAATGAAGTGTTCCTTGACAGGGTAAGAGTGATCTCACCCCTGTCCTTTGATACCTCATTAAAAAACCCGGATATTTCTGCATGGTCTGTAATATTTATCGTTGCATTATTAACGCCGCTGATATTTGTCACATCAACACCCCCGGGCATCACAATGGTTACAGGCGTCCCTGGCTGCCCCAAAAACCATATACTTCCTGCATTTAGAACGCTGTTATCAAACCTGTATGATGTCGTGTATCTGTTCACAACTGTATCAAATACATGGGTTTTCCCGAGGACATCCGGTGATAACGCGGCATCGACATCAACCAGGTATATCCCGTCAGTTTTGTTGTTAATCCTCACATCGAGTTCCTTCTCGATTGAGCTTCTAAACTCTTTGCGCAGTTCTTTGTCTGCCAGAAGGACTTCCCAGGCATTCACGAAACTGTCGTTGTTGCCAAAACCCGAATCAATGTTCATACGAAATCCAAATGAATCAAATCCGGTATATGTCTCGTCGTAATTCCATATCATACCAGATTCATTAACTGTGATATTATTAACCCACAGGGTCTCCCCCTCACCTGCACCAGCCATCAATGCTATCACAAAAAACGCTATGAAAATCCTCATTTTGTAAAGACCTCACACCCGTCTGCGGTTACGATAATTGAGTGTTCTGCCTGGGAGATAAGCCCTCCATCTACTTCTTTCAGGATGGGGTATGGCATGATGATGTTCGCCTTTACAAGTGCAAGCATCGCAAAATCCACGTTGCTGCCAAGCCATCTTTTCGCAAAAGGCAGGGTTTTATATTCCAGTATTTTCTCAAGAAGTTTTCTTGCAGACGGTAAGCGTACAGGTCTCTCGGAAACAAGATGGTATATTTCTGCGTTCCCTGCATCGTATATCTTTCCGGCACCGTCTGTGGCAAAAGGCTCTATGGCGATTATGTCGTCTTCTTTCAGCACAACACCGTGAGGCATTTTCTTGTTTGGAATAGCTGGCGGAGCATGCTGAATATACTGCGCAAGTCCGTGCCCGGTCAGATTGATGACCGGTTTATATCCGAAGGAAGTTATGGCATCCTCGATCACGCCTCCGATGTCCGTGGTGTTCACGCCTGCATGGATGAATTTTATAGCATCAGCCAGGGCTTTTTCAGAAGCTTTTACAAGCTCCGGATGACCTGAAAGGTCAACCGTGACAGCCGTGTCCGCTATATATCCATCTATGTGGACGCCTATATCCAGTTTTACCATATCCTCCCCAAAAACAGACTTATCATCAAATGAAGGGGTTGAATGTGCGGCTTCATCATTTCGGGAAATATTGACCGGAAACGCCGGTTGACCGCCTTTCTCGCGTATCAGGTTTTCTGCGAACTCGGCGACAGAGAGCAAAGTTGCACCATTTTTCACTTTCTTAACAGCTTCAGCACGTACTTCTGAGAGAATCTTACCCGCTCTCAGGTACTTTTCAAGTATCTCCTCATTTTCATTCATTCAAGCACCAGATTCTTTTCAAATATAGTTAAATTCTTGCATCCGTTAGCAGTCACTACGACAACATCCTCAAGCCTTACGCCGCCTGTTCTCTTGAAATAGAGTCCCGGCTCAACAGTGACAACGCATCCCTCTTTCAGTTCCTTTCCGCTTTCGCTCAGGTTAGGACCTTCATGGATATCAAGCCCAACGCCGTGCCCTGTTGAGTGGATGAAACCTTCTGTGAACACGCCTTTTTTACCTCTTGCAGTCTCGTAACCTCTCTGTTCCAGTACATCACACACAATATTGTGAACTTCGCTGCCTGTGATGCCTGCTTTTATTTTTGCGATAGCTGCAGCCTGTGCATCCCTTACAGCCGAGTACATATTTTTTATTTCTTCAGATGGGGTCCCGCGCACCACGGTACGTGTCATATCAGAAAAATATCTTTCTATTTTAGAACGCGGCACCATGTCGATGACAATGGGTTCCCCGGCGCGCAGCTCTCCTTCGCCATGCCAGTGGGGGTCTGCGCTCCCCTGCCCGCATGCCACAATGACATCCGGCGCTTCGAAGCCAAGGGATAGAAGCGAGGTTTCTATTATTGACCTGATATCTTCTGATTTGAGCGGTGCATTATTGTACCAGAGCACACCGTTCCCGATAGTGGCTTTTCTTATGACGCTGATCGCTTCTGCAAGCGCTTGCTCACCAGCGCGCTGCGCTTTCTCGATGGCTTTTATTTCGCTCTCATTTTTTACTTCCCTCATCTCACGAAAAGGGCTTTTTAGCGGAACTACCTCAAAACCGTCCCTTCGCATTACGTCAGCGAGATAAACAGGAAAATTATACGGCACGGCGACAAGCTTAACGTTTTCCTTGCGCAGGAATTCGATTATCATCCCGTTGTATGCGGCATCGATATCTTTAAGCGCCCTGAGCTTTTCCATTATCCCGAATTCAGAAGTGGGCAGTACTTCTTTGATACGTGATTCTTTTTTCGCTCTCCCCAGTTCCATGTCTGAAATAAGGAGCTTTTCACTTTTTGAGTTCAGGTAGATGAATGAGTCATGCGCCAGAAATCCGGTAGCGTAATACATGTCAGCACTGTGGGCGCTTTCACTTACCATGAGGTATGCATCGGCATCAGGGAGATTAAGTTTCATGATCAACTACTAAATAAAAATAATTCTACATATTACCTTCGCATCAGGTAAGGGTCAAGATATATTGAACAAGTACCATTGATATCAGGGCGGCATACGGAACAGCTATGTTATCGCGCTTATTTACCGCGCCTGCCATCATCCCGAAAGCGCCACCCAATATCGCTATTGGACCTGCATAATAGAAACCAGTCAATGAAGCGGCGATAAAACCCGATATCGAGCCTTCCCATGACTTGTCCTTATTGAAAGAGAGCCTGTGCATGCCGTATCTCCTGCCAATCACACCTGCAAATCCGTCCCCTGCGGCAAGGATGGCGATAGCGGCAAAGCAGAGCTTTTCATCGATGAAAAATGAAATCAAGAGAAGGGAAATGACTGAGATAATGTACGATAAAGGCTCAACTGCGAAGCTTTTTATTTCGTTTTCCCTGTAAACCAGGGAAAGGATGGCAGGACTCATTTTTGGTTTGTTCATCTCGAGGAAAAGATATACTGCAAGACCAAATACCATCAAGCCAATGGTCAGGTTCTTACCGAGAAAGGCATCTCCTGCAAAGACAGGTATCAGGGCGCCGGAGATGTGGATAACTTTTCTAAACTGCACGATACTAGTTCGACCTGTCTGGATTATAAACCATTGCCTGTTGGTATAATTATCTCATATTATTTTTTCAAATCTTGAACCATTTGCTGATGGTTTCCCTTGCAGCCTCAAATCCGCCATCAAGATAGATTGCAGCGATAAGGGCTTCAAGTGTTTCAGCAAGAACTTTTGGCTCTGTTTCAGCTCTCTGTTTTTTCTCCCCGATACCTAATTTAATGGCATGCCCTATCCCAAGGTTCCGACCGAACTCTGCAAGCTTTTCTTCCCGCTCAAGGTCTTTTTTCCTGAGAGTTATTTCATCTCTTGTATCGCAGCCCGATCTTATCAACAGGTCTACCAGAACCAGTTTCAAGACCGCATCGCCAAGAGTCCTGTATATTTCCTGGTCTTCACAATCCTTATGCTGCTGTTTTTGTTCGTTGGCGTAGGCTTTGCGCGTCAGCGCACGGTCCAGGTATGCAGCATTTTTGAAAGAGTATCCCAGAGTTTCTTCGATCGACATTGTGTCCGCCATTTTTAAATTTAAAGAGTATATTAATTTCATGCATATTAAATTTATGTTGGAAACTTTTAAAAAACAACACAGTTATAAATAAATACTCAGTTATATGTCCTGCCAATCAAAAGGAAGCCTTCCGTTCTTAAAGGGTGGAGAAAATCGACGTGTGGATGACTCAATAAATTTCCGCTACGATCTTATTCCCTTCAAGCCAGATATCAACATTCTCTTTCTTCCCCAGGGCGCGATCGATCTCCTCAGGTATCCCTATCACACGCCTGCCTCCGCTTACTGTGACCTTCCGCTTGAACACGATTGCAGGCTTGCGGAATTTATTTGCAATTTTCAAGGCTCTCCTGCTTGATTCTGCATCCACGTACTGTTCGCCGCATTCAGGGCAGCGCGTGCCGGTAAGTCCAGTGATCACTATTTCGCGGCCCTGGACTGTTGAAGTGATGACAAGGTCTTTTGATTCTTCGGTCTTTGATGCGCACACAACGCATTTAATATCGATTTTTTTCATATTTCATTACTCCTGCTCGCGAATTACTGTTATTATTATTAGATTTTCTTTGGTGATGAAGGTTATACGGATAATCTTATTTTCGCTATCCTTCCCTCTGATGTTATACCGCATATCTCCATATCTATCGATTTCCTGCTTGTAGATCGAACCGTGGAGCAGCGCCGATTCGATCTCTTATGAATCTCTTTACATTTAAACCTGAACAGGGGGCGCCTCGGTGTCTTCTGGCACACGCAGGGCAGCGGGAAAAGCTACTCCATGGTCTTCTTTTCACAGAAAGTGCTTCGAAAAATTCCAGGTAATTTCACGTAAAAAATTTTGCAGGCGCTGGCGCCGTGACCGAGGAGCAGGCAGAGAGCGGAGAACACCGCCTAAACCCTCTGATACAGAACACCTGGTGGATTTAAGCAGGAACACTCGTTTCATAAAGTAAAACCAGAACTTTTTTATTCCTGCAAACATTGTTGAGTAAATTATGAAAGTCCTATTAGTCGGAGGCGGCGGACGGGAGCACGCCATTGCAGAAGCCATAGCCCGAAGCCGAAGAGACCCGCAGCTTTATGCGGCTATGAGCAGGAAAAATCCAGGAATAGCGCGCCTGTGTAAAGATTTCATACTTACTAAAGAGACTGACCCTGCAATAGTAGATTTTGCGGTCAGGAATAAAATTGAGCTTGCAGTCATAGGTCCTGAGACACCGCTTGCAGCAGGCATTCCCGATGCCCTGTGGGACGCCGGTATCCCGGTCGTCGGTCCGCGAAAGCTTGCTGCACAGATAGAGTTCGATAAAGCATGGACACGCAATTTCATGAAGAAATATGATATTGCAGGACTTCCCGGATTCAAGGTTTTCAGGAAAGGAGAAAGCGGTACGGATGAATATATTGACGAACTGGGCGACGTGGTGATCAAGCCGGCAGGTCTGACAGGAGGGAAAGGCGTGAAGGTGATGGGAGACCATTTTGACATCGAAGGCGCAAAGGCTTACGCCCGCGAGGTATTAAAGAACGACGACCTGGTCATCGAGGAGCGCCTGATTGGAGAGGAATTTACCGTCCAGGCATTCGTGGACGGAAGCTCTCTTGCATTCGCCCCCGCAGTGCAAGATCACAAGAGAGCTTTTGACGGGGACATTGGACCCAATACTGGCGGGATGGGCTCGTACAACGATGCGAAGGATATCCTGCCTTTCATGAAAACATCTGATTATACTGATTCAAAAAAGATCATGGTCGATTCAGTCATGGCTGTAAGGAAAGAGACTGGTGTCCCATACCAGGGGATCCTTTATGGGCAGTTCATGGCAACGGCGAAAGGCATCTCTGTCATTGAGTTCAACGCGCGCTTTGGCGATCCTGAAGCTATGAACGTGATACCGCTTCTTGAAAATGATTTCCTTGATGTGTGTCTGGCTGTAGTTAACGGGACTCTTGGTAAGACAAAAGTCACCTTTAAAAAGCAGGCGACAGTTTGCAAGTATGCGGTTCCTGAGGGCTACCCTGACGATCCTGTGAAGGATTCTGAAGTTGAGATCGGAAGCGCCGGGGATGCTCGTGTTTTCTATTCAAGCGTATATGAAAAAGACGGCAAAATATTCACTACAGGCTCAAGAGCCATAGCTGTCCTTGGTTCCGCAGGTACTATTCAGGATGCTGAAAAAATAGCGCAGAATGGACTTTTAGCCTTAAAAGGCAGGCTTTACAGCAGGCGGGATATTGGTACTGAAGAACTGATCTGGAAAAGGATACAGCACATGGAAGAATTAAGGTGCTGATTGCCTAAGACCTGAGCGGCCATATTAGATAATAAGCGTTCAATGCCAGAATAACAAGTCCCGCTACCAGGGCAACCATAACCACTGTTTTTGGATGGACCTGTACAGCGGTCTCTTCTGAGTCATAATATCTCATTAAACCAGCAGAGGACATCAGTCCACTGCTTTCTTTCTTTTTTGTCATAGCCTCTATTTATGTTTCTATAGCATTTTAATGTATCGGAAAAAGAACATGTCGTTTTTATGGTATCATATTCCTTTATCGTATTCCGGGGATAACTATTTATTATTAAACGTTTTTTCGTATAAGTACGAACAAAACAGCTCAAATATTATAAGATACCACCTCAACATTCATAAAATAGCTTGATTGCTGAAAAACATGAACAACTATATAAAATATTATGTTAATATAATTAATAATTATGATTGAACCACTCATGTTAATGCGAAATTATAAGTATGAAGTCTTTGTTAAATATAATCATAGGATAGTTAAAACGACGTAAAAGAATTTATTTTATGAGAAGTGACGTATCGATCAAACTTATAATTGCCATCCTGGTAATATCAGGGTTTGTTAGCCCTGCTTATGCTTTTGATGTATCTGCACTCCAGTGGGGTACGGGAACATCTGGCAAACTCATGCGCGGGGAAGAACTCGTGTATAACGATTATACGGTAAAAGCCACTGCTTTTCCTGCACCCGTGAAATCATCCCTGTATTCAGGAACGCCTGCTGAGGCGGTAAATCCTTTCGTTGGGATCAATTTGTCAAAGAACGGTGTACTCATCAGCTCCATCCTGCTTGCTCAGGGAGAATACTATATCATACCTGATAGTGAATTAAAAGTGACAGCAAAGGTCTTGCCATCAAAAGACGGCACTGAATGGGTTTATGAAACCTATGCCCCATGGGCGGAAATAGAAATAAGCCCGAGAGGTATTCCTGCCCTTGAAATATCGGTTGAGACTGATTATGGTGAATACACATCATCGGCGAATTCTGAGGTCGCTGCAACCGTAACTATTAAAAACACAGGTTCAGCTGATCTCCTGAATGCCAATATGAATGTATTAACCACACTTCCATTGAAGAGAGGGATTTTGAAGTATAATTATGAGAGAATAAAAAAAGATGAGTCAGTAACACAAGACATTTTTTTCGCAACTCCGATGATCACCGAGATTACAAATTACGAAATTCTCGCCAACATAACAGGATATGATACCAAGGATCTATTCTACACCGCGCAGTCCTCAAAAACCATATTAATAGCGCCTGAACCTGAACAGGTCCCTACTTTGAGAAAAAACGTTAACGCAAAGATATACCTGGAAGAATATGCAATGGTCTCGCTCACATTCAAGAACAATGCAAATTATGAGCTTAAGAATGTAACCATCACTGATACCCTGCCTGACGGTTTTAAACTGCTTAGCAACAATTCACTCCATTGGGTAGCCACTATTCCTGCACAAGGGGAATGGAATTCACGTTATATAATAAAACCGCTGGTAGCGAATAAAGACGGTGCAGTTTTGCCAAGCGCAGTTGCAGATTTCAGGACGCGAAGGGAATATTATTCTATCCCGTCAAACCAGCCGATCTTAATTGTCCATGGTCCTAATATAAAACTTACCAAACAGATAGATGTCTCCAAGATAAATCCGGGTGATACAGTTACAGTAACAGTATTAGCTGAAAATGATGGGAGCACGCCGACAAAGATTTCTATCAAAGATCAGCTTCCACCAGAAGGAACCCTTGTGAGCGGCTCAACAACCCTTGATGATTTCCTTGAAGCAAACAAGGCGACAAGGTTCAGCTATAGCCTTAGAATAGACTCCGAACAGCCGGTCAGGCTTCCTCCTGCGACTGTAGTATTCAATGAACTGGATGCAAAAAGCGGGAAATTGACCTCTGTAAGCAATGAACTGGAAATAGGGATAAAATCTCCGGAGAGTGAACAGACTGAAAATGAGCCACAGGCGAGCTTTGAAATTACTGAGGCGCCTCCAGAACCTGCTCCAACGCCTGAACTGCCTTATACACCCATTGTCGAGGAGGAGGAGCCAGTTCCGCAAGAAACACCTGAACCCGTGATCACACCGGTTCCAGTTTCTCCCGAGGAAATCCAGGTTGTTTTAAATAGTATATTGGGCTGCAGCAGCGCTTCTACTAATGAATCGGTTGTTGCATGCAGCCTTATAAAGATACAATAAACTTTAAATCCAATACAAACCTGTAAAAGAAAGGTGAATCCAAAATGAAAGTATATATTTGTGAAAAAAGCTGCTGCCCGGCAGTTGAGACAAATGGTGATGACGTATTGATCGGCGAGGGCGCCAACATTGTCAGGTTAAAGAAAAACGAATGGAACATGCTGGTACAAAAAATCCAGTCCGGCGAGCTTCATTCTCTCTAAACCGGAAAACCCTTTTTTCCAACAAGCGGAACGAACACAACGCCGCCTTTTGCTTCTTTTTTTAATCCGTTGACCTTTGTCACAAGATAAAGTTCCTGAATAGTCCTGCCAACAGGTATTACCAGCTTCCCCCGGGCTTTAGCTGGTCTGTCAGGGTCGCGGGTATATCGGGCGCGGCGGCCGCAACACTGATGCGGTCATACGGGGCAAAACCTGGAAGTCCGAGAGAGCCGTCCTCCACGATCACAGTAACATTATTGATGCCTGCTTTTTTGAGATTCTCACGGGCAAACAGGGCAAGACCTTCTATAAATTCCACGGCATACACATGTCCGCTTCCTGCAAGCATGGCCATGACAGCAGCGTGATATCCTGAACCTGCGCCTATCTCAAGCACAGTCATGCCTTCCCTTATGTCAAGCAGTTCGCACATTATCGCAACCATATGCGGCGCTGAAATAGTCTGCCCCCATCCAATGGAAAGGGGGTAATCAACATACGCATTTCTCTGTTCACTTTCAGGGACAAAAAGATGGCGTGGAACGCGGCTCATAGCATCGAGCACGCGTTCGCTTATGCCCTGATGTCTTAATTCGTCAATGAGCCTGTTTTTTTTGCCTTCAAACTCCATACCGACTCCCGCTTTTTGATAACAATGCGCTCCCCGCCTTTAGAAATACGTCTTGGTTCCTTTCGCCCGGATTCAGCATAGACACGCTTGATATCGCTAGCCTTGACCGCAACGCCCTTTCTGCTCTTGAATCCTCCATCGCGTATCTTTATTCGAATGATCTTCAATTCGCGGGTATCTACTTTGATCTTTTCCCCGATGACATATTCCCTGTCTCCCGGAACCCTCATCTCAATGGATTCAGTGGTCTCCCTGTGGCTGACGGCGATCCTTAAAACAACTTCATCGATCGCCCGCGCCCATATTGTCTTAATTTCATCAACATGTGCGCTTTCTTCCCTTTTATCGCCAACTTCAATAGAACTTATCTTCACAGGATAAGCCTCGCCTGACGTCTCATCATCCATTACAAGCTCATCGCCCGCCCTGATGACCCCGGAAAGCAGTGTCCTGATGCGGACGGACTTATCCCCGATACTCACTATGACACGCACCGGTACTTTCTTTTCTAATTTCTCAATGTGAACGTCCCCACATTCTTCACATTTGACAAGCGTGCTTTTAAGCACTTTATGAGACACTGGTACATCTGGTGAACATGAAGGACACGGGGTTTCTATATTTTCCATACACCAAAATTATTAGTCGGGCTATAAATATCTACTACCTGCGAACTGAAAAATCATTAAATTCCCCGATATATTTCTCTGAAATCACCTGGACATCTTTTACATCTGCGTAACCATGCCCTTTCCTGCACCATTCTACCATTTTATCGACTTTTTCCTGTTCGCCTTCAAAGATAGCTTCAACTCGTCCATCATCAAGGTTCCTTACCCACCCTCTAAGATGCAGTTCATCCGCTCTTTTCTTCGTGCTTGCCCTGAAAAAAACTCCCTGCACTTTCCCAGATACCAGGACATATACCCTTCGGTCCATTATTTATCACCTGTGCTTTCCCAGTAGCACTTACTTCCATTTTTACATTTCCTGAGCTTTCCCTCTACTCTCATATCATTCAGGAACTCATTCAACTCTTTTCTTGGCATTCTTATTTCAAAATCGCTCTTCAAACCTTTCCTGATATCGTCCTGCGTCATGGGGCGGACAAGCACGCGCTTTATGAATCCGGTCATGTCCTCGTATAATGCCCACGGATAGATTATCCACTTCCATGCATCATGTTTTTCACCCCAGTAATCAGGTATGAACGTGGAACATGTCTTGTACTGGAGCACGGCTGTCCTGACCTCTGCCGGAGATCTCTCCAGTATATGTTTCACAATAATCTGATATGTTTCTCCGGTATCGGCAACGTCATCCACCACCAATATCCTTTTTCCTGATATGTCAATTTCTTCAGGAAGCGGGTATTTTATTCTTGCATTTCCAAGAGTGGAAGCTATACCCCAGTGCTCAGCCTTTATTGACGTTAAGTCTTTCTGATGCAGAAAATCGCATACGATGCGAGCTGGTACAAGTCCTCCCCTCGCAACGCCTATTACCAGGTCGGGTATGAATCCTGACTTTTTGATCTTACGCGCGATTATCCTTCCCAGCCTGTAAGCCTTATCCCAGGTCACAAAATAGCATTTAATAGATACCACTGGCTTTTCCATCTAAATCAGATAAATAAGAAAAATCGGGTTACAGAAGTCCCGATCTCTGGAGCAGCATGAGGTCTTCGGTGTTTAATTTCTCACCAAGTTTGAACTGGTTATAAACTTCCTCTGCTTCTTTCTTTGTCTGTTCCCTGATGGATTCGTCCTTTGTTTCCTTGGTCTTTCTCTTTAATCCGATGATCAGTTTGTTGATCTCACGGATCTCTTTCTGGGACTGAATGAATAGTCTGTGCTGTTCATCGGCGGCTTCCTGCGCTTTCACAAATTCCTTATGTGCGGCATCGGATTCCGCTCTTATAGCATCAGCTTCTTTAAAGATCGTAATCATTTTATCATGATACTGCTGTGCAGCTTCTGCAGATTCTTTTACCTTGTCGTGGTGTGTTGCAGCTTCATCACGTAAAACCTGGGCTTTTTCAAGTAATGTTTTTAATTCACTGCTGCCTTCAAGCTGTGATTTCTTGCGCTTAAGCTCTTCAGTCAATTTGGCAATCTTTTCGACAAGCTCCCGTTCCTGCGATGTTTTCAGCACCTCGGTCTGCTGTCTGAATTCTAACTGGTCAATCTCCCGTTTCATTTCCTTCAGGGATGGACCATCGCCGAGATTTAAATCCTTGCGGATCTTATCGATTTCAGCATAAACCTTGTTAGCCTGATCGTTCAGTTCGTCACGTTTGAGTTTAGCCTCGCCGACTTTTTCGTTGTTTTCATCGCGCAGCTTTTTAAGCTGTTGTGCTTCATCGATGAGTTCTTTGGTACGGGTATTCAGTTCGTTCCTTTTAGTCGCGCACTTACTTGCTTCAAGATTAAGCTCGTTCCTTTTATCCTTATACTCTTCAGACTTATTCTTTAAGTCATTTTTTCGGTTCTGCAATTCATTTAACAATCTATATGTCCTCCTTTTCCAACATAAGTTGGGGTTATGCATTTCATAATGCACGATACATGTGCCGGATCACCCGGTACAGCGTTTAATCACTTCATAAAGAGTGAATGATTTTGCTCTCATTCTCTCACATTCCTTTTAACCTTTTCGGCAAAAAACGATTATTTGATTCCCAGGACATCCTTCATATCAAAAACACCTGACCTGGCCGAACAGACCCATTCAGCGGCTCTTATGGCTCCTTTTGCAAATGCCTGCCTGCTGTGAGCCTGGTGCTTTATCTCGATTCGCTCCCCATCGCCTGCGAACAGTACTGTATGGTCTCCCACTATGTCCCCGCCGCGAACTGCATGTATGCCGATCTCCCTTTTACGCGGGGTTTGACCGTGCCTTCCATAAATGAACTCACGATCCCCAAGCACATTTGTGATGGTCCGGGCGGCTTCCAATGCCGTTCCACTGGGCGAATCCTTCTTCTGGTTGTGGTGCGCTTCTATTATCTCGATATCGTAATCACCAAGGCGCGCCGCCGCTTCAGCCAGAAGCCCGTAGAACACGTTTACACCGATCGAGAAATTCGGGGAAATAACTGCGGAAACGCCGCTGAATTTTATGGCAGTCTCCATAACTGTGCGCTGCTCTCTCGAAAAACCGGTCGTACCCACGACAAGATTAACTTTTTTTCTGGCAGCGGCAAGAACATTTTTTACAGCCGGATCAGCAACGGTAAAATCTATGAGGACATCCGGTTTTGAGCTCTCAAAAGATTTTTCGATATTATTTGCATCTTCAACAGGGACATTCAACGCACCTACCCTCATTACTTCGCCTATGTCCTTTCCAATATTGTTGATATCAATAGCAGAAACAAGTTTCATTTCTTTTGACTTCAGGACATTTTCTATAATAAGCCCGCCCATCCTCCCGCATGCTCCGGTAACTGCTACTTTTATCATAATAAATTCACTCTATCAAATGAAGGCCTTTTAACGCTATTTTGAGCTTTTTCTCATTGTCCGGGCTTATGGGCGCAAGCGGAAGCCGTAGATTTCCCGCAGGGAGACCGATCAACTCGACTGCCTTTTTTACGGGGATCGGGTTTGTTTCAAGGAACATGGCTCGTATAAGGGGAGCAAGATTCAGATGAAGTTCTCTTGCTCTTTCCCGGTCCCCATATCGAAAAGCCTCGACCATGGAAACTACAAGTTTCGGGGCTACGTTGGCAACAACTGAGATGACACCTTTTCCTCCAATTGATAGTATCGGAAGCGTCAGGCCATCATCACCCGAAATAACAGTAAAATCTTCGTCCTTTGTAAGTTCGATTATCCTTGTGATCTGGTCCAGGCTGCCGCTTGCTTCTTTTATCCCCACGATATTACTTAATTTTGCAAGCTCTGCCGTAAGTTCAGGTTTAAGGTTGATCCCTGTGCGTGAAGGGACGTTATAAATGATGATCGGAATATCTACAGCTTCCGCAATGGTCATGAAATGCCTGAGCATCCCGTTGTCATTGGGCTTGTTGTAGTACGGCGTAATAAGCAATGCGGCGTCTGCGCCTGCATCCCGGGCGAATTTTGTCACTCAAGCGCTTCCGTGGTATTATTAGAGCCTGTACCTGCAACTACAGGGACTGAAGAGTACTCAATCGCATACTCAATTACCTTTTCATGTTCCTGGATTGAAAGAGTGGCAGCCTCACCGGTTGTTCCACATGGAACGACGCCTGATACGCCCCCATCGATCAAAAATTCAATATTCTGCCGTATTCCATCCTTGTCAACCCTGTTATCCTTGGTGAACGGGGTAATAAGGGCAGGCAGAACACCTTCTATCATGATCCCCTCTTATTTCTTTCTGATAGCTTTAACTCTCAACGAGCGAACGATATACCCGGCAACGCGATTTCTGATAACTTTGCTCTCTACATTGGTATATTTGGTAACGTTTTCCTTGTTCTGTGAGAAGTCCAGGGTAAAAAGATCACTATGCTCTTCAAGTAACTGTGCTGCTAATGATTTAATATAATTGGGTCGAATATTTCCCATATTAGTTCTCCATTTTTCAACGCATACAACTCCATCATTCATATAGGTTTTGGGGGAGAGAACCAGAACCAACACGGACAAAAAGTTCCAAAAAAAGGGCGAACTTACAGAATATCCATAAGTTTGAGCAGCCTGTCACCTTTATCCTTTATCCTGCCAAGCTTTTCTTTGACCTGTGATTTTTTCAGGTAAATCTCGCTTCGCTTCCCGCTGTCATCTTCTACTTTGAGAGAAAGCTCTTCTGTGGAAGGGCTGTGCTTTTTTATCTGGGCTATCGTGGGAGCATTTATCTCAGCCACCTTCTGCATGAGTTCATATATCTGGTTATCTTCAAACACATCTTTATGGTTAAACTGCAGTGACTCCATAGACCGCTTCTTGGGATAGAGAGTATTTACCCGCGCGATTATCTTCTCCCCCAGTTCGCGAAGCTTTGCGATATTAAGAACACTATTCAATGCAGGAACAGCCTGAATATATTTTTCTACTTCTTTATCTCCGGCATGGTAGACTTCAATGTTAAATCCATCCTTGAAATCCATCTTCAGCCGGAACCGCTCTGATTCAGCATCCTGCTTTTTCCTGATAACGATTTCAAGCTCATTTCCAAGCTGAAAAACGTCAGTAAGGAGGTAATCGTCTATCGCAACAATATCGGGCACCTCTTCTTTTTTAAGGAGGCGCTTTTTCATTCTTGCCGGCATCTCAATCCCCTTTACAAAGTCTGAAACCCTCACAGTCCTGTTCCAGAAAGGCACCTGCGAGGTTATTATACCATAGATGGCTGAGATATCGCCTTCAAAGTCCACCTTTACCTTTGCGGAAAAGCCGTCCTTTGCAGCTTTTAGTATAAAATTCCTGTAAATAACAGGCAGAGGGTCCTGGACAAAAAAAGATTCCAGTGTGGCTCTATTATCCTTGTCAGCAGAGTTTACTTTTTTTTCGTAGTCTGAAATTTCCTTGAATACTTCATCTGAAAACTTTACCTTGCCATCCTCAATATATTTTTTAAGGAACTCCTTGCTCTTTTGCGCATACTGATTGATGGCCGTCTTTTCTTTACTTGCTGCGATGGCATTTGAAATAGCCTGTTCAGAGGTTGACAGGCAGTTATCCATTTGTTCAATTACTGAATTTTTGAGCTTTCGCCTGTCCCTTATCTCCTCTTTCAGGTCAAAAACCGTATTCTCAAGCATTATCACTTTGACGCTGGTATCAATATAACTATCCAGCAGCGCCAGGAAATCCCTCTGCAGCGGGGATTCTGTTGAATCGCCAAAAAGGAATTTCATGTGAATGACCTCGATATCCCTGAAAATTTCCTGCTGGCCACTATATTTCTGTTCAGTCCAAATTCGATCATATTAGTACCCTCTTTTAACATATAGTTATTTACAAATACATATAATCCTTGCTATATTCGGTCATTTATGTAGAATCCATATATTTTTGGATCTCGGTCCGTCAGGTAATTTTCATATTATGATTTGGAAACAATTTGGGTATAATCTTGGAAAAATCCTTTAAATAATCAAGTACTTTATTAGACTTAGAGGAACCTTATTTCCTATCCTATCCAACCAAAAGTCTTTTTTGGTTCCTCATTATATTAATCTGATCAAACTTTTTTGCCGTCTAAAAAAAGAACCGGCTTTTTTATGATGCCATCAAGATGGATGCCTGCGATCACATCCCCGCCAAAACTACTGTTATCCCCAAGAGCTATGTGAACAGTTCCACCCACTTTTTCATCCTCGAGCACGTTCCCGATAAGTTTCGCCTCAGGATTTATGCCGATGCCAAGTTCTGCGATATTTCGCGCTTTTTCCCCGATCTTATCCAGCATGGCTTCCAGCTCATCAGCAAGTTTTCCTTTGATAGAAGTTGCATACCTGTTCCGGACCGTGATCTCAAGGGGGGAATCAATGAGGCCAAAACCGCTAAGTGAGCCGTCCACCACATAAATCCCGCTGGCGTTCCTCGGTGCAATATACATCTCACCTGCAGGGAGGTTGCTGCTGCATCCCTTTTCATGGCACATCCCCGTGTCCATCATCCATGTGCATCCTTCGAGGTCAAACACGATATCAGTCCCGGATTCTGCCACAACTCTCACTTCGCGGACATTCTCCAGCCGTTTATTCCATCTGAGCGCTATTTCATTGAGCTTGCAGCAATCCGCTGTTATGCCGCCAGAACTCATCATTTTCTCAGTGATCCCTGGCATGGAAGCTATCCGCGCCCCGGCTTTGCATGCGTTTATCCTTGCCTGGGTATGTGTGAGGGACAAAGTGGTCGGGACGATAACCACATCCGCCTTCATCATGGCATCTGAAACTACACGCGGCGGTTCTTCCCCGTGGCGTGACCTTGGCAGCATGGTCAAGATCATTACCTCGCAACCAATGTCTTTTGCAGCTTCGAACAGGCTATTTCCTATTGCCTGCGGTGTCAAAGTATCCACTACGATAAGTACACTTTCTTTGGATTTTACGCCGAAACATTCCATTACCTTATTTGCGCCTTTAGTGGTCATTTAAACAGGATCGTTTTCCTGTACTAAAATTGTACTTTATTTATATTAAATCTTTGGCATGCTGGTTTTCGAAGACCTATTTTGATGATGTTGCTGAAGCATCGGCGCCATTAATTTAATATTAAAAATGTGATAAATATGTGGCGCTTTACATCGCAAAGGGCGGCAAAGAACTAAAGCTGTGGCACATTTTTATAACATATTGAGAAAAATGGAGAACTCCATTACTCGAACTCTACTATCGCTTTTTTTGCGCCTATCGGGGAATCAGAGCCTGCGCCCCCTTCTCAATATGATACGATTCCCAGGATTTAAAAGTTATAGGCGCTTCACAAATGAAGCGGTCGTAAGCCACAGGTCAGCAGAAACCGGGGATACCACAATCGCGGATATTCAGTTGCTTCCAGCGCCGGGATGATTAGGACAGGAGCGTCGTCATGGCACAAACAAAGTCAGTCATATTCCTTTTCATCCCGGTTATGCCCGCTGAATTATTGCGTTTTCTGGAAACAAGAGCCAGAGCCACAAAGGGATATAAGTTATCCACTTATCTCCTATGATTTCCTCTCCTTCATAATCCTCGGTTATTATAAGACCCCTATCCAGATCAAATTCATTCAAAGCGCAAAGCAATCCCTCAAGTTCCCGCTCTTTAACATCCGGCTGGCTGATATCCCAGCATACCTGAATAGCTTCACGTATCTTCAATTCTTTCATGAGAAGAAAATCCGTTTCCCTCTGCTTTTTATCGTGCCAATAGAATATTCTAGACAAAGAATCAGAAAAGTTTCTCCTTTTCAGTTCTATGAAGACAATGTTTTCTGCAATCCGTCCGTGATCCAGGGAAAACCTGAATCCTTTTATATTCCTTATCCCGCTATCGATGCAATATATTTTCTTGGGATTTATTTCCTGTGCTTTGACAGAATAGCTGAATACCGGCACATTAAAGACAAGATATGCGTCCTTCAGGTTTGCTGCATACTCTCCAACTGTGTCCACAGAGAGCGAAATGTCTTTTCCGACTTTACTGAAATTCATGGGGTTGGATATGTTTTGCAGCAGTAAATTAACCATTTTCTCCATCTTTGCCGCATTTCTAATGCCTCGTTTTTTTACGATGTCCCTGTAAATTATTGAGTCAAAATAGAACTGAAGCAACTGTTTTTTTGTGCCCGGGTTATTTTCAAGGACAACCTCAGGGAAACCTCCAAGTTCCATGTATTCAAAGAGGTGATGTTTTATTTCGTCTTTTTTGGAAAAGGCAGAAATTTTATCTTTGATCGTGAGCTTTGTTTTGAGGAATTCCCTGAAACTTAAGGGATAGACTTCAAAATAAGCGATCCTGCCCGCAAGCCTGTAGCTGAAATCCTCTTTTAACATTGAGAAGTTCGAACCTGAAATAATGAGTTTCGTGTCTTTTTCCAGATCATATATCCTTTTCAGGGTATTCTCCCAATTATCTACCTCCTGGACTTCATCAATAAAAACAAAAATCTTGCCTTCTGGATTTACCAGTTCCATGTAACTTTTTATTGCATCATCGATCAGGTTCTCCTTTTGAACCCTGTCGTCATCGCATTTGACGAAAAGAATGTTTTTTGGCGGGATTTTCGAACGTAACCGGCTTATCAGGATACTCATTAAGGTCGTCTTGCCTGACCTCCTGACACCGATAAATCCTAAGATTTCTTTTCTTTTAAGCCATTGTTCGATGCCTTTTAGCAGTTCGCGTTCGATCAGCTTTGATCCTGCCTTTTCCTTCCAGTGAGGATTCCATTCAACCAGGATCTCTTTGTTCATATATTCTATTATGGTCGAATGAAGTATATAAATTACTCGATTACAATCGAGTGTACTCCGGGATGATAAAGACTGGAGCGCCGACGAGGAGCGAGAGGAATGCGAAGTATAACCAGTTGCTGAGGATCGAGGAGGAGATGGTGAAGGCGGGAAGGTTTGTGGGAATATGATTTTGGGATTTCGATAAGTCACAATACTGCCGAAATTGGCAAGAAGAATAAATTCAGATATTTTAAAATCAATCAACGATTTTTTTCGTTCCGCAAATAAACCGAAATTCCTTGCATCATAATATAATATCCGAAAATACTATAAATCAAGAAGAAAAGAAAGAATAATAAAAAAGTGATTGCTCCAGGAGGAGTAGTTTCATATAAGGCAAAAATTCCGAGTGCGCATACGATCATTCCTGATATTGCCTTAAAAATAGCTAATTTTTTACTTGATTCCCGTGCATTTTTTATATCTTTTATTCCTGCTATGCGAACATTTGGTGTTGGTTCATTTTCATAGCGGCTGATAAGCATTTTGATTATAATTGAATCTTTGGGATTCAAAAGAATTGGCTCTAATACCACTTTAGTTCCTTCGATTTTGAGCGACGGGAGAAGACTTTCAGGATATACTTCAGATTTTTCAGCACTAAGAATCTCTGTATTTTCTCCAAAATTAAAGAATATGGGATATTCATAATCATCAGGCCTGATTTCTTGATGACCTGAATTAAAAATCTCGATTTCAATAAGGTTCACATCTTGAACTGGTTCTTTATTAAATAATATTTGTATATTCTTATTTTTTTCTTGTATGTTTAATAAAGGAGTACGAGAGATTATATCGTAGGATAATTCTTTTCTCTGCATCCAACGTTGTATTATGAAAAGGAATAATGGTATACTAATAGAAACAACAATACTTATGATTTGCCAGTCAGTCATATAGATTCTCTATTGAGCCTCACATTGCTCCCCGGCGCGGTTATTTCCACCTTTAAAGTAGGCAGAGCAATGGCATTGTAAGCTCTGAAACCTGGTTATGGAGTACGGAATTGCTCTGCGCAGTTGATTGCATTACGGCGCCGCAATACTTCAATAATGGTGAAAATAACACACCACTACGTGGCGTGAAATGAATGCAAATAAGGTTTTTTATCATATGGATTTACTTACCACCTTCTTCTTCTGCTTGTCATCATATCTGTCATAATTATAGCCCCGAAAAGACCGAGAACTACAAAAAGAACACCAATTATTAATAATCCTGTATCCTGAAACAACTTCGAAAGAATTATGCAAATTAATCCTACAATCACCACAAGCCCAGAAACGGACCTTCCAGTCCATCTAATGCTTATTATAATTCTTAAGATCCTTTCTAATATACTTACCATTAAATACACCTTAATGAACAGATATAATAGCTACAGAGGATATAAAGATTATTATACAACCAATAGAAAAGAAGCCAATGTCATTTATATATATAAATTTTTTATAATTGGTACATGCTATATATCCACTGAAATATTTAGACCGTATACATCGTAATCCGCCGGTAAAAATACGCAGAGCAGAGAGTCATTCACTTTTTTCCCCAAGATGGGGCATTCTCAATATCCTCCCTGAACTTTATTTGACTTTCTACTTTCCAAAACAGCAGTCGCCATTTCTCACCATATGACAAAACCCTCAACATTAATATAGCAAAAACCTCAAAAATCCTCGACACTCATAGAAAGATATATAAACTCCCCCGCCAAAAACAATCTATCATGCTCGATCAATCCATCCGTTCATGGAACCCGTGGTGGGCGCAAAGATGCCTCCATCCCTCACAGGCATCAGGAGGGACATCACAGAAGACATCATCAAAAGCCTCGCCACACCCCACATAAAAGACATAATAGGGGTCAGGCGGTGCGGCAAGACCACTATCCTCTATCAGGTGGCAGAGCATCTGACCTCTCAGGGAGTACGGGCAAAGGACATAATCTTCCTGAACTTCGATGACCCCTCGATAAACGCCGCCACATTTCCCGAACTCCAGAAAGAGATATTCAAAATAAACCCTGACATATCCCACATATTCCTTGATGAGATTCAGCAAAAAACAGGATGGGAACGCTGGATACGAAAGCTTTACGATATGAAAAAATTCCAGAGGATGTTCATCTCAGGCTGATCTGCAAGCCTGTTATCACAGGATATGGGAAGAGTGCTGACAGGCAGGCATATAACCTTTGGAGCAGCGCCTTTTTCGTTCAGGGAATATCTCAGGAAAAGAGGAGGACTTCGCTCCTGAATATCTCGCTTATAATAAGGACAAGCTCCTGCATTATTTAAGTGCATATTTTGAAACAGGGGGCTTTCCTGAAACAGTGGAGCTTGCCGATTTTGGGAGAAAACAGGTGCTCACATCGCTTTACAACGACATCTGCAAGGGATATTTCCTCAAGGTACGGCGCATCCTTTGATATCACAGATAAAATATGCCGATTCATGCTCACAAATCCGGGCGCGCTATACTCAGGCAACATCTGGAAGTGGCTGCTTATCCCGGTTAATGACGTAGATGAGGCGCTTCGTAGGGATGATGAATATCAATAATTAAATAAGAAATATGATCATATCACAAACCCGGTCTCGCTCTTTGGCTTCGCCTTTATAAGTATAAAGTTCCTCATTTTCGAAGGCAGCACATTGGCAACCTCTTTCATGGTCACCCCTTCCACGAACTTGAGATTCTCTATCATCTCATGGTACTCTTCATAAGGCAGTTTCACCCGCGCCCCGTTCATCTGAAGCGTAATGGGCAGCGGATGGAGGCTGTCTATTATTTCCTGCACCTGGTCTTCTATCTCTTTCTTGATACGCGGCGGAGCGACTGCCGGGGGGTCTTTTGCCAGCTCTTTTCGCACATTATCAAGAACGTTACCTATAACATCCGCAAGTTTATCAAGGGTGCGAAGTTCCTCAGAATGGCGCATTTGATGAAGTATCCTGCCAAAGCTCCCGACATAAGCGGTTGCGTTTGGAACGTCCTCTGTCCGGAGTTCCGGGGCGCCTGTGACAATTACCGGGATTTCTATCCCTTCATAAAGTTTCTTTGATTTCTCTATTATGCAGTGCTCGTAGTTCCCCAGGATGAAAACCGCAAGGTCATGTTCGTTTATGAGGTCGCGCTCATAAGCGCTCAACTGGCAAATTCTTTTTCCAACGCCGCGCGCAAGTCCAACCATGTTGGTCTTTGCGCCTTTTTTTCTCAAAAACTCTGCGACGTCACAGTCAAGGTGCGGCAGGTGATGGTACGCAAGCGTCGGCGCAACTGTGGCTATCTCAGTACCTGTAAGAGGCGCGCGGGTCATTTTCCCAAGAAGATTTGCAGCTTTTGCTTCCACAATAGCCATATCCTCTATAGGAACAAGCATCAACAGTACTACTTCAGTCTGCATTATATTTTTCTGTAGAATGTAGCCGCCAAGATCTTCCACAAGTTCCACCATCTGATCGTGCTTGTACACTCCCCCGGTATACATTACAGGCTCAAACATTTTCTTCTCTCCTCAGCGATTCAAGCATATCTTTTCCCCGCTGTATCCATTCAGGTTTGAGCGTATCCTCAGAAGCAACGAACATCACATGCGAGGCTGAAAGCTCATGTTTTCGAACCCTGAAACCCTCAGGTATTATTCGAAGTGCAATGGCATCTATGAGCCTGTCAAGAACTTCCTGCCGTGGCTCATCGATCACAAACTCCTTCATAGAATCAAGTTCTTTTATAGGATCGACCTTAACTATTATGATCTTTTTATCACGTTGCTCAATATTTTCCTTTCCATATTTTTCCCAGAGCTTATTAAGAAGCTTGACCGTGAACGCTTCCCTTTGAAGTTCTATCTTGACTTCGTCCTTGCCCAGAGCCCCCATATCGATCTTTGCAAAGTCCTTAAGCCTTATCGCCGGACTGGTGAGGCGAAGCAGCGCAGTGAATATGAAAACAGGCTGCACAGGGTCAACATATACTTTCATTCTTCCTATCACCCTGTTAAGCGAGAGGTCTGCTAAAACGTCCTGTATCAGTATCTTTGTTGTTTTTGCACCGACCGCATCAGGCGATTCAACAATAAATGTCTCAAGCTGTTCCATCATTTCCTCTTACTTTGTGATAAATCCGGACACAAGCAGAGCAGCTCCTACCGCGCCTATGAACTGCGCGTTTTCCGGAACTATGACCTTTACTTTGAGCAGTTCTTCTACAGCCCTGGGTAATCCTTCTATCAGCGATGTTCCTCCGCACATAATAACAGGTTCTTTCACGTCTATTTCCTGAAGCTGCTGCTCGAACAATTGTTCAGCAACGCTGTGGCAGGCAGCAGCAGCCACATCTTCAGGCGTACTTCCAGCAGCAAGTGAATTTACAAGCGACTGGATGCCAAATACTATGCAATAGCTGTTCATTTTGACGTTCTCCTGTCGGCCTTTCATCGCAAGAGCGCCAAGTTCTGTTATGCCCACGCCCAGCCTCTTTGCTGTCATTTCAAGGAACCTGCCCGATGCGCCTGCGCAGATCCCGCCCATAGTGAACATTCCCGGAATGCCGTCCATTACCGAGATAGCTTTATTGTCCATACCCCCGATATCAAGTACAGTGGCAGGTCCTTTCTGCTTATCAGCAAGGTAGACCGCGCCTTTGGAGTTGACGGTTATTTCTTCCTGGATAAGGTCGGCTTTCAGATGCTCACCTACCAGGAACCTGCCGTAACCTGTTGTGCCAAGAGCCTGAATATCTTCGCGCTTTACTCCAGCTTCTTTCAGGGCGTTATTGAATGCTTCATCCGCGCTCTCAAGCACTTTTATCGTTGGCACCCAGCCTTTGCCGATTATCCTGTTATCTTTCATGACAACAGCCTTCGTTGTAGTCGAGCCGGAATCGATGCCTGCCGTCAGCCCGGCCTGTTTTTCACGCGCCAGCAGGCTCTTTCTCCGTGCAGTTGTGGTGAGCGCTTCCATCCTTGTAAGAAGCGTGCCTGCTGTTGTTCTTTCAGTAAATGAGTAGCTTATGACAGGAATACCTGTTTTTTCGTGTATGTACCTGCGCACTTCACTCCTTACGATAGCAGCTTCCGCACACCTGAAGCACGTAGCAACGAATACGGCGTCCACACGCACCTTACCGGTCACGATGGATTTAGCCCGCGCCATCATCAGCTTCAGGTCCGAACTTGCCACCTTGAGCCCGAATTCCTCTTCTATATTCTCGATATCCTTTATATCCACTTCAGGATATACAATGACCGCATTGACCTGTTTTGCTGCCGAATCAATTTCAGCCTGTATACCGCTGTACTCGGCGCCGCATGAAAGTTCTGCTATCCTGACCAGGTTTTCCGTCGAGTTCATTTCTTTTCCTCCTGTGAGCCGAGGGATTTCAGGAATTGCGATATCTTATACACGAATTCTTTTGCTTCTTCTTCGGTTGAGGGATATTCCAGATCGAGCAGGGGGATCTTTTTTGCCCTTATAAGGAAATTCACAAGTTCATTTGTCCTTGCGCACCCCATGCACCCGAACGAAACGACCGGGTCGCGCACGATGATAGCGGCTTCTGCATTCGCTATAAGGGGTCCGAACAGAGACATCCTTCCTCTAACGCCCGATGGAACTTCCACGGCTGCGTACTTAAGTCCAAGTTTCGGGTCCTCAGGAGTGATGTTAAGAGGAGGAGAATCCAGTCCCGGTTTATTTACTCTTTTTGATATTTCCTGCATCACTGCAAGCGGTTCATGCCCGAACCTTTCGACAAGGTCAGAAAGGATAAGACTGTTCGTTGGATATATGAAAACTTTCATTATGATACCTCTGCTTTCTCTATTATCTCTTTAAGTTTTTCCAGATCAAGTTTTTTCTTCATCTGCTTTTTCCTGGGAACTTCACCTCTATCCAGCGCCCTCAAAGCTTCTGCTATTTGAGGCAGGAGTTTGTCTTCGGTCTCAAGCATGTGGAATCCGGGTCTAGCTCCGCCACGCCTTGTGGCCCTGCACCTGTTCGGTTCACCTGGGGCGAACCCTCTTTCTTTTATGAATATGCCGTAAGGGTCCATTTTACGTGCCTCGGAGAGTAACTTATCAACTACATCGCGTTCGCCGCTTACCATAACGCCAAAGCAGGTTTCCTTTATCATTACATCGGCATTGGATTCATAAAGTTTGATAACAACATCGCTTGGAAGCACTTTTGAAGAATTAATGACCATCATTTTAGTTATTTTGTCCATTATGGAACCTCCCTGATGTAAATAATATCCCCGGCTTTAATCCCTTTTAGCCTCTCCGGATGTATTACCTTTCCTATGATATTAGTACATTCGAATTTCTCACCCGTAGGGCCGTACTTTGCATCGTCAATAAGTTTTACGCCTATCATCCCATAGCGTTTTGCAGCCTGGTTCGTAACTGCTATCTCTCCGGCTTTTACCTCTTTTACGGGTATGTTCTCAGGGTTTATCTCTTTATATGTTTCAGCCTCTTTCTCTGCCCTGAAGAGGTATGTATTCTCATAAGTATAAAATACCGGAAGAGGACCCAGCGGCAGGTCTTTAAGGCGAAGCGAGTGCCTGAAAAAGTCAAGTGTTATTGGAGCAAGGTCATCATAGAACCTGACATCGATTATTTTATCGGATCTCATACCAAGCCCTGCAACAACGCCTTCTTTTTTTATTTCAATGGTTGTTTTTGGGTCCTGCTCAACTATGATGGCATCATCGCCAGTATATCCATGTTTCTCAAGTTTCAAACCCCGCGCTTCCAGCATTTTTTCAGCCTGTGCAAAGCCCATTCCAAGGATCATGACCCTCTCTGGATTGGAAATGACAGCAAGCCTGCTGCCAGCCTGCGCGATCCTGATAAGTTCAATCCCTTCGGTAACGTGCCCGACCACAGTGTGTACTGCGCTTGATGTCCTGTCCGCCTTGTAAATATAGATACGTCCGTTACCCAGCCCGTCAGTGCGTACTGCAACTGCGCCTTCAGAACGTGCTTCCCAGTGTTCGTAGGGGCACCCCTCACCTTTGAGAGAATCATCTGATACGAATGAGTTCGAGAATGTCTGGACATTAAATGTTTTTTTCCTGATAAGTGCAAGGAAATGCTCTACACCTTCGGGGGCTTCGTTAAAAAGATCAACCTTGAAATATGTGAAAATCCTCATCCCGT
Source organism: Methanobacteriota archaeon (assembly GCA_963793805.1). Taxonomy (GTDB): domain Archaea; phylum Halobacteriota; class Methanosarcinia; order Methanosarcinales; family Methanoperedenaceae; genus Methanoperedens. Next base: position 52,388 of record CAWCBK010000007.1, read on the forward strand.
CTTCGAGTATTGTTGAAAGGTCAGTTGTTGATATCTTGTCAAGCAGGGTTTCCCATTTTATCACTGGTTCTATTTTTAAAATGGTGTCTCCCTGTTTAAGTCCTTTTAAAACATCTTTACCGCTAATGATCTTTCCAACTACGGCATCCTTTGGGCTTCCGTAATCAGAAAAATGTTTATCTTTTGAAAACATCAGGTATGTGTTTTTCGCATCATAGCCGCCGGTGCCAAAAAAAACATCGTAACGATCGAATTTTTTCTCAATCCTTTCAGGGACAATATCGGTTTCAACGGGTCCGAAAGCAATTGAATTGGCGGTCTCCCAGTGGGCTTTTATATTAATCAGATCATGCATGGACCTTGTCCATATACCATGTTCCCCGGCGAGTTCTATCCTGAACTCACCTTTTGTAGTGAGTATCTTGTATTCCAGAGTCGCTTCTTCCTTTTTCGTACCTGCTTTTAAAATGCCCGCGGTCGTTCCGGGAAGATAGAACGCTTTTGAAAGTTCAAGAGCGTCTTTTAATACGGCTCCATCATTTACTTCTAACTGTTGCCCATTTACCTCTATCAGGATCACGTAACACCATGCCGGTTTATTTCAATTCCTTGACTATTCCTTCAAGAGTTTCCTCACGCTCTTTCTCTGAAAGCTTGGATAAAACAACGTCTGTATCACCAATATCAACTATCTTGCCAAGTCTCATCAATGCAGCCCTGTCGCACACCTGGGCTACAAAGTCCATATCATGCGAGACTATGATAAATGTCTCCCCGAGTTCTTTTCTGGCGTTCAGTATGGATTTTGCGACTTCGACCTTTGTCACCGGGTCCATGGTCCCTGTAGGTTCGTCAAAAACAAGTATCCTCGGTTCTTTGATAAGAACCTGTGCCATCGCCACCCTGTGCCGTTCCCCTTCGCTCAGTTCATCGGGCATCTTTGTAAGGATATCTACTGCTTTTTTCTCTGTGAATCCTGCGGTCATCAATGTATGTATAGCCTTTCGTTCGCCAAGTTCCATAGGCAATTCAAGCCCTATCGACTCAGTCAGGTTATCGATAACGTTCCTGTGAGGATAAAGGCTGTATTCCTGATGGAGTATGCCGATATATTTGGTTGCCCTCCCTTTCTTGTCAGGGCCGAGCTGTTTCAGGTCTATCCAATCATCCCCGATCCTCACATCAATAGTGCCTGAAGTGGGAACGAGCAATCCTGAAATTATCTTGGATGTTGTGGTCTTTCCTGCGCCGCTCACGCCTATCAGACCGAATATTTCACCTTCGTTCACATCAAAACTTATGTCATTGACAGCCCTGACTATGCCCCTGTCAAGTGAGAAATACGTCATCTTGAGTTCACGCGCACGAATCACCGGCTTACCTATCTCCACTTTTTCCTGCTCCCCCAGGTCTCCCACTTCTTTCATGAAAGTAGTGGCTACCTCGTGCGGGTCGCCGATCATAACGATCTTCCCTTCATCAAGCCAAAGGGCGCGGTGTGAAAGCACTTCTATGACCTTTGGCCAGTGGGAAGTGATAATCAGTGACATCTTGAATTCCTTGGTGGCATTCAGGATAGTCTCGTGAATTAATTCGGCTGTCTTAGGGTCAAGTGTTCCTGTAGGTTCATCTGCCAGCAGTAGAATCGGATTTTTCACAAGCTGTCTGGCAAGGACAACGCGCTGTTTCTCGCCCCCTGAGACTCTCTTGCAACGTGCATCATCCTGTTTGAAAGATTGACCTGGTCAAGCAGGTCTGCCGCCTTGTTTATCGCATTGGGTCCCATTTCTCCGATCTCCTGGAGCGCATTCATGACGTTCACGATTACCCTTTCATCACCGTAGAGGGCAAACGTTCTCTGGAGCATGATTGCTATCCGTCTTGTTATGTCCCTCCTTACAGGGTCATGGATATCCAGTTTTACAAAATCGGCTTCGAAACTCTCAAAATTTGAATTGCATCTGGGACATTTTGTCCCTGCTTTGCTCGGACGGTCTATCAATCCGCATTTGCTGCATCGGGCGAGGTGGTATATTACGCTTCCTGATATTTCCTCAAACGTTTCAACACCCCTTAGCACATGCATCAGGATGGATTTACCTGCACTGCTTTTTCCAGTATCCCGAGGATTTCTCCTTCATTAACTTCCAGGTTTATATCTTTGAGTACATCTACTCCATCAAAGCCGACACGAAGATCTTTAATTTCAATAAATAACGTCATGTTTAATTTCTCCAGGGGTTAGTTATGTGAACTCATTAATCCGCATTATGATATATTTTTGCTTTTGTGCAAACCATCATTCATTATGGTATGCCTATTGTTTGTTTTATCTGCGGCGTTTTAAATTAGACAAGGCAGTACATAAATATAACGATAATACATTACAGTCTAAACAAAATAACATCGAAATTATTTGTACCTGAAAAGTACATAATTCTATTAAAGGAAAGATGATTCCATTAAAGGAACAATAATTCTTTATATTCCAAGCTATTCATTAAGGGCTTGAGGTATGATTTTGGACATTATTGGCGGACCGGCTTCACAGTTGCTCGCAGGAAGAGTATCAGAAATATTGAAAACCAACCTGCTGGTAAGCGAATTCAAGAAATTCCCGGATGGTGAATTATATACCCGTGTCCTGGACAAATTTTCAGGCGATAACGTCACGATAATACAGAGCACTGTAACAGATTCGGATTTTGTTTCGCTGCTGCAGCTTATCGATGCGTGCAGCGATGTCTCAAGTATCAATGTCGTCATTCCCTACATGGGTTATGCGCGGCAGGATAAGCAGTTCAAACCCGGAGAGCCGGTAAGCGCACGCGCTATCGCAAAAGCGATAAAAGCGGATACTGTTTATACTATAAATATACACGATGAAAGCGTCCTGGATCATTTTGACGCGAAGGCAGTAAATCTTGATGCCACGCCAGTTATTGGAAAATACATTAAGAACCTGAAGCTTAAGGATCCGCTGATAATTTCACCGGACGACGGCGCGATAGGTCTTGCTCAAAACGCGTCAAAAGACATGGGGATCGATTATGATTTCCTTGAGAAGACGCGCTTATCCGGTGAGACCGTATCAATAAAACCCAAGAATGTGGCAGTAAAAGACAGGGATGTTATAATACTGGATGATATCATCTCGACCGGGGGAACGATGGCAGAGACCATTACTTTATTGAGAAGCCAGGGGGCGCATGATGTTTACACTGCATGCGTGCATCCAGTACTATCCAATAATGCGGTTTTGAAATTATTCAAGGCAGGGGTGAAAGGTATCATCGCTACTGATACGATCGATAAAGGGGTAAGCGTGGTAAGCGCGGCTCCTGTTATCGCTGAAGCTATCAGAAATATCTGAGGAGATATCAGGTAAAAATATTGATTAATACCCTGATATGATAATTCCTAAAATTAAATAACCGATATACTGTAGTTCTTAAGTTATTCGGTTTTATCGTATATTTTAATTGTTTCATTTAGCAGGGTGGCGAAAATCTCTACCTTTTCGTTATAACCGGAAACAGGTATTGTGCCGACCTCACCTATATCCCGCACAGGTGAAACCGGGTTTGCGGATTTGTTGATATAACCACTGCCGCGTGAAGTATAATAAGTGAGGTATTCAATGTCCGTATCTTTTTCAATTGAGATTATCATGACTTCGAGCCTGCTGCTATCCAGCCTTGTAACCGAGATTCCAACATTTGCCTGCACTTCGGGGGACGGATTTCTGAACCCCAGTCCTGTATAATGAATGTAAGGATGATACTGAGGATCAATAACAAAATCCATGCATAAATTAGGTACCTCCCGCTCTTCAAGCTAAAAGCCAGTTCAAAACTGCGCTTTCCTATCCTTGAATTTGCTGCTTTAGCGCTTGGTTTCTCAATATATTTGTTCAAACCCGCATCAAAATAAAAAAAAGTATTTCCCTTTTGCAGGATGCCTGCAAAAAGGGATGGAAAATCTTATGTTTCTCTTGAATATAAGACTTTCTTCGAAGCGTCCTTATATGTTGCAGTTACGATAATCTGCTGTAAAGTTGCGCTACCCGTATTGATAGATATGGAATCTCCAACATTTGCATTAGCTATATTCGCGGCCGAGTAGTTAGATACTGAATAATTATAATATGATATATTTATCAGACTAATCGGAGCCGAGCTTGCAGGATCTATTGCTGTAACCACTACGGCAATAGTATAATTGTTCCTGGAAATGTCCAGACCGATGGTCGTAGGTGTTGTCGGTGCCTTTACACCGGCGCTCCACGACGATACTATAGCTGCCATTACAACAGTAATTGCTACCATCAGGATGACAGCGATTACAGGGGATACACCCTTGTCATCTTTCAATATTCTTCCAACTGTACTAGATTTTGTTTTTTTCATGTTCATATTAATATCCTCTTTAGAGTCTCCTTTAGATAATGATTATTATTATGATATGAATATATATAGTTATTGGTACTATAAACAAAATAGCGAAAATTTATTAATAATGGGCGCTATTCATTATTATAATAATAATGTTGAATGAAATTCAAACATGTTTTAAATAATGTGATGTATGAGAAAAGGACTATTACAAAATAACGAAGGCATTTCACCGGTACTCGGGTTTATTCTCATGCTTGCTATAGGTGTTACTATACTGACAACAGTGCAGCTGAGCTTTGTACCGGTATGGAATACAGAGGAGGAACTCAGCCATCTGAAGATAATGCAGGACGATTTCAAATTACTCAAGTCGAACATCGAGAGCGGTATTCTTGGCGGCACCACGCTTTCATCCCCTCTTATTATGGGTTTCAAGTATTCACCAAAGGTCTTGGTTTACAATCCGCGGGAAGAGGCTTATGCATCCCTTGAAGTCAGGAACAACACATGGGTTGAGGTCAGGTACAACGAAGTATTCCCGGAGGGGATGACAGATGAAACAAGCATCAAGAACGTCAGCACAGGTATGATAATATATGCACTTCAAGGCGCCCGGAATTACAACTCATTGATATACGAGAACGGTCTGATTAGACGAAGCAACTCGAACTATACAACAAGTTCACAAACCGTGCTTGCTAACAACACTATTTTCCTTCCTAGCGTAAAGGCGCTGGAATACGGAACTTTAAGCGGGGTTGAGAGAAAGAGTATCAATATATATCCGACATCCCAGCAGAAAAATTCTGTTATCGGTAAGAACGTCTGGATCATACTCCACACAAACCCTGATTATGTAGAATGGTGGGCGAAAACTCTTGAGAATGAAGGCGCAAATGTAAAAAAGAAGGATTCCACGAATGGTATCGTAATAGCAAATATCAGCTCCAGCTTGGTTATCAAGATGGGTGAAGCATATATATCCTCTTCGCCAAAGGCAGCGCCGCCCCACTCGCCAGCCAGGAGGATCGTCAGGGTATCGGGAGCTGGCTCTGAGCTCCCTGTAGGCGGGACGACTACCATCACATCTGAAGTTCAGGATGAATATAATAATCCTGTTCCTAATGTTCCTGTGAGCTTTAATATTAATTTGACTCGATCACCTGGCAACTCAGGTTCCACTGCTACGCTCTCGCCGGATTCTGCGATATCCGGAGTTGATGGCAGGGTGAGCGTGACATTGACGACAAAAGACGCAGGTTTTCATTATATTGACGCAGCCCTGCCTGGTTATGAAACCACACTTGTTTATTCTGCGTCATCACAGGGAAGCATCATGGAGCTTGATGCTATGCCTTATAGCCCTGACTTTTATAATGTCACTGCAACGCTAAAAGACAGCCTTGGAAATTTAATCAATGGAAGTGTTGATTTTGATACGAGCGATGGTTCTATAATTCCAGGAACAGTACCTACTGTCAGTGGAAAGGCCAACACCACGCTTGATATTTCCAATGCCAATGTTACAAGTATCACTAACATACAGGTAAAGGACACTACCACGAATACTACGAATATAACCTGGAAAACCATGAATAATATTATTGTAACAGCAAAAACCGGCTATGTTTTTAATTCAATAATTATCCCCACAGAGGTTAGCACTACAGGCTGTGTGATGTACGGGACTTCACCAGGCGTTTATCCCTATACATCTGCATGCGATACTGCATCATCTCATTCAGTTTCTCTCACAGGCCTTTCACCAAATACTCCATACTACTTCATCGTCAACAGCAGCCGTCCTGGCAAGGAAAGCGTGAACAGTACAGAGTACATATTCGTGACAGGAGGAACTGGTGATGAAACACCGCCTGCAAGCGTAACAAATCTGACTAACGTCACATATGAGCCGCTCTATATAAGGTGGACATGGACAGACCCTGCAGATGCGGACTTTGACCATGTTGAAGTGAAGATCGATGAATTGAGCGCTGGCACTGTTCCAAAAGGAACCCAGTCCTTCAATGCCACATACCTGATGCCAAACAGCGCTCATAACATAAGCATACGAACCGTAGATACTTCTAACAATGTAAATGGCACCTGGGTGAATCACAATGCTGCAACAACGTCGCTTTTCACCTATGTTTCAGGTTATGAGATATTTGATTTACAGGGCACGGTAACAGATTTCCCCAATGCACAGAGCATTGCGGATGGCGGCGCTGCCGCCCTGTTCAATGAAACGCTGTTGACAGGAACATCGGAAAGGAATAACTTTACCTATGTAACCAGCAACTCTGCGGCTAATGGTACGGTGACAAACTTTGCAAACATGCAGAGCAATGCCACAGGAGCCTTTGCCAACCTGACAGAAGGAGGCATGAGCGGTGGGAGTGGTGTGGCAAGTTATTATGCCACGTCAAGTCCGACTTTACACAATAACGTGATAGGCGCTCCAAACAATGTCCTTGATTCCATTAATAAAAATAGGATAACCGGGAGCGGTTTTGCGATGGGGGGAAGCGGAACGATTACAAAAGTTGTAGTAAAATACTACTACAGTATAACTTTATACGGTGCAGGTGACATACCCACAGTAGGTTATACCCTTAATAGTGTGGATACGACTGTTAAAACTGATACCGGCAATCTCGCATATAATTATCCAAATCCCACTTATACCCTTGACATTACATCGGCACTGGGAACATGGACATGGGCTGATGCCCAGAGCCTTGCTCTCTGGTTGAATGTAGCAAAAACTGGCGCAGCCAGCACAACAGCAAACGTAGATGCCTTTGAGGTCAATATTACCACAAGCGGCACCGCAACATACAGCCTGAACATCACAACAGACACCGCATCTGTCCCAGATGACACAAGCCAGTACCTTGAGATAAACTACAGCCGTGATGCCGCCGATACTTACGGAGTCTATGTCTGGAACGGCACTGACTGGAATAACAGGAGCAGCCTGAACGCTTCTGCGGGTATATGGGCATTAATGAACATTACATTGAATCCCTACGAATACAACGGCGGAAATCCTCGCATCAGGTACATAGATGAAGATCCGGCAGGGACTTCACGTGGCAACCTTTCCATCGACTACCAGCGCATACACGGTTATACACCCGGAATTCCGGGAGGTTATCATCTGGATGTCAGGACGAACACCTCAGGTGTACCTGCTGCTGCAAATCAGAAGTTACAGACTCATGTACAATGCAACAGGCGATAATTTCACTCTCCAGCTATATAATGGTTCCACCTTCTTATGGGATAATAAAGAGACTCTTAACAAGAGTTCAACGACCCCGGTCGAAGTGCCGTTGACCACGGATTATTTGCTCCCTGAAGGTAATTTTGGACCTTATACTGTGAATAATCTCCCCAGGTATTATTTCCTTGTAAGGTACGTGGATAACAGGGATGCCGGACCCGGTGGCAGGCTGTATCTCCATTACCAGAGGGTGTCTTCATCATGATCCATGAAAAAATCAATAAACTCTTAAAAAGGTGATAAATATAACTCTAAACAGGATTCCTACAGCTATACCTACCCTGGACACAATAATCCGGGGAGGGTTCCCATCTGGCTCACTTGTTCTCCTTATAGGGGACGTGGGCGCAGGAAATACGGAATTCGCATATACCTGTGCGGTAATGCATTCCATGATAAAGAAAAGCCCGGATAAACTAAAAGCTCTAAATGACCAGCTTAACATACTTCTGCAGAAAGACGAGAAACTGAAATTTCCAGGAAGGATATGTTACATCTCTTTCTTGCACACAAAAGAGGATATCATGGCAGAACTGGGACATACGTTCCCTCCCGAATTCGCATCTGCCCTGTCTGAGAACATGTTTTTCAGTGACCTCTCGCCAAATTCATTATTCCCGCCCTATAATAAAGAAGACTGGATCAGCATTAACACATTGAAAAGCGTGGAAGAAGGGCGGGAGATAATCAAACAACTTGTCTCTACACTGGATGCAAATGCGCCAGGCAACATTGTGATAATCGACTCCCTGACCTCTCTTTTCCATGCCTGCAACAGGCACATGAGCTGGAACGACAGGATATCTTTCCTTGAAGAATTACAGCGCAGATCCAAGAAATGGGGCGGACTTGTATTTTTGCTTCTCGGTAAAGGCATATTTGAAAGCATGAAGGAAGAAGATATAATGGATGTGGCTGACGGCGCGCTTGTGTTTGAATGGTTCGAGGAGGGTTTTGCAAGGCAGCAGGCAATGTATATGAAGAAATTCAGGGGTGTAATGCCACACATAGCCCGTGATTTCATAACCAGGTTCGATACGATGGTAACGAATACCGACGGATTTGTTGTGACAAATGTCAAACGCATTTTCGGCAGAAAATGAGTGCTAATATGGATATTAAAAAACATGCCCAGAAAATTCTGGTTGTTATCGTACCTATCTTCCTGCTCGGGTATTCGCTTGAGTTTTTCAAGAATTTCCCTGTTGAAGTCGGGGAATATTTTGAGATATCAACTCAACTCCTGCCTCTAGTCCTGTCATTTACCATATTCGTAATAACATGGTATGCCTATGACAAAAGCAGGGACAATCATTCCCTTTTCATAGGTGCATCTTTCCTTCTCGTCGGAGTGCTGACTATTTACCATATGCTCTCCTATCCTTTCATGCCTGATTTTATAACACAAAATTCTCTTCAAAAGTCGGCTTTTTTCTGGGGTATGGCTCTTGTGGTATTATCGATCCTTCTCCTGATAAGCGCATATATCTACAACGGCACCTCGCCCCATTTTATGAAAAAACCGATACTCATAGTTGAGGTGAACCTTATATCGTTCATACTGCTCGCAGCAGGTCTTGTCTTTCACCGCGAAATACCTGCACTGGTATATACAGATGGAAGTCCTTCTGCCAGCTTCTTATATCTCGTGGTCATTTCGTCAATAACTATCGCATATTCAGCCTATCTCTATCTAAAAAGGTTCCGGGAAAAACCGCAAAATTTTATTATCTGCCTGCTATACGGTTTTGTCATACTTGTTTTCAGCAATTTTTCATATATATATTCAGACTATGCAGGGAATCTGCTTAAAGCTGCAAGTTTTTATTTTGTATATCTTGCAATGTACAGGTCATCCATTGAACTGCCCTATGAAACTATAACCAGGGCTGAGAAGAACCTTCGTGTGACAGCAGAGGAGAGGTACAGGAACCTTGTGAATAATGCCAACGATGCTATCATAACAACTGACCTTGAGGGAAGGCTATTGACCTGGAACCTGGCAGCCCAGAATATCTTCGGGTGGACAGAAGATGAGGTAAAAGGACAGAAATTTTCCAGGTTATTGATCCCATCTGATAAGCAGGCAGAAAACGAACAGCTTATCCACAGTGTCCTGATAGGAAGTAAAGTATCGGGCATCGAATCAGTGCATAAGAAGAAGGATGGCAGTAAAATAGATGTCAGCGTCACGGTATCTCCCCTGAATAATACAGGGAATATGATTGTTGGTCTTTCAGTCGTTATCAGGGATATCACGGACCACAAGCGGGCAGAAGAGATAGAGGATGAAAATATGCGTCTTGCTATTTCAATAAAGGCAAAATCCGAACTTCTTCCGGCAATAAGCCATGACCTTGGAACTCCACTTAACGCCATGATAGGATTTTCCGAACTCCTGAAGCAGGAGATCCCTGGTAAATTGAATGAAAAACAGAAGAAGTATGTTGATAATATCCTTGCCAGCAGTAAACGTATGCTCGACATAGTCAATGACATTCTTGATCTGGGCAAGGCAGAAACAGGAAAAATAGAACTGAACATTGAAACGGTATCTGTGCCTGAAACCATTTACGAAGTCGTCAGCCTCTTTAGAGAGAGCGCCACAAAACGCAATGTGTTGTTCAAAAAGAAACTTGATCCAGACCTCGATTTCATAGAAGCTGACAGGAAGCGGTTCAAGCAGATAATGTTCAACCTGATATCCAATGCTGTGAAGTACAGTAAACAGGAAGGCGGAACTGTAACCATAATAGCGAAAATAGACCGTGACCTGGCAAAGTTCGCGGTCGAAGATACTGGAATTGGAATAAGAGAAGAAGATATGGGAAAACTTTTTTCAGAGTTTACACAGCTCAATCCTGGCATAGCCAGCAAATACGGGAGTACGGGGCTTGGACTTGTGGTCACGAAAAAGCTGGCAGAGTTGCAGGGCGGGATGATAACTGTGAAAAGCAAGTATGGAGAGGGGAGCACGTTTACATTTGCAATTCCCATTAGAGCGAAAAAAATGGAATAACAAAATTTAATCCTGTAAAATACAATAAATTTGTACCTTACCGGAAATTCGTAAAGGAAGTATCTGATCTTGAAACAGAACAATAATAAAAAATACGGCTTAACTCACCTTTCTATCGCTCACCTCTCCACAGTCTATCACACTTCTTTCATCCTCATGGGTACCGACTGGCTTGAAAAAGCTGGCATCCATGCAAATTGGAAGCTCTTTGCCTCAGGTCCTTACATCGTAAAAGCATTTGAAAATAAGGAGATCGACCTTGCCTATATTGGTCTTCCTCCTGCCATTATCGGCATCGACCGTGGCATCCCAATCGTATGCGTGGCCGGCGGCCATGTTGAGGGAACAGTGATGATAGCCAGGAAAGAATTCGGTACACTTGATGAACTGAATGATATTAATGTGGTTCTTACTCAATTTGAAGGAAAGGTAATCGGCTCACCGCCAAAAGGCTCTATCCATGACGTCATAATCAATAATGCCATTGAGGAATCCGGTCTTGACATAAAGGTCAGGAACTTCGCGTGGACTGACTTTGTGCTTGAAGCGCTGGTCGATGGGGACATCGAGGCTGCTGTCGGTACACCTTCTCTTGCTGTTGCAGCGGCTCGCGCATGCGGTGCAAGGATCGTAATTCCTCCTGACGCCCTGTGGAGTAACAATCCGAGTTACGGGATAGTCGTAAGAAAGGAATTGCTGGATTCTCAGGCCGTGATCACAGGCTTCCTGGAACTGCATGAAAGAGCCAGTAATTTCATCAGGAATAACCCGGCAGAAGCTGCGAGGATCGTAGCGGAACTCACTGGTATTGTGGATGCAGATTTCGTTATTGAAGCATACCGTGTCTCTCCGAAATACTGCGCTTCCCTGTCCCGTGATTTCGTGGATTCCACGATGGCTTTCATACCTGTTCTTCGCAGGTTGAAATATATATCAAGGAACCTTTCCGAGGACGAAATTTTCGATCACGCTTTTATTGATAAGGTCCATAAGGAACTGCCGCATTACGATCATATGTGATCTGAAAATTATTTTACTGCATCCCGGTTTTTCTCCTCCATGTTTTGCTTGATAAGCCTGACAGCAACAGACAATGCTTCTTTCTCAAGAGGGGTAGTATCTTTTTTTTCCACCATATTGCGCAAAAGAATCACAGCAGACCTGTAATCAGGATTGTCTGATTCCCTCAGGATGAAGAATTCCTTGACATTCTTTGCATACATGCAATCCATTGTTGTGTCCATTCTTTCAATAGTTAAGTCCATGTTTTATCACTCCAGACGCTATCGACAACATTCAATGAGATATATCTGATGCAAGCGGTGTGAAACTAATCGGGCATCCCCACCACTTAATCGCTGTACATCCATGCTCTTGCGCGATAACAATATATCTCCCGTTTTATTGATTCTGAACCAGAGCGCAGCAATATCCACTTATTTTCCCACAGCCTGACCCATTATTTCCATTATTCCCGCCTTCGTTCCACCATCTATGATGACAGCGCCCGCCGAATATCATAATGAGGGCTTTTGGCTTTCATTTAATTTCATTGTTTTTCTCACCGCTATTTTCAGCAACATCGCTCTCAGGTCTTGATGCAATATCATCTTTTCTTATTTCACCTTTTGTAAATACAATTTCAGAAACACCTTTCAGTTTAAGGAGCGCCTGTTCTGAAAATAATCCTACAAGAGCGGCGAGTGCAGCAAAGCCATACGGGCTTGTCTGTTCAATTTGTGTCTGGGGTGAGAAGAAACCGGCGCGGATCACTAAATAGAAAACCAATCCCATGCAAGTCCCCACAAATGGCAAGAGAATATACATCGCAAACCAGCTCCATATTAATTTCCTGTTGCCGACATACTTGTAAAACGACCGCAACGAATGCACAAGACCACCCAGCGCTCCGGAAAGAGCCACTACTATAACAAGGTTTGCTTCTTTTGAAAATGTGAGGTTAAGTATTTTCAAGTCATAGCCTCCTGCAATTGCGGATAAAAAAGTCACTAGACCTGCCAATAAAAAAATTGACAATAGTATATGATATACTGCTATAAAGATGATTCCATGAATACGTACAGGGGTCTTGCCTATGCCCTCCATTTCTGTTCTATATATATTCAGATTGCCGTTATCTTCCTCTGCAATAAGATCGTAGCTTCGTCCATTACCCAATTTCAGGATCGCTTTTTTATCAAGTTCAATTTGGACTGATAATTTTTTGTCTTTTTTTTCGATCTTTATTGTATTATCATTCACTTTTGTGATGATTGCATCTTTTGCCCATTGGATTTTGAGATCATCCCTGAGGAACTCCCGCAGGCTATTTTGATCAATGTCACTCTTAACATTGTTCCAGCTAAATATTATGTCTTTTTTTCGAACCATAATAATCCTTTTAATACTTTGAAAGAAATTGAAGCAGAGGTTTCAGTGCTACAGGGACTGCTGGATCACTGACCTCTATAGTATGCTTTTTTCCTTCTTTCTCAATAGTAAGCCTGTACTGAAAGTGATCAGCACCCCTTTTCGGTACCGGGAATTTCTCCTGCAAATTGAAAAAATCCGCTTTCTCTATCAGTTCAAGCAGTTCTTGAGCTTCATCCGGAGGAATAAAATCAGTATTCAATTTTGTATCCTTTCGGATCCCTGCAAATCCGCCTCTGCGTTCAAATTGGATCAACATTTTTCTTCTGTGAGATACTTTATTTATTTTTTTATCCTGGGAGTGATCCCTACTCCGGTCCACCCTGTTTTGACAGCAAGTTGCTCTTTGCTCCCTGAGCCGTACATTTCCCCTGCGATCTGGTATGTCCTGTCAGCAGCAGATTGGAAATTAGAGTTATATCTGAGCATGTCCCTCAATGCAATATACCATATCTTGCCAGCTTTTTCCCATGCGTATCCTCCTATTTCCATCGCGGTCAAATAGAATGCATGATTCGGGATACCGGAGTTAACATGAACGCCTCCGCCATCATCCCAGCGGGGTAATTTGACATATTGTTTCATATGTGCAGGCTGAGGATCTTTACCTATAACGGGATCATCATAAGCGGTTCCCGGTGCTTTCATGGAGCGAATAGCTGTACCGTTAACTTTCGATGTGAAAAGTCCTTCGCCGATAAGCCAGTTCGCAGCATCCGCGGTCTGATTAAGTATCCTCTGCTTCACGAGCGTTCCAAAGACATCAGACATTGACTCGTTCAGTGCGCCCGGCTGATCATAATATACAAGCCCTGCCTCATATTCTGTAACACCATGTGTCAGTTCATGCCCTATGACATCCAGAGCTATTGTGAAGCGGTTGAAGAGATCGCCATCTCCATCTCCATAAACCATCTGCCTCCCGTCCCAGAAAGCGTTATCAAAATTCACGTCAAAGTGCACTGTTGACATAATGCACATACCCCTGTCATCAATGGAATTGCGATTATAAACATCAAGGTACATGTTATATGTGGCGTCTGCGCCGTCGTATGCTTCTTTTATTGCAAGGTCGCTGCTGTTCCCCGGATCGAGTACTTCTTCTCCGGGAAGATCCTGTAAATTCTTGGCGTCATAGACCCTGATGCTTTTAACACCAGTCGCTGCTCCAACATAGACTTCGGCGAACGCCTCGCGCCTTCCACGCATTTTCTCTGACATCAGCAACGTTCTCATTGCCATGTCTTTCTGTTTCTGGTTCCCTTTCTTTGATATCTCCTTCAGGATATGCGGAGGTATGATGCTGTGGATCATGCCTGCTGAATGAGTTTGTGCTCTTCTGTCTGTTCTAACTTCTTTTGAAGTACATGTTTTTTCTGTATTCTTTTTTGTCATATTTTCCTCCTGTATATTAACCGCAGATGAACGCTGATAAACGCAGATGCGCAGCAACAAATCCGCGTTCATCTGCGGTTTTATTTTTTCATGGATATTCAAGTAATTATGGAATTTTACCATACCAGTTCCTTTTCGATAATTTTCAGTATTTTTTTTTCAATTTACCCGGATTGATCTTTTTGTTTAAACATTTGAATAATCATGTCCCGTATCTGCTGCTGGTTCCCCTCAAGTGTTGCAGGATCCCTGTCAAGCAGCCAGCCAAGATGTTTTTTTATAATATCAATAGCTGCGGCAGCATCTCCCATCTCACGGAGGACAAAAACAAGGTTCCAAGCTGATATAGTTGTATCTCTATGTTCATTTCCCTTTATTGATTGAATTATTTCAAGAAGTATTTCTAATAGTTTTCGTGCACTTGAGAATTCGCCTTGAGCTTGAAATGTACTAGCAAGGTTATTCATCGCAGCAAGAGTATTCGGATTATCTATTCCCTGTGTTTTTCCCCATAACTCTACCAAATTCTTATGAATTATTCCTGCACTTGAAAAATTACCCTGGGCATAGAGCATATCTGCGAGTTTTTTCATGGTGGTGAGAGTATCAGGATGCTCAACTCCATGTATTTTTTGAGATATATTGAGTGCCTGTTCATATATCTTTTGAGCGCCTGCAAAATCATGCTGAACTTCATGCGTAACTGCAAGATTTTTCATGGTTATTAGGGTATTCGGGTGATCATTGCCCAATATTTCTCGCATTATTTCAAGCACTTGTTCCTGGATTTTGCGAGCACCAGGAAGGTCGCCCAGAACCCTTAGAGTGACTCCATAGTTGTTCATTGCAGTCAGAGTATCGGGATGTTTTTCTCCCTTTATTTTTCTCATTATTTCAAGTCCTTGTTCCTGAAGTTTTCTTGCACTGGAATAGTCACCTTGAGCCTGGAGCGTTGCTGCAATATTAGAAACGGTATTGAGAGTGTTTGGATGTTCATTTCCCAAAATTTTTTGCTTTATTTGGAGAATTTGTTCCAGAAATTCGCGAGCATTTACAAGATCACCCCTTGTCCATAAATCATTTGCAAGGTGGTCCATGGTGTTGAGCGCATTGAGTGTTTCTGGATGATTATCACCCAAAATTTTTCGTTGAATTTCAAAAACCTCTACCTGAATTCTTCGCGCAGATTGTATATCTCCCTGAGCATAGAGTGTTTCTGTTAGGTTATTCATAATAGCAAGTGTGATGGGGTCTTCATTGCCCAATATTTTTCGCAATATTTCCAGTACCTGTTCCTGGATGTTACGAGCCGCTGGAAGATCTCCCTGGGCTACGAAAATATTGGCGAGATTATTCATGCTGGTTAGCGTAAGTTGATGCTGATTGCCCAGAATCCTACGTGAAATCTCCAACACTTGTTCGTGGATTTTGATAGCACCTGGAAGATCACCCTTATTTTTTAGCGTATTTGCAAGTTCGTTCATAGTTTCCAAAGTTTTACGATGCTCAGCGCCAAGTATTCTTTTTCTTAATTCAAGCACTTGTTCGTACATTCTTTGTGCGCTATCAAAATTGCTTTGAGCCCCAAGAGTTCCAGCAAGACTATTCATAGTGTTGATGGTATCAGGATGCTCAGCACCAAGTATTTTTTTCCTTAATTCAATCACTTCTTCTTGCATTTTTTGTGCACCAGCAAAGTCCCCCTGAACTCCAATAGTCTCAGCAAGGTTATTCATAGATGTGAGGGTATCAGGGTGTTCTGGCCCGAGTTTCTTTCTTCTCAATTCAAGCGCTTGTTCATGAAGTCGTTGAGCCCCAACAAAGTCGTTTAGATGCCAGAGCGTATTTGCAAGGTTGTTAATTGTGCCGAGAGTTTTCGGGTGGTCATCTCCTAGAATTCTTCTTGATATTTCCAGCACTTTTTCTTGGTTCTTGCGCGCACCTTCAATGTCACCCTGAGATCTGAGTGTTTCAGCAAGGTTGTTCATGGTAGTTAGTGTATTTGGGTGATCATCTCCCAAAGTTCTTCGCGATATTTCTAACACCTGTTCCTGGATTTTGCGAGCTTCTGAAAAATTGCCATGACTTCGTAAAGTAGATCCAAGGTTGTTCATAATGGTGAGGGTATCCGGGTGATCATCTCCCAAAGTTCTTCGCACTATTTCTAACACCTGTTCCTGGATTTTGCGAGCACCTGAAAAGTCCCCTTGAGCCTTGAGGACTTCAGCAAGGTTGTTCATAGTGGAGAAGGTAATTGATTTATCGTCACCCATGGTTTCTCGCGCTATTATTGACACATCTTCAAGAAGCTGTCGCGCCCTTACATAATCACCCTGAGCGAAAAATGTGTTTGCCAGCAAAGCCCAGGTTTGGAGAGCAGTTATAGCATTAGAGATATTATTATTTGGACCCTCTTTGATGAGATTTTTTTGCGTTATTTCAATCACTTGTTCACAGAGATTTCGTGCAACAGTAGTATTGCCCTGAGCTTGAAGTGTATTTGCGAGGAAAGCCATGGTGGCGAGACAGTCTGCATGTTCATCTCCAAGAATCCGTTGTTGTATTTCTAATTGTTTGCGATGAAGTGTTTCCGCATATCCAAAAGCACCTTCTAGGTAATCGTACATTGCCACCCAGCCTGTGAGGTTCGCTGTCTGGATGTCATCACCCCTGTTCACCAGCTGCCTTGCATGTGCGACTTCGAGTTTGAGTTCTCTGTGTATCCTGCGGTCATTTATCACTGAAAGCTTATCGATTAGCGCGCTCACAGCCGCTGCCTGGATTTTCTCTATCCGTTCAGGCGCAGTTTCGCGAAACCGCACGGTTCTGGAGATGAGGGTATGTACGGTTTTGGCTCCTGATTCTTTATCACTTTCTGCAAGAGAAAGATTTTCCACCTGATCAAATGCAAGCATTGCGTTCATATTACCTGAATCCTCATCCAGATCATCTACCTTTGAAAATACAGCGGATACCAGAGAAGCAGGGATGGGAGCCACAGCCAAAACGGATGCCAGACGAAGGAAATCAAGCCCTTCAGGTTCAAGCTGCTTGATGCTTCGAAGGAGTGTACTGGCAATGCTTTTCTCATGTCCTGTTGGAAGGATTTCCTTCAGTTTCGAGGCATATTCCAGTTCATCTTTTTCAGTATGGGAAAGCTTCTTTCTGAAATCGGCAAATGACTGTAAACCTTTGGTCTTCTCAAGCAGGGCGCCAGCCACATCAACAGCCAGCGCATGATAACCAAGGTCATCTATTAGCTTAAGGAGAACATTTTCTTCATCCCACCCTGCAGGAGTGTATATGCTGAGTTTATCGAATACTTTTTGTGCAATTAATTCACAGGTTTTCCCCTTATCGATCTTAAGGCTCACCCTGGTTTTTTCATGGTTAAGATTTAATGAAATTTGATTTTTTTCATCTGATACTATGATAGTTTTTTTCTTGTCGTCTTTTTCAATTTTTGCAGTTTTAGATAGATCAATACCATGATCTTGCTTTAGATAATCAAATAGTCGCCCATTATCGTTTCCGGGAACATCGTCCCAGATAAACAAATTCCCTATGGGCTTGCGCCTCAAGGTAAGAAGGTCATATGCTTCTCTGGGTTCAAGAACACCAATGGGAATGAGAGTTCCAAGTGAGTTATATTCCTTTGTACGCGTTGTAACAAGCGTCCTCCCCAGTGGATGAGGCGAAAACCACTTTTTCAAATTCTCAATTACCATTCCAGATGGAACATCATCTACTATCCACAGGTAGGGCTTTCCTCTGAACTCAAGTTCTCTTTTAAGAGCTGCCTCTGTTTCCTCAGGACTTTTTTTCTCACCAGTTATGCCGCATTGCGCAGCGAAATATGAAATTTGCCTTATGCGCTCTGCTTCACGCTCTTCTCCCATTGAAGTTTTTGCATCATCGTTCCCGAACGCCCTCAACCAGAACACACCTCCAGGGAATGCCGCAGCGTAACGAAGCGCGTATTCCTCTGCAAGGAGCGATTTTCCCACACCCCCCATTCCCTGAAGCTGTACAATAGCACTTGCCACAGCCCCGGTTATGATCGGGACTCCAGAAGCATGCAGAGCCGAGTGGATGCGCCACATATCTGGAAGACGCCCCACGAATCTATTCGAGCCTGCGCCAGTGTTTGGATACCAGGATGGCTGGGTGAGTGCATGGATCTCACCGATTGAACTTTTGATCCCTGAAACGTGGTTTTTCACACTCTGCACCAGTTTCTTGAGTGCTTCAGCATCCTTCGGAGCTTTCTGGAATAGCTCATCCCTCAATTCTACCGGATGTATGTGCTCTGCCTTCTCATCCGGATTGATGACCAGCGCGCGTTTTCGCGGGTCGCCCTCGCGCTGGGCTGCAAGAAATCCCGCTGTCAATTCCCACTGGCATGCTCGTGAGCGCCAGTAGTTCTGGGAATAATATGCAAGCAGCACTTTAGAATGAGCAAGTCCTTCAACTATAGAATTGGTGATGCTCTTAAAATCCTGTATCTCGCTCTGGTCTATCCAGATGTTCAGTCCCTGTGCCCGAAGAGCTTCAAGTATATCCTTCACTTGAGATGCATCTTTATGTGGATAACTGAAGAAAACATCAAAATCCATACTCACCACCGAATTATTGTTATGATGCATCTTCCATTATTTAGTTCTATTTGTCTCTCCAAGTGGTTGTAGAATCCCGAAATTATTTCGCCAGGATTTTCTTCGAATGACAAGTCATCTGAGCCGATGGTGAAGATGACAAACAGAAGGATCAAGTTAGGAATAGACTGGGTATTAAAAAAGGGAGAAACCGTTGACCGAGTAGCCTATTCATTTAAAGTATCAACCCGAAGAATAGAGCAATTAGTGAAAATCTTCAAAGAAACGGGGAAATATCCTATTTTGAATCCGAATAGACGACCTAAAGCGTACCTAACAGAAGAACAGAAACAAATCATAAAACAAGCCTATAGCGAATCATATTTCGGCGCAAAAATGCTCAGGCACCATATTATAAAAAGACATAAACAAAACATTCCTCAAAACAAAATTCATGCCTATCTTTTGGAAATTGGATATGCAAAACCTGATCCCAAAAAACAGAAAAAGCGGAAGCGATGCCGTTATGAGCGAAAGCATAGTCTATCATTGCTTCATGCAGATTATATGGAAAATGAAGGAGTTCATGTAATTGCCTATGAAGATGACGCATCCAGGAAGATCCTCTCAATTGGAGAATTCAATAATGCAACGACTGATAATGCTTTAGAGGTCCTTAAAATTGCTGAGCAGGAAGTTACAGAGGTCAATGGTTTGATCCAAGCTATCAATACTGATAGAGGTTCACAATTTTATCCGAACAAAAAAGACAAAAATGGTGAAGCTGATTCTGTTTTTCGAGATTATCTTGAATCAAAAGGGATAAATCATATACCATCAAGAAGGAATAATCCGCAAACTAATGGCAAGATTGAACGATGGTTTCAAGAGTATCTAAGGCATAGACATAAATTTAATTCAGCAAATGAATTCAAGGATTGGTATAATGACAGAATACATGGTTCGTTGGAGCTTGAATGGGGGGAAACTCCAAATGAAGCTTTTATCAGAAAAATGCGACCTGAAGCAATCTTAGGAAGATTTTTTAAGGCTTTTGGATGGTGAAATAAAATATGAAAGAAGGAAAGACAGGTGCTGAAAAAAATAAGCGAAAAAATATCAGGATTCTACAGTCTCTCCAAGTGGTGGCAAAAGCTTTTTCCTCAATATATCATCTCCCCCTCTACAAAAGCCCTCGTCCTGGCATCCTCAGGCGCAGCGAAAATCCTCTCTTTGCTGTTCACTTCGATCAGTTCTCCGTTAAGCAAAATACCCACCCTGTCTGCTATGCGCTTAACCTGGTACATGTTATGCGTGGCAAAAACAATGGTCGTCCCCAGTTCGTTCCTTATCCGCTTGATTATTTCCTCTATTTTTGCCACGTTCGCAGGGTCAAGGTTCGAAGTTGGCTCATCGAGCAGGAGTATATCAGGGTCGTAAACGATCGCCCTTGCAAAAGCCATGCGCTGCGCCTCACCGCCTGAGAGGGTGCGGGCTTTCTGCCGCTCTTTTCCCTCAAGCCCGACGATGTGCAATGCATTCATGACTTTTTCCCTTATGTTCTTCTTATCAACTTTACGGATAACCAGTCCGTATGCCACATTATCAAAGACCGTTGTGTCAAGAACGCACGGAGTCTGGAAAAGCATTGACATGCTGCGCCTGGCACCAATCTTTTCGCGGATCGTACATCCAGTTAATTCTATCCCCCTGAAAAACAGCTTTCCTTCAGATGGCTTTTCCAGAAGGTTCATTATCCTGAAAAGTGTAGTCTTCCCTACACCGCTTGGCCCCATCAAAGCGAATATCTCTCCTTTATTGATAGACATGTTGATTTTTTTCAATACATCCCTGTTACCAAAAGATTTGGAAACGTCCTGCACCCTCATCAATTCATTGTGCACCTCAATCCCTCCTCTGGAAAAAGTTTGCCAGAATATTTATCGAAAGAACAAGAGATATGAGGATGATCCCGAGTGCAATAGATGTAGATATATCACCTTTGCTTGTTTCCGAAGTTATAGCCGTCGTAAGAGATCGGGTATAAGATAATCCTTCGCCAATCCCCCCCAACACTCCCTGTATATGCAATGTTCCCTCCGACAATGAGGATAGCGCCTACCTCGGCGAGTGCTCTTCCAAGCCCTGCAAGAACTGATGTGACAAGACCGAACCTTGCTTCTCTTAACATGGCGATAACGGCCTCTTTCCGGCTGCCGCCGAGAGTATAAACAGTATCGATCACCGGCTGTGGGACTGCTTTTATTGCAGCAAGCGATATCCCGCATATTACAGGTGTTATAAGGATATACTGGGCAAGGATCATGGCTTCCTGAGTATAATACATTTTCAGGAAACCAAAAGGACCGGCAGGCACGATCAGCACGAAAATAAAAAGTCCCACAAAAACAGAAGGAAGTCCCATACCTGTATTTATAAGTGTGATCAGTACCTGTCTTCCCCTGAAATTCAGGAAGGTTATTGCAAATGCCAGAGGTATCGCGGTCAGAGTAGCAAGGATCGTTGCAGTGCCTGAAACCCTTATGGATACTCCGGTTATGCTCATAATATAAGGGTTCAAACTGAATATCAATTCAAATGCTCTTATAATTCCCTGGAACAAAAAGTCAATACTGCTCATCTGCAACATCTATAAGGTTAACATCTCTTCTGGAGTCTTCACGGGAATATCTGTCCTGCCTTCAAAGTGTTTTACATTCCATGTCACAAATTTAGAACAGGAATGTTCTTCTGCAACGCTCATTATCAGAGCATCAGAAAAACTCATCTTCATGATTATTTTTTCAAATACATTATCAAATAAATGCTCTACGAAGGCATCCGGTGATTCGTATGAGGTTACAGGAAACAGTATCTTTATTTCATAAACTTCAGAAAATCCTTTGAGCAATTTTTTCAAATCGGTTTTACTCAGGTTAAAAGATGCAATGCCAAGAAGCTCAAACAGGTTGAAAATAGAAGTGCATTTTTCCTTTAAATCGCTATTTATGAACTCATTTGTGATAATATATCTTTTATCGTTTTTGAATAGCTTTTCAATCACAAAGATATCCGTATCGATGAATATCATCGTCTTCTCCTGATTTCTTGCATGACGCTATCGGCATCAGTTCCGAAGCGTTCTTTCCAGTCATGCCCGTGTCTTACTTTTTCCCATATAGCATCGAATTCTTTTTTTGAATAATCCCGCTTTAATTTTCTTCCATGCAGTTCATCTCTTATGAATATCGCTATATCGCTTTTGGGCTGCTCAAAACCCACAAAATGACGCACAGCATCGATAATTGCTTCACTTTTGTTTTTATAAAAGCCCTGCTTGACAAGCTCTTCTATGTTTTTCAGTAATACAGATGGCATTCTTATTTGTACTGCATTAGTTGTCATACATTATTTAAATATGTCCTGGATATACATAACCTTAATGTCCGGTGGCCTCTTGGGTTTCGTCTGTGAACCTGTCAAAATTAAATCACCGCAAAGTTCGCAAAGAACGCAAAGTGTAACCACAATAATCTTTGCGTCCTTTGCGTTCCTGGCGGTGAAACTTATTGTATCTTATTTCCATGAACTCACCCGATCATGTGTGGTACAAACCTGTTGCCTGCGTCTTCTTCAGGTATGAAAAGTGCTTCCCCATACTTGTCCTTGCCATAATTTCGGATGATGTCCTGCCCCTGCGGGGATAACACATACGCTATGTATTTCAATGAAAGTTCGTATTTCACATCCGGGAACCTGGCAGGATTCACTGCCATAACATGGTATGGGTTGAAGAGATATTTCCGGTCTGATTCGAAAAGGATTTGCAGTTTTATTTTATCCTTCATTGAAAGATATGTTCCCCTGTCCGAAAGCGTATACCCTTCCTTCGTATCAGCCGTAATTATAGTATCTCCCATGCCTTTGCCGACTGATTGATACCAGGTTCCGGCAGGTGTGATGTTTGCAGCTTTCCATATTGATTTTTCCATCTTATGAGTGCCCGAGTCATCGCCCCGTGATATGAACGGCGCCTGTTTTGCGGCAATCCGTCTGAAGGCATCAGAAGCATTACTGGCGTTCTTTATTCCGGCAAGATCACTCACCGGTCCTATTATTACGAAATAATTGTACATCATGTAAGATCGGTTTATGAAACTCCCGTTGGCTACAGCCTTCAGTTCTGCATCAACCGCATGCACCATGACAACGTCAGCCGCCCCGAGTTCTCCTGTCGCTATGGCTTTGCCAGTACCCTCACACACGGTCAATATTTTTACGTTGTTAGTTTCTTCGAATTTCTTATTCAGGACGTCAAGCAATTTCGTATCGCAGGTAGAAGTTGTCGTAGCAAGACGCAGTTCCTGCGGAGCTGATGCCGTTGGAGTCGTTGTATTTCCTGTCGGCGCCTGCTGGACACAGCCGGCAAACAGGGAGATCATGATCGAAACAAATATTATTTTTGCAAAAAGATTCCTCATTTTTGTCACCTTATGTTCATTCAAACATAACGCAATGCTAATAAAAGTTTCGAAAAATTTTCAGCGGGATTCCAGTTCTTCCACCATTGAATACTATTATAGTTGAGAACTAAATGTTTTGAACCTATCTTTGCGTCCTTTGCGCTCTCTGCGGTGAATAGAATCGAACACCGCAAAGCACGCAAAGAGCGCAAAGTGAACCCTAGAATAAGTATCAGATATTAGGTTTTTAACTATAATGGCAAGATTTATCAGTCCTCAGACAAATCCAAATACAGGGAGGAATTCTTCAGTATATGAAAACCAAAAAAGGTGAAACAATACCGCAGGATTTAGCCCAGGCGCTTGAGACTGCCCCCGATATGCTAATTGCATGGGATAAATTGCGCCCCTCCTGCCAGGAAGATTATGTTGAACAGGTGATGAAAGCAAAAGACGTGCAGATGCGGGAACGAACCATACAAAGGGTTTTAAAAATGACTGCTGACTATTACCGGAGGCATCATGAGAAATACGAAAGCAGACAAAGAAAATAGAGTTAACTAATTAAAGATAAATAAGATAAACTATACCACACAAAATTTATCTCGCTGTCTTAAATTGAAAAGACCTAACCCATTAATGAGGGAATGTTCATTCCTTCCCTATCATCACTTCCGTCGCCTTTACCACTGCCACTACCTTATCATCCTTCTTGAGTCCCAGTGCTTCAGCAGCTTCCTTTGTAATAACTGCTGTTATTGTTGACGGCTCTATAGCGATCTTTACCTTTGCTATAAGACCCTCTTTTTCAATCCCGGTGATCTTTCCTTTCATCTGGTTCCTTGCTGATATTTTCATCCCAATCACCTCCCAGAATGTTTTATCATATACCGTTTCTGAAAGTATATCCTGATAAGTATCATATTCTTCAAGAAGTCTTATTGCTTTTTCAGTCAGGAACGTACCCTGTTCCTTCCCGCCGCGTTTCTTAATAATTACAGGCTCACCGAGGCTCTTTTCAATATCATTTAGCAGCAGCCACGCATGTTTATAAGAAATTTTCACTTTTTTACTTGCCTTGTTAAGGGAACCTTCATCCCGGATGGCTTTTAGAAGATCCGCTCTCCCCTCTCCCATTATAGGCTCATCCCTGTCGTTCACCAGCCACAGTTTTGCCTTAGCCTGCGTTCGAATCATTTTGATTATTTTATCTCAAGCCCATTAACAAATATCCCTTCATCAATGATCTCTCCGACAATTTTTCCACCCATCATTTTTGCAGCTTCGTCTGCATCATCCTGTGAAAGCACCACCACAAAACCCATGCCCATGTTAAAGGTCTTATACATCTCGGCATCCTCCACCATCCCCTCCTCCTGCAGGAATTTAAAAATCGGCTGCTGTGGAAGCGGGTCGCTGATATCGAACCCGTATTTTGTTACGCGGTGGAGCTTCATGAGCCCGCTTCCGGTTATATGAGCAAGACCATGAATGTCAAAACTGTTGACAGCATCAAGTATATCCATATAGATCAATGTCGGGATAAGCAGTTCATCCCCGATAGTAGTGTCAGTGTTATAAGGGAAAGGGTTCTGATAGGAATATCCCGCATCATCGATAATCTTTCGAACAAGCGAATAACCGTTACTATGAACCCCTGAGGATGGCAGCCCCACAATTGCATCTCCTGGTTTGATGCGCTCACCAGTAATTACCCTATCCTTCTTTACCATACCCATGCACGTTCCTGCGAGGTCAAAGCCTTTTATTACATCAGGAAGTGTCGCGGTCTCGCCTCCCACGATTGTCATCCTTGACATTTCTGCACCTTTTGCCAGCCCTTCGCCTATCTGCCTCATTATCTCATCATTTGGCTCACTTATGGCAATGTAATCCACAAAAGCAAGAGGTTCTATACCCATTGCCAGAAGGTCGTTCACGTTCATGGCAATGCAGTCAATCCCCACAGTATTCCATCGTTTCATTTCGTTCGCGATGATGACCTTTGAACCAACTCCGTCCGTAGTGAGCGCCAGGGCATACTCTCCGAAGTCTATAAGACCTGCGTAATGCCCGACATCAGTTAATGGGGCGCCAATACCTGTCCGCTTATAGGTAAGTTGTTTTGCCAGCGCAGCAATAGCTTTATTCTCTTTCTCGATATTTACCCCTGATTTTGCGTAAGTAAGACCCATATCCCACTCAATAAGAGTGATTGCATAAAGATTTTATGATTAGGATATGAGCAGGCAAATGGATAGGAGGTGGGAGTGACGTAAAAAACGTATGAACGCCTGCTCACTATGGTAATAATAATCATAATAATACATAAAGCTTTTGGTAGAATATAATCATTTAAATTATTATTGTGTTTTTTAAAAAAGCCGGATGAAGCCCCATATATAAATAAGGAACACTAATAAACAATAAAATAATTCATATAGATGTACATAATGTATATGAATTATAATATATTATCTGAAATGGCAAATCTCATATCAAAGAAATGAAAACCACGTTCAGCAAACTATTTCATTCCATAACAACTAAAGAGCAAACATGCTAACTAAACGTATAATCCCATGCCTTGACGTAACGCTTGATAAAAAAGGAGGGTGTGTGGTCAAGGGGATCGAATTCGTGAACTTGAAACAGGCAGGCGACCCTGTTGAGCTTGCAAAGAAGTACAATGAGCAGGGGGCGGATGAACTTGTGTTCCTTGACATAACTGCCTCGCATGAGCGCCGCGGCACGATGATAGATGTTATCGAGAGAACGGCGGACGAAGTGTTCATCCCCCTCACTGTCGGAGGCGGTATAAACACCACCGATGCCATAAAGGGCATCCTGCGCGCAGGGGCAGACAAAGTTTCAGTCAATACCGCTGCTGTAAAGAATCCTGATTTTGTGAGGGAGGCATCCGAAATTTTCGGCTCCCAGTGTATCGTCACTGCAATCGACTGCAAACGCAATTCCAATATTAAGGATAATAAGGATAAGACCATCATCGAACTTGAGGACGGGACGAAGGCATGGTACGAGGTGTTTATCTATGGAGGGCGGACGCCTACCGGCATGGATACGGTCCAATGGGCAGAGAAGGTGGAGAAACTGGGTTCAGGCGAGATACTGCTCACAAGCATGGACAGGGACGGCACAAAAGACGGTTATGACCTGCCCATTACCCGCTCTCTCTCCGAAGCCCTTGGCATCCCGATAATAGCCTCAGGCGGCGCCGGGAATATTGAGCACATGTATGACGCTTTCACGCGCGGCAAGGCTGATGCTGCGCTTGCTGCGAGCATATTCCATTTCGGGGAATATACAATAGGGGGGGCAAAGAAGTACCTGAAGGAGAAAGGTGTAGCGGTGAGAGTTTAATCCGTAACATTGAACACTCTTGATAGATGTAGAATAGCATCTTTTGGTGAACATCTACTCAAAATATCCCTGGAAAGTAGTAATCCAAAGACATTATAATAAAGAAGCAGAGCACATTTTTGAACGTGTCAAAAGTGACTTCGATCTCAACACGACTTTTCAGCAGTTCAAATATCTTCATGAAACTCACTCGTAATATTTATCTGGATATGTGTGGCAGTAGTCACAATCCTTTGGCTTCCAGTACCCGTAAGTGCTGATAGACTTGTTGTAGAGAACAGAGTCATGGCATGTTGTGCAGTCATTGATGCCAACAACATTATTTCCACCAACAGAATATGTGCTCGGTGTGGGTGTAATATTGTGCCTGTCCTTGTCAGTTATCGGATCTGCCTGCACTGCATGACAGTCCTCGCATGCCTTCCTTGCACCCATGTTCTTATGCCCCTGAGTGTGGCAGTCAGTACATAACAGCGACCTGTGCAAACTGGTATTGTACATGGAAAAGTCCACATACCTGTCCGGCCGCATTGTGCTGTTCATGGCTTCGAACGAGTAGTGGCAGCCGGCGCAGGTGTTCACTATGGTGACGTTGT
Organism: Methanobacteriota archaeon; assembly: GCA_963793805.1. Classification (GTDB taxonomy): domain Archaea; phylum Halobacteriota; class Methanosarcinia; order Methanosarcinales; family Methanoperedenaceae; genus Methanoperedens. Next base: position 79,953 of record CAWCBK010000007.1, read on the forward strand.
GCATGAGTTCGCTTACATTCGAAGTGGATGAGAGATTTGCACCGTGGCAGAGCCTGCATACCGAATCGCTGTAATCTGTAAGTGAATGATTATAGTAATTCGAGCGGTTGAATATTTTAATGGCGTATGACCCATTCGTTATCTCAGGGGGCACTGGCAGGTTCGCCGCAGTGAAAGCCAGTGTCATATCACTGTAATTCCTGCTTCCGCTTGTGTAATTCTTATAATGGCACGAAGCGCACCATGTGCCTGAAGTGAGACTTGAATTCACAACATTGTTCCCTTGCCAGTCTGCTGGTCTTCCAAGGGCTGAAGCATTGTGTTTTGTATCATTATGGCAGTATGTGCACGAGGTCAGCGGGCTCGCTGGTGTCCAGTATGCAGTGGAGTTCCAGATCGTTCCGTTCGAGGAGTTGTCGCTGTGGTGCATAGGCGAGGGGATTTTCGGCGGTGTCAGGATGAGTTTTGCATCCACAGAAGTTGTCTGGTGGCAGGTGATACAGTTGACCGCCGAGGTGTTAAGGGTGGAGAATGTGGCGTCCTGTCGCAGGTACTTTACAGGATGCACGTCCTTTATGGTGCTCAAATGGCATTCGCTGCAATTCACACTGTTGTTGTGCTTTTCTTTTATTCCGGTTACTGCGCCTGTATAGTTTGTTCCTCCACTGCCGTTGCTTCCGTGGCATGTGAGGCAGAATGTAGTGTTTACTGCCGGCTTTGATAGTGTGGAGTTGTGTATCCATCCTGTGTTGTGGCATTGTGAAGCAGTGCAGTTCGGATTTGAAAAATTGTAATTTGAGCTGTGGTTGCTTATGCTTCTGTTGTACGATGCGTTGATCATCGCAGCAGCAAAAGCAGTGCTTGCGTTCCTGTGGCAGTATGTGCAATTGGCTGAAGGACCGTTCCTTAAGTCTGTCCTGTCCTTCCCGTAATGGTAAAAGCTCATGTTGCCGCCTTTTAACCTTATGCCATCTCCTGTGAAACTTCCGTAATCTGTATCATTGTTATATAGTATCATTTCGCTGACATTCTCATGGCAGTTTATGCATGATGAAATATTAGAGGTTGAATTACCTGATTTTATATCTGTACCATTGCTGAAATGTTCAGCCACGATATTTGCATTATATGCGGATGCGTTATATGTCCCTGTCCCGATATGGCACTCTATGCATGTCTTTGGATTCTTGTACCTGTCAGGATGACCGCTCGTAACGTTTCCGTCTGAGTCGTGGCACGCCCAGCAGGCTCCGACTATCGGTGCAAACCCGCGTGCAGTGGCATTGTTGCTGTTGGTACCGTTATGGGAACTTGCGTTTGCTGCTGTGAAGTTGATGCCCACCGGAGCCCCGCCAGACAACCCGGTTACAAGGTTGTGGCAGGTTATGCAGTTAGGGCCGCCGCCCATGCCCGGATCAAGGCTGTGGGAATAATTCAGGGAGGTCGGCAGGTATGAGCCGTTCAGTTCATGGCATGTCATGCAGTTCTCATCTTTATATCCTGAGCCAAGGTACGTGCTGTGGTTAATCCATCCACCCTTTTCCGTGTTGTCAATGGTAATAAGCGGCGGGACCGGGTTCCAACTGGTTCCATAATAATTAGCATTTATCGAATTATTATAGTGACAATCAACGCAGTAGGTGGTAGTGGTCAGCGACCCTCCCTCTGTATTGTTCGGATCCGTGAGGAGGGTATTGACAGTACCAAGGGCTGTGGCATTATGTTTCGTATTTCCGTGGCAGTAAACGCAGGAAGAGTTCCCCTCTGTGAGGTTTTCTGAACGGACGCCCGCATAATCTATGCTCAATGTGTTCTGAACTGTATCTGAAGAAATGTCCTTATCCACATAGCGTATCTCCACTTTTCCGCCGCTTATCTGGGTAGCGGATAATGAAGTATTGTACCATGCGGATGTATCGCTGTTAATAGTAAATTTGGCTACCCAGCCTGAACCCGAGTCATTTGCCATTACATCATAGGACTCTCCATTATCGGTCTTTCCCCTGACGGTCAGATAATAAATATCTCCTGTCGGAATACCTGTAACATTCTGTTGGATATCAAGGCGATAGTTTGCGCTTCCGGAACTCACGCTGTGGATGCGCTGGTAGTCAATGTAAAGATTACCCTGCGTCGTGCCTGAGGAATTCTGATCTATGTACCTTACCCCCGGATTGCCACCATTGTATTCATCAACTGTCATGGTATAATTGTACACTGTCCACGATGCTGAGTTGAGGGTTGCGCGGTTGTTCCAGGAAGAGCCGTTGAATACATATACATCATAATCATCCGCAGCAGTCTTTGAATAATTTATTTCAAGGTAGTGATTATTGGCTGCTGGAACTGATGAAGTATCTGTTGTTATATTCATTAGATAAGTAGTTGTACCGCCGCTTGTGGTTACATTGACCTCAAAAGCATCGACATATGTTGTAGTGCTGGCACCACCTGATTTTGCTACCCTGTTCCATAAAGTCAGGCTCTGGACATCTGCCCATGTCCAGCTTCCGATCGATGATGTAATGTCAACAGTAAATGTTGGATTCGGATAACTATAAGCAACATTACCTGTATCAGTTTGGCTGACAGTGTCTGCACCATTGAGGCTGTAACCTAATGTTGGCACATCACCTGCACCATAGTTTGTTATATTATAATAATATTTTAATACAACTTTTGTTATTGTTCCGCTTCCTCCCGATGCAAAACTGCTTCCGTTAATAAAGCCGTTATTGGTAGAACTTAATGTATTATCAGGCGCTCCTGTGACGCTGGTGTGGCCCGTTGGAGATGAAGTAGCGTAATAACTTGTATTTGCACCAGTGCCGCCGCCGATGCCTGCTTCGGTCAATGTTGCATAAGCTCCGCCATCAGATGCGCTTTGCATATTTGCCCAGCTGGTGATAGTGCCGTTGGTCGTTGTATTGCTCGAAACATTGGTGTACTGGTTAACGGGCGCGCCGCCAGTATCCGCTTCGGTCATTGTCTCGAAAGAGCCGTCTGCCGTCTGCGCTGCCGCTATTCCGGAGGTTGTTCCTGTTGTCACTACTTCCTGGGACACATTGGTATTATTCTGAGAGCTTGCGATGGCGCCCCAGTAGATACCCCATATAGACCCATTAGAAGTGCTGGATGAGTGCTTGAGTATTGCAGGGATGATCGGCGCTGAGGAGAAACCTGAAAAAATGCTCTGGTGGCAGTCAGAGCAGGTAACACCCTGGGAACCCGTTGAACCAAAGCTGCCATTGGCAAGGAGATATTTTATCGGGTGGATAGTATCATTGCTGCCCTGGTCGATATGGCATTTGGTGCAGTCCTGGGTATCGTTATGCTTCTGCCTGGTCGAATGGCAGTTCTGGCAGTATGTGGAGTTCGGAAGTGGCATGGAGGGTCTTGTGAGTGTGGAATTATGCATCCATCCGCTGTCATGGCATGTGGAGTTGATGCAAGTGGGCGAATTGCTCTGCGTGTGGTTCTGTATTGACCTGTTGTACGATGGGTTGGTCATTGCATTCGAAAATGCAGTGCTTGAGTTCTGGTGGCAGTAGCTGCAGTTCACTGCCCTGCTTGAATTCCATGTCCGCAGGTCGCTCCTGTCTGCTCCGTAATGGTAGAAGCTCCTGTTGCCGCCAACCAGACGTATACCGTCGCCCGTGAACGAAGTGCCGTAATCGGTATCGTTGTTGTATGTGACCATCTCGCTTATGTTCTCGTGGCAGTTGATGCATGAGGAGATGTTCGAGTTTGAGTTCCCGGCCTTAATGTTCGCACCGCCGTAGAAGTGCTCGCTAACGATAATGGCATTGTAGGCGGACGAATTGAAAGTACCTGTCCCGATGTGGCATTCCGTGCAGGTTTTTGGCTGTTTGTACCTGTCAGGGTGGCCTGAGGTAACGTTGCCGTCCGAGTCGTGGCATGCCCAGCATGAGCCGATAACGGGGGCAAAGCCCCGTGCAGTGGCATTGTTGCTGTTCGTGCCGTTGTGGACGCTGGCATTGGCTGCTGTGAAGTTAATGCCGCTGGTTACGCCGCCTGACAGGCCTGTTACGAGGTTGTGGCAGGTTATGCAGTTCGGATTCCCGCCTACACCGGGATCGAGACTGTGGGAATAATTCAAAGACGCTGCAGCATAACTCCCGTTCAGGGCATGGCAGGCCCTGCACACGCTGTCATTGTAGCCGCTGCTGAAATAGCTGCTGTGGTTTATCCATCCGCTTTTTCCTGTGTTATCGTATGTGATGTACGGAGGGGCAGGATTCCATAAGCTGCCTTTGAAATCCGTATTGATTGAATCGTTGTAATGGCAGTCTGCACACCACTGTGTTGTGGTGAGAGACCCGTTCTTTACATTATATGAATTCAAAAGTGAACTGATGTTGCCTAGGGCTGTTGAGTTGTGTTTTGTGTTCCTGTGGCAGTAATAACATGAACTGTTCTCGGATGTCCAGTAAGTTCCCCACAGGGTGCCGTTGGAGAGGTTGGATGAGTGTTTCAATGGTTCCGGTATTATCGGGGCTGTGCTGAATCCTGTCATGCCACTCCCTGGTGGCAGTTGGTACAGTTGACAGATGAGGTATTTGAGGTTAGATAGCTCCCGTTCACCTGGAGGTATTTTATCGGATGGATGGTATCGTTGCTGCTTGTGTTGACATGGCACAGGGTGCAGCTCTGGGTGCCGTTATGCTGCTGTTTTGTTGAATGGCATAACTGGCAGTATGTGGAGTTCGGAAGTGGCATGGAGGGTCTTGTGAGTGTGGAATTATGCATCCATCCGCTGTCATGGCATGTGGAGTTGATACATGTTGGTGAGTTGCTCTGCGTGTGGTTCTGTATCGACTTGTTGTACGATGGGTTGGTCATTGCATTCGAAAATGCGGTGCTTGAGTTCTGGTGGCAGTAGCTGCAGTTCACTGCCCTGCTTGAATTCCATGTGCGCAGGTCGCTCCTGTCTGCCCCGTAATGGTAGAAGCTCCTGTTGCCGCCAACCAGACGTATACCGTCGCCCGTGAACGAAGTGCCGTAATCGGTATCGTTGTTGTATGTGATCATCTCGCTTATGTTCTCGTGGCAGTTGATGCATGAGGAGATATTCGAGTTTGAGTTCCCGGCCTTAATGTTCGCACCGCCGTAGAAGTGCTCGCTAACGATAATGGCATTGTAGGCGGACGTATTGAAAGTACCCGTCCCGATGTGGCACTCCGTGCAGGTTTTGGGCTGTTTATATCTGTCAGGATGCCCTGAGGTCACGTTGCCGTCTGAATCGTGACATGCCCAGCATGAGCCGATAACGGGGGCAAAGCCCCGTACAGTGGCGTTATTGCTGTTAGTGCCGTTGTGGACGCTTGCATTGGCTGCGGTGAAGTTAATGCCGCTGGGTGCACCTCCTGAAAGACCTGTTACAAGGTTGTGACAGGTTATGCAGTTCGGATTCCCGCCTACACCGGGATCGAGGCTGTGGGAATAATTCAAAGACGCTGCAGCATAACTCCCGTTCAGGGCATGGCAGGCTTTGCAGACGCTGTCATTGTATCCGCTGCTGAAATAGCTGCTGTGGTTTATCCATCCGCCTTTTCCCGTGTTATCATACGAGATATACGGGGGAGCGGGATTCCATAAGCTGCCTTTGAAATCCGTATTTATGGAATCATTATAATGGCAGTCTGCGCACCACTGTGTCGTAGTGAGAGAGCCGTTCCTTACATTATATGAATTCAAAAGCGCACTGATATTGCCAAGGGCTGTTGAATTGTGCTTGGTGTCACTGTGGCAGTAATAACATGAACTGTTCTCGGATGTCCAGTAAGTTCCCCACAGGGTGCCGTTGGAGAGGTTGGATGAGTGTTTCAATGGTTCCGGTATTATCGGGGCTGTGCTGAATCCTGTCATGCCAGCTCCCTGGTGGCAGTTGGTACAGTTGACAGATGAGGTATTTGAGGTTAGATAGCTCCCGTTCACCTGGAGGTATTTTATCGGATGGATGGTATCGTTGCTGCTTGTGTTGACATGGCACAGGGTGCAACTCTGGGTGCCGTTATGCTGCTGTTTTGTTGAATGGCATAACTGGCAGTATGTGGAGTTCGGAAGTGGCATGGAAGGTCTTGTGAGTGTGGAATTATGCATCCATCCGCTGTCATGACATGTGGAGTTGATGCATGTTGGTGAGTTGCTCTGCGTGTGGTTCTGTATCGACTTGTTGTACGATGGGTTGGTCATTGCATTCGAAAATGCAGTGCTTGAGTTCTGGTGGCAGTAGCTGCAATTCACTGCCCTGCTTGAATTCCATGTGCGCAGGTCTGTCCTGTTCTTCCCGTAGTGGCTGGTGCTGTTATTACCTCCGTTGGCGCCGCCATATACTGTCCCTCCGCCATCGGGGTCGAGACTGATGCCGAGCATCATTTCGCTTTTGTTGTGGCACAAATAGCAGCTAGTCGCCGCAGATGTGCGGATACTGGTACCGTTCCAGTAATGCTGGGATACGTTCAGAAGTGAATTATTCGGAGTATAGTTGAAGTTCTGTCCGGCGCCGGGGACGTGGCAGTTCGTGCAATTAAATGGTTTGTCATAATTGGCAGGGTGTCCACTTCCGGGCTGGCTGCCGTTGCCGTGGCATGCCCAGCATTTCCTGTTCTCAGAATTGACCGATGCTGTGGCACCACTATTCAGGTTCTTATGAATAGCACGCGAATCGTTCATTGCAGTGAAATTCACCAGTTTACCTGCGCCTGCTGAACCACCTAAGTCATGGCAAAGTTTGCAGTCAGCTCCCCGCTTGATCCGCTGCCTAAGGACGAATTATGGAATGTGAAACCTGCCGTGACAGTATAGCCTCCATGACAGGCGCTGCACTGGCTGCTTGCAGTATATGAATTATGGTTCGTTCCCGTGCCCACGGTGCCGTTCTTATTGCTGAGATTCGCAAGGCTTCCGGGAATTATGCCCCATTTTGCCATGTTGCTGGTGTTGCGGTGACAGTACACGCAGTCCGTAGAGTTGTTTGTCGCGCTCATGAGCTTTCCTGCTGTATCATTTGCTCCGTAATGTGAGACAGAGGCGTTCATGGGGCTGCCGCCACTCGAAAGACCCATGAACGAGTCATTGCCATTATTCACGCTGTTGTTATGGCAATATGAACAATAGGTATTGTTATACGAGGAAGTGTTCACGTCAGTTGCTGCGTCATAACCTGAGGGGATATGGTCTGTGACGTTCTTTGCATTGAATATTCCGGTTGTATGACAGTTCTGGCATTCTCTGGGATTCTTGTAATATGTTGCATTATGTTCATTCGCAGGCTGGCTGCTCTCGTTCGCCCATGTACCGTTCTTTGTACCGTGGCATGCCCAGCAGGGTTTGTTGGTCGCATTTCCGCCTGTAAAGGTTGACCTGTTATTCAGGTTGGCGTGCATGCTCCGGTTTATGGCAGTGAAGTTCACGTCATATCCTGCGCTGCCTCCGATGTCGTGGCAGGATGTGCAGTTCATGCCGCCAGATACGCCAACAGGAACAAGATGAGAATCCAGTTTGCTATTTGATGGACTGAAATGGCATGATTTGCAGTCGGTCTTACCCACATGGAGAGAACCTTCACCGCCGGTGATGCCATTGGATGTTATGTTCAATCCTCCGCTGATATTATGGCAAAGTGGACACTGGTTATTAATTTCAAGATAAGCTGCACCTGTTGCCGAAGAATTCGGAAGTTTATAATTATGGACGGTTCCGTGACAGAGGGCACAGGAAACATTGGCTTGTTTTGATGTCGAATGATTATGCGATACGGCATTTGTAGCATTGAGTAAATTGTTGGTTGTAATATCCGCAGTAGCAATGGACGGTGACCAGGCTATTATTGAGTTGCCCGTGATATTTGTTACATCATGGCATGTAACTGTGCCGACCCCAAGCGATTTGCTGGCGACCGAACAGGAAGGGCGATCACTCAGGTTTCCACGTTTGGCAATCTCCACTCCCCCATATTCTAGCAACCCGCCGCCATTAGAGCCATAGTGACATACATAACAGTATTTCGATGCATTGAATTCTTTCGGCTCGTATGTTCCCCATGTACTCCAGGCTACAGTTTCGTCATAAGAGGAGTTGTATTCAAAACCTACACCAGATGGACTAAAGGCTAGAGCATTCAGACCTGATGGAAAAACGATTTTATTAATGTGAACATCGTCGAATTCAGGTGGGATCTCACTGAATTTATCGCCATTATATAAATGATCATATCCCCAATGACAATTAGTGCAGGTCATCATACCTGCATTTTCATCTGCATGATGCGCATTGAAATCAGCGTGCGAATCCTTGTCTCCCTGATGGCAGGTATTGGGAGATATCATGATCGTTACATTACCGGTCAATGTTACAGAACCAGTGTAAGTAACGTTAATTTGAAGCAGGATATGGGCATCAGAATAAGCAAAAGATGAACCGTTCCATGTAAATGGATCTGCGAAGGTAAAATCCGGAATATCCATGATGGCTGAATTAATACCATCGTTCGCATTGTTATCATACGTTACTCCATTATCATTAAAACCTGATACTGAGCCATAAACGTAATTCGGATTATCTATGATGTTGCTGTGATGCGTTGTAGTGTTTCTTGAAGCGGCGTTTTCATGAGATAATATTTTTATATCATTGATAGTAGCGGTTATGGAGCCATTGGTTCCATGCACAATATTTCCATCATCATCCAGAACGATCGCATATGTTATTGCTCTAAGGTCTTCTGTCTCAACCCAGGAAGGATCGGGATGGAAACCATCTGCTGCAGTTGCTCTTGGGTTGATGCCAGCATCGAAATACACTTTCTTATCCGTGAAAACGATCAACTGCGTCGGCGTCCCCGCAGCCTGTGCAATCTGCATTGTTGCGAATAGCGACATAATTATCACTAAAAATAAAAGCGGAGCTTCCCCTGATCAATCCCCTGTTTGAATCATTGCTTTCATCTTTTGCAGACATTAGCTCAATTTCATCCCTCGATCGTTATTCATATATCACTTTTTCAAATCTACTGGTACCTCCCCTGCGGCTCATTGATATCCCCGTGATCATATGTCGCCGGAAGAACCATCGAAACGCTTGTACTAACATCAGAATGGCAACCAAGGCACACATAATAACCGCGTGACACATACGAATTATTCACGTTCCCGTGCGTGTACCCGAAAAGATCCACAGCCTGATAAGTGGAAGTCTGGTTGCTCATTGTGAGATAATATTCCTGGTGGATGTTATCCAGGCTCAGGTTATACCCGGCGGCTGTGACATTCCCGTAAATGCCAAGCAGGCTGGGGTCATTATACTTATAAAGCATGTTCCCGTGGCACCTGTCCTCATCGCATGCGCTTACGAACGCTGTGCCTGCATGCGTGCCCGCGCCCAGCAGCGAGCGGCTGTGGCATAACATGCAGACCTCATCCGACCCGATAGCGCCATTGCTGTCAGCATCAAGAGACACGTTCAGGTATTGCGAAGGGGCGCTATTGTTTTTCCACACGCTGCCATTCCATGCCCAGACAGCCCCGCCAGATACGGTAATATTGCCTGTGGCTTTATTATATGAAACGCCCCCGATGGCAAGATAAGTGGTATAATTATGGCTCAATGCAGCTTCTTTATGTTTCGAGTTCACGAAGTTGCCCAGGTCGAGGCTGGTTTTTATATCTGAATGGCAGGTAACGCAGTTCAAACCCATGTCGTTATAAAAGGAATGCTGGCCAGCGAACACCGCTATCACATTGGGCATTACAGAAATAGTAAGTGCCAGAAGGGCAACATATAATAAAACTGATCGTTTCATCGTCTACCTCCTGCTGTTGTTAAAGAATTGTCCGGCCCGCCTGTACATTTCGTCTTTGTTCGAACTGTTGATCAGGTAGTGGGCAGATTGTGCGTTCGCAATGATACCACCATTATGTATGGTGATGTTCCCGGTCGTGAGATTGTAGTTGGTATGGCAGTCAGTGCAGTATATGTTCTTTGTCAGGTTGTGTGCTGCATTGATGTTATAAAGCTCTGTGGAATTGGGATTGTAACCGTGGCATGAGCATCCGATACTCTTGTGGGCGTTCGTGGAAATAGATAAAGTCGTCACTTTGTCGGGGTGACACTTGGTGCAGAAGGAAGAAGCAGTGGTCTTGTTCTCGTATAACGTATGGCTACCTGCGAAAAGCCCGGAAGCCGTTATCATTACCAGGCCTAATACAATGCCTGCCGCAATGGTTATCAGGATATGTTCTCTTTTCAATTCCATAGTTCCTCACTCATAATATTTATCAGGGTATGTGTGGCAGTAGTCGCAATCCTTTTGTTTCAAGTACCCGTAGGTGATGATAGACATGTTATAAAGCGCCGAATCGTGGCATGTGGTGCAGTCCGTGATCCCGACCACGTTGTTACCGCCTACAAAAGAAGTGCTCGGCGTGGGTGTGATATTATGCCTGTCTTTTTCAGTCATCGGGTTTGCCTGAACCGCATGGCAGTCCTCACACGCCTTTCGAGCGCCCATGTTCCTGTGCCCCTTCGTATGGCAGTTAGTGCAGGAAAGGGAACTGTGAAGGCTTGTATTATACATGCCGGAATCCACATATCTGTCCGGTCGGGTGGTGTTGTTCATTGCTTCGAATGAATAGTGGCAGCCGGTGCATGAAACGCCAGATATATTATGCATGAGTTCGCTCACTGTCGAAGCGGATGAGAGGTTGACGCCGTGGCAGAGCCTGCATACTGAGTCTGTGTAATCCTTCAGTAAGTGGTTATAGTAATTTGATCGGTTGAATATTTTAATGGCGTAAGACCCGTTCGTGATCTCAGGCGGTACTGACAGGTTCGCAGAAATGAACGACCGCGTCATATCGCTGTAATTTTTCGCCCCGCTTGAATAATTCTTATAATGGCACGAGGCGCACCATGTGCCTGCGGCAAGGCCTGAATTCACGACATTGTTACCCTGCCAGCCCGCAGGTCTTCCAAGGGCTGATGCATTGTGTTTTGTATCGTTATGACAATATGTGCACGAGGTCAGGGGGCTTGCTGGCGTCCAGTAGGCTGTGGAATTCCAGATGGTCCCATTCGATGCGTTGTCGCTATGGTGCAAGGGCAGGGGAACCTTCGGAGGAGAAAGCGTGAGCTTTGAATCCACAGAAGATGTCTGGTGGCAGGTGATGCAGGTGACAGCTGTGGAATTACTTATGCTGTAAGTAGCGTTCTGCAACAGGTACTTCACCGGATGCACGTCCTTCGAATTATTCATATGACATTCGGTACAGCTCACGGAATTGTTGTGCAGTTCTTTAATTGAAGTGACCGCACCTGTGTAATTTATCAAGCCTGATGTTGTATTCTTTCCATGGCAATTAAGGCAGAATGTAGAGTTCGCGGCAGGTTTTGCAAGCGTGATATTGTGTATCCAGCCTGTATTGTGGCACTGTGAAACATAGCAGGCCGGGTTTGAGGAATTGTAAACTGTGCTGTGGTTGGTGATGTTTCTATTAGTTACAGGGTCTATCATTGCAATGTAAAACGCAGTGGTTGAATTCTGGTGGCAGTAACTGCAATTCGCCGCTCTTCCGGAATCCCATGTGCGCAGGTCAGTCCTGTTCGTTGTGTAATGGGATGCGTTGGAAAGCCCGGTATTATAGATATCACTTTCTGTATAGGGTACTTTCAGTTCGTTCAGGTCATGGCATAGCACGCATGAAGATGAATTGTCTGAAGAGTTTGAAGCTGCGGTTACATTCGATGCGCCTTTGAAGTGCTGATCTACCTTCGGTGCGCTGCTGACATTGATATATGCCCACACTGTTAAATTACCATGGCAGTCGTAGCACTGGTATGGATTTGCGAATCTGTCTCCCATGTCATAGTATGTAAGATAATAATTTCTTGGACCGGTTCCATTTGAAGAATGGCAGCCCCAGCATTTTTTATTATCATTGCTTACTCCCCAAGAATTTGTCGCGTTCTTATTGAGATTGGCATGGACACCTGCTTTCATATCAGTATTGTTTATCCTGTGCAGCGCATCTGCGTCCGTTTTATTATAATCGTGGCAGCCTATACAGTCAGGACCTGACACGCGTGCCGACACATCTGTCAGGTTGTGCATAAACCCGGTAATACTTACCGCCGAAGTTCCATTCCTGTGGCATCCGTAACAGGAGTTGTCGCTCTTGATACTGATATTCGTGTGGTTGAAATATTCCGGTTTGCTCTCATCCGCGCCATAGGTTGTGTTTCGCGTTATCTCAGGCGGTACGAGCAGTGAGTTACTTCCGAATGTACTGATTGTGTTGCCATAGGTATCGCTGCCGTTCGTATAACCCTGCCAGTGGCATGAAGAACACCATGAAGATGTAAGGGTTATTGAGGAATTTACAACATTGTTGCCGTCGAACCCGGCAGGTATGCCAAGAGCAGTCGCAGAGTGGGTGGTACTCCCGTGGCAGTAGAGGCACCATGTAAGCTGTAAGCTGTTTGTCCAGTATCCGGGAGTCTGGTTCCATCTCGTGCCTGCGCTGTTGTTATTGCTGTGTTCTAAAGGAGCTGCGACCTGCGGGGGGTCACGGCTCTTGGTATAGTTGCCGGCCGATGCATTGTTCTCAAGCGAGTTAAAGAAAGATGTGCCGTTCTGGTGGCAGAGCGTGCAGTTGCTCGGCGGGTTCGCAAGGTGTGTGACGTTCATGTAATAGGCACCGCCTGATGCGTTTCGCGCAAATACCTGGATGTCGTGCACGTCGTCGCTGTGGCACAGGGTGCATGGGACACTGCCATTATGCTCGTTGTAGCTCTGGTGGCAGGTTGTACAGTGAGTGTCTTCAGTGTCGGTATTTCTTATAAACCGCCAGGTCTCATCCGGTTTTGTTATATTGTGCATCGGTCCGTGGCAGATGATGCAGGGCACGGTGGAATTTGGAGTGTGGTAATCATCATATATCCCACCTGATGAACTGTTGGAATAATTGCTGACCACGCCATTCAAGGTGGACTTCATTGAGATATCTGTTCTTAATGGATGGCAGCTTGCACTTGTGCATGAGCCGATAGTTATGGTACCTGCGTTATGGTTTGCATAACTGGCGCCCGGATTATGGCAGGATGCGTTATCGCATCGTATGTTCCTGTGGACATCCGGCGTGTAAAAATCTTTTGTTGTTGTAGCGGCTGTAATGCCAGTTGTGGGATTGCCGTCGAATGATTGATGACATATTGTACAGTAATTATCTCCCCAGCCAGAACCTGTTGGTGCATTATGTACGGGTTCTCTGGTTGTTATCTGCTCCCAGCTTGCCGTATACGGCGAGTTTGGTGATGTTGTGCCGCTGCTGCTTGGACTAGCGCCGTTGTGCTGGCCTGCACAAGAACCCTGGTTCCATGCGCATCCAAACCAGTTATAGATGAAACTGGAATTGGCGGATGATATGCCGCTGTAATTCGCTTTTACAGTCCAGTTCCCCCAGAAATTCGCACCGTTTAAGTCCCTATAAAAACTTGCAACACCTGAAGAATCGGTTATTCCTGTTCCTGTAGTGTATGTTCCACCTGGTCTGTATATGGTGAAGTTAACGGTTTTCCCTGCAAGGGGATTGCCATCGCTGTCTATCAATAATGTTTTCACGCCGATCGTGGTTTGTTTGCCAATAAAATTATTATTGGTAGTAGCATCGCCTGAATTTGGCACCACATAATTGGTTGATGCCGTACCGGTCTGCCAGTCATCAAGTACAACGTACCTGTTCGTAGAAATCAGTAATTTCCCTCCAGACTGAGATAGGGGATTAAGCATGATATTGGCATTGCTAACCGCAGCGCCGTTTACTGTTATTGTGGTTGAGTTGTCGTTGTAATTTGTCTTGCTGGCTGTTATCAGATATGTGCCATTGCTCAAAGTGAAGTTGTAGTAGCCTGTTGCATTTGTCGTGGTTGTCTGGCTTGTGTTCGTTGTAACATTTGCGCCTGATATCGCAGCGCTGCTTGAGGCATTGGTGACGTATCCTGATAGCCGGATAGGTCGGTAGAGGAGAAAGTGAGATGTTGGCGTATTGATAACATCTGTACCGTTGATTGTTACATTCATGGAATTGGTGGCATAGTTCTGGAAGCTTGCATTTACAAATATATAGCCATTTGATACAGTCCTGTAAATTATATAATAACCGTATGCATCCGTAGTCGTGTTCAGACTGGTATTGGTCTTACTGTTGCGCTGCTTAAGGGAAGGCCACTGGATTTATTTGTAACGTAGCCTGAGATAGATGCGTTCGCGTAGAAATGGTTATAATAAATCGAACTATCATAAGCTGCTGCCGTACTGAATGAATAAAAATAAGGTCTGTAGATTGGCCACGTTGATTCGTCCACACTCTGATAGCTAAGTTTCGTGGTTGTCTGGTATAATTCCGATTTGCCATTAAAGGATATTGCATACTCTGTCTGGGCGGTCGCAGTTGTTATCCATGTCAGTGGAATTGAACAAACTAACAAAATTATCCCGGCAAACTGCAATCCGTTCGGATCGTAATATCCCTAATTCGTACCTTCCATAACCTGTGTTGCCGGCAGTTGTTAATCGCATAGAAATCGAAGCATTAATACCGGTAATATTCACATCAGTTGGATAACGCGGTATTATCAACAAAATATCCGTAAAGACGTTCCCCGTAAAAGCAGTAACTAATGTATCACATCGTTTGACCCGGCTGTATTAAGATCCAGTAGTAATGCTATGTCATACGGAGTAATCGACCGCAAGTAAAATTAGTGGTATCATCTGCCAATGGAAGTGCTAGGATCACACCGCAGAGCCTGTTAATAAAGTGTTGCAACTCCCCAGAACGAAAGAGATGGTGTACTGGTGCTGAGGGTCTTGTTTACCTTATCTACAATCGTGGGCACACCATCCCATGACGCCCCATTCCAGTGGTAAATGGTAAGAGCGTCTTCACTCCCGCCGTTCAATTCAGCATCAGTGTAGCGAATGGTTATATAGCAGAAGAGAACGAGATATTTCTTGCGCCGATCTCCACATATTTCACAACCCGCCGGGAAGAGGAACTGAGACCGGATTATTCTTCCCGAAGTCGTCCAGTACAACCTCGCCCCTGTTCACTCCCTTAAGCTTTAACCTAACAGCCACGTTCTTACTTTCAATAGCATCAACCTCAAGCTCACCATTCCCAGTAACATTTGCAGTCGCAATCG
The DNA here is from genome assembly GCA_963793805.1 of Methanobacteriota archaeon. GTDB lineage: Archaea > Halobacteriota > Methanosarcinia > Methanosarcinales > Methanoperedenaceae > Methanoperedens. Next base: position 95,175 of record CAWCBK010000007.1, read on the forward strand.
CGCTTGCCCTGGTCTCTTGTTTCAGGTTTTTGACGTTATCATAAGTCTTGATATGGCTAATAACCGGCTTATTTCTGGTGTCACGGACTGCTATTTCATCGGGAACCCCCGTGCTTACCGCGAATATTGTTAACGAATCCACAGTCGCAGTCACGACATTTTTCGCAGGATCGACCTTTGAAGTCAGTTCATTCCATGTCCCCCCATAGTAGCTGTAGATCACAAGGCTCTTCTCATCCAGCTCTTTCAGTTCGGCATCAGTATAATGAATGGATACATCAGAGTCAGCAAATGATACCCCTGTAGAACGTAATTCAACGTATTTTACCGGGATGCCCGGTGCCGGTTGATCAACGCCACCAGGCACAACAGCCCCAGAATCTTCCAGGGATATCCTGCCCCTGGGTGAATCCCCTGAAATCCGAAGGTTTATTGAAACACTCTTTTTCTCAAAGGCATCAAAATAAATCCAGGCATTGGGTGCATTTCTCCATGTTATGGAATTAACATTCGATCTTCCTCCGGGAGGCGCCCCGGTCATGCTTATCTCAATTGAACCGTATATCAGGCTGCCCGCGCCGTCTGTAAAAGAAAGGTTACCGCTTGTCCTTTTCGCCTCTGTGAGCGCAGGGATGGAATAAATGATCAATACTGACATGAATAAGACCGGGAGTACTATCAACAGGGATAATAAGAGTTTTATTCGTGCTCTTGCAGCCTTATTTTTTCCTGGATTTTTCATTTTCTCATATATTATAAATGAAGCCCGATTTTACAAATAGTTTGTGGTTATAATCACTATTATTATCATTATTGATATTTATATAGTATGGCTTTTCCTCAACTGCATTTGAGTCACCGACTGAATGATTTAAAATAATAAATATTATATTAAAATACTTATCTTTAATTTGGAACTGTTAAAGCATGCAAAAATATATATAACGAGACATTTCTTTATTCAGCAGTGGTACTAAATGGATCTATTTAAAAAAGCGAAAGGATTTCTAGTGGACCCGACTGAAGAGTTTGAAACATCGAAAGATGACCCCCTGGAAGAGGCTGTAAAGTATTACCTGTTCATAGCTGCGGTTTTCTCCCTTCTTTCCGCGATAATGACATCCCTTATTTATTCTATAGTAAGTTCCGTTGTGACCCAGAATGTGGATCCTAAATACATAATGTTAGATCCCCGCGGTTTTGGAGAAATATTCTCGGACTTTTTTATGTCTTTGGTTCTTATGCTGATAGGCATATTCATCTGGGGCGCGCTCCTTCATGGTATGGCATATATCCTGGGCGGGAGATGGGATATAACAAGGTCCATAAAAGTTGCAATGTACAGTTCCACACCCCTTATAATTCTGGGCTGGATACCAATACTTGGCATTTTCGGATGGATATGGATGTGCGCTCTCAACGTAGTCGGACTCCACAAGTATCAGGATCTGCCCGCAGGAAAAGCGATCGCAGCTGTGATATTACCTGTCATACTGCTCATAATACTTGCAATAGTACTTCTGATAGTTGCAGTTACGACGATCATCCCGATGGTACTGGAAGGAATTTCAGTCTGAAAAATGAAATCAAGAAAAAATATTAAAAATAGAAATCAAAAAAACAATAGCCAGAAAGCCCATAAACCAAAGATAATTTACGCGGTCGCTGCAGTATTATTCATAATTATCATTGCCTATTATCTCTATCCTTCGGAAAGCGACACCTGGAGCGTCAGCCGTGATGGGGGTCTTTCCTATCCTGAAAACAGGGGCAAGGTCGATACCGCTTTGCTTAAAACCGAATCAGGCAGCAACTACACTCTTGAAACAATTTCGTTTTTCAGCAAGGACTATGCTGTGGAGGGGCTTCTTCGTATCCCGTACTCCGGAAAAAAAGTGCCCGCTGTTGTTATCCTGCCCGGCGCCAACGTGCCTAAAGAGGGAACACAGACGCTGGCTGAGATTTTATCTGGTATGGGGTACGCAAGCATCGGGATAGAGCAGCGCAACCGCGGCGGAGTGAATCCAGATTATGATTTTGCGCAGTTCAAGGAAGGAAAAGAGCCGGTAGAACATAAAATGGTCTTTGATGCCCTGCGCGCCGTGGATGTCCTGAAACAGGATGCGAGAATCGATGCAAAAAGAATAGCAGTGATCGGGGAGAGCAACGGCGGACGGTTCGCCATCATCGCCACAGCGCTTGACCCTGATATTAAAGGCGTCATTGGCATAAGCACAAGCGGTTATGATATGGAATCGCAGCTTACCGGCGTCAGGGATGAGGCAGAGCTAATGTTTTATCGTTCCATAGATCCTGATACATATCTGAATTCCATACCTCCGCGAAAACTGGTGATGATACATTCGGTCAATGACAGTATTATCCAGATAGGGTTTGCAGAGAACACTTTCAGGAAAGCTAAAGAGCCGAAAAAGTTCTATGAGGTGGGGACCGGAAGCCACGGGTTCAGTGAGGGTATGCGGAAGCCTCTTGAAATCGAGCTGAAGCTCATGTTCCAGTAAACGATGCCATAAAGATACTTTAAACTTCCGTGCTTTCTTTTGATTCAAAGAATGGTATTTTTACATCAGGGTGCCAGGACTTAAGGAACAGAAGCATGTGGTTTTTCATGAATAACTGCGCGGGCACCGATGCAAGCAGCATCAGAACTATCAACAGGATTAAAGCTATCAATCCAAAAGGTATCATTACGATCCAGAACAAGATGTTTCCTGTTCCAATTCCAAGCATTGACAGTATCAAATACAGAATCACACCCATTATGAGAATAACAATAAATAATAAGATAAAAAGAAGTATTGCTATAATACCTATAATAATACCTGCTGCGATCCACAGGACAGACCTCATCACCCAATAAACCACGATCTGTTTCCAGTCGGCTCCGGCTCTGCCAAATACCTTTTTAATGGCTTCGATCAAGCCGGACTGTTCGTAAATCACCAGGGGGATAGATAGAGATATCAAAGATTCAATAATTCCGCTGATAATGGAAATTACAATTATAACTATAAAGAACCAGAAAATACTGCCCAGGATCGATCCAAAAGAAATCGTCTCCGGGGATTCCAGCACAGGTAGCACGATAGGAAGCATTGCCAGGATAAACAGAGAAAGAAAAAACAATCCCAGAATCGTTTGTATTATGAACAGGTTAAACCCGGGACGCATGTATTTCTTAAAGTATGCGATAATCGTAACTTTATTCGTAACGAGAGCTTCAACAAACACGAATTGCATGATGGCGGATATCAGGCCAAAAAGCAATATTATGAAAATTATGATCGCCGATCCGATCAGGATATAAGTCTCGTACTGATGCCAGAATTGTGTGATTTGATTGATTATTTCCCTGGTTGACGGCTCTTCAAGATTCCTGTCTGTCTGAGGATTATCAAAAGGTCCTGGATTAAAATTGGACCATGAACTACCAAAACCTCCCCCTATAAAAAAAATTATTATTCCAAGTTTGATCCATTTCCAGAAATCGAATGGCTCAAGAAGGATCTTTTTTGTTCTTTTGACCGATGAATCAATTACATTTATGCTGTACCAGACCATAATCCTCGTGGATAAATTGAACTTCCTGTATTTATAATCTATTCATTGTAACAATTATCCATAAAATCATTTTTAAATATCTCAATAATTTTCATAACCGAAACCTATAAAAATCTATAAGCCTTGTTTCAGGCTGGTTTCATACAACACATAATCATGAGAAGCGATAATATCAAGAAAGGGCTTGAGCGCGCCCCGCACAGGTCCCTGTTAAAAGCAGTGGGGCTGACGGATGAAGAAATGGAATTGCCGTTCATAGGGGTCGTAAATTCATGGAACGAGGTGATTCCGGGGCATATACACCTTGAAAAGCTTGCAGAGGCTGTAAAAGCTGGCATCAGGATGGCTGGCGGCGTACCATTCGAGTTCAATACGATAGGTATCTGCGACGGCATAGCAATGGGGCATTCGGGTATGAAAAACTCACTTCCCAGCAGGGAATTGATCGCTGACAGCATTGAGTTGATGGTCGGGGCTCACCAGTTCGACGGGATGGTCATGATACCAACGTGCGATAAGATAGTGCCAGGTCACCTGATGGCAGCAGGGAGGCTTGATATCCCGACAATAGTGGTCACCGGAGGTCCCATGATGCCCGGTATCGCAGGCGATGAGCCGCGGGATCTCATATCTCTTTTCGAGGCTGTGGGAGCGCGCAGGAATAATAAAATCACCGATCAGGACCTGAAGAACCTTGAGGACTGCTCATGCTGCGGCGCCGGTTCGTGCGCCGGGCTGTTCACGGCGAATACCATGGCATGTGTAACAGAGGCGCTTGGGATGAGCCTGCCAGGATGCGGCACTGCGCATGCTGTTGATGCCAAAAAGACAAGGATAGCGAAGCGATCGGGTATGAAGATACTTGAACTTGTGAACAAAGGGATAAACCCGAGTCAAATAGTCACTAAGGCTTCTCTTGATAACTCCATCCGCGTTGATATGGCTATCGGCGGCAGCACGAATACGGCGCTTCACATGCCTGCTATAGCCGCAGAGTTCGGGCTTGAGCTTCCACTTTCAAGGTTCGATGAACTGAGCAGGGTGACGCCTCATCTTATAAGCCTGAGACCCGGAGGCAACAGGTTCCTTATTGACTTCGAACGCGCCGGGGGGGTTCCTGCCATCCAGCAGAGGCTAACAGAAGTTCTTGATCTTGATACATTGACAGTAACCGGAAAAAGCCTTCAAGAGAACTTGAAGGAGTATATAATCATAAATCCACGGGCCAATAAAGAGATTATCGCGACGCTTGAATCTCCTGTGCATTCCGAAGGCGGCATAGCAGTGCTTCGGGGAAGCCTTGCGCCGCAGGGGTCTGTGGTAAAACAGACTGCGGTTAGCCAGAATATGCTGAAATTCTCTGGTACTGCAAGGGTATTTGACAGCGAGGAGCTTTCGATGAAGGCTATCATGGATAAGAAGATAAAACCCGGCGACTGCATCATCATACGTTATGAAGGTCCTAAGGGAGGGCCGGGAATGCGTGAGATGCTTTCACCCACAGCCGCCATCGCAGGCATGGGATTGATCGAGTCAGTGGCGCTTGTCACAGACGGGCGGTTCTCAGGCGGAACAAGAGGGCCGTGCATAGGTCATGTATCGCCTGAGGCTGCTGAGGGAGGACCTATCGCGCTTGTAAAGGAAGGCGATATTATTGAGATCGATATCCCGGCGCGCGTGTTGAACCTGAATATCTCTCAGGAAGAGATGGAAAAGCGCAGGAAAGCATGGAAAGCGCCAGCTCCGAAAGCGGTGAAAGGATATCTTGCACGATACCAGCAGCATGTGAGTTCCGCGGATAAAGGCGCAATCTTCAGGTAACGGGCTGACCCACATCAAGACTCGCAGAATTTACAGACAGAAATATGGATAAACAGCTGATCCTTAAGGATATAGTATTGATAGGGCGGACATTCGACGAATATTACAGGATGTTCGACCTGAACGATGAACTTTTGAAAAAAGAGAAAATTCTCGATGCCGCCTCAGGTGTCAGTTCTTTCTGCGCAGAAGCTTGCGCCAGAGGATACAATGTAACGGCTTCTGATAAGATATACACATCGGAAGCATCCGAAATTGAAAAGAAATGCGCGCAAGACCTTGATGTCGTGATTAAACAATTACCTGGTGTTGTTGATCTATATGTCTGGGATTATTTCAAAGATATTAAAGCACTTAAGAATAATCGGGAAAAAGCGTATAGATCGTTTATAGAAGATTTCAAAAAATATGGGGTCAGAAGATATGTACCTGTGGAATTTCCTGTTACGAATTTTCCGAGCGACCAGTTCACCATCGCGCTTTCTTCGCATTTTTTGTTCCTGTATGAAGACCACCTGGATTATGATTTCCATAAAAAGACGATCCTGGAACTTCTAAGGGTAACCTCGAAGGAGCTATGCATTTTTCCCATCGTGAATTTTAAAGGGAAAATGTCTAAATTTGTCGAACCAGTTATGAAGGACGAGGACATTGGACAGTTTCAGGTATCAATAAAAAGAGTTGACTATGAGTTTATTAGAAATGGCAACGAGATGATGGTAATAAGAAAATAATCAAAATAAGGAATTCAGGAGAACGATAACTATGCCGCTTGTAAAGATAGAGATAAGAAAAGGAAAATCGGTAGAATATAAAAAAGCACTGCTGGAAGGTGGAATAATTTGATAGAATGTGAAAGTCTTGAAAATGTGCGCGAGAACATCGATAGAATAGACCGTGAGATCGTAAAACTCATCTCAGAGAGAAGCAATTATGTCAGGCAGGCTGCCAGATTCAAGAAAACTACGGATGATGTAAAAGCTCCAAATCGGGTTGAGCAGGTAATAGCGAATAAAAGAGCTTATGCAAAAGAAATAGGTATGGACCCTGACATGATCGAGAAAATATACCGTACGATCATATCCTGCTTTATTGACCAGGAGTTAAAAGAACACGAATCAAATATGGGGAAATACAACGATACCAGAAAATGAATCAAAGCCTGTCCATGTGCTGATTACAGCGACCGAATGCCCTGACATTCATGGTATGCGTCGGAGAGATTTTATTTTATGAGTTATTATTCAACCCCATTATTTCTATTGGAAAAATAAATTATAATTGTAATTATCATAATGTATTTTTTGATCAAATAATCAGTTCTCTGCAGCTTGGTTGTGGTGAGCCGTTTGTTCTTAGCAGACCCAATTCCTGGCAATATGTCTATATGGAAAAAATTTTAAATGATGCGACCCATGTTTCAAATGGAAATTAAGGAGTATAGTGGGCAGGTGGGATTATGGTGGTGTAAAAAAGTTTTACTGCCCACTATTAGTTCGTATATATGCGAACATGGTATTTAAAGTTTACGGATTCACTCAATTTTTCTCCCAAAATACAAATCTTTATTTACTATTGAATTTAGATTGTTTTAACATCAATGGAATTAAAAAAGATAGAGAAGATACTGCAAAAAGAGCCGGAAGATGCAGCGGAAGAGCTTCTAAAGGAGGTTGAAAAGGCATACGGGGAGATCCCATATATCCTCAATTTCATGAAGCAGAAGCCCGAACTGTTAGTCACGAAGATACTTTACGATAATTCCATAATCCGTGAATTCAAACGCCTCGATGCAAAGACCATAGAACTTATTTCCATTGGCGTGTCTGCGGCGCTGAAATGCCCGCACTGCCTCAAGATGCATATCCGCGTTGCACAGAGGCTCGGGGTGACAAAAGAAGAGATATTTGATGCGATACTTATCGCCGGCACGCTGTCCAATGCCGCGGTACTGGCAGAAGGTACAAGGGCGATGGATTCCGAGATCAAGGAAGAATGCAGCGTTTGCGGAACACCCCGCGAGAAAGATATAAAAGAATAGCCTATTTTTTTGGAACGGTTCCAAGTACGTTAATAGTCTGGATAAATTCAGTGAAAGCCATGATCTCCCTTGCAATGACTTCTTCTTTTGTCATCGATATGCTCATCTCCCCATCCACGGTGAGAAGGTCGGGACCCCGGCGTACAAGCCTGTCAATCCCGTCGGATGACAGTACTTTCTTGATCTCAGGGTCGTGCACGAACGCCCTTCCGGGGAAGAAGACCGTTTCGTTTACCCGAGACAGGTCAAGCCCTTTGATATCATCAATAGTTATCAGGCAGCCGATGTCCTTTTTTGCGGGAACCACATTCACAGGCCCGCCAAGCTTATCGAATATTTCCTGCAATAGGGGCGCTGACACTTCACCTGTTATAATGGTAGCTTCTTTTGTTACCTTTGGCAATCTCGATAGCGCTTCAGGTTCATTCCTTATAGCAAACGGCGCCCCGGTTTCAGGGTCATAGAGCGGTGTTCCGGTGACGCGGAATTTGAACCTTTTGTGAATATCATCAACGAGCGCCCTGAACTCAGAAAGTGTATGAGGGACGACCCCCTCTATCACCGGGGCGTTGTTCAGGATCAGACCCTGCTCGGGCGCATTGGCAAAGCGCATGAGGATGAGCCCCTTTACGCCCATCTCTTCAAGGCCAGCGCACGTTTTCATGAGCACATCGCCGTCGTTCACGCCTGGAATGAGCACAGTGGCTGCATACACCGTGCATTTTTCAGCAAGTGCTGCAAGTGCCTCGAGGGAATCTTCAGGCGTTTTGTCATTCATGTATTTGCGCCGAAGTTCCGGGTCTGTGGCGAAAACAGTGAACGTGACCTCGTTCACACCGTGGTCGATGAAAAAGAGCGCATCTTCCCTGTTAAGCCCTTTGCCGCTTGTGTAGCCAAGATGGATAGGTTTTTTGTACTGGGAAAGGAACTTCACGAGCTGTTTAAGTTCAGGATAACAGCTCACGTCCCCCCCGCCGCTGACATTGAATTTTGATACGTTCTTGTTGAAATAGACCGCCTGCTGTATCTCCTGCGCTACCACAGACATCGGTTTGAAGCCCGAATACCCCTCCTTAACGCTTTTCGTGCAGTAATTGCAGCCTTTCTGGAATGGCATGCAATGCTTGCATCCAAATGGCGGGACTTCTTTTACTCCTTTAAAATAACAGTATCTGCAGAAGCCGCGGCAGTCATGCCCAGGGCGTCCTCCGAGGTCGGCGAGTATTTCCATGCCTTTCCGAAAGGCAAAGGGGTGTAATAAAACTATTGGAGAGATTCACATGAACTTAATGCCCTTTGGCATCTCTCCTACCTTTTCCCTGAACGCATCAGGCCAGTCCTTCTCGTCAAATCCCTTCTGGGCAAAGAACGTGCTCGCCCATCTCTCAAGCCCGATGCCTGAACAGCCGCTCCACACCTCTTTCCCGGACTGCGATTTCACGTTGAAGCCCTTCGGATATTTATCCCCGTTGATGCTCAGGTTCTGGAATTCAAGCCACTCGCCATCCTTCCCGCGGTAGGGTAGCGGAGCCTCGAAATCAATGGTACCGACGTCTTTATTCCCTGCAAGCCCTGTAAGACCTTCCTGCGCCATGAACCATGGCGTCACCCATGCCATCCTCCATTCAAGTTCAAGGATGTCGTTAAATATGTGCTTGTAGCATTCCTGCATAGCTTTTGAGTGACCTACGACCTGTTCAGGTGATCCAATGAAAACAAGTTCTAACCTGTGGAATTCATCCACTCTTTCCATTCCGTGTATGCCGCCGCTCTCATACCTGTGAGATGTGCCTGAGCGGTCGAAAACTTTTATCGGGAAGGAATCCTCGGCAATTGTCTTACCCTGAAGGAAAGGCCAGAACGAGGGGCACTGGGCATAGCACAGGGCGCCAAGGGGTTTATCGATCTTTTCAGCGATGAGGTCGATAGGGACTTCAAGCGTTACCTTGTAGTTATCTATAACTTCCTCCCAGAAAGCCGGGTCTCTTGTCTTGGGGGCGCACACATAGTAAATCTCAGGATAGACACCTTTTGCATGTCCCGAATGCATTAATACATCCCAGGGGTCAACTTTGGGGAATATCATTTCAATGTATCCCAGCGGGTTTATCACTTCTTCAAGCACTATTTTCTCAAAAGTCCTGAAGATGCGCGCCATCTGCGGGCCGTGTATCCATTGGCCGCGCCCAACTGACCGCTTTATCCAGCCGCGCTTTTCCGCTTCCACCGTCGGGTCGCTCTTGAACTTCATCTCTTGTTTCGGGCTTTCCCACAACGGATTCCAGTGCTCTGCTTTTCCGCCAAAGCTCTGCGCTGCGATCTTATCCTCGATGAGTGAGATTATCCTGTCCGGGACTTTATTCTCAAGTTCAGATTCTCCTACGTCAAGCGATAATGTAATCATACCGTTCTCGAACTCAAGCGATCTTACATGCGGTATTTTTTTAGATTTTAAATCCTCTTTGGCTGGCATCGAAACAATGTATTCTTCAACCTCAGCGCCTCTTACCCCTATCCTGAAAGTCTTTCCAAGAATGCCTGCAAGCGGCTTTCGCAGCCTGATGAAGGCATCGTGGGCTCTCAGATACCTGTCAGAATCAATATCAAATGATACACCGCTATCTGTTATGTCCCATCCGATGATCTTTGCTCCCTTTCCTGCAGGGACGCCCTTTTGCAGGATCGTGGTTTTTGCTTCTTCAACGAATTTCTCTATATCGGCGCGCGCGGCTGCGGCGTCGGCGCTTGTTTTGAAAGTGCCTTTGAGGTGAAAGTAAGGTTCCATTGTATCTTCCCTTTAATTTTATTCAATAATGGTTTATTTGTTATTTATACATTAACTCGATTCAATTTCTGTTTTTCTACATCATCAAGTATCTTATTTACTCCTTCCAGAACAATCGAATTTGTGTAACATAATTGTTGCATAACAATATTGTCGCATGATATTCCTCTCTCTGCAACCTTATTCAACTAATCAAACTTCAAATCACCGCCATAACGAGTTTGCGGACACTAACCTCCCTCACACCCGCTTCGTCAGCATCCCCATAAGCCTGTGCCCTTCCACAAGCCCGAATACTCCTTCCTTAGCTGAGAACTCATCGAACCTGTCCACATAATCCGCTTTCTCTGTGGAAGAATATATCGCAAAAGGAACCGGGTCTCTTGTGTGTGTCCTGATCGGAATGGGTGTGGGATGGTCGGGCAGTACCAGTATCCTGAATTCCCCGTATCCTCCGAGTTCGTTCAGCATCCCTCCCACCACTTTTTCATCAAAATCCTCAATGGCTTTTACCTTTGCTTCCAGGTTTCCCATGTGACCTGCCTCATCCGGCGCCTCAACATGGACAAAAACGAAGTCCCCCTCTTTCAGCGAGTCAAGAGCATAAGCAGCCTTGCCAGAAAAGTTCGTGTCCAGGTAGCCAGTCGCTCCGGGAACTTCAATGACATCAAGACCTGCTGATTTTCCAATCCCTTTGAGCAGGTCAACAGCAGATATTACAGACCCTGTAACTCCATATAATTCCCTGAATAGAGGCATATCCAGCGCTTTTCCCTGCCCCCACGGCCAGATCAGGTTCGCGATATTCTTGCCGTTTTTTCTTCGCTTCATATTTATTTCATGTTTCTCAAGAATTGGTTTTGATGACCTTATTAGGTCTATCAGCATATCGGAATCCACTCCACGCGGAAGGACATCATCAACTGACTGCCCCACAACATCATGCGGCGGGGCGCATATCGCGTTCTCTCCCCGCTTCATTACCAGAAGATGCCTGTAGCTCACGCCTGCGTGGAATTTACACTCATTTGCAAGTTCAGAATCCACAGCTTCAATAAGTATCCTGGCTTCCTCACTTGAGATATGCCCTGCGCTGTAATCAGCCAGAAGCCCGTCCTTTTCTGTTATGAGATTGCACCTGAAAGCTATGTCATCCTTTGCAAGGGGTATGCCGATACTTGCGGCCTCAAGAGGTCCTCGTCCTGAATAATACTGGGCCGGGTCGTAACCCATTATGGAAAGGTTCGCAACGTCGCTTCCCGGTGGCATGCTGTCCGGCACGGTCTGAGCTATTCCGTTCCTTCCATGCTTTGCAAGAAAATCCATGTTCGGGGTATTTGCAGCCTGAAGCGGTGTAAGGTCGCCAAGTTCAGGGAGGGGATAGTCTGCCATCCCGTCGCCAACAAGTACGATGTATTTCATAGCCTCCACTTACAGAACGCCAGTACAATAAAATATCGGTCAAATAGCTTTATTATGGTTTATAATTAATTATAATATATAATCCCAGCAGCCCAACAAATATTATCAGGGTAAGCGCGAACAGAAAAATATACAATTTTATCATTGTCTGTATTCCGCCAACGCTTTTGTTTAAATATGTTAGTTCATTCGTGAGGTTCTTTATTGACTCTTCAACCTCAGGTGATGGAACAAATTTCACTGATTCCTGGATAGTCTGGGTTTTTACAGGCTGTGTCTGGTGTGTATGTTTTTTTAATGGCAGGCATTACAGGAGCCCTGACTTTCTCAATTTGCTTAAAATTCGGGTCTTTTCCTTTACCTAGAGTGTGAAATATCTGATCTTCCGTTACATCAAGAATTGACATAGTTTACCTTCGACCACAGTAATATTGAAATTGTTCTTATATATTTCTTTGGATATCGAATATGACGATTACATAAAATATACATAAAAGTTAGTTGTATTAGCCCAAAAGTTATTTAATTTAAAATCCAGGAGAATCTTATGAACCTCGAAAACACACTTCTTATGATACCCGGTCCTGTTCCGGTAGCACCCAGAATACTTCGCGCCATGTCAAAACCAATAATCGGTCACAGAAGCAAGGATTTTGGGAGCATGTACAGTGAATGCAGAACAACACTCCAGGAGCTTTTTGGCACAAAGAACGACATGTATGTAATAAGCGGCTCCGGAAGCTGCGCCATGGAAGCTGCTGTCAGTAACGTCATCGGAAAGAATGATACCCTTGTCACTGTCGAGAACGGGAAATTTGGCGAGAGGTTCAGGGAAATCGGAGAGCGCTACGGAAAGGTCAGGGCGGTGAAATTCGACTGGACAAAAGGAGAATCCATTGAGCTTGATAAGGTGGAAAGCGCGCTGGCAGAAGGCGCAAAAGCAATCACCCTTGTACATAATGATACCTCAGTTGGCATCAGGAACCCGGCAAAAGAGGTTGGCGAACTGGCGAAAAAATACGGGGCACTTTTTATAATGGACGGCGTGACCACAATTGGCGGTGATGATGTCCAGGTAGATAAATGGGGCGTAGACCTTGCAGTTGTCGGGTCGCAGAAGTGCATTGGGGCGCCCCCGGGACTGTCAGCGATCTCAGTGAGCAAAAAGGCCTGGGATGCAATAGTTGAGAAACCTCCCTATTACATGGATCTCAAAGCCTACAGGAAATCAGCAAATAAAGAGAGCCCTGAGACTCCTTATACCCCGGCAGTGCCGCTTTTCTTTGCGCTTCACGAAGCACTGAAAATCGTAAAGGAAGAAGGGCTTGATGCGCGCATCAAGCGTCATGCAAAGTTCGCTGAAGCTCTCCGCGCTGCAGCAGGCGCAATGAACATCGAGATGTTCCCGAAGTTGAACAAATTGAGCTCGTATTCCAATACGGTCACAGCTATGAAGATACCCACAGGCATCGACGACAAGAAACTGCGCGGCGGGATAAAAGAACTGGGTGTCCAGGTTTCAGGCGGTCAGGGACCACTTGAAGGAAAGATATTCAGGATCGGCAGCATGGGCAACATCAGTAAACTTGATATATTGAGCACTATCCAGACAGTTGAGATAGTGCTGCACAGGAACGATGTTGTAAAGAAGATGGGCCCTGGCGTTGAAGCTGCCAGCAATGTTCTAAAATAATAGCATTTTCTGCCTGAAAAAAAAACACTCAGAATCCCATCTTCACATTTTTCAGGTCAGTTTTCTTTTTCTCAAGGAAGTTATATACAGGACCGTGCGACGAACCCTTCAAAAGCATATCTATGCCTGTCCTTGCCACAGAATTCTGTTCAGGATACCCTATCAGGGAAATGGTCTTTCCATAGACCGAGATGCGCGCACCTGTAAGAGTCTCAAATACCTCGCGCGTCTTACCTTCCCTGCCAATTATTCGTCCTTTTAACCTCTGCATATCTTTTTCAGTCCTTGCGATATTTGACAGGTCGATGGTCTCAAACATCAGGAGATCATCATCCAAGAGCTTCAGGGCTTTCTCAGGACTGAAACCCCGCGCGATCGCATGGACTATCTCTCTTGCGCGAAGCCCCTTTATCGGGTCTTTTGGCTCCTGTATCTCCACATTCCCTGTACTGCTGTCTATATTCAATGAGGCGGTCGATCTCTCTTCAATAATTTCCTTGACGCTGCCTTTAGGTCCTACCAAGACCGCGACCCTTTCAAGCGGTATTTTAATATGCTCGTTCATTTTTCTACCTCCTTTATCATTGTCATCATTTTTTCTTCGTTAATACTTAGATTCAGTTTATTGAAAAACCGGGCTACATTATTGACATCGCGTATCAAGAAAGTTTCTGCGTTAAAATGGTCTGTAGTTACCGATTGTCCCATATCTATTATAACTGGTGACATATCATTCAAGTCCACCAGAATGTTGTACTCGGAAAGATCGGCATGGACGAGGTCTGCCCTCGCATATAGCAGGTTCATATATTCAACGATCTTTTTAAAGAGACGCTCTGCATCATCCTGAGTTAGTATCAAATCTTTCAACTGTGGCATAGGGATGCCGTCCTTACCCATAAATTCCATAAGCAGGATATTGCGTTTTACCACATACGGCTCAGGCACCCGCACACCTGCATCTTTTGCGCGTTTTAAGTTCTTGAACTCTTTTCTTGCCCATGCAAGTATGATATCTCTTTTTGCATGTTTTATTCCCATAAAGCGCGGATCTCCCAGAATGTACTCTTTCATGGCATTGAAATTCGCAGTGGACATCATGAATATCTTTACCGCGACCTCTCCATATTCTTTTGAGATGGCGTGAAAGATATTTGCTTCTTTTCCGGTGCTAACCGAACCCCCCATGGCATCTATGTAACCTTTTTTCGCAAGGCCATAGAGAGCCATCAGCGTCGCATCATCAAATACGTCGCCAAATACCGCCCTCTGGCTGGAATCTTTGACCCGCATCCTGAATTCGTCAACTATTTCATCAAGCCTTCGAACTTTCCCGTCACTGACCATACCGTCCACTTAACTCTTTAAAAATCCCTTGCGCTGAAGCCAGTTCACCTGCGGACCGCTGTATTTCCAGACGATATCTGCTTTTTCGTTCTGGAAAGACCAGGGTACGATAATAACGATATCTCCTTCCATCATCCATATCCGCTTCTTGATCTTTCCGGGAATGCGAGCAAGCCTCACGACGCCGTCCATGCACCTGACCCTTATTTTGTTAGCTCCCACAAGGGATTCCACTGTAGCAAGCACTTCGTTAGCGCTTTTTTGGGGGATCCTGACCCTTGTGAATTCCTCAGGCACCTGGTCGGTTTTCTGTCGCTGTTTCAGTATAACACCTCATATAATATTCTTATTGTTTCCATATATATGTAAAGGTTACTGAGTTTAAGAAGATAAATCAAGAAGCGGGCAAATTTTTTTTGTATGTCATGTAAAAAATTTTATTATTTTATTCGAGTCACCATTATAAAAAATAATGTGCATAAAAAATGGTTATAATGCTCATGATAATGACAATATACATATATTATGACCATAAATAGTATAAGTATGCCCATGAATAACCACCGATCAACTCAATATGAACGATAAACACCCCATACACACAACTCTCAGTACTGACGCAATGAGGATACTTGAACGCTATGAGAACGAACTCGGTTCAAAGAACACGGTGCTTGAACGCGCCCTTATGGGAATGGACAAGCTCCGCTTTAAAGAAAAAATCGACACTCAAAGCATTAGCAGAATTATAAAAAGAGTTAATACCGGGATCCTGGGTTTTGACGGGCTCATCGAGGGGGGGATACCTGAAGGCTTTGTGACAATTATAACAGGGCCCCCGGGACAGGTAAGACCACATTTTCGCTGCAATTTCTGATGGAAGGGGTAAGAAATAATGAACGATGTATTTTCTTCTCATTCGAGGAGATGGCTGAACACATTATAAAGCAGACTATCCGTTTTGGATGGAACATTGGAGAATATATAGATAAAGGTTATATTGAGATATTCGGTTTCAGCAGGTTTTCAACCGAGGAGATAATGGAGATCATTGATATATTCAATCCAAAAAGGATAGTCTTTGATTCATTAAATATCTTTTCCGATATCGGCGATTTCAGAAGATCACCTCAATGGCGGAATATCCTGAAAGAGGTAAAGGACAAGAAAATATCCTGCCTGGCTATAACTGAAAAGAAGACAGTACGTAACTCAAGGGAATTTGATGATTTTGATTTTATGGCAGATGGCGTTATTATGTTTGATAAAATACAGAAAAATGAATTAGACCTTTACCCGACATACAATATCCAGATACATAAAATGAGATTGACAAAGGTGAATGAAATGCCTCACTCATTTATTATTAAAGACCATGGAATAGAGCTTATTGGCAAAATGGGCCTTGAAAGAAAGATCGCAAGCAATATATTACCTGCCAATAATAAAAAACTAGACTTTGTTGCGAACATTGACCATGAGTTGCGTATCTCATTGAACACCATTATTGGCTTCTCAGAACTCATGAAGGAAAAAGTGCCAGGGGAACTTAATGAAAAGCAGGATCGCTACATGCATAATGTAATTACAAGCGGTAAACACTTGCTTGACCTTATTCAACAGAAATCCTGATAGATCGACTATCTCTTCGAAAATTGTTCTAAAATTGTTACTAAAACTGCCGGCATTCCCGTATCTCAGGTAAACCATTCTATTGTTTCTTTGAGACCTTTTTCAATATCAAATCCGGGTTTGAATCCGATCTTCTCTATCTTACCGATATCAGCAAGACTGTGCTTTATATCACCTTTTCTGGGCGCTTTGTAGGTAATATTCGATCTTGAATCAGTCAGTCTGATAATCTTATCTGCCAGTTCTCTTACTGATGTAGCGATGCCGCTTGCCACATTAAAAGTCATGCCATCTCCCTTTGACATGACCAGTTCATTTGCATGGACTATATCCATTACAAATATGAAATCGCGTGTCTGATGTCCATCGCCATATATCGCCATATCCTCATTTTTCAATGCTTTCTTTATGAAAATGGGCATCACAGAGGCATAAGGTGAGGTTACGTCCTGTCTTGGCCCATAAACATTAAAATAGCGTAAAGAAGTTGTTTTTAATCCATATTCTTCGTAATATATCCTGGCGGCATATTCGCAGTCTATCTTGGATATGGCATAGGGTGACTTCGGAGCAGGGTTCATATCTTCAATATTTCTTGAAATCTGCGCATCACCATATACTGCTGCCGATGATGCCAGAATCACTTTCCTGACTTTATTTATTCGTCCTGCGTCAAGAATGTTGAAGGTTCCTATTGTATTGTTCTCTATTGTTTTTTGCGGATCGTTCATACTTTGCGCAACTGAAACAAGGGCTGCTTCATGGAATATGTAGTCGATGCCCTCTGTGACCTTTTTCACAAGTTTATTATCCAGGATATCTCCTTCGATGAATTCAAAGTTATCATTGGCAAAAAAGGGTGCAATATTCGCTTTTTTGGTCTCAATTGCATATGTCGGATCGAAATTGTCCAGACATGCCACTTCATGTCCTGACACCAGCAAGTGCTGGACAATGTGCGAGCCAATAAATCCTGCGCCGCCCGTAACCAGACATTTCATGATCCTGAAATTGAATTGACATTATATATATGTTGGTCTGGAAACTTATTGAATGCCAGAACTATTATCATTGCATTATTTTTTCATCCTGCGTCAAGAATATCCAGGATATTTAATTGAAAATATCATTTTCTTTTGGTTTTCTCAGCTTATAAATTAAGGTGGCATTTAATACTACACCTATGAATACACCAATACTGAGATATTTGCTTTGATTTCCAGGATTCTCTTCCTCATTTCCAGCAGTGCTTAGTAATTTTTCCGTTTGTTTAGATTCTGTAATTGCGCTTGTCAGGGGTATCGATTTAAAGCTTCCACTATATGATTTTTTACCTGTTATGGCATGCGGAGAGAAACGTGTAGTACTGGCTTCATAGTAAATCCATTCAGAAGTCCCTCTTATCTTTTTTGTCGGTAATGGCGCCCATGTGCCCTGGTAATGCATCATGGTTATGGAATCCGGATCGATACCGTTTGATTCCATCCACGATACAGGCACTTTGAACATGATCTCTGCATTCTTTATGTTCGTGGGTGTTGCAAACCCATAGGTTCCTACCCAGATATTGGCATTCTTATATACAATATCCGGTGCAGGTTCTTTCACAAGCGAAGAAGTGTTCCTGAGAATTTCAACTGCAACATTGATATCCCCGGCATTGATATTTCCGGTTATGTTCACAAAAAGTATAGGATCGGTTCTTTTGAAAATATATGTGGTTTTCAGGTCTTTATTGATAAAAAGGTCGTATTTTTCCCTTACCTCTATATTTAAAAAGTCTTCGCCCGAAGTGCCACTTCCTCCACCGCCCCCTCCCCCACCACTTTTTCCACCATTTCCGTTATTGTTCTTATTTGGAAGAATATTGATCGTTGCTTTGGCTGGTACATTGGTAGTCAATAGATTTCCACCAGGGTTACTTACTTTAATGTTTTTCAACTCTATGAAGGATGCCCCTGCATTTTTTGCCTTGAATGTGATAGTGGCAAAAACATTTGGATTTGTGACGCTTGAATTTCCAAGTATCACACCAACGATATTTGATATAGAATTACTTCCGGGAGCCATATCTGAAAAGAATGTGTTCGCACCATTCTGATTTAAAAAACCGCCTTCTTTGACTGCGACCGGTTCCAATGTATTCCCGTCAAAAAATACATCTATCTGCACGCCTGCGATGCTGGCACCTTCCGGATCAACGATCACGTTCACATCCATTGTCTGGCCAGTATATAACTCAGCAGACGTCAGATTCAGGGAGACGCTGGCTGCCTGGGCATTAATGGCTCCTGCTATTATTATAGTAAAAAGTAAAACTGATAATGAGATCTTGCCTCCATTCATGTATCTTCCCCGAAGTGCTGGGCTGTTGTTGTTACATCCAGTACGTCCACTTTTCCATCCATATTGACATCATATCTTGGATATGGCACACTTACTACATCATTGAAATGCTGCCCGATTATAACAAGATCGCTGATGTCCACGATCCCGCTCTCATCAACATCATAGCGTGGATATGAATTGTTAACATAAATTATGATGGATCTATCAACGGTTATACTTCCATCATTTACCGATATGTAAATATTGTGGTAACCGGCATTTGAATAGTTCGTCGTCCATGCATAAGCAGATGATGTGCTAACCTGAATGCCATCAACTTTAATTACATAACTCATTGGATCGCCATCCGGATCATTTGCTGTAACTGTTATATTTATCTTATCCGTTTCATTAAAAACAGAGCCATTTGATGGTACTGATATGAATGTGGGCGCCCTATTGACATTATTCACCATTATGATGATGGTTTCTTCATCGGTATAAATACCGTCAGATACCTCAAAATGTATTGTATAATTGCCTGATTGAGTATAATCCGGGGACCACTGGAAAGTCTTTGTTTCAGGAACAAATGTTGCCCCGCCCGGCAGGCCTGTCGCCGAAAATACTAATGTATCAGCATCCGGATCGGTTGCAGATAGCGTCAACATAAGGGTATTTCCTTCATCAACAGATTGATCTACTATTGCCGTGAGCACGGGAGGACTGTTGATCTTTACGCTTCCGTTGGTCACATTCAGAGCAACCGGATTACCGTTGGGATGAGCTGATCATTGACGTTGGACAGGTTGATAGGCGATATCCCTGAGATTCCTATGGCAGTTGCATTGATAATAATAAAATTTCCCTGTGTGGATACATTCTTCCTGCCGATTATGGCATCGAATATATTAATTACCGAACCTGCTGTATTGTTTATTGTGCCGCCATTGAAGAATGTACTTGCTCCACCCTGAGTGAAAAGATTCCCTTCCGTGATGCTGTTCACCCTGATCAGAGACCTGTCAAATCCTATATCAAGCTGCGCGCCTGCAATCGCAGTGCCGTGGGGGTCGAAGGAAATGTTCATATCAAAATCCGACCCCGGGGTTACTATCCGGGTAGAAGGGGTTACTGCCACATCTGCAGCATACGCCTGGACGGTTATCAGTACAAGTCCATATAAAACCAATAATACTCTTGTAATTATCATAATTACAGAGTCTTATGAACATTGCTATGAACCATGTGGCCATTGGGGCCCGATCGCGTTTGTCAATAGAAATATCGGATCATCGAGATTGACTTAACTGCTTATTATGAAGTAGCTGTTGCTGGTATCTGTGTAAGCGGAGTTTGAAGTGCTGGTTATCCTTATCCTATAATCATTACCCGCTGTCTGTGTTGCCGGGATCGTCCAGCTATATGAACCGTCATTCGGAGTGCTGGAGGATATCACCCTGTTCACTACGCTCCCTTTCATGAGTTCTAGCCTGACATAAGATCCGGGACTGGCTGAAGAAGTCCAGCTTATCGTCTTTATGGAGGCTCTTGGCCAGGTCACACCAGTATTGGGAGATGCTACAGTGATGGATGGAGCGCTTATAACGAAGTAGCTGTTGCTTGTATCCGTGTAAGCAGAGTTCGAAGTGCTGGTTATCCTGATCCTATAATCGTTACCAGCGGTCTGTGTTGCCGGATCATCCAACTGTATGAACCGTCATTCGGGGTGCTGGAGTTGATCACCCTGTTCACCACGCTCCCTTTCATGAGTTCTAGCCTGACATAAGATCCGGGACTGGCTGAAGAGGTCCAGCTTATCGTCCTTATGGAGGCTCTTGGCCAGGTCACACCACTATTGGGAGATACTACAGTGATGGATGGAGCACTTATAACGAAGTAGCTGTTGCTTGTATCCGTGTAAGCGGAGTTCGAAGTGCTGGTTATCCTGATCCTATAATCGTTACCAGCGGTCTGTGTTGCCGGGATCATCCCACTGTATGAACCGTCATTCGGGGTGCTGGAGTTGATCACCCTGTTCACTACGCTCCCTTTCATGAGTTCTAGCCTGACATAAGATCCGGGACTGGCTGAAGAAGTCCAGCTTATCGTCTTTATGGAGGCTCTTGGCCAGGTCACACCACTATTGGGAGATACTACAGTGATGGAGGGAGCACTCACAACGAAGTAATTGTTGCTCGTATCCGTGTAAGCGGAGTTTGAAGTGCTGGTTATCCTGATCCTATAATCGTTACCAGCGGTCTGTGTTGCCGGGATCGTCCAGCTATATGAACCGTCATTCGGGGTGCTGGAGTTGATCACCCTGTTCACTACGCTCCCTTTCATGAGTTCTAGCCTGACATAAGATCCGGGACTGGCTGAAGAGGTCCAGCTTATCGTCCTTATGGAGGCTCTTGGCCAGGTCACACCACTATTGGGAGATATTACAGTGATGGAGGGAGCACTCACAACGAAGTAATTGTTGCTCGTATCCGTGTAAGCGGAGTTCGAAGTGCTGGTGATCCTGATCTTATAATCCGTACCCGCGGTCTGTGTTGCCGGCATCGTATAGCTGTATGAACCGTCATTCGGAGTGCTGGAATTGATAACACGGTTCACGACGCTTCCTTTCATGAGCTCTATCCTGACATTCGCTCCGGGACTGGCTGAAGAAGTCCAGCTTATGGTCTTTATAGTTGCCCTTGGCCAGGTCTCGCCACCGTTGGGAGAAACTACAGTGATGGATGGAGCGCTTATAACGAAGTAGCTGTTGCTTGTATCCGTGTAAGCGGAGTTCGAAGTGCTGGTTATCCTGATCCTATAATCGTTACCAGCGGTCTGTGTTGCCGGGATCGTCCAACTGTATGAACCGTCATTCGGGGTGCTGGAGTTGATCACCCTGTTCACTACGCTCCCTTTCATGAGTTCTAGCCTGACATTTGCCCCCGGACTGGCTGAAGAAGTCCAGCTTATCGTCTTTATGGAGGCTCTTGGCCAGGTCACACCACTATTGGGAGATACTACAGTGATGGAAGCCGTGCTGGAAGCCGTTATGGATGGGGCTGTCCTTGCAGTATGATTTATCCATGTCTTGTTGATATTGCCTGATGCGTCCACTGTATGCGTGGAAATAGTGTATGCAGCATTAGGGGCCAAACCGGTAGCATTGTAGAATTTTACCCCCTTTGTGACCTTCGTCTTGAAGACGCTGTTGATATAAACCATCACCTCCGCAAAGTCCGTATTTGCAGGGTCGTTCCAGCTCCATCTGATATATCCCTTATCATAAGTCGTGTTCCTGAGAGAAGAGATGCTTGCAGGAGGAATACTGTCAGGTGGAACGACGGTCACATTTCCAGTTTTAATGCTCAAAGGAACGGGAAGACCATTGGGATCGCTGATCTTGACGTTTGACAGATTTATCCTTGATGTTCCGGTTGACCCGATAGCAGTCATATTGATGATAATGAACGTTCCCGGAGTGGATACGCTTGACTCTCCGATGATCGCATCGAAAAGATTTACGACCTTGCCGGAGGAGTTACTTATGATACCGCCATTGAAGAAAGTGGTATCTCCTTTCTGTTTGAAGAGATTACCCTCGGTTATGCGGTTGATCCTCAGGATCGACCTGTTGAATGCAAGATCAAGCTGCGCACCTGCAATGGGTGTACTCACGGGATCAATTGTCACGATCAGGTCGAATGATTGACCTGTCGGTACTATCTTACTCGCAGGAACGATGTCAGCTGCGGTGGAGATGGGCATAAGTAATAGGATTGCCAACAGCAGGATCCCAATTTTCAAAATAGGTTTCTTTTTAACATCATTTTTACAAATATGAAGACCCTTTAGCACCTCTAGCACGAAGATTTTTATTGTAAAGTATCATATATAATATTACCTATTGTTTTTAAAGTTTATTTGGTTTTTATAGTTTAGATTTGGTCAACAACAACTTTACGGCGCTGGGGTTGCGACCCCAGACCCCGGTGAGGCGCCGCCGCTGGCGGGGTTTTATATGAAATCACCAGTTGCAGGGATGCTAATTATTCTCGCAAGGATATCGTATATACGAACGCAGATACCAATTTTTTTATAGAATTTACCTTATTTATATTCGACGCTTCACATAATCCCAATTCCAGGGATAAGCAGTGGTTGCCTGAAAGCTTGTTCGGGTCAAGAAGGGGTCGAAAAATAAGCAGAGACTATTGCTTAATGGCTAATGCCAAATAATTATTCGGCTTCAGCAAGTTGTTTTTGGAGCAGTTCATTTGCCAGTAGGCTTACTGGTATTCCCTTTTTTCGAGCACTTTCCTGCAGCATTTCAGCAGTATTCATTTCAATTTCGATCAAATAATGACGTTTTTGAATATTCACCTTCATATCAATTTCTTCAAGTTCTTCGAAGTAGTCTGTACTATCATGAGTATCCCAGAACTCGGCTGCTTCTTCATATGTTTTGAATTCGTCAGGGATTTTCTTAGTTCTTCCTGGCATTGTAATACTTCCGTTCATTTATTGTCATATTCCTTGCAGATAAGATAGGGACTTATCATGATATACTATGATTTATTTATTTGGTCTTCATTACAATAATACAATAAAAAATAATAAAATATTTCTCATAAATATCTGGCTCTTCGCAGAATCCTCACAACCCATAAAAAAGCAAATCCTGTCTCTTGAAATCATTTATGTGATTCCAGTTAGTCTTGTCCATACGTTTATTTAAAAAAATATTAATAATGTAATAAAAATCTTTTAAAAAAATATCATTCCCTTACCTCTATCGACCCATTCAATATCTTTACCACATATTGCTTACTATCCGGACCACTTATGATCACATTCCGCAGTTCAATGCCAGAAACACCCGGATATTCAGAATTCATAGTTATCCTTGCAAAGGTATTCTTCACAGTAGTGCTTCCCCGGGTTTGATCATTGTTCCAAAGACATTGAGCAATGCCCCCCCGGTGTTGTTTATCTTACCAGGACTGAAGATCGTTTGAGTTTCATTGATCCTCAAAAAGTCCCCTTCCTGAACATTTTTTATTTTCAAAATAGAATCATTGAAAAATAAACTGAATTGCACAGCAGATACCGGTTTTTTTCCAGGGTCTATAAAAACATCTACGATAAAATTCCTGTCCTTTCATGATGGTATTGTTTTCAGGGATGACGCTGATCCGGACGCCATCAAATGGAGCCGTGCCGGGAATTGTATTGAATATAAAATATAACGAAAAAATTAAAATGATCATTAAGACTACTATTGTGATCTTTAATGTCTTTTCCTTCCTGGATCCTTCAGTATCCTCGATCTTACTGCTATTCTTCAATTTCCTCTGACACCAGCGTTACATCTTGAATATTTAGTGTAAAATTAATCGCTATATGAAACGGATACAGCAGTTTCTAAATTTGAAAGCCTTTCTTTGATTTCGATTATTTCTTTTTTTATTAATGATGTTCTATCTTTTGCATCAAGATCATGTTTTACCATTATCGTTTTTAGATCCCCTAAGTTCTTATTTGTCTCGTTTTTGAAATCCTTCAATGTTTTTGTATTTTCTTTAAGGATAGATGTATTTTCTTTAAGGATTTGAGTATCAGTACCCAAATTTTCTGCAATTTGAAGGAGGATAGGGATCCCCTTTCCCCATTGTTCCATCTGGAATGATTGCATTACACGCTCTACAGGCGGAACATTGTTATTATATTCTTCAAAATAAATATTATCTATAATGGCTTTTTCAGGCCTGAAAGAAGTAATAAAAGTCTTGAATTCATCAATTACCTCATCATCCGCTTCAATTATCGCTATAACTGTCTGAACATTATCTATATAAGTATTAAAAACATTGAAATTACTTATACCGAAAGAAAGGGCTTTATTAACAAGTAATACCCTGTAACCAACATCGTGAACTTTACTGCCAGTTATCTTAACTCTAAGTTTTTGCATTTGTTAAACCCATATTCGAATTATCTGTAATCCTATATGTAATTTTCGTGAACTACTCCGGGCTAAAGCCACGGAGCGTACCGCTGCATCGGCTCTCTATTGAAAGTCCTTGACGGTCGTTAATTCCCGTAGTTCCTACGGTACATATTGATGGTCTAATTTCGATTACATTTGCAGATACTTGATCTCTTCCCATCACAAGACCGCAATTAGGACACCTGTGTATCCTCTCTGATAATTTTTTTGGGACAGAGAAACCACAGATACAGGTCTGCGATGTTCCCGCGGGATTAACGAACTCCACGAATTTACCAGCATATGCTGCTTTGTATTTCGTTAAGTTCATTAATTGACCCCATGCTGCATCGGATATGGATTTAGCAAGATGATGATTCTGAACCATATTCTTTATCTGCAAGTCCTCGAATTTAATTAAGTCATAGTTATCGACAAGCATCCTGCTTGTCTTATGAGCGAAATCTTTTCTCTGATTCCTGATTTTTCTATGCACTTTTGCTACAATGATTTTTTGCCGGTTTCTTTTCCCTGAACCTTTCTTTTTCCGGCTTAACCGCTTCTGTTTATGTATCAGGTTATCTTCGGATGCTCTCAGGAACTTTGGCGGCTTTACCTGTTCCCCGTTGCTCAGAGTCATCAAATCGATCAAGCCAACATCGATTCCTGTTTTGGTCTTGACCTCAGTGGGAACAGGATTTTCGATTTCACACGAAAAAGTAACATACCATTGATCAATATCTTTTTTGATCGTACAGGTCTTGATTGTACCTTCGATTTCCCGATGCAGGATAATCTTGATGCTTCCGATTTTCGAGAGAATGAGTTTTCCGTCTTTAAGTTCAAAACCCGATTGAGGATAAGAGAAACTGTTGTATCTTTCCCTTCCCTGAAACCGGGGATAGCCGAAACCCTTAAAGAAATTAATCATGCTTCTATCGACTCGTTTCAGTACGTTTTGAAGTACTTGAGAATGAACCTCTTTCTGGAAATCGGTCTTTGAGCCGGGAGAGCGTTTTGCTGATCTTTGTAATTTATCCATTCAGGTTTTCCCCACGGAGAATACATCAAATGTTTTTTTCAGTCGATTAAGTTCTGCCTGCCGCTTTCGTTCTGAAAGAGAATCATTATACAGATGCCTGCATGTAGAGAGGGTTCTATTCAAGACAACTTCCTGTTTCCTGCCTGGATATACCCTGAATTGATACGTTATTTTCATGCGCTGTCGACATTATTTTCAGGATATATATCGTTTATGATAGTGGGGCGAAAGTGTTTAGGGATAGTTTGTCGCTATAAGGCGGCTTATGTATCCTCAGCTTGAAAGCCGGGGAGTTACTGCGCCCATGCACCCCAATTCTTAAAAGTAAGTCTATGATGCAGAATTATAAAATTACCTTCATAATTCTTCGGCGCATCTCATTACCCCCGGGCAATCATCATCGAATCCTGTTCCAGAACAGCAGTTAATCAGCTAAAAAAGGCATATCTACGGCCATACATCATCATTCCCATACCTCTATCGACTCATCAATATCTTTACAACATATTGCTTACTATCCGGACCGCTTATGATTACATTCCGCAGTTCAATGCAGGAACTACTCGTAATATGCAGGATTATTATTTCTATTTTATATTTTTATTCTGGAATAAAAACATTAATCCTATTGTTGTTGCCACCGGTATGATTAATACAGTGAATTCAGGAATCTCGGTATTACCTCCGGGATTTACATTATTATATCCGGTAACGTAACTCGAAATAGAAGCTAAAGCATTCTTGCCAATATTATTCGTAGTTTCCGGACTAATTGCCATTGCTGATATTGCCATCACCAAAATCAAAGCCACTGCAATATAAAGAGCAGTACCATATTTCATATCTGTTCCTCCCATTCATTTATTTATACAAAATTTCCAGGACTCACTGAATGATATACCCTCTCTTACATTTATATTTGTCGCAGCTTTAACTTATAAAAAAACATATTAATAATGTAATAAAATAATTTTAAAAAAATATCATTTCCTTACCTCTATCGACCCATTCAATATCTTTACCACATATTGCTTACTATCCGGACCACTTACGATCACATTCCGCAGTTCAATGCCAGAAACACCCGGGTACTCAGAATTCATAGTTATCCTTGCAAAGGTATTCTTCACAGTAGTGCTCCCTCCGGGTTTGATCATTGTTCCAAAGACATTGAGCAATGCCCCCCCGGTGTTGTTTATCTTACCAGGACTGAAGATCGTTTGAGTTTCATTGATCCTCAAAAAGTCCCCTTCCTGAACATCTTTTATTTTCAAAATAGAATCATTGAAAAATAAACTGAATTGCACAGCAGATACAGGTTTTTTTCCAGGGTCTATAAAAACATCTACGTAAAATTCCTGTCCTTTCATGATGGTATTTTTTTCAGGATTAACGCTGATCCGGACGCCATCAAATGGAGCCGTGCCGGGAATTGTATTGAAAATAAAATATAACGAAAAAATTAAAATGATCATTAACACTACTATTGTGATCTTTAATGTCTTTTCCTTCCTGGATCCTTCAGTATCCTCGATACTACTACTTTTCTTCAATTTCCCCTGACACTAACCTTACATCATGAATATCTATTACCCCATCGCCATTTACATCAAATGCAGGATATGCCGAGCCTGTTTTCTCGTTGATATGCTGTCCTATCAAATTAATATCCAGTACGTCTATATTTTTATCTCCATTGACATCAAGATACATCGCTTTTATTGATCCAATATCTTTCGAAGTGGAATTAATATTGAATACCGAAGATATGTTCTGTCTATATAATTGCTTATCTACAGCGACATAATAATAGCCATTAGGAATATTGCTGAACACGAACTTGCCGTCAGCTCCGGATTTCACGGTCTGTCCATAGGCCACACCATTCTGGTAATACAGTGAGACATTGGCATAAGGAATAGGGATCGCGTTCATTTGTACCGCAGCGCCGGATGCGCTTCCGGATCCCTGTTCCACGCTCTCCTGCACCGTGAAAGTGTCTGATGACCACTGAGAATTATCAAAGGCGATAGTTCCTGATCCATCTGCTATGACGCTTATAAAATTGATGCTCCCTTTTTTGATCTTATAGTTCCTGCCTGGTTTTAACGTGCTTATGGTAAAGTGGACATTGTTCCCGTTCAGGGTATTGGCTGTGAAGTTAGCCAGAACCTTACCTGCTGAGAGGGAGGTGTCGAAGCTGTTCATGGCCACGGTGGCGGAACCGGAGGTGGGGCGGGCGGTCATGGGGTATGTTGTTATTTTGACGGTTTCATCGTCAAGCGTGATGTACTCACTGCTGTCGGGATAATAGTATGTGGTGTTGGCACCGTTTTCAGTGAATACTTTGGAATCAGTAAACTGTATTCTGCCTATTCCATTATAAGTAGTAATCACTCTAAAAGGATTTCCACCATTATGATTTCTAATTGTAGCATTAGGGTCACTCCTAACATTATACTCGATATTTCCATAAGTGCCAGTAATATTATTATTATCCAAAAGGTAATTAAATCCTTCCGTTATAACCATATAAGAATATGTAGCCCCCGAAAAATTATTATTCCTAATAGTATTATTAGAAGATGCACTATATATTCCACCACCATACTTTCCCCCTGCTTTCCAATACATCGGCCAGCCATTTGTACCTACATAACCATACACGGTGTTATTTTCTACAATAGAGTCCCTTACCCCAGCATCGAAATTAAATGCATTGGTATAATTATAAATCGTATTATCGCTTAAATATATATGATCGCCTTGCCCTTGATGTGTATAAAATACTGCCCCATTATAAAATCTACTATTTTTTATATAAATATAACTTACATTTCCAAAGATATCCATCAATCCATGCATGGCGTTGTTCCGCACAGTATAATTATTGATAGTTATATTAATACTTTTTTTACCAAACCAATTTGGCGATTGATAATTTCTTCCTGCAATTTGTAATGAATTCCATGCATCACCTTCAATTAATCCATTTTCAGCAGATGAATTAGTAGTATTGTCTGCAAAGGTAAGCCCGCTTACAGAACTCGTAGGATTGTCTGTGTATATAGACACATTATATATATGTATTTCATTTGAATTGGTAACAGCTAGATTCTGCCAATAATGTCGAATAGTTATTCCATCAATTATAATATACGAACGATATTGAATTATGACACCTTTATCGACATCTGAAGTAATGTTTGTGGAAATTAATGTTGGTGTTCCATTGTATTTCATTAATCTTATAGGATGAGTTGCATTGCCCGAATTAGCGAATGTGATTTTTTCATTCCACCAAGTGCCATTTATGAGATAAATTGTATCGCCTGCATGTGCTTGTTGTGTTGCAAATGACACATTCTGCCATGGATTTTCTTTACTTCCTGAATTATTGTTGGCTCCATAAGTCGCAACATAAAAATCGGCTGCACTACCAATATGTATATTTATTAATAATAATATTAATAATAAATATACATATTTATAAACAATTGAATTGCTTTTTTTATTCATATTTTTAATTTTTGAATCGTGGAGTTTAGTAAGGATATGTTAATTTGGTTTGAACATATAGATAAATGATATGAACACATTTTTTTTAATATGTGGGGAACTTTTTTCTTCGGTTAAAATCTGGTTTGCAGCAACAAACGAAATCATACCTATGATTTATTGCAGACTCCAGATCTTTAATCGTCCATTATCATTTATACTACTTAATATGTTATCATTATATAAGGATGTAACAAATTTTGATTGCCCATAACCTCGGTGGGAAGACCAACGTTTTTCTGTTCTTGTATTCTCTATCATATGAGTCAATTTAAATTTAGAAAGTAACATTTGTAATTTTGGACTATTATATTCAGTCCCCATTATAGTTTGCCAATATTCATCAGATCCCGTCCCATTTATTTTCTTATATGGGCTAATCATCCAAAAATCTTCTGAAGTTATTGGAATTTTTTCTAATTTAAAATCTCTTGCATCAACAAACCCATAAGCTTGGTCAGTCGAAGAACTTCCAGATAAAAATTGAGATTTTGAGAT
>CAWCBK010000008.1:0-67800 GCA_963793805.1 Methanobacteriota archaeon
GAAAAGCGTTGACTTCTGTGGGAAATTCTTTCCTTCTATAAACGCTTTTCTTTCAACTTCTTTTATCGAGAATGGATTTAAAAGAAAAGCAACTTTATATTCCTTTGAATCCACTCTTGTTATGGCTTGCGCAGGACTTGCGTTAAAAGATACATCCTCTACAGGTTTTCCCTGTATGACAGGATTGATCAGCCATTCATGAAGAACTATAAGATCCAGGCCAACAATCTCTTTTTTTTCTCTTGAAAGATCATGTACAGCTTTCTCATCAGCCCTGAGGATGCTGAATTTTTTTCCATCGTACATTCCAAGCTTAATATCAAATTCACTTCTGCGTTTCCTGAGCCGGGAATAGAATTCCTCGTCGTTGGTATCGCTTTCCCAATCTATTGAAAAATTCTCCCGTATTTTTTGTGCAAGTTCCTGTTCATTGAAATTGCGCACTGCCCTGTGCCATGGTAAAAGTAAAAGAGCCCTGTCCCCTCCTTCCATCAGCATCATCATCGTATATTCAATACCATCCCTTTCCTTCAGGAGATTTGAAGCTGTGTACCTGTGGTGCCCGTCAAGTATGAGAAGCTTCAGTCCTTTTGTCAACTTCTTGATCTTCCGGATGAATTTTTCATCGGTTATCTCCCATAAGAAATGACGGCTGCCGTTCAGGGTAACATCAACAACAGGAGGATTATTTGGATCAGGCACAAAATCCGGGCGCTTAAAACCCAGATATTCCTCGAAAAGATTGTTCAAATCATGATCTGGCATGTTGTATTCAGCAGCGATCGGTGAAAAGTTCATCATACTTCCTTTCATCAACCTGTAGCGTTCATTTGAATTTACTTCAAAAATATTCTCATGCCCCACAATATTTCCCTTCCCGAGTTCTTCAACTTTAACAAGCGATACAAGACCGAAAACAAAATACAGGCTTTTCCTGTCTTTTTCAGGAAGAAGAGCCAGTATCTCAGGGGTAAGGGAATACATAATTCCGTAGATATAAAAAGCAGGTTTTTCTCTTTCTACGAGTATCTCTGAGTTGATGAAACGATCGAGTTCTTTTGTTGCATATTTAATAAATTCATCACTGTCCATGTCCTTCCTTCTGGTTGTAACATGGATCATGTTATTTTTCTCATGTGCGAGTTTCTGGTAATTTGCAGCATCTATAGTATCATAAACCGGACAAATGAGTTTATCTATCTGCATCTCGGGGATTAAGTATCGTTGCTTTAAAAGGCCGAATTTCTACCATTAGTGAGCATCCTTAAAGGTCTTCTTTTTTCGGTTCTCAAAGGTCAATATAGAACATGAATGTTTCGAGACCGTATACAATGCCATTTGCAATAAAGTCCGGTTTTTAAGGCTTCACGGTTGCAGCGATCTTACCCTGCCTGAAAATCCTTATTATACCGCCGCTTTGTGAAATTACCACTCCTATTGAATCAGTCCTCTGGGTTATGGCTGCTACTGAAGAGTGGCGCGTGCCAAGACCTTTTTGCAGTTTTACCATTCCTGTATCTATAGTAATGTAACGGCCGGCAGATTCAACAACTCCATCTCCTGTTACCACAAAGACCCCATCCAATTGTGCAAATTCTTTGATATTATCGCGTATATCCGGGTCTGTTATCAATTTTTCTTCTTTTTTATATCCCTGGAAAGGATTCATTATAAGCTGCCGGGATTTTGCCATGACGTTTTCCGAATCTCCCAACAGGAAAGCTGTACCAATGGAACGGCCTTCTCTTCCTTCTGTACTTATTTCAAGTGCAATTCTAATTACCGCCTCAAAGACCTTCTCATTTACCCCTGTTCCTTTTAATAACTCTGTTATATCATTTTGTGAGCTTTCATTTACCTGGGGTTTTTTGACTTCAATGGAGCCTAGCTTACTTTGAAGCAAAGCTAAGCGATTCTGATAATAACTTATAAGGCTCCTGATAACACTTATCTCACTAAAGTCATCGGTAATTTCAGCTGCATTCTTGAATCTTGCAATTGCCCTTATATATAATTCCCTGGCCAGCTCAAGATCCCCTCTATCCTGTGCGCTTTCAGCCTTTTTTATGATATTTCGTCCATCATCAAGAAGAACGTTTTTGCCCAATTTAGATCACTTTAGTATCCATTCGATAATTTCGAGATGATAAGCGTTCTAATAATATAAGGATAAAGGTCAAAATAAAAAAATTTATTATTTATTATTTATTATGAAATCAATTTCTGATAATCCTCAAACCCGATCTCAAAACCTGCCAATTAGTGATAAACTTTGCCAGATGTTGTAATATTTGAATTGGTGTGATGGCAGCTTCTGCTTTCATATCCCATTCCATGACCAGCCTTGTGAAGTCAGCATTCCAATTGATTGTATAGGGCGCCCGCAAGGAAAAGAGGATCGAATGCAGGAATCCTGTTATAATGCCAGTATAGGCAGGATCTTCCAACCCAAATGTGATATCGATATTAAGATATTTTATTCTGAAGGAATAAATTAAATCTTTAAAAAGTCGTAATAGCGGTCTTGAAAGATAAAAGATATCCTTTAAATGCCTTGATTTCTTTACCTTCTTAGATTTTTCTATTTTTTTAGGCTCAGGGGTTTTTTCTTTATGTGTCAATCTAACTACCCGTCTTCCCAAAACAAGAATTTCTGTTTTCTTATCTTTTAACGTATATCTGAACAGGAACATTATCCAGCCCATGCTCAAAAACCCATCTATTTTTCCTCCTGCCCTTACTGAATTGACGCTAATATTCACCGGCGATATCAGCATCGCCACTGCAATAACAGAAAGAATAATTATTATTGCACCGATCATCAAACACTTTTTAAGTTATGCTTTCCTCTGATTCTTAATTGTTGCACTCTTCTTTCATTGATTTACATTTTTCCATTATCTGCGGGATTATTTCAGATACTCGTTCGATCACACCTTTCTCTTTAATAGCGAATAATTGTACTTCTTCCTTTGATATTACAAGAAAAGCAATCGGCTGGATGCTGGCTCCTGCGGCTCCTCCACTTCCTGAACCCTGGTCGCCTGATTTCCCTTTCCCTTCGCCACCACCGCTCCCAAATCCGAAACTTACCTTGGTAATGGGGATGATTGTGTGGCCTTCTATTGTTATATGCTCACCGATAACGGTCTTTGTGGAAATCATATCGGCGATTTTTTCAGTTAAGACTTTAAGTGTTTCTTCTAAATTCATTTGGTACACTCTCCAATTTATTAATTTTCTTGTTTCTACTTAAAGCTAACCGGATAGGAGGCTTAAGGCTTGCTTTGCAATCCTTTACAAAATTCTTCTTGCAATTGGAAGTTTCCTTATATAGTTACTTAGTAAGAAACAAAGACTCACTGCCAGAGGGGCGACTAATACAAACTTAAGAAGAGGATTTAGGATCACACCTCGAATGCTAAGTGCAAGTAAGACAATGACTGGAGCATGAAAAATATATACAGTATATACGCTTGCAGACATCCCTTTTAGTAATCTTCCCTGATAGTTGTATTTCTCACGAAATAACACTGTCAATGCTATTATAATTGCCACACCAAGGAATTGTTCCCACAATGCATATACTAAAGCCTGCCAGTAAAGCCCTCCTCCAGCCAATCTGTCCGGATCTATGAAAACGATGTAGAATAGCAGGGGTATGCCCAGTCTCAACAGTTTGTCTTTGAAAAAAGGCCAGGCTCCCTTTCGGTCATAAGAACCAGGTGTAAAATAGCCTGAAATCATGAAAAAGAAGCCCATAAAAAAGGACTGACTTACAGCAAGAAAAAATACATAGAATATACTTTCAATCATCCCTGGCTGGCCTTCATGATAATACCAACTGCCTACTGGAGCTCCGTATGTTATTGCCAGGTGAACCAGAATCACCAGGATTATAAGCGGAATTCGGAGGTTATCAATGAACAACAAA
Source organism: Methanobacteriota archaeon (assembly GCA_963793805.1). Taxonomy (GTDB): domain Archaea; phylum Halobacteriota; class Methanosarcinia; order Methanosarcinales; family Methanoperedenaceae; genus Methanoperedens. Next base: position 3,935 of record CAWCBK010000008.1, read on the forward strand.
CGATTTTTCGACATTTATTTTCATTCCAGGCGCAGAATATCCCACGCAACCAAACAAATATAAATTGTATCCATAGATTATCTCCTTTCCTGCGCCAAATGCTGTTTTAGAAACCTTGATACTTCTGACCGCACTTTTTCCTCCTGTCCTTTAATGAATCAAACAACTCATGAAACATGTGCTCAGGATTAGAAAGCACTTTGATCCACTTGGTTCCAGTTCCATCAAAGATGAGCTTAAATTCATCTTTTGCATCTTTGAATTCTTTTCCCTTCCGGTTATTTTTCCACAGCACGATTTCAAAAAAATAAAAGGGAAAACATTTTTCCCTTACCAGAACACTGCTGATGCAAGCGGGATATAACCATCTACTGTGGCCGTAGCGCCTGTCGTTACGTCATATACCGTTGTAGTGCCATCGCTGTTGATAGTCACCTGCACCGTATCGCCCTCACTGAATCCCGGAGCATTATTTAACCAGACCTCTATGCCTTCTATCAGGATATGCGCTTCTCCCCCAAAATTAGGATACGTTGGGTGGTCCTTGTACAGACCATAACCTGCCGGAATTTGAGCTCTGTTCGCCACATGCATTGGCACGCTAGCAGTTATCGGTTCTCCCGTGCTCGGGTTGGTTTTCATGAGCACATAGTATGCACCATGCCCACCCCGAGTACCCTGAATTTTCGGTTTATCATACCTTTATCCTTTAATGTCTGGATCGAACGCTGGATAGAACTTCTATCCTTTTTAAGAGACTCTGATACTATGTATAACTTCAGGAGTTTAATACGGAATACATATCACCTATACTTCTCAAGACCTTGAATCCCTTATCCGTGATCATGTAGTCCCCCCGCTCATGGCGCTGTAAGATCATTCCACTGTCAAGCAGTTTTTGCAAATGGAAAAGTAAATTGCCGCCGCGAAGTCCGGTGAGTTCGGAAAGCGCAGAAAAGGTTTTTGTCTCTATTGCTATTGCTTTCAGTATTTGCAGGCGCTGCCTGTTGGATAGCGGCTCAAGTATGTCATTAACGATCTGTTCGTCAGGTAATACTGATATTTCTTGCTTCTTTTCTTTATCTGTGCTATATATTTGAAGCGACCGCATTAAATCAACCTGCTTCCCGAAAAGCGTCTGGACATTTGAAAAACATTTCTCGCACTGCTTCGACGGGGCATTGCTCTTCATACCGTTTAAATCTGACTGGTTTTTCAAAATAACATCTTCATTAATCTCGTCCTGCTTGATCTGGCTTGCATTCTTTTGCAGGAATCCGGTGAAGTTTGATTTACAGGTCCCTCTCATCTCACATTTTTTAACCATATTAGTTTCAAGACCTCCCTCGATATCGTCAAGAACATGCCCTATGATCGCATTCGTAAAATTAGTACGGGAACCTGAAAGAACATGTTCAAGGTGCTGCTGGCTTGACTTCTCCATAAATCTTTTCATATCTTTACGGATCTCCTGCAGCATTTCCTTTATTTCGAGGATTTCACTGTGAGAACTCTCTCTTTTCTTAGCCATATTAGAAGTTGTTTTGTCGTATCATGCTAAAAAGGTTTCTATTAAAACCTTAAAGGTCATGTTTGTATATTAAAATGTAGTTGGTATAATTTTATAACGGCTAAGTATATATGAGTAACTAATCAATGTGCTATTGAGGTGAATTAAATGCCTGAATGGAAATATACAAACAAAAGTGTGACAAAAGAAGAAGCTGAAAAGTCATTAGCTGCCGTAAAGAGCGCATGTTTCAAATGTGAAACACATGCTTCCGGCTGCCCGATCTCAAAAACAGCAGGGCTTTAAGCCCTATTTTTTCGGAGAATAAATATGACGAGGATAAAACTTATAGAAAAAGAAGAAGCAAGCGACGAGGTTAAGGCGATCTATAATGATATTGAAGCAGCTTTCGGAATGGTTCCGAATCTTTTCAAGACATATGCCCATTTTCCTGCACTTCTCAAAGAGAACTGGGAAAAAACAAAGGTGTTGCTGATGGATGGCGAACTCCCGCGTGAGCTTAAGGAAAGCATCGCAGTAGTGGTGTCTGCAGCAAATAGTTGTAAATATTGTGTGGCTGCGCACTCTATGGCACTTCAGATGATGGGATTTAGCCAGGAAAGAATCGATGATCTGACAAAAAACATTGAGAGTACCCAGATTACGCCCAGAGACAAAAAGATCCTGGAATATGCCAGGAAAGCGACACTCACACCGCATAAGATCACTGATACTGAAACCGATGAGCTAAAATCTTTTGGGATTACAGAGAGCCAGATCGTAGAAGTGCTTGGAGTGATGGAATTGTTCACAGGCTACAATAAATTCCTGGATTCACTCGCTGTACCGCTTACTTAGATAAAAAATTAATTTCGAAGAGGTGTATGAAATGAAAGTTCTTGGAGTGAGTGGAAGTCCCACAGAGAATAGCAATACTGATGCATTGATAAATGCAATACTTGATGCTACGGGTGCAGAGACTGAATTTGTCAAATTATCGGAAATAAATGTAGGTCCCTGCATAGCATGCATGAAATGTGTCCGGACCAATGAATGCGTCCTCAACGATCATTTCAAGTGGCTCTCAAAGAAAGTCATGGAAGCAGATGCTATCGTGGTCGGGTCGCCAACATACTATGGTGCTGCAAGCGCTTTTATGAAAGCGTTTATAGAGAGGCTGTATTCTAAGAGGCATGTAAAACTCCTGATGCGCGGAAAAATCGCAGCAACGGTGGCTGTAGGAGTAGCTGCTGAAAAGATGGTTGCAGAGTGGATGGGAAATGCCCTTCGTGCCGGAGGGATGGAGATAGTCGGAAGCATAACGGCTAAAGGTACGCCGTGCTGTTTTGTTTGCGGACCAGGTGAGACATGCAATTATCCTGTCTGGAATGCCTACTCAAAGGAACTCACTGGAATGGATTTTGGCGTTGGGGAAGCATATAAAGGGTACCTTGAGATCCTCCCTGATAACAAACCTTATGCACACGGCTCCGCCAGGTTTCTGAAAAGCTATAGATCAGTAAAGGATGAACCCGAGGTGATGGCTGAGGCGCAAAGGATTGGAGAGTTGATTAGAAAAAGGATAGAGAGCAACAGTAGAAAAGCAGGTGATTTAAAATGCAGGTGTTAGGAATAAGCGGAAGTCCGGTTAAAAACAGCAATACCGACAGGCTGGTTAAAACAGTGCTTGAAGCCACGGGTCTTGATTACGAATTCATTAAACTTTCAGAGTACGATATCCATCCATGCAGGGCATGTCTTGGCTGTGCCGGGGACAACATCTGCAAGCAGCAGGACGACTGGTATATAATCGAAAATAAGATCAAAGAATGTGCTGCTCTTGTTATTGGCGGCTATCCTACCTATGGTACCCTTGACTCAAGGACAAAAATGCTGACCGAAAGGATGTACTCAATGCATCACCAAAGAATGCTCAACAAAGGTAAAATCGGGGCAGCCCTGGCAGTCGGGGTAGGAAGAGGAATACCAAGCGTAGATAATGCCGCGGACCAGATTGCGGCTTTTATGGAAATGGAGGGAATTAACGTCGTCGGTAAGCTTAGCGGAACCGGGAACGTTTCGTGCCTTTCCTGTGGGTATGGAGGTACCTGCAGAATAAGCGGCGTTCCATTTTTGTTCGGTAAAGGTGCTGTACCGTCAAAGGATAAATATACGGCGATAGAAGACCAGAAGGATGTCATTGAAAAAGCAAATGAGATCGGGAATAAAATAAGGGAAATCCTGATAGATATAAATTCCACGAGGTAGTGAGCAAATATATCACTACCGATTATCTTTTTAATTAATCCGTCTCTTTCACGAGCTTCACAGCCTTCGCAGCAGCAGGAACATAGCACATCTGCACCTCGTCACCAGGTCCAAGAAGAGCCAGCGGGTTCCCATCAACGTTAAGGCATGTGCCTTCGCGTATGCCTGTGACCACCACATTATCCGCCTCCCTGATACTGGAGGTCTTTGTTATTATAGGTTCCATTAGCAGTAACTCTTCTGCCCCAATGCTGAAATTCACAAGAGGCTCGCTGGTTATGGCAATCCCGGCAGGCAGACCCAGGGCTGCGGCTAATGAAGTGCCGCCTGCCAGTCCCTTGCCAAGATACCTTTTTTCAAGAGGAGCAGCGAAAAACTGACCAAAAACACCTTTGTGAATAAGTATACTCACCGGGGATTCACCTCTGCGTTCAATGAGTACCTCGGAATCCGTGGTTCCAGATCTTGTAGGATGAGAGGGTTTCTTCCTTCCTTTCATGAACTCTGATGCGTTAACCTGTACCACCCTCCCTTCAACGGTTGTCAGGACTGTATCACCTAGGACTACATCATTAAAACCGAGCCCTATCCCTTCCCCATTCAGAGAAGCCAGTATCCCTCCAACCTCCTGAACAGAGAAAGCAGATGGATCAAGCCTGTCAATCTCCTGAGACCTTACAGTTATGAGTGGCCCGGCATTGGTGCTGCCTCCACCGACACCCAGGATGGGTGTGGCTGCGCCTGCTTTAAAGAGGCTGTATGCAACATCCGACATGGTTCCATCGCCTCCTACCACAAGGATAGCGTCAACCCTTGAAGCCAGGTCAGCTGCAGCAGCGATAGTCGCTTCCCTTCTGGCAAGGAGATGAGGACGGATAATGTGGCTTTCTCTGAATTTCGAAATTGCACTGGATGCTACGTTTTCAATGAATGCTCCGCCAGCGCCTGCCGCTGTGTTCACTATAACTCCAAGCTTTTTGATATTTAATCGATGCATAATTTTATCCTTTTATCAGTTCCTAAATTTGACATCTAACTGGTTTTAAATTCAACTCGTTTGTGTTCATTTTACTCACGACCTCCAGAGGGTTATCATGTATGATGTAATTTGTACTAATGTCTGATGCGGATCAGGAAAGAAATTCAAGGATTGCTGCGGGAAGAAATAACATAAGAAAGTATATATCATAAAAACTACAATCTTTCTCTAGGAGTGAATTTTTTTTATGACAGCAAGAGAAGAATTAGAAAAGTTAGCAAAAGAGTGTGAGGAATGTGCCGGTAAAGATGCAGCGTCTTTCGAAGAACATTTTGAAAAGTGCCCTGCATGCCAGGAGCGCAAAGCCAAAGCTGAAAAGCTTGCTCAAATAACCGACATGATGCAAATGCTGGCATCAAAACCCGAGGAGGACAGGCGTCAGATCCTGGGGGCACGGATGGAACAATTTTCCGCCCTGCCAGAAGACAAGAGGATAGCCGCAATAACCGACATGCTCGACGGTATAGCAGAACTGTCAGAAGAAGACAGGATCAAGGTTGTTAAAACAAGGATTGATCAAATGACAAAACTTCCAAAAGAGAAACGAGAGGTGCTGATGGGAGCTTTGAAGAAAATAATGTCTACCTGGCCTGAAGAAAGGAAGATGATGGAAAAGCGTGCGATGATGGCTGCCACACAGGATTATTTCATCCTGAAGAGAATGATGGTCAGGAATATGTTTAAGAAAATGCTAATGTGATTAATTTATTTTTTGGAGGTATTTGAAATGCCAGTTGATGATACAAAAGAAAATCTGGCTATCTGCATGAATTACTGCGGAACCTGTCCAAGCCTGCCGTATCCCCCACAGCCAATGCTGTTCTGTGCAAGGGGGAAATCGCCAGAAAAAATCGTAAAAAAAGGCTGTAAATGTCCTGCGTGCCTTGTTTATGCCAGATATAAGCTGAAGGATATGTACTTCTGTGACATTGGTAAGGCGCCGTGAAAGAAGCGCTTATTGAGTGACTACTGATAAGGGGAGGTGACAAAGAATATGGCTGAAAAGCAATATAAGTGTAATATGTGTGGTGCTACATTTGAGTCTGAATCAGAGCTAATGAAGCACACAGAGAAAGAACATAAAAAGTCCAAATAAGAAGCTTGAGAAGAGTGAAAGTTAAATTAAAATCGCACTCTTGCGGGAGAAATGAGATTCTGTAGATTCAAAAAGTAACGATTTCATGCTAAAGCGAATATCGGATAAAGCACTTGAATACGAGAATTATTTAATTCATCTCATAATCCCGATTTTTCTTTTTATCCTGAATACGGTAGGTATTAGTGGGGCGGCGCTTTTTGTCCCCTTTTTTCTTTATTCCCTGCTTTTAATCTCCTCCGGGGTCAAATTCCTTCTAAAAATTATTGTCTATGCGCGTAAATAAGACTATTTGGTTATACTCTGGGAGGTATATTCCAGGAAGTGGATATAAATGACAAAATACAGATGCGATGTTTGCAATGTTTTCGAATATGACGATTCGCGGGGGAACTCGCCTACAGGGATAAAACCCGGCACAAAACCGGAAGATTTCCCTGATGAGTGGAAGTGTCCCATTTGCGCGTCGGATAAATCCCACCTAAAGCCTGTCAAAAAGGAAGAGAGGATTGCGCAGATAGATGAGATCATGACCTGCCCACATTGCGGAGCTAAAAGTAAAGTGACGATTTCCACTGCTAAAATGGATCTGGGCGGATATCTGGCAGAATGGAAACGGGACAGGGATGACCTGGAAATATATATGTCTGATATCCATACGATTTCTGTGACCGGGGAGTCAATCATCGAACCAATGAGGACGACAAAAAATGTGCTCTCCTGGGATGACATTCTAATAAAAGGTGCTCAACTGGCGAAAATTCCCTTAAATAAAGACGAGCCTGTGAATACCAGAACCACAATAGGTCATGCGGCGAAGCATCCTCTTATAATCGAAACACCTATTTATGTAACCCATATGTCTTTTGGCGCCCTTTCAAAAGAAGTTAAAACTGCTTTAGCAAAAGGGAGCGCTGCTGCCAGGACCGCCATGGGTTCAGGAGAAGGCGGGATTTTGATGGAGTCGCTTGACAATGCCTATAGATACATTTTTGAATACGTGCCCAACAGGTACAGCGTCACTGATGAGAACCTCAGGAAAGCGGATGCTATAGAAATAAAGATCGGTCAGTCTTCAAAACCGGGCATGGGAGGTCATTTGCCTGCAGAGAAGGTAACCCGGGAGATCGCAGAGATCAGGGGTTTCCCGGAAGGGATTGATATTGTCAGTCCGTCCCATTTCGAAGACATAAGGAACAGGGATGATCTGAAAAAGAAGGTGGACTGGCTAAGAGAAAAATCCGATGGAAAGCCCATCGGGATAAAAATCGCAGCAGGTCATGTAGAAGATGACCTGGAGATAGCGACCTATGCAGGACCGGATTTCATAACCATCGATGGAAGACCGGGTGCGACCGGGGCTTCGCCCAAGTTCGTAAAACAGGCAACATCAGTACCTACTGTTTTTGCCTTATACAGAGCAAAGAAATACCTTGACAAAAATGGAATAAAAGACATATCCCTTATTATTACAGGCGGTCTTCGGGTGTCATCGGATTTTATAAAAGCGTTGGCTTTAGGCGCAGACGCTGTTGCAATAGGAACTGCAGCGCTGCTGGCATGCGCATGCCAGCAGTACAGGCTGTGCGACACGGGTAAATGCCCTGTCGGCGTCACTACACATAACCCGGAATTAAGAGAAAGATTAAAAGTTGAGTTCTCGGCTAAGAAATTGGAAAATTTTTTAAGGGTTTCCACGGAGGAATTAAAGGATTTTGCAAGATTGACGGGAAATGATGATGTGCATAAATTGAGCATAAAGGATTTGTGTACGACAAATTCTGAGATCTCAAATCATACGGAGATCACACATGTTTAGGGAGATGAAAAGAAAATGGAGAAGACAAGGATAACGTTGATTGATTACGATGAATCCCAATTTCAGGACAAAGAAATGGATCTAAGAAACTTTATATCACAAAAATTACATTCTTTTCATCATAAGGGGTGAATATATGGTAGAAAAATACAGGATGTTTATCGGCGGAAAATGGGTAGAATCTTCATCGAAAGAAACATTCGATGTCAGGAACCCTGCCACCGAGGAAGTGATTGCAAATGTTCCGCTCGGCACAAAAGAAGATGCAAAATCCGCTATAGATGCAGCAAGAGAGAAATTTGATAGCGGCGTCTGGTCGAACAAAACTCCGGCAGAACGCTCCCTGATTCTCTGGAAGCTTGCAGATCTGGTCGAGGCCAATGCCCAGAAAATCGCCACACTGGAATCGATGAACGTGGGAAAGACGATCAAATACAGCAGGGATTCTGATCTTCCCTTCATCATTGATAATCTGAGGTTTTTTGCAGGTGCGGCGAGGCTGCTTGAAGGCAAATCCGCATCCGAATATTCGGGGATGGGCACAAGCATTATCAGAAGAGAGCCCATTGGCGTTGTAGTTGGTGTGGTTCCCTGGAACTATCCCTTATACATAGCCGTATGGAAGATGGCTCCGGCACTGGCGGCAGGAAACACTGTTGTCGTTAAACCTGCAAGTCTTACGCCATTGACGCTGCTTGAGTTCGCAAGACTGGCACAGATCGCCGGAGTGCCGGATGGTGTTTTGAATGTTGTTACAGGTCCGGGCGAGGTCGTAGGAGAAGAGCTCGCAACCAGTCCCAACGTTGATATGATCTCGCTGACAGGCGATACTTCCACAGGAAAGAAGATCATGCAGATGGCTTCAGGCAACCTGAAGAAAGTCCATTTGGAACTTGGAGGAAAAGCCCCATTCATAGTTCTGGACGATGCGAACATAGATGCCGCAACAGAAGGGGCTGTGGTCGCAGCTTTCTGGAACAGCGGGCAGGATTGTACTGCTGCTACAAGGGTTTACGTTCATGAGAGCATCCACGATGAATTTGTCAAACTGCTTGTGGAAAAGGCGCAAAATATCAGGATCGGCGATCCCCTTGATGGGAGAACCGACATGGGTCCTTTAGTATCCGGAAAACAGAGGGAACGGATTGAAGCCTACGTGAAATCGGGAATAGAAGAGGGGGCAAATCTTATCCATGGAGGAAAGAGACCTGAAAACCTGGAAAAGGGATACTTTTTTGAACCCACCATTTTTACAGGTGTTGAGCAGAAGATGAGGATATGCCAGGAAGAAATCTTTGGTCCTGTATTGTCAGTATCCGGTTTTTCTACTATTGACGAGGTCGTAGAAAAAGCAAATGATGTTGTTTACGGGCTTGCCTCTTCGGTCTGGGGAAAAGATATAACATCTCTTATCAGGATAGCAAACAGGCTGAAATACGGAACTGTCTGGATAAACGAGCACGGGGTATTAACTTCAGAAACCCCTCACGGCGGCTTTAAACAGAGCGGTTTCGGAAAAGACCTTTCATTATACTCGCTTGAGGAATACACCCAGGTCAAGCATATTTACATCGACCAGACGGGTTCGGTCAGGAAGCCCTGGTACTATACGGTTTACGGTGAAAAATAAACAAAATATTCAAAATTTTGGAGAAACACATGACAAAACAATTAAAACTGGACAGATCGATGGAGCTGTATAAGGAAGCATCGAAAATCATCCCCGCCGGTGTTGGATCAAATGCAAGGCTCATGAAAAGTGCCTGCCACGAGTTCGGACCCTGCAGCATTTTCATTGAAAAAGCGGTTGGTTCTCATATCTGGGACGTGGATGGCAACGAATATATTGATTACAGGCTGGGCTACGGACCTGTCATAATCGGTCATAGCTATAAAGAAATACACGACGCTGTGCACCTGGCTGATGAAAAAGGTCTGGTCTACGCTTCGGATAATGAGCTTATGATCGAGGTCGCAAAGACGATATGCCGGTTCGTACCTTCGGTTAAGATGCTCAGGTTCGCAAGTTCAGGAACAGAGGCAACGATGGGAGCGATACGGGTTGCAAAGGCATTTACAAAAAAAGACAAGATAATAAAATTCGAAGGTCATTATCACGGCTGGCACGATGCTGTGTCATTCTCCACGAAACCCGGTTATCACTGCGCAAGGGAAGCCATCCCCGCTTCCCTGGGAATTCCAGAGGGGATTTCTAAATACACTCTGGTGTGCGAGTGGAACAATTTCGAATCAATAGAAAGTAAAGTTAAGGATAATTACAAGGATGTTGCGGCAATCATCACTGAACCTGTCATGGGCAACGCTTCTGCAATTCCTCCAAATGAGGGATATTTGAAGTATCTCAGGGAACTCTGCGATGAATATGGCATCCTCCTCATTTTCGATGAGGTAAAGACAGGGTTCAGGCTTGGAAAAGGGGGTGCTCAGGGGCTCTTCAATGTGACTCCCGATCTATCTGCTTTTGCCAAATCCATGGGCAATGGGTATCCAATAGCCGCCTTCGGGGGAAGGAAAGATATAATGGAACTTATCGGACCCGGAAAGGTCATGCACGGCGGCACATATTCTGCGAATCCGGTTTCGCTTACCGCATGTAAGGCTACTTTGAAAGAACTGGATAAAAGCAGTGTCTGGGACAGACTCTATGGCTACGGGAAAAAGATGATGAAAGGTATAGATGAGATCCTGGAAGACCGTAAAATCCCCCATGTAATCCACGGCTTTCCAACGATGTTCCAGTTCCTCTTCACAGATAAAGAAAGAATCACTGCCTACAGAGACCTCGGTTTTTGTGATATGAAAATGTTCACAAAAGTGCAATATGAGCTATTAAAGAGAGGAGTGATGGTCGATGAAGACGGCGAGGAGGCGATATACACTTCGTGTTCGCATTCATCAGGTGACCTGAACAGAACATTAGAGGCGCTGGATGATGCTCTCGGTGATTTGAAATGAAAATTGTGGTTCTGGGCGGATACGGGGAAATGGGGAGGATAACCGTAATCGATCTATTCGAAACATTCAAGGGCAAAATAGTCGTTGCCGGAAGAAATGAAGACAAAGCAAAAGCGTTTGCAGAATCCTTCAAAAGCAATAATATAGAGTGGGCAGGGGCAGATGCGGATGATCCTCAGGAATTGATCGGGCTTCTAAGAGGTTCTGATGTTGTGATCAACGCAACACAATACACAACGAATTTACAGGTAATGGAAGCTGCACTTTCCGCGGAAACGAATTACGTTGATCTGGGCGGCCTGTTCCACATGACGAAAAAACAGTTGAAATTGAATAACAGTTTCATGAAGAAAGGCAAGCTTGCAGTTGCTGGATGCGGCGCAACGCCAGGAATAACAAATATTATGGCTGCCTATGGTTCAGGATTGCTTGATACGATAGATTCCATAAATGTACAGTTCGCTGACAAGGACTATACGAAGTATGATATGCCGTTTGTCGTTCCCTATTCGATGCGTACGATATTCGATGAATTTTCAATGGAACCTGCAGTATTCTCTGATGGAAAATTAAAATATGTTAAACCTATAAGCGGAGAGGAGGAAATCGAGTTTCCACCGCCCGTGAACAGAGCAACTTGTTTTTATACCCTCCATTCCGAAGTAGCCACATTCCCTTCGTCGTTCAAAGATAAAGGCATCAAGAATTGCAGCTTTAAAGGCGGTTTCCCGAAGGAGTTCGTTGAGAAAATAAAGTTCCTCATAGACACAGGTTTTGCATCAACAACTCCTGTGAAATATAAGAACATTGATGTTGTACCCCTTAACTTTACCGTGAGTCTGCTGAACAGGTTTATTCCGGAAAAAGACAAAATAAAAGATGTGGAGTTCCTGAGAGTGGAATTGAGAGGAAAACGCGAACGAAAGAAAAAGAATGTGGTAGTGTACTGTGAATCAAGATCAAACTCCAGGTGGAATATACCGGCAGGTACATGGGATACCGGCGTGCCGCCGTCAATAATCGCACAAATGATTGCTGAAAACAAAATTGAAAAGCGCGGTGTCATGCCTCCTGAACTGTGTATAGATCCCGAATTGTTTTTTGGGGAGTTGGCAAAACGCGAAATTTATCTTTCATTTCAGGAGAACCAGGAAAGAATACGAAGTCTCACTGGGGCAAAAAGACATTTATGAAATTTGAAACCAGTGTGGACGAGATAATAAAACGGACACCAGATATAAAGAGCTTCAGGTTCAGGAGACCGAAGGGGTTTGACTACGATCCCGGTCAATTTTTATTCGTAACAATTCTGAACGAGGGTAAGAAAATCACAAAGCATTTTACGATATCAAGCAGTCCGACAGAAAAAGAGTTCATCGAATTCACAAAAAAGATCACAGACCATGAGTTCTCAGTCGCTCTTGACAGGCTCAAAATAGGGGATTGGGCATACCTTAACGCTCCCTACGGAGAATTTCACCTTCAAAGGCGAGTATCCCAGAGTAGTGATGATAACAGGGGGCATCGGCATAACGCCTCTCAGGAGCATGATTAAATACTTAACGGATAAGGGAATGAACTCCCGTATTACTTTTTTATTCGGAAACAGGAATGAAGATAGCATAGTTTTCAAGGAAGAGCTGGACCGCCTTGAAAAGGCAAATCAAAACCTCAGGGTAATCCATACACTGTCCCGGCCGGATGAGAAATGGAAAGGAAGGAGAGGTCATATAGACGTTCAGATTATTGAAGAAGAGATACCAGATTACAAAGAATGTGTTTTCTATGTTTGCGGTCCTCCGTCCCTGGTAACAGGTTCAATAGACATTCTTAAGACAATGGGAATTCAAGACGCTATGATACATAGTGAAAATTTTCCGGGGTATTGACCATGTTATCTCACAGACTGGAACATTTTACAGAATCGGTAATTCGCGATATGTCCCGCCTTGCAGTAACACGTCATGCCGTCAACCTCGCCCAGGGATTTCCTGATTTTCCTGCCCCGGATGAGATAAAGCGCGCTGCAACATCTGCAATTATGGAAGATTACAACCAGTACTCGATCACATGGGGCGGAAAAGATCTGCGGAATGCTATTTCTCAAAAAGCCCTCAAATACAATCACATCGAAGCCGACCCTGAAACTGATATTACTGTAACGTGCGGAGCCACGGAAGCTTTAATGGCTGCCATGCTTGCAATCATAAATGAGGGAGATGAGGTTATCATTTTCGAGCCTTTTTACGAGAGTTATGGGCCTGACTCAGCGGTTTCAGGCGCAATTCCACAGTTTGTCCCTCTAAATGATGATTTCAGTATCAATGAAGAGGCTCTTGTATCTGCATTCAATAAAAAAACCCGTGCGGATCTCTGCGCAGAGCATGACGTTATCGCTGTGAGTGATGAAATTTATGAGTATATCGTATTCGACGATAAAAAGCATATCAGCATAGCTTCATTTGATGAAATGAGAGACAGAACGATAACTTTGAGCGGATTCTCAAAGACCTTCAGCGTCACAGGATGGCGTATCGGTTTTGCGATTGCAGAAAAAACCCTGTCCTCTGCGATACGCAAGGTACATGATTTCCTGACAGTTGGGGCGCCAACTCCCCTTCAACGCGCCTGTCTTGCAGGCCTCAGTTTTCCTGATTCGTATTACAAAGAGCTTGCAGACATGTACGAAAAGAGGAGGAACTTTCTCTACAATACGTTAACAAACGCTGGATTCAGGTGCCATATGCCCGAAGGAGCATATTACATACTTGCGGATATGCCCGAGGGGACAGGGATGGATGATATGACTTTTGCAAGATACTTGATTGACAAAGTTGGTGTGGCAGCAGTTCCAGGAAGCAGTTTTTATCACAGCGAGCCGGGAAAGCACAAGCTTCGCTTTACGTTCTCCAAGAAGGATGAAACGTTGCAGGAAGCGGCAAGAAGGCTTGAAAAATGGGATAAATAGAATGTTCCGTGAAGTTTTTTTTAACCATGCATTTCATGTTTTTGTTGTTATTACTGGCATTGCCATTTTATCTTTATCGATCACAACATCCACAATAGCAGGCTTGTTCGAAGAAAATGCCTGCTCAAGGGCATTGTCAAGCTCTTCCGGACGCTCTACCCTGAACCCGTCTCCTCCACAAGATTTCGCAAAATCCGAAAAATCGGGATTAATGAACTCAATCCCAAATGCCTTATACCCGTACATCTCCTGCTCTTTCTTGATGTTCTTTAACATGCCGTCATTGAATATTATAACCTTAACTGGCAGCCTGTTGTAAACAGCAGTTGTAAAATCCGCCATAAGCATGGCAAATCCACCATCACCTGTGATGCAGATAACCTGTCTGTTCGGATAAATTAACTGTCCTGCAAGGCTTGCCGGAAAAGCAAAAGCCATGCTTCCCATGTTTGATGAGAATAAAGTCTCTTCACCGTCACACAGGTATCTTTTATAAAACCAGTATGTATGGTCGCCGACATCAACAGTTATAAGAGCATCTTTCCTTGCATGTCTTTTTACTGCCTGGATGACATAACCGGGGGAGACAGGTCTTGAGGCATCCTGAGCATCTTTTTCCATATCAGCCAGCTGTTCATCCTTGAACTTTTTTATCTGTTCAAAGTACTCTTTGTCCGGGATCTTAGGAGCCACCTTCTTAAAAAGCTCTCTCAGTGTAAGTTTTGCATCTCCTTCCAGGCCCGCTTTTACAGGGAAACTTTTGCCGAGATGAACTCCGTTAATATCTATCTGGATTACAGGAATATCAGGCATGAGGTTTTTTTCTCTGAAACTCGAGCCTGCGATAATGATAAGATCTGATTTTGTTACAGCTTCAGCAGCGCATAATGTTCCAAGAGAACCAAGGACGCCCACAGCAAGAGGATGGGTTTCCGGGACCACTCCTTTAGCGCGTGAGGTCGTTGCTACGGGAGAATTAATTTTTTCAGCTAATCTTTGCACTTCTTCCTTTCCGCCTCTGGCTCCCCAGCCAATAAAGAGAAGCGGTTTCTTGCTTTCGTTAATAAGAGAAGCGGCATAATCGATATCCTCATCTGCCGGAACAATACCAGGTTTAAAAATATGATCTTCTGGCAGCCATATCTTTTCGCTCAGTTTTTCAGAAAGAACATCTGTGGGTAAACTCAGCATAGCTGCTCCCCTATGCGAATAGGCATTCTTAAGGGCCATGACAGTTGCTCTGACTGCCTGTTTGGGCTTGGCTATTGTTTCGTGGTACACAGTAAAAGGAGCAAATATTTCGATCTCGTCTATTTCCTGCAAATGCTCGCTTCCAAGCAGCACCTGTGCTACCTGGCCTGCAAGTGCAAGTGCCGGAGCGCCGTCTGTCGTGGCATCCACAAGACCTGTGATCAGGTTTGTCGCTCCCGGGCCTGCGATAGACAGGCACGCAGCCACCTCACCGGTGAGCTTTCCATAAGCTGATGCCATAAATGCTGCCGTCTCCTCATGTCTTGTGAGAATGAATCTTATCTTATTCTGCTTCCGGATTGCTTCTACCAACGGCAGATTCGAATCTCCAGGGATGCCGAAAACATACTTAACGCCTGCAGCTGCAAGCTGCTCGATTATCTTGTCTGCAACTGTTGTGGTAATTTCCACTTTTTCAACTACCTTTTCTTCTCTCCCGATTTCTTCAAATGCTGATTTGGAAGCGCTGCATATCGGACATACCCAGCTTTGAGGCAGTTCGCTGAATTTTTTTCCTTCTTTTTCTTCGTCATAGATGTAATTGCACACGGTGCATCTGAATCTTGTCATTTTATTTTCCCCTGTTATAGCATTGGGAGTAAAAGAGTATATATTTTGTCCATATTGAAGGTACAGAAATGTATATGGATTAAAGAAATAGTGTATAACATAGGGTGTGTAAAAATGAAATTATTCAGGTTGCCGCTAATATTGATAGTTGCTATTTTAGTGAGTGGATGCACGGATCAACAGTCTGCCCAAACCACGCCTGATAAGCCAACTGCTGCAATAACTTCCACAGGCGAAGTTAAAGAATTCACAATAAGAGAATCGAATTTCAAATTAAGCCCGTCAAATATAACCGTGAGTCAGGGGGATCTCGTCAGGATAACTGTGGTGGTTGACCAGGGCACACATGACCTGTTTGTGGAAGGATATGATCAAAGGGTTAACGTGGCGTCTTCCGGGAAAAGTCAGGTTATGGAATTTGTTGCGGATAAATCAGGAATATTTAAGATGTGGTGCGAAGTGGCAAATCACAGGGATTTAGGGATGGAAGGTCAATTAATAGTTCGAGAAAGATAGTTATATATGTCATCTCGACAAATAAATAACTGGGAGTAGAAATTATGGAAATGAAAAACATTGCGTACGCAATATTGGCTATATTCATAGTGTCAATTTTTCTGGGCTGTGTAAGTGCACCGCCAGAGACAGAACTCAAAGCTGATGGGAAATCTGTATACGACTTTATAATAAAAGAGAACTATAAAAACTGGAAGAAGTGGCCCGGCACGGGTGAAATGTATCCAAGATCAACAGAAAAACCAAGCGAACCGCATGGTGCTTTTCTGACAACATACGTGAACGATGACACTTTTGCAGCAATAGAAGGCAAAAAAGGAATTCTGCCTGAAGAGAGCATAATAGTAAAAGAAAACTATGGTCCTGACAAAAAACTGGCCGCAATAACAGTTATGTACAAAGAAAAAGGTTACGATCCGGCTCACAATGACTGGTTCTGGGCTAAGTACCAGCCAGATGGCACGATAGATGCCGAGGGAAAGGTAGAAGGATGCATCGACTGCCACGCTCTGCCAAAAGATATCTTCAAAGACAAAACCAATGATTACGTATGGTCAAGTGACCTTAGATAGAAATGCATCCGGAGATTTAAAAGGACGAAGTCTGTATGGGTTTTCTTGGAACTGTGGCAAGCTCATTTGCAGATATGACCTTAGTCTTTCAGATTGCAGGTTCTATTATCCTTTTTTCTGCCAGCGTGTCTTTTTGGGAATCGTATCTTTGATATGGATGGGATATTCTCTAATATCTCATTTCCTGACCGGCGCGCTATTTCTTGATATTACCGGGAATTTGCTAATTCTGCAAGAATTGTTTTTCTTCTATGGACTGCAGCGCTATTTTTGGGGATTATTTTCTATATTAATTATTACAATATTTTAGTCTTATTTTAACATGGCAATCTCCTGCAAGGAGAATAATTCCACACCGGAACTTTGCTATCGTATGTGCTCTTCTATTTTATTTTTGATAAGATTTCTTGTAACCAACTCGATGATGCGATCTATCTCTCTTCCCTTTTTCAGGAAAAGTATTGTTGGGATGCTTGTAACTCCGAAACGACTTGCAGTTAACGGATTATCATCAACTTTAAGCTTCGCAAATGTGACTTTTCCGGCGTATTCCTTTGATAACTCTTCGATCACAGGCGAAATAGCCCTGCATGGACCGCACCAGGGAGCCCAAAAATCAACAATAACTATGTCAGACTTATTAACATTTTCATCAAAATTTGAATCGTTAAGCTGAATTGGCCCGCTTACGACACCACCCTGCAATAGAGCCGTTTGTTTTTTCTCAATCTGCTCAAATTCTTTATTTTCTTTTTCTATAAGGCGCCCGTGTTCAATCATCATGCATTTGTTCATCACAACATTTAAACCTGCTGCAATAGCCTTATCAGCAGCTTCTTCGTTTATTATGCCGAGTTGCATCCAGATAACTTCCAGGTTATCATGCTTCTTCTTGATTTCGACTGCTTCATCCACGATTGGCATAACCTCATCTGAAGGCCTGAAAATGTCAATGATTTCTACTTCTTTTTGAAGTTTTTCAGGCATTTCAAGAAGACTTTTATAACATTTTTCCCCAAGGATTTCCTCCGCAAAAGGATTGATTGGAATAATCCTGTAGCCTTTATTTTTCAAGTATTCAGCCACAATGTAGCTGTACTTAATTTTTTCACGGGATACCCCCACAATAGCTACAACTTTATAGTTTTTTAAGATATTTTTTATATCAGTTTCATCAATCATCTTCAAAGCTCCCAAGATAGTTTATTTTCAAGAACGATAATTTTATCCGATATCAAACATAATGTATTTGTGAGTATTATATCACTGAAATCCGGGAGGACTTACAAAGTGGAAGTGGGATCATGTCAGTTTGCAATCATCTCATCATTTCAAAAATGGATTTCAGTTTGATGTGATATATTAATTTAAACATTAAAGGAGGACAAAACAATGGCAATTCCAAAGATGCTCTATGTATCCGAACAAACCCCCCATGGTCCGCACACGCTGGATATTTATTCCCGCCTGCTGGACGACCAGATAATACTCCTCACAGGTAAAATCAATGAGGATACGGCAGAAAGTATTATAGCGCAGCTTCTTTATTTAGAAGCAAAAGACTTCGAAGGTGATGTCCATTTATACATAGACAGCCCTGGAGGACTGGTCACCGCGGGTCTTGCCGTCTACGATGCCATGCAGTGTACCAAATTCAGTATCGAAACCATCTGTATCGGGCAGGCTGCCTCTATGGCAGCGGTTTTACTGGCAGCAGGAGCAAAGGGAAAAAGATGGATGGCAAGAATAAAAGAACATCTTAACGAAATCCTGGTCCATCACACAGGGCAGCCCATGGAAGTTATTGAGAAAGATACGGACAGGGACTTCTTCTTGTCGTCAGAGGAAGCAGTGGAGTACGGTTTGATAGATAAAATAATGAGGGCAGGGGAAGGAGTGGTAACAGCGAATAAAAGGATATGAGTGCAGACATGAATCCATTTGGGGTTAAAGATTTTATCGATACTGGTAGGGGTCGCGTAGCAATCCACCGCCTAAGCCGACTTGAGGAGATGGGCTTTGGAAACATCTCTCGTTTTCCATACTCCATCAAGATATTGCTTGAAGCACTCCTTCGACATGTGGACGGACGGCTTGTAACGGAAGAGGATGTCGAATCATTAGCCGGATGGAATCCAAAAAAAATACTAGAACGCGAGATACCTTTTATTCCCGCAAGGGTGCTTCTGCAGGATTTCACAGGAGTTCCGGGAGTTGATTGACCTGGCTGCCATGAGGTCGGCTGTTCAGAGGCTGGGAGGAGACCCGGCAGGGATCAATCCAGTTATACCCTCAGACCTGGTTATTGACCATTCCATCCAGGTGGATTATTACGGTACCTCATACGCCAGAGCTTATAATGAAAAAAAGGAATTTGAGCGGAACCGCGAGAGGTATGCTGTTCTTAAATGGGGTCAAAATGCTTTTGATAATTTTCGCGTTGTTCCTCCTGGGAGAGGAATAGTCCATCAGGTGAATCTTGAATATCTGGCATCGGTGGTTAATATCAAAAAAGTGAAAAGTGAGCTTATTGCATTTCCGGATACCCTTGTCGGGATGGATTCTCATACCACAATGATAAACGGCCTGGGAGTGCTGGGATGGGGTGTTGGAGGGATAGAAGCAGAAGCGGTTATGCTCGGCCAGCCGTATCACATGCCTGTTCCTGAAGTTGTGGGGTTCAAACTTTATGGTGAATTGAAGGATGGAGTGACGGCCACCGATCTTGTTCTTACCATTACCCGGATATTAAGGATACACAAAGTTGTGGGCAAATTCGTTGAATTTTACGGGCTAGGTTTGAGCACATTGAGCCTGCCCGAAAGGGCTACCATCTCAAATATGGCTCCCGAATACGGCGCAACTGTGGGATTCTTTCCAATCGATGATGAAACGTTAAAGTATCTCCTGATTACGGGAAGGAAAAAGGAGCACGTTAATCTGGTTAAATTATATGCAATGGAACAGGGTCTATTCCGCACCGATGAAAGTCCCGAACCCCTGTTTAGCGAGATATTGGAACTTGACATGAGCACCGTTGAACCAAGCCTTGCTGGACCGAAACTACCTCAGGATTGTATACCTCTTGATGAAATGGAAGCAAGTTTCCATAAGGCCATGGAGGAGACTTTTCTCCGTAAAAAAACCGAGGTAGAAGCGGATCATGAATATCACCGCTGGCTGGGGGAGGGGGGAAGCTTCAGGGTCGAGCATGAACATACTGGAGGGAAAGAGCTTGACTCAAAATATGAGATGAAAGTCCCGGTAAAAAGCGGCTCTATAGTAATCGCAGCCATAACCTCATGCACCAACACTTCAAACCCATATGTGATGATCGGAGCGGGTCTTCTCGCAAAAAACGCTGTAAAGCGAGGACTCAAGGTCAAGCCATATGTTAAAACGAGCCTTGCTCCGGGTTCGCGTGTTGTCAGCGAATACCTTGTGAACTCAGGACTCATGCCTTATCTTGAGGCTCTGGGATTCCATCTCGTGGGATATGGATGTACGACATGCATAGGCAACAGCGGTCCGATCCCGGAGAACATTGCCAGGGCGGTGAAAGAAGATAACCTGATAGTCGCTTCGGTATTAAGTGGAAACCGTAATTTTGAGGGCAGGATTAACCCGCTCGTCAAAGCAAATTACCTTTCCTCGCCTCCATTGGTGGTAGCATATGCTATATCTGGTACTGTAGATATCGATCTTAAGACAGAACCCATCGGATACGACCCGAATGGCGAGCCTGTATATCTAAACGATATCTGGCCAGATCAGGAGGAAATCCGGCAGGTTATAAAAAACACCATCAGCCCTCACTTGTTTGAAGAACATTATTCAGAGATATCAGGCGGCACAGAGCTATGGGAGAATCTCAAAGTCCCTTCCGGCAAACTCTATGAATGGGACAGCGGATCAACATATATCCAGGAGCCTCCCTTCTTCAAGGATTTCCTGGTAAAGCTTCCTGAAAAGGGCGACTTGAGGGGTCTGCGTGTACTTGCATATATGGGAGACAGCATCACCACGGATCACATTTCCCCGGCCGGGGAATTTTCTCAAGATTCTCTTGCAGGACAGTATCTGATATCCTGTGGGGTGGCTCCGAAAGATTTCAATTCCTTCGGGTCAAGGAGGGGAAATCATGAGGTCATGATGCGGGGAACATTTGCAAACATAAATCTCAGGAACAGGCTGGTTCCTGATAAAGAGGGAGGATGGACTCGTTATTTTCCTTCTGGAAAAGAGATGACAATTTACGATGCAGCGATGCTTTACAAAAAGAATGACATCCCTCTGGTCATCATAGCAGGGAAAGAATACGGCACAGGCAGTTCCCGCGATTGGGCTGCCAAGGGCACATGTCTTCTTGGGGTCAGCGCGGTAATAGCTGAATCCTTTGAGCGTATCCACAGGAGCAACCTCGTGGGAATGGGCGTTCTGCCGCTGCAGTTCATGAAAGGGGAGAACGCAGATGGGCTGGGCATCAAGGGAGATGAGGTACTAAATATCTCAGGTATAAGTAACTTAGAGCCGGGGGGAGAGCTGCACGTGGTTGCAAGAGATGAAAATGGAAAAGAAAAGACATTTAACGTCATGGCAAGACTGGACTCCCCGATTGACGTGGAATATTATAGAAATGGCGGCATACTGCATACATTCCTGAGAAATATACTAAGTAATGAAAGGAGTTGAAAACAATGAAAAAGATGGTCTCTATTAACCCTTCAACCGGGGAGATAAACAGGGAATTCGAGCTTTATTCACAGGAAATGATAAACGAAGCGGTTAGAAAGTCCAGGAATGCCTTTTCAGAATGGAAGAACCTGGATATCTCTGAAAGGGCAGAATATCTTACAAACGTTGCGAATGTGCTGCGAAGACGGAAGAAGGAACTTGGTGAGATTATCACATCGGAGATGGGTAAACCCATAAAAGAGTCAATACCCGAAATTGAAAAATGCTCATGGGCTCTTGAGTACTTCGCGGAGAACACTGAACGATTCTTGGAGCCTGAGATCGTGGAAACAGATGCACAGAAAGCGTATGTTTCATTTGAACCGCGTGGAACGATACTGTGCATCATGCCCTGGAACTTTCCATTCTGGCAGGCTTTGCGCTTCGCTTCCCCGGCGCTATCCGGCGGGAACGTTGTATTGCTCAAGCATTCAAGCTATGTCCCCTTATGCGCACTGGAACTCGAAAAGGTTTTTTCAGAGGCAGGTTTTCCCGAAGGGGTCTTCCAGACGTTACTGATAGATGGATCAACCGCATCATCGCTTATAAAAAGAAATGAGATAGACGCAGTATCCTTAACAGGCAGCGTTTCCGCAGGACAGAAGGTGGCAGAGGTTTGCGGGCAGAACATGAAGAAGTTCGTCCTTGAACTTGGTGGAAGCGATCCTTTCATTGTTCTTGCGGATGCCGATATTGAAAAAGCTGCGAAGATTGCTGTTGCCAGCAGGTTTCTCGATGCAGGTCAGAGCTGTATCGCCGCAAAACGCTTCATAGTCGAAGAAAGTATAGCAGAAGATTTTACCTCGAAGTTTGTTGAGCATGCTTCTAATCTTAAAGTCGGCGACCCTATGGATCCTGATACTGATATAGGCCCGCTTGTAAGGGAGGAGCAGATAGAACTCCTTGAAGAGCAGGTGAAGGATGCTTTATCGAAAGGAGCAAAAGCTCTGCTTGAGGGAGGAAGACTTCAAAAGAATGGGTTCTTCTATTCTCCTATCGTACTTTCCAATGTAACACAGGAAATGAAGGTGTTAAAGGAGGAGACCTTTGGTCCTGTGGCGCCTGTAATTCCAGTGAAAGATGAGTCTTCCGCGATAAAAGTAGCCAATGACTCTGAGCTTGGGCTTGGGGCAAGTATATGGAGCGAGGACAGGGACAAAGCACTTCGTCTTGCAAAAGAGATTGAAGCAGGGGTCGTGGTTGTAAATTCACTGGTCAAGTCCGATCCCCGCCTTCCTTTCGGAGGAATAAAGAAGAGCGGTATTGGAAGAGAGCTCTCAAAATTCGGGCTTTATGAGTTCATGAACATCAAATCTGTATCGGTATACTGAAATGAAAGGCGGCGAATGTAAATTTTAGGCGTATTCCCTTACCACATTTTCGATCTCAAAGAGCATTTTCATCACCTGAGTATTGGCGCCGCCGTGGAGTTCACCTGAAAGCGCACCCAGTGCGGCGCCAACGCATGCATACATGTCTACCCGGGTTGATGCAACCACCCCGCAGCAAACGTGGATGCGTTGAAAGAATGTTTTCATTTATGTCTTCCAGCGTATTGCATGAAGTCATAATCATTGCGATTTTAAAATCTGTTTTAAAATACTCCAAAATTCTCTTGACTCCTTCTACACCGCTTGAAACTGCCTCTCTTGCCAGCGGTCTTCCCACCAGGACGAAATCAGCACCAAGAGCCAACATCTTGACAACATCAAACCCTGTTCTTACTCCCCCGTCTGCCGTGATCACAACTCTTTTACCTGTCTCAATTTCTCTTACGGCTTTCACAATTTCAGGAAGAACATCCGCAACCCCCGGAGTTGAATCTATAACCCTGCCGCCGTGATTAGAAATGCCTATTACGTCAACCCCTATTGTTTACCTTTTTTGCTTTCGATTATGAGTTTCTTAATCCGGGCAATCTGTCTTGTGACAGGTATCTCCTTGGGACACACTTTTGTGCACCACCATTTTGTCTGGCAGCCCCATGCTCCATCTTTGTTATCCAGCAGAGATATCCTATCCTCGGCACCCTCGTCCCTTGAATCGAAGAGATACCGAAAAGCACGGACAAGCGCAGCAGGACCGATATATGCTTCCGTCTCCTTTGCCTGATTTATCGGGCATGAGGCAGTGCAGCAGGCGCAGAGTATGCAGCGGATGGCATCCTCGAATATTTTGTGCTCCTCCCTGGACTGGAGCCGTTCCCTGTCTGGCGGAAGAGAGTTTGTGATCAGATAAGGTTTGACTGAATTGTATTTTTCAAAGAACGGCTCCTGATCAACAACCATGTCCTTGACCACTCTGAAAACCTGCAGGGGCTCGATAAGGATCTCCTCATTCTCTTTAAAATCTTTAACTAACTTCTGGCATGCCAGGGCGCTTGTGCCGTTGATCCTCATCCCATCAGAACCGCATACACCGTGACCGCAGGACATCCGAAAAGACAGCGTTGGGTCCTGTTCCCAGCGAATCCGATTGAGGCAATCCAGGATCCGATCCACCGGGTTTGCCTGTATATCGTAAGTCTGATAGTAAGGCTTTTCATCCTTCTTTGGGTCGTAGCGAAAAATCTTAAATTTCAGTAACATCAGTATTTCCTCGGTTGTGGTTTAAATCGTGTGATCTTAACTGGCTTATACCTTATATCAGGTTTCTCGCTGCGGAAAACCAGTGTATGTTTAAGATAATTGGTATCATCCCTATCAGGGAAATCATCCCGGAAGTGGGCTCCTCGACTCTCCTTCCGGTTAAGAGCGCTCAAGAGTATCACCTCTGCAAGCTCAAGTTGATGTCCCAGTTCTACCGCTTCCATTATTTCGTAATTGTAAGACGTTCCTTTATTTTCAACATTAATATCCCTGTAGCGTTCTTTCAGAGACTGGGTCTCCTCAAGACCTTTCTTAAGACCATCCTCATTCCGGAAGACCGAACAATGATCCATCATCAGGGACTGCATCCTTCGCCTGATATCATCGACTTTTTCTTTGCCCTTATGGTCAAGCAATCCATTAATTTTGGCCTGAACCATTTTTAATGGTTCGAAGGAAATGGTGGAAGATTCGGGTTCTGAGATATACTGCTTCATCGCTATCCCGCTTCTCCTCCCGAATACCAGCAAATCCAGGAGGGAGTTGCAGCCAAGCCTGTTCCCGCCGTGGACAGATACGCAGGCACATTCTCCTGCAGCGTATAGACCCTGAGCGACCCTGCCCTTCTCGTCAATGAGAACCCTGCCTTCCGAATCCGTGGGGATACCTCCCATAATATAATGGATTGTAGGCTGGACAGGAATAGGATATTTTACCGGGTCAATACCCAGATAAATCCTCACAAAAGAGGTAATTTCCCATAGTTTCTCCATGATCCTTTCCTCACCAAGATGCGTCAGATCAAGATGAACATAATCCCCATCGAAACCCCTGCCTTCCCTGACTTCGTTCAGGATGGAACGGGAAACAATATCCCTGGGCGCAAGGTCTTTTACAGTGGGGGCATATCGCTCCATGAACTGTTCTCCTGTCTTATTCCTTAAAATTCCCCCTTCCCCTCTTGCCGCTTCACTTACAAGGATGCCGAGTGGATAAAGTCCTGTTGGATGTATCTGGATAAATTCCATATCCTGAAGAGGAATACCAGATTGATATGCCAGAGCGAGACCGTCTCCGGTCGAAGCATAGCCGTTGGAAGTGGTTTTATATATCTTGCCGCATCCGCCAGTAGCAAGAAGAACAGCTTTTGCTTCAATGAGATTTAGCTCCCCAGAGGAAAGTTCGTATGTAACAACCCCCTCACATTTCCCTTCTTCAAAGATAAGCGAAAGAACGTATTGTTCATTGTAGAATTTCACATTTTTTCGCAGGCACTGGTCAAATAGCGTGTCGAGAACTACCCTTCCTGTTCGGTCAGATGCATGACATGCTCTTTTCACGGGCCTCTTACCATAATCCTGTGTATGCCCTCCGAAGTTGCGCTGAGCTATCTTTCCTGCAGCATTGCGGCTGAATGGAACGCCCATATGTTCCAGTTCATATATTACTCTGGGAGCATCCCTGACCATGATCTCCACTGCATCCTGGTCAACAAGGTAATCGCTTCCCTTGACCGTATCGAACATATGCCATTCCCAGTGATCTTCTTCCTCATTGCCGATGGAAGCGGCGATTCCACCCTGGGCTGCGCCTGAATGGGAGCGCGTGGGAAGGACTTTGCTAACTACAGCGACATCTGCTTCTTCCACACATTCAACTGCAGCTCGAAGCCCTGCTAAGCCAGCCCCTACAATAACGATATCATGCTGGAAGTTCATGCATATCCCCATTTTACTCTGGACATAAAGACACTCACCAGTTAACATTTAGAAGCTAATAATATGATAAATAGTTAACTGTGATTGATGCTTTGGGCTTGGATTTTTGAAAAATAAAATCAAATTCTTATATAGTCTGCTTTCATGAAAAGTGAGAGTGGGAGGAACGTTCGGATTATAAATATTTCCTCCACAAGCCAATCGAATGAATAGTTTATTATCTATGAGAAGAAGTTTAATAAAAGGTGTGAAATGCCAGAAGTTTGTGCCAACCTCAGTGAAATAGAATATGAGATTCTTAAAAGTCTGAAAATTGTTGAGGGGGAGGATGGCGAGAAGCTCAAAAATCTTTTGAGATATTATATATCCACGACACCTGAGTTAAAGTCCTCTGAATATGCTCTGAAAAGGGTTGAACATAAGAACGAGATAGAAGAGAACTTACAGAATGTGTGGGATGCGTATGAAATTACAGATTATCCGACAGAGAACTGGAGTGAAGATAGAATAAATAAATTAACAAGCGGCCTTATCGAAATCAATGCTCTCATGAAGGCAGGCGAAGGACAATTCATTCCATCAAATAAATTTAGAACTCTGTTTAAAATGCTGCTCCATGATATTGTGACTGAAAACAGAGATATCGACGAATATAGTGCCGCTTGTGTTGCTTCAATCCAGTTGCTCATGGAGTTCGGGGCTGGAACCCTCAGCAACGAAACGATAAGAGACGGGACTATTTTTATTAATGAAGGATGGATGTTTGATTATGCTACAGAGGTTAAGAAAGCACGGGAGTTCATGAAAACCAAAAAGCTGTTTCCAAAGATTAAAATACCAAAAACGGTACCAGTGTAATTATTTTTGGACTGTTTCGTGGATGTCGGTTACAATAACGATTCCTTCCTCTGTTTCAAAAGGACTCATGTTAATCTCCACCTGGAACTCAGACCCATCCTTACGCTTTGCCATTGCACCAAGGTGAAGAGCCATTGTCTTTATAATAGGCTGCAAAAAGTAATCTGCGCAGTATTTAGGATGTGTCTCCTTGAAGCGTTCTGGTAACAGGATTTCATAAGGTTTGCCGAGCAATTCTTTACGGGTGTAACCAAATATTTTCTCGGTCTGAGCGTTGACGAGAAGAATATTGAAATCTCTGTCTATTGCTATGATGGCATCTGGTAGAGATTCTATAAGTCCCTGGAAATTTCTCTCAGCTCTTTTACTATCACTTATATCCATCCACATTCCCTGTAAACTCGTTACCTTGCCGCTGGAATCACGCCGCGCAGTAGCATTCATCAAAACCCATATCTTACTGCCATCCTTGCGGCTGACCTGTGCTTCGAAATCGGTAATGACACCTTTTGTGCGAATCGTGCGCAATAGCTGTAAGCGATAGCCTGGCTCGATAAAGACTTTCCGGAAATCGGTAACGTCAGACATAAGTTCTTCAGGAGAACCATAGCCGAGCATTCGCGCAAGTGATGGGTTCGCAGCAAGTATATGACCTTCAAATGAAATCTGGAAGATGCCCACAACGGCATTTTGAAAAATGCCTCTATATTTCATCTCGCTTTCACGCAGCTTTTCCTCAGCCTGCTTGCGCTCTGTTATATCACGGATAATGCCGCCATAAAATGCTTTATCTCCTACCTTCCAGGTTGCACGGGAAAGTTCCAGAGGAAATTCACTGCCATCTTTTCTCAATCCGTGCAGTTCGCTTATTTTCCCGATGTAGTTGCTCTTACCAGTGCGGCGCACACGCTCAAGTCCCTTTAGATGAGCATCCCTGTATCGCTCAGGCATCAAAATTGTGAGCGGCTTACCCATGACCTCTTCTTCCTCATAGCCAAATATGGTTTGAGCGCCTTTGTTCCATGAAATAATGTTCCCATCGCTATCGGCTAGAATAATTGCATCGATAGCCGACTGCACCACGGAGCGAAATCTCATCTCCGACTCCCGCAGCGTTTCCCGCAATTCTGCCAGTTCATTCATAGGTTGCTCTCTTGTTTCTTTATATAATATTGCCTATTCTTTGATATAACTTGCCGTATTGACTGATTTTTTTTCCGATGAACTCTTATGCTTACAATCGATTCAACAATCTTAAATCTCCGAAGCCCATATTTATTTATTATTGCTCAGGCAGAAAACGACATACTATAAGAATTAAGAGTTAGTTATAGTAACTCGTTTATCATGATAGTAGCGTAAGTTATTTGTAGTCTTAAGATAACAATTGATTACAATATCATGAGTGGGTTACTCAAAATGTATAAGAGCTATCCAGCCAGGCGAAGCGCTAGCTTGAGGGATGGAGATGATCAATAAATCAAGACTTTCAAACCAAAGTAGTTGCTATTTCTCAAAGGTGGTGTAAAATGAATGGAGGTTTTCGTGTAAGGCCCAATGGTCAGTTTGTATCTAATTCTTTAAATGCAAAGGCGGCGCAAAAAGGATTCCAGGAAACAGGAGAAGCTAATGAGGCGCCCAGTAAAGGAGCAGCCGATCAAAGTGGAAGCGCCTCTCCCCTCCCCGCCATATCGATCCCAAAGGGAGGAGGCGCCATTCGCGGCATTGGAGAGAAATTTGCGGCTAATCCGGTGACGGGGACTGGATATCTTAACGTCCCAATCTTCACATCACCCGGCCGCTCTGGCTTCGGCCCGCAACTTTCGCTGTCATACGACTCTGGCTCCGGGAACGGACCCTTTGGTTTCGGCTGGAGCCTCTCGCTGCCATCGATCACTCGTAAGACCGATAAAGGTCTGCCCAAGTATCAGGATGCTGTCGAATCAGATGTCTTCATCCTCTCTGGAGCTGAAGACCTGGTGCCCGTTTTCAAGAAAGACCAGGATGGAAACTGGATACATGATGCCTTCGATGAAGAAGAACGCGACGGCTATATTGTTCGCCGCTACCGACCGCGTATCGAGGGTCTATTTGCACGAATCGAGCGCTGGACCCGCTTAATTGATGGGGACACCCACTGGCGATCGATCTCAAAGGACAACGTACTCACTGTATATGGCAGGGATGAAAAATCCCGAATCGCTGATCCATCTGATAAGGGTAGAATCTTCAGCTGGCTGATATGCACAAGCTACGATGATAAAGGCAATGCTATTGTCTATGATTATGAATCTGAGAATGAAAAAGGGATCGATCTCTCACAGGTCAATGAGTTCAATCGGCAACGTTTGGCAAATCGGTATCTAAAGCGCGTCTGGTACGGTAACCGTCAGCCGCTTTTACTGGATACGAGCAAACCAAGCTTTCGCAGGATGCATACGGAGCAAACGGATTTTTCCGCTTCTGCTATTGACTGGATGTTCGAAGTGGTCTTTGACTATGGCGAAGGTCATTACAGAATGCTGCCTCCCGATATCTCCCTGCCAGAGTCTGATCAGCATCTGTTTGCCCATGCATCGGAGTCAGCAGATGGCGCCTGGTCAGCTCGCCCTGACCCGTTCTCTGTCTATCGTGCAGGATTTGAGATCCGTACCCATCGCCGCTGCCAGCGAGTACTGATGTTCCACCGCTTCCCGGAACTTGGAAGCGAGCCTTATCTTGTGCGCTCAACGGAATTTGATTATTCGGATCTGGACTACTCGCAGCCTGTCGCGGTCAAGACTGAGCTTGAACATAATGGCAGCACGCGCTTTGCGTCGTTCATTCGAGCCGTTACCCAGTCTGGTTACGTGCGTAGTGAAAACCTTACCTACCTCAAAAAATCGCTCCCACCGCTTGAGTTTGAATACAGCAAAGCAGCCATTCAGGAGGATATAAAGGAGATCGATACTAAAAGCCTGGAAAATCTGCCATATGGTCTGGACGGCGCCAATTATCAATGGGTGGATCTTGATGGAGAAGGTCTTTCGGGCATTCTTACAGAACAGGCAGAGGCGTGGTTTTACAAGCCAAACCTTGGAGATGGAAAATTCGGCCCGATGGAAAGGGTAGCATCAAAACCATCGCTTGCTGCATTGAACAGCGGTACACAGCTTCTGGACCTGGCTGGCGATGGACAGCTCGATGTCGTGGAGCTTGGCAATACAGTTCCGGGCTTTTACGAGCGCACACATGATCAGAAATGGGAGAATTTCATTCCGTTCACAACTCTACCAAATCTTTCCTGGAAAGACCCGAATCTCAGGTTTGTGGATCTCACAGGGGATGGACACGCTGATGTCATGGTCACCGAGAATGAGGTGATTACCTGGTATCCTTCGCTTGCAGAGGAGGGGTTTGGGCAGGGAGAAAAGGTATATCAATCCTTTGATGAAGAAAAGGGGCCTCGTCTTGTGTTTGCAGACGGCACCCAGTCTATCTACCTGTCTGATATGTCAGGTGGCGGTCTCTCTGACCTTGTGCGCATACGCAATGGAGAGGTCTGCTACTGGCCCAACCTGGGCTATGGACGTTTCGGAGCCAGGGTGACGATGGACAATCCCCCCTGGTTTGATTCTGCCGATATGTTCGACCATAAACGCATCCGCCTGGCAGACATTGATGGTTCTGGTACCACAGATATCTTCTATCTGGGGAGCAATGGAGTTCAGATTTACTTTAATCACTCAGGCAATAGCTACAGCAATGCACGGATGCTCTCCAGCTTACCCCACATCGATAACCATTCATCCATCCAGGTTGCAGACCTGTTCGGGAACGGCACTGCCTGTCTGGTATGGTCATCGCCTCTACCCGGGGACTCGCAAAGGCCAATGCAGTACATTGACCTGATGGGCGGGCAGAAACCGCATCTGATGGTTAGTTCAAAAAACAACCTGGGTGCGGAAACAATTGTTCAGTATGCAGCCTCCACCAGGTTCTATCTCGCTGACAGGGTTGCAGGGAATCCCTGGATCACCCGCCTGCCCTTCCCTGTCCATGTGGTAGAAAGGGTTGAGACATTTGACCGCATCAGCAGGAACCGCTTTGTTACCCGCTATCTCTATCATCACGGTTACTTTGATGGAATAGAGCGTGAGTTCCGGGGGTTCGGGATGGTGGAGCAACTGGATACTGAAAAGTTCGCAGCGCTCAGTGAGAGTGATCTGTTTCCTTCTTCCACCAATATCGATGAAGCCTCTCATGTACCGCCGGTTCTGACCAGATCCTGGTTCCATACGGGCGCATACTTTGAGGGTGAGACAATTTCAAAGCAATTCGAAGAGGAATACTACAGCGAGGGCGATCCGAGCATGGGCGAAACAGGTCTGAGTAAAGAGCAGTTAGAAGCCATGCTGCTTGATGATACGGTACTGCCTGAAACGCTCACTGCAGAAGAAGAGCATGAAGCCTGCAGGTCCTTAAAAGGCGCAATCCTGCGCCAGGAAATCTACGCGCTTGATGGAACTGAGGAGGAGGACCGCCCTTACAGCGTTTCTGAGCGCAACTACACTATCAAACACCTTCAGCCGCGCGGCATCAATAAACATTCGGTCTTCTTCACCCATGCACGGGAGACGATTGATTTTCATTATGAGCGCAAGCTGTTCAAAGTCGATGGCAATGTGCTTGTTGACCCCAGCGACCCGAATGCGAAGAATGCTGCTGATCCGCGCGTGACCCATGCCCTTACGCTGGCGGTTGATGATTACGGCAATGTGCTAAAGTCTGTGGCTGTGGGCTACGGGCGGCGGTTCAAAGATCCTTCGCTTTCTGAAGATGATCAGGACAGACAAGAAAAGACATTGATAACCTTCAATGAAAACCGCTACACTAATGCTGTTCTTGAGGAGGACGCTTACCGCACTCCCCTGCCATTTGAGTCACGAACTTTTGAAGTCTTTAATGTTCCTTCTTCTGAGCCTTCCGGCGTTACTGCCCTTTTCAAATTTGAGTATCTGAATGATCTCGTGGAGAGCATCGATTTTTCAAGTGGCAACCGGGACATTCCCTATGAGGATATACAGCATACACAGGCGACAGAGAATCATGAATACCGCAGGCTCATCGAGCATGTGCGAACGCTATACCGCAGCAATGACCTTACTGGTCTGCTGCCGCCGGGAGAACTTAATACTCTTGCCCTGCCTGGTGAAAGCTATAAACTGGCGTTCACGCCTGGACTCATTTCAAGTGTTTATCAGCGCAAATTCGACAATCAGCCGCCTGAGAACCTGCTGCCCCCCGCCGATCAATCGACCGTTCTTGGCGGCACAGGGAGTGATAGTGGCGGTTATATCGATCTGGATGGGGATGGCAACTGGTGGATGCCTTCGGGGCGTATGTTCTATCACATCAACGCAGATGAAAACAATCCGGATGCTACTGCTGCGGCAGAACTTGAGGAAGCATCCCGGCATTTCTTCACGGGGCGAAAGTTCACTGATCCTTTTGGACATAGCAGTACAGTTGATTATGATCAGCCGCACGACCTGCTCATGGTCAGGGCAAAGAACGCAGTAAATAACGTTATTCGCGCTGAAAATGACTACAGGGTGCTTCAGCCAGGACTTGTCACTGACCCGAATGAAAATCGCTCGAAGGTAGTCTTTGATGCGCTGGGTATGGTCGCAGGTACAGCAATCATGGGAAAGGAAATCGAACCTGACGGCAAACCAAAAGGCGATTCTCTGGATGGATTCGAACCAAATCTGACACAGGCTCAGATTGATGCCTTCATGGCAAAACCGCGGGAACCCGGCGCAAGTAATTCAGAAGGAGCCGCAACACAGATCGTGCATGACCTGCTGGGAAAAGCTACCATTCGGATCGTTTACGATATTGATAGATTCAAGCGCCTGGGTGAACCGCCTTTTGCTGCCGCAATTGCCCGTGAAACACACAGTACAGACCTAGACCTCCAGCAAGGGGAGAAATCCAGGTTACAGGTCAGCTTGAGCTATTCAGACGGATTCGGGCGGGAGATCCAGAAGAAAATCCAGGCAGAGCCGGGGCCGCTGGTTGAGGGCGGGGCAGTAATCAATCCCCGCTGGGTGGGGAGCGGCTGGACAATCTTCAACAATAAGGGCAAACCTGTCAGAAAGTACGAACCATTCTTCAGCCCAACCCATCAATTTGAGTTTGCAAAAATTGTCGGTGTCAGTTCTATCCTTTTTTATGATCCTGTAGAGCGTGTTGTGGCAACCCTGCATCCCAATAACACCTATGAAAAAGTGGTCTTTGATCCATGGCACCAGAAGACATGGGATATAAATGATACGATGAACCACGATGCAAGTGTTCGATCCCAGATCTCCAGACGTACTGCCTGATCATACCTCAATCCGGCAGATGGTCCGATGTGGCTAAATACTTCGGCGTTTACCCCAGTGAGTACCTCCGACCTGGCACGACGTGCGTATGGATCCGGGTAAATCAATTCTTAAATGGCCAGATGTGGATCCTATTGAGGTTCTCCTATTCCCGAAAACAAAGTAATCCGTGAAGCTAAAAAGCCAGCCGCAAAAAAGCCGCAAAACATGCTGCTACACCAGGACAGTCACTTACTTCGATACTCTGGGTCGCTCTTTTCTTACAATTGCTGACAATGGTCTAGAACGCGAAGGCCACGATTGAGGAAAAATTCGCCACACACGTCAACTAGACATCGAAGGCAACCAGCGTGAAGTCATTGATGCAAAGGAGCGCATCGTCATGCGCTATGACTACGATATGCTCAGTAACCGTATTCATCAAGAGAGTATGGAGGCTGGTGAGCGCTGGATGCTGAACGATGTAGCGGGTAAACCTATACGGGCGTGGGACAGCCGCTGGCACAACTTCAAGATGGAATATGACCAGCTCCGCCGACCCCTGCGCCAGTTCGTGAGAGGGACAGATGCCAACCGCTCTGACCCGCGCACTCTCAACAGCGATCCCAACAGCGATGTGCTCTTTGGGAAGACTGAATACGGTGAGGGTCAGGAAAATGACATAGCGCTGAACCTGCGCACACGCGTGTTCAAAAGTTATGACGGCGCGGGAATCGTCACAAACATAAAATATGACTTCAAGGGCAACCTGTTACACAGCACGCGAGATCTGGCGAAGGATTACAAGAATATCATCAACTGGAACGTTAGTGCAGACAGACGAAACGTTTTTCGGCAGCACGACCTACGATGCCCTAAACCGCCCAATCCAGATTGTAGCTCCGCACAGCAGCAGACCCGGGACAAAGTTCAATGTAAGCCAGCCAGTTTATAACGAAGCGAACCTGCTGGAGCGCATGGATGTCTGGCTGGAACAAAACACTGAGCCGAACGGGCTGCTTGACCCGAACACGGCTACCCAACACGCTGTCACTAACATAGACTATAATCCAGGGGCCAGCGCATACTGATCCAATACGGTAACGGCGCCGAGACCCGCTACCGCTATGACCCAGACACCTTCAGGCTCATCCATCTCTATACACGGCGCGGCGCAGCATTCACTGAAGATTGCGGCGATAGTCCACCGCCCCCCTTCCCAGCCCCTGTAGAGCCCCCGCAGGGGCAGTCATGCGGACTGCAAAACATCCATTACACCTATGACCCTGCCGGGAATATCATTGTAATCCGCGATGATGCCCAGCAGACAATATACTTTAACGGAGAGGTAGTAAGACCGGATGCTGAATATACCTACGATGCTATCTACCGCCTGATCGAAGCAAGCGGCAGGGAACACATCGGTCAGGCATCACAGCCGCACACCACCTGGAACGACGAGTTCAGGGTTAATCTGGAGCA
Source organism: Methanobacteriota archaeon (assembly GCA_963793805.1). GTDB lineage: Archaea > Halobacteriota > Methanosarcinia > Methanosarcinales > Methanoperedenaceae > Methanoperedens. Next base: position 38,250 of record CAWCBK010000008.1, read on the forward strand.
TCCGAATGACGGACAGAAGATGCGCAATTATTTTGAGTTCTATGAGTATGACGAAGTCGGGAATATCCTGCAGCTTCGACCATCAGAGCCAGAACAATGGCGACAGTGGCAACTGGATCCGCGCCTATGAATATGATGAGGATAGTCTCATCGAACCTGCCAAAAAAAGCAATCGCTTAAGCCGCACTGTCGTTCACCCAGATGGCCAGCAGATCACAGAACCTTACACATACGACCCCCACGGCAACATGACCCGGATGCCGCATTTTAATCATGCTGATCCCGATGAACCAAATATGCACTGGGACTTCAAAGACCAGTTGCAGATTGTGGATAAAGGTAATGGCTGCAAGGCGTACTACGTTTATGACGCAGCAGGTCAGCGAGTGCGCAAGGTCATCGAGCAGAATGATACGCGCCTGAAAGAGCGCATTTATATTGGCGGTTTTGAGATTTACCGCAAGTACAGCGGGAATACCATCACACTGGAGCGCGAGACGCTGCACATCATGGATGACAAGCAGCGCATCGCCCTGGTGGAGACGCGCACCATTGACACCGCAGGCGATGATCCTGCGCCGCCGCAGCTCATCCGCTACCAGTTCGGCAACCACCTCGGCTCGGCCAGCCTGGAGCTGGACGATCAGGCGCAGATCATTTCCTACGAGGAGTATTACCCTTACGGCAGCACGTCGTATCAGGCGGTGCGCAGTCGACATCGAAGTGCGGCTGCGAAGCGGTATCGGTATACGGGGAAGGAGCGGGATGAGGAGAGCGGGATTTAATTACCACGGGGCGCGGTATTACGCGCCGTGGTTGGGGAGATGGGTCAGTTGCGATCCGATTCTACTTGAGGGGGGAATAAACCTCTATGCATACGTTGATAATTCCCCCACCAGAATGATTGATCCCAACGGCACGAGCCCAAATCAAGGATCATCGCAAACTTGCTCGGACTGCCACAAACCAGCGCTGCATAAGAGCAAACCTGAACATGAAGATTGGGCTGCGAGCAGAACCTGGAATAAGTTATCTGCCAATTTCGCCAGTGGATGGTCCTACAAATCGATGCCTGACGCGGTCTTCTTTGAATATGAGCCTGGTACCTACGCTTACACTTACCCTGACGAGGGAACACTGCATGCGGTTGACAATAAAAGCGCGTCAATCATCATCATGCACGGCGTGCCAATATTGGATTACCTAGGCCCTCAAGGGGGCTACGAGGTTCCTGAACAGTTGCTGAATGCGAACCCCGGAGAGGTATCTACTCCTGGCCCCAGGTGGAACGCGAAAGGCCCCAGACAATTCTATCGAGATCCTCGAGCGGTTGACTACGCAATGCTTGGTTATGACAAGACCGGAAGGCTTGATTACACAAATTACGCAGATGTTGTCGAGTCAGAACACGGGTGTGCCGGATGTCACCTGCAGTTTCTGCAGAATGGCCCCCCAACAAATGCCCAACTCGATCTTAATAACTATAACAGATGGGCAATCGCGATGGGCCTGGCCCGTCAGGTGGTTGAGACGGTCAGCATGCACGTTATCCTCTCGACACCGAGCAGACCTTACGGTCTATCCTCTGAAGGAGGCGGTGGGCCGCCCGGAGGAGGAGGTAAACCGCCCGGAGGAGGAGGCAGGCCGCCGGGAGGAGGGGGTGAGCCACCTCCAGGGAGCGGAAACCCACCTGGAGGAGGCGGTACGCCGCCTGCATCGCCAGGCACGGCGCTGATAAAGCGGGAAGTCGGGGGCCCTTCCCTGGGGCAACGCCTGGCCAATACGGCTCGGGCGGCTAAAGAGAAGACCGATTACCTGCTCATCCGCTTGATTCAGTGGTGGAAGGGATTCTAGGTGAGAAGGGGTGGCCGGGCGTTGGATGGAGATTTTTGTCTTAGGCAAGGATCGAGAAGGAGCTGTGAATGAACAGGATCGTATTTCCCATCGGACCGGACAGCCAGGGCCAGGCGCTGGTCGATCTGCAGGCCGGCCTGCGGTTCCGGGTTAAGGACGATTTCTTCGGGTTCAACGCCGACGAAAGCAAGGCGGCCATTGCGGGGCTGGATGAAGAGTCGCTGCAAAATAAGTATGGCGTTACCACCAAAGACCTGGTCAGCCTCTTCCAGAAAGCCAGGGAACGAACGTAGGGACGTTGTCTCCTAAGTTGCATAGCTTTTTCCCTGGTACTCTGGAGGCAAGGCTGTTCGGGTGAATGATCTGCATTATTGTTGAGTTTATGGTTAACGCACTGACCGATATTGTTCCACAAGGAGCATCGGATGAAGAAAATCATCTTTCCCTTGAGGTTGCGGATGAAGCGCTCGGAAGTGGCCGACCTGCAGGATGCGCTGCAAGTATCCTGGATCGGAGTGCCATACTTGCCAAAGACGCGGCGGCTCGCCGGGAGCTGTCGGCGGCGCTCAAACCCGAAAGCGACAGGCAGACTTACGGCAGTGCAACCCGCAAGCTGGTGAGCATCTTTCAGCAAGAGCGGCGACTGTTTGGCCCTACTGGAGCGCCCCGCGACGAGGTGGACGAACCCACCGCCAACGCGCTCAACGCCCTGCTCAAGGAATTGGGTGTGCTCGATCAACCAGCCGAACCGACTCTCCTTGGGTATTACGTTGAGGGCAAGGTCGCGAGCCGCATCAGTGCCAGCGTTGGTGGTTTGCGCGTCGAGATCGTGGATAAAGGGTTGGCGACGATGTGAACCTCGCCGAAGCCGTCATCAACGAGGGTGGCGCATATCGGACAACATTTTCCGAGCTGCACATGAAGGACCCGAAAGTTTGCAAAATCTGATTATTTGAATCGCAAAATAATGAGGAGAAAATATGAAACTTTGGGGGCGAAGCTTGGTATTTTGGACGCAGGGCAATGATGTGCGAACTGCAGCATGGTGATTGGGTGAATGCAATTAATCCCAACAATCAACATCGTCTGGGCATTCATGCTGTTGGGCGGCTACACCGTCCAAATCTGCCATCCCGTCGCAGTGCTCACCGAACCTGTAAGGATGCGAGGTTCTGAATAAAGCAGAGCAAGACAAATGCGACCACTACTTTTTTATGCTATGAAACAATATTAATTACAAAGGGTGTGTGGTATTTTGAAATTACAGGGTGGAAGTCTATCCATTGGAATGAATGGCGACGATGTCAAGCTGCTTCAGAGCGAACTGATAAAGATCGGCTTTGACGTGCCAAGAAAATCCAAGCTTCACTATGCGGCGCGCCATTGCCCATGTTAAAAGGTAATTTATATAGACGAATTGATCATCAGCATTATCAGCGGTCTTGTTGGCGCTTTTATCACTTACATATTGGCGATTCTGAAGCTTCGCAAGGAACTCGAAATCAAGTACGACACTAACCTGCGTGATAAGAGAATCCCGGAATATAAAGAATTGTGGAAGTTGTTAGAAGACCTGGCGAAATACGCGCGCCCAAAGCAGCTTACTGTTGATGACCTGCATAAACTGACAGCGTCCCTCAGGCAATGGTATTTCGAGGAGGGTGGTATCTTTCTTTCCGACAGTAGCAGGGATACATACTTTGCCTTGCAGGAAGCGATTAAAGAGGTTCTGGCTGGACGCAGCCAGGCACCTGAATCGGAGATTGATGAACCCACGTATGAAATGCTGCGTGCAAAAGGTAGCGCGCTTCGTACAGCGCTGACGAGAGATGTGGGTACGCGCAAGGCGCCGAAACTCAATTAAATGTGTTATGCTGTTGAACGTGGCAGGGCTGTATTTCAACAATAAAAAACCACAGAGTGCACAGAGGACACAGAGAATTATTGCAACTCTGTGATCTCTGCGTCCTCTGTGGTTGATTAATTTTCATCCTTTTCACATCGACGCCATGGTGATCCTGCCCGATTACCTCCATGCATTATGGACGCTACCTCCAGATGGTACTGATTATTCGAGGCGCTGGTCGATAATAAACACACGGTGAATAAATTGTGCTATACCCATGCTTCTCGCTCTGGCGGGCCGTCAAACCATGTAAATCACCGTCATCACATCTTGTTGATGCCATCTCCCACAAACCTCAGAAACGCTTGAATGTTGGAGACAGGTATTCGCAAGGTACATTCTGAATTGCATTTGGATATCGATGCCCTGCGATAGCCTGAACACCTGCACCGTATCAGGCCAGGGGAGGGTGAACATCCCTCTATCAGAAAGTATTTAAATGATCATGACATTTAAAAAATCAGTAGTGGAAAGTGGGATTATTATGATACAATTCGGATGCGTTAGATTTACAGAAAAATCAAGGAACAGTTTTAAGATGGCGGGGCTTTTCTTCAAAGATGATAAAGGGGGATAACCATGAATAAGATCATCTTTCCTTTGAAGGCGGAGATGCAGGGCCCCAATGTTGGGGATTTACAGTCCGCGCTGCAACTCTTCCTTGATCGAGGCTTCATCCCGGTCGATAACGAGGACGAACGGCGGAGGCTATCCGCCGAGTTACAGCGCGAGCACACCGAACAGACGTATAAAGAAATCACGCTAGAACTGGTGAAAAGGTTTCAGAAAAAGCGCGGCCTCGAAGTCAGCGGCGAAGTGGATGAACCGACAGCCAGCGCGATCAATACGCTCCTCCGGGAATTAGGAATGCTGGAACAAGAGAGTGCGCAGAGAGTTGTGAGCGGTCAAGTGCAGCGCGAGGATGGTTTGCCATTCGGGGACGGGCTGGTGCGCGCGTTTCATGAGACTGGGCAGTCTGCGATCCGCCTGGGTGAGGACACGACGGACGCAGAAGGACGCTACACCATTCGCTACAACATGCTGCCTGAGGTCACGAGCATCCACCTGCGAGTCACGGTCAGCGGCGAAGATGGCAAGCTATTACAATCATCTGACCTCATTCGAGATGCTAAGCCGCTGGAGATCGTCAACCTCACCGTGCCGATCACAGGGAAGCCTGCAGCAAAACGCATGATTGAAGGTCGTATTGTGCTGAAGCATGGTCTGCCAGCCGATAAGATCAAGTTGCGCCTGTATCGCCACACCTTCGGCGGCGCCAAGACACTGCTGGGCGAGGTTACCACGCGCGAAGACGGCCTGTACGTATTGCCTTTCGATGTCGGCGGCAAAGCGGCAAGCCTCGAAGTCCGCGCTGTAAATTCTGAGGGCGAGGAAATCCCGCTCTCCAAAACCATGCATGACCTGGGCGAAGGAGAAAGAACTCTGGTCAACCTGGTCGCGCCTGCGGAACTGCAACCGCTGGCATCAGAGTATCAGCGGATGACAACTGATTTAACACCACACGTGGGCGAGATGAAGAATCTGGCTGGTGCACAGGAGAATGAAAACCGCCAGGACATCACCCTGTTGAACCAGGCCACCGGCTTGGATGCGCGCCTGATCGCTCTGGCTTCGAAAGCCGCGAAGTTGAGCGTTGATGAGGAGGTGGGTCTCTCGCAGGAGGTGCTCTACGGCCTGTTCCGCGCAGGCCTGCCTTCTGACAAACTGCAGTTGGCACAGGTGAACGTGGAGGCCGTGGACCAGGCACTGAAGAAGGTGAAAGAGGCAGGCATTGTTAACCTGACCGACCCGCAGGTGGATGAGATTAAGAGAAAGTTTGAAATCTTTGCCCTTAAGACGCGTCTAGCTGTGCCTGCGCCGGGGTCTCGCTCAACCTATGGAGAGCTGCTCAAAGCCACCGGCCTGAACGAAGATGCATCCACGAAGTTCGCCTCGATTTATTTGAACCATCGAGGTGATGCCGCCCAACTATGGGAGAAGGCGGCCGAAGCCGGCATCGCGCCTAGTGACATTCAAGCCCTGCAACAGCAGGGCCAGCTGTTCTTTGCGACGCGCAACAGTACCGTGACCGCTCGACTGCAACAGGACATGGGTATCAGCGACCCGGTGGAACTGGTAGGGCAGGGTTTTTATCAGCCGGACAAATGGAAAACTGAGATCAGAGCGCTTGTCGGCAACGACGAGCAGAAACTCAATGCACTGATCCCGCCAGCCTACGAAGCCGAGAAGGTAGAAGACCGCCTTAGCGCCTATGCCGAGGACATGGCGCGCAAGGTGCGTTTGAGCTATCCCACGCATGTGGTCGGGGACATGGTCGAGCATGACACTGCCGATGAATTCAAGCTGGGTGCCAGGCCTGCTGCGTCGGCATTATTGAAGAAAGCCGCTTCCAAGGGGTTTAGGCTCGGTCAGACACCAGTGGAGGCCTTTGTCAGAGATCATCCCGAAGTGCTAAACGGCATTGATGCAAACGCTGTTGAAACCGCAAAGAAGAGCGTGAAGACCCTGCAGCGTGTGTACCAAATCACCCCTAGCACTGAGGCAATGCCCATCCTTCTGAGCCTCGGTTTGACTTCAGCGTATGACGTGGTGGCCCTCTCACAGGATGCATTTCTTGATCGCTACGGTCACAAGTTCCCCTCGCGCGAACAAGCCAGCTTGGTCCATAGAAAGGCTGTGCAGGTGAGCAATGTCACCTTCAACCTATTCACCATCGCAAAGAAGCTGGACAGCGAGGCGCCAGTTTATGGCATATCCGCGCCCGTCGAGGTGTGGAAAAGCGTCAAGAACGAGCTAATCAAACAGTTTCCAACTATGGAGTCACTGTTCGGCTCGATTGACTTCTGCGAGTGCGAGCACTGCCGCTCTGTACTCAGCCCGGCGGCTTACCTGGTGGACCTGCTGCAATTCGTTGATGCCGAACCGCAGGTGTGGAGCAACTTCCTGATCCACTGGAAGGATAAACACAACGGTCAGGACTACACAGCCAGGTACAAGAAACCCTACGACGCACTCATCGAGCGCCGCCCTGACCTGCCTCACATCCCGCTTACCTGCGAAAACACCAATACCGCTTTGCCTTATATTGACGTTGTCAACGAAATTTTGGAGTACTACGTCGCCAACGATAAGTTAGATGACAAGGCTGCACACGATACTGGCGACGCCACCACGGCGGAGCTGCTTGCTGAGCCGCAGAACGTGGTTGTCAAAGCCTATACCAAGGTCCAACAGGCGCGTTATCCGCTCAACCTGCCCTTCGATCTCTGGATCGAAACGGTACGTCAGTTTTGTGACTTCTTCGAAACGCCGCTGTGGCAGCTGCTCGAGGCTTTTCGCCAAGACAATGAACTGTTCGCGCCCGTCCAATCGTATGACCGCGCGAATATCTTCATCGAATCCCTTGGTTTGTCGCCTGCCGAATATGCCATCTTTACAGACCCCCATATACTGAATCAGTGGTACGACCTGTACGGCTATATCAGGTCTGCAATTGGAAATCCAACGAATGCTACAAACGCTACTGTGGGTATCCCTGATGCGGATGCCGTAAAGTTCAAGGTAGGGGATCTATGCACCTACTTTGATATCAGCGCCAATGCTCTTCATACAGAAACAAAGATGATATCGGCAATAGGAGTTGCTGGCTCTGGCGGCACTGGCCAGACGACCATCACGTTTACAGGGATCTGGAATACTGCCCCAGTCATCGGAGATCTCCTAGTCTTTGACGCTGGTCAAATCCTTGCCGCGCTGAAATCAGCAAAGTTCCTCTCGTGGCGGTTAGGGATGACTTACAAGGAGCTGGTGGAGATTGTCAAGACCGGGTTCGTCAATCCGAAGTTGACAGAACTTGCCCTCCTCTACAAGCTGGGTGTGACGATCCAGGACGCGCGGCTCTACAATGACCACAAACCTTTCTACGAGCAGAACCAAGATCTCATCGGAAAGGACCGTAACGCACTGTCTCCAGCCGACCAACAACGATTTGATGACCTTTCGAAGAAGGTTCCGAACACACAAATGATCGGTTGGGAAATTCTCAACGAAGTGGCCGCGTTTGTGCAGCGGCTCAACGATCTGGCTGCGGCGTTCAATAGGCCATTGAATGACTTGCAAACCTACATTCAGAATATTTCTTTCGACAAAATCCTCGTGCTTGCCGATCCCGACGCAGGCTGTAGCTTCGATCTGACTACGCTGCGCTACGCCAATGGCCAGGCGGCGGACGACATCGTCTTTCTCAAGATCAACCTGTTCGTGCGGCTGTGGCGCAAGCTGGGCTGGACCATCGAGGAGACTGACCGCGCCTTACAGGCATTCGTGCCGAAAAATACCCCCTTCGACGCGGCCCATATCGCCCAGCTCCCACTAAAGACCGCGCTAATTTACCTGGCGCATCTCAAGGCGCTGGATGAGCAGGTGCGAGTTGGCAAGCAGAGCCGCATAAAATTGATCACGCTGTGGTCAGACATCGCCACCACGGGTAAGAAGCCGCTCTATGAGCAGCTCTTCCTGACACGGAGCGTGTTGAAGAGCGATGCCATCTTTGATGATGCGCTGGGGCAATACCTATCGCCCACTGGTCTGGCGGCGATGGCGCAGTCGCGGAAGCATGAGGTCCAGCTCGAGAACGTTGCGCCTGCAGACAAGATTGATCCTGCCCTCTTTGCGGGTCAGCCGAAAGTCACTCTGTTTTACGATACGCTTCAGGAGGTGCAGCACCTTACCTATGAAGGTGTGCTGACCGATGCAGACAAAGCCCAGCTAGTCACCCTGTCACCTTCACCCGCGTTGCCAAAGCTACTGGATGCTGTTCAAATAAAGGCCAGGGAATTCACGCGCATCAAAGGGCATTTGCTCGCCCTGCAAGGAGCATTGGGTCTCACCGCCGACGAGATTGGCCGAATCCTTACAGACGTTGGCAAGTCCATTGACACCGCCGAGCTTTCCCTTGCGCACGTCTCTATGCTCTATCGCTACGGCTTGCTGTCCAAGGCACTCAAGCTATCCGTTCGCGAGTTGATTACGTTCAAACACCTCTCCGGACTCGATCCCTTCAAGCCGTTACTTCCTGACCCGCTGACAAAACTCGAAGATGACTATCCGTTCACGCAGACCCTGCGCTTTGTTGAGATAGTCGGATATGTCAAAGAGAGCGGATTGAAGATCGAAGACCTGGACTATCTGTTACGCCACCACATTGAGGATACAGTGGGCAAATACCGCCCCAATAGTGAAGCCACGCTGCTACTGATGAAGACGCTGGCTGAGGGCATCCGCGCTATCCGCGCCGAACACGCCGTGCCGGAGGATGCTGGTACGATGGACGAAGAGGTACTGCGGCAAAAACTCGGCCTGGTGCTAACGCCCGATGTCGTAGAGCGCTTTCTGGCCATGATGAACGGAACTGTGGATTTCACCGCTACCAAGATCGGTGTGCAGCCGGAAAACCAGTTGAAACCGGAAGGATTTGCCGACGAGCCGTCCATCCGCCAGGTTAGTTACAACGCCACGAACCAAGAACAGAAGCTCACCTTCCGTGGCGTGCTGTTCGATGCAGAAAAGAATGACTTGAAGGGTAGACTCCCGAAGCCCACACCGCCGAACCCACACGTCCCTTCACCCGTCTTTGGAGAATTGCTGGATGACTTGCAATTACAGGCTCGAGTTTTTTTTGACAAGCAGCTGCAGAAGCAGAAACTGAGATTAGATGGTGAAGCGGGTTTTCTCGATGACAGCAATTTCAACAAACTATTTGAGCCATTGAAGCCGCTGCTCAAGATAGCTCCGGGTGACACCCAACAACAGATCGACGATAAGCTGAAAGAGAATGAAAAAATCGAACAAGAGAATGCAGAAGAGCTTCAGGGGCGATATCAGCATGTTGCAAAGGTATTCTTGCCTTTCCTGCAAAAGCAATTGATTCGACAATTCATCGTCCAGACGCTTACGGCCCAGATGGGCGCTGATCCGGTATTGGTGGAAAGCTTGCTCACAGACGCACGGCTGCTCGGAGAGACTCAACCAGCAGGCGCTCCACAGCCGTTACTGGCAGCCTTCACCGCTACCGGTGAGCGTGGACTCACTGCCAACTTCTTCGCCTCGCCGGATGGGTCGGGTGTAGCGCTGGCGACTTTAGCCTTTCCCGATGCCGATACTGGCTTGAAAGACAAGGGTGGCAACCCGCTCAAACCGGCAGGGGCGAATAGCGCCCGGTTTGAGGGCTACTTAGAAGCGCCGGCACCCGGAGCCTATCGATTCTATGTGGCGCTGGACAAGCAAAACGCTGAGGCTGAGCTACGCTTCGATCATTTGCCCGATCCATTGTTCTTGAGCGGCACGGCGGCTAATGACGGAGATGAGGTCAGCGAGTATCTGGAACTGAAGCCAGGTGTGCCCTATCGCTTCACGCTGGCACTCCGGAAACTGAACGGCGGTGAGCCGCGACTCCTGGTGCAGGGCGAGACTCTGCCAAAGGACCGTCTGGCGCAACTCACGCTTTATCCTCTGACTGCCATCGAACGTGGCGAACGCGCTCTGGTCCTGTTGAGCAAGGCGCTACAGCTCACACAGAGCCTCAACCTGAACGAGCGCGAGGTGCGTTACATGCTCACGCATGCCAATGATTTTGCTAACCTGAACCTGAGCAAATTACCCACGCGAGAAAGCGACGATTCACCAGACGGAGCTAGAGCGCTGTTTACACAGTTCCTGCGTCTGGCCGGGTACGCCCGCGTTAAGCGCGACCTGGCCGGCGGCATGGACGATCTTATCGGGGTCTTTGAGGCCAATAAAGTGAGTGACGGGGACAAGGTCTATCCGCTGATCGCAAAGCTCACAAGGCGCGACGAGGCAACGGTCAAGGCAACCGCTAACGCCCTGTCCGCTGCGCCCGCCTTTGCCAACGAGCTAGCCATGCAGCGGTTGTGGGAGGCACTGCAAGTTGTCGAGCGCTTTGGGGTGTCCGTTGCCTCAGTTGTCGGGTGGACACGGATAGTCAGTGCAGCAGCTACACCCGAGCAGCGCTTCGCCATCGCCCGCGACCTGAAGGAGACGATCAAGGCGCGTTTCGAGCCTGAGACCTGGCAGCGCGTGGCCCAGCCCATTTTCGACAAGCTACGACAGCGCCAGCGTGACGCACTGGTTGCTCACGTCATGCATCAGCACGGATTTGCCCGCATGGAGCAGCTCTACGAGTACTTCCTGATTGATCCCGGTATGGAACCAGTGGTGCAGACCTCGCGCATTCGCTTGGCAATTGCGTCGGTGCAATTGTTCATCCAGCGCTGTCTGCTCAACCTCGAAAAGCATGTGCATCCGTCGGTCATCAATGCCAAGCAGTGGGAGTGGATGAAGCGCTACCGCATCTGGGAGGCGAACCGCAAAATCTTCCTCTTCCCGGAAAACTGGCTGGAGCCTGAGTTCCGCGATGACAAGACGCATCTGTTTAGCGAGTTGGAAGGTAACCTCTTGCAGGGCGACGTCTCCAGTGACCTTGTTGAAGATGCCTTCCTCAATTACCTGAAAAAGCTGGACGAACTGGCGAGACTAGATATCGTTGCCATGTACCTGGAGGACAAGCCAGACCCGGCCCTGAATACCCTGCACGTGATCGGGCGAACCTATAGCGAACCACACAAGTACTTCTACCGCCGCTACGCCCATCAAATATGGGAGCCCTGGGAGCCGGTGACTGCCGAGGTCCAGGGCGTCCACTTGGCGCCGGTAGTGTGGCGCGATCGGCTGTATCTTTTCTGGGTGACGTTCATGGACAAGCCCGATGAAAATGGACAGCTGGGCCATACAACCAGGGCACAGACGCTGGCTCAAGCAAGCCTATCGGACGTGATGAGCGATGTGAAGAAGGCAGGGACCAAGAAACAGATTGAGGTACAACTCCATTGGAGTGAGTACCTGCAGGGTGAGTGGAGTACACACGAATCAAGCGGTTTCACCCCGGTTATGGTGATGATGACTTTGGTTGGAGCTCACTGGGAACGCTGCAGAGTAGGTCACATTTGCCCCCCTGGTCCGAAAGAAGGCTGTGTCTGGGTTGAGGCCACTTATTCCCCTGCCCCACTTACCGTGCCTCTCTCCTTCGATTACACATCGGTGTTCATCCACGTCTCCAAAGAGCCATATGAAAACGGCGAGGAGCGCGGGGTATATGTCCATCTGGGCGGTGCAATCAACCAGGCTTTTTATCTGGCTGGCCGCAACAGCATCCCAGAACCTGCCAGCCGAGAATCCGAACCCCTAATGCCCTACAGCAAGAACGGCGTGCACGCCAATCGTTATTCTGGTAACGGTGCACTCACCGTTGAGTTTAAGCGTAGTATCACCATGGAAGATGGCAAGCCACCAGTGGATAAGATAGAAACGCCGAGCATCCTGCAGCAGGGTAGTGGATACACGCTGCTACCGTGCGACAATAATATTACGCTCGGCGCTCCAGATGTCGCGTCGTTGATGAAACCGCTGTTTTACCAGGACAATGCGCACACACTTTTTATCGAACCCGACGTAGCAGAACGCACCATAGAAGAATGGCAGGAGTGGGTGACGCGCACACCACAGCCAGAGCCAGACTGGGGCCGTCCGGACTGGTGGAAGGATATTGTTGTGATACCAGCGATACCTAAACAAAAGTTGCCTATTCCCATCGACCCTGGCGACCCCGCTTGGCGCTCTTTCGAATCGCTTATTGACGTGAAGCCTAAACCAGACTGGCTTGTGAATCCGGGTACGGGGCTGCTGTTCGAAGGCGAGCTGATCGGGCCACGTGGTCGGGCGGGGGTTGCTGTGTTGCCATCAGCCGAAACTGCAGGCGCCCTTACTGGGGGTGGTCTGCCGGTGAATTTCCATGCCGGCAGTGGCATTGCGCCGGGTAAAACCATTATCGCTGTGGCAAGCGATACACTTGATCGGGCCGGCCTGGTGCAAGCGGCTGGCGGATTAAACGTGGTTGGAAGTAGCGGCTTCAACTCAGCGCTGGCAGAGAACTTTGATGCACTCAATCGCTCAGGCTTCGGTGCGCGCAAGTTGGGTGGTCGATCGATCAGGCGGTAAGGACAGGAGGATTAAACATGAGCAACAAAACAAAAATTGCTAAACGATTTCACGGATACCTGGATACTGAACTAGTCTACAGACCAGACCGTATTATTGAAACTAAGGAGATAAAGCATTTCATCATTCAGGAGCGCGAGGTAAGCTATCGCTTCTACCCGCACTTTCATCCCTATGTGGGACAGTTGATACAGCGGCTGCTCCGAAAGTCCATTTCCGGCTTGCAAGCGGCGGATACGGAATACAATACGCGGATTCAGCTTTCCAACGCGACGGCTGGCAAAGATCCTGACGGCAAAATAGTTCAACTTGCCAGTGGTGAAACGGTGAACTTGCTGGATGGCGCAACAGCCAAGCTCGACGATGGTAGAATAATTCGGTTTGCAGGCAGCAAGGTCCTCAATCAATTGGATGAGACACCGGTTACGCTCTCCGCGAACACATCTATCACTATTCCAATCAAAACTGTGGTTCGCCGTGCTGACGGAAGTTTGGTGACGCTGGATAATGAAGCTACGGCCCGATTGATGGATGGCATACCTCGCCCGGTATTGCATGCGGATTTCTTCGAGTCGCGCTACAAGCCATCAGATCTGGTGCAGCTGCCCTACCCGGTCAAGGACTTGGACTTCACCTTTAGCGGCGCCTACTCGATCTATAACTGGGAGTTGTTTTTCCACGTGCCGATTACCATCGCCATTCATTTGAGCAAGAACCAGCGTTTTGCCGAGGCGCAGCGCTGGTTCCACTACATCTTCGACCCCACTGACGATAGCGATGGCCCCACTCCGGAGCGGTTCTGGAAAGTGCGCCCGTTCCAGTCTACTGATGTCAAGAAGATCGAGGAGATTCTGGTCAATCTTGCCACAGGTGCTGACTCGACATTGCGTGACGAGACGATCCGCAGCATCGAGGCATGGGAGGATGCGCCATTCCGTCCGCATGTCGTTGCCCGCTACCGGCAGCAGGCTTACATGTACAAGACGGTGATGGCATATCTGGACAATCTAATTGCCTGGGGCGATTCATTGTTCCGCCAGGACACGGGTGAGGCCATTGACGAGGCCATGGTGGTGTACGTGCTGGCCGCCAACATCCTCGGTCCGCGCCCGCTGCCGGTGCCTAAGAAAGGTGAAGTGCGCCCCCAGACATATGCCAACCTGCGCGCCGACCTGGACAAGTTCGGCAATGCCATGCGCGATATGGAAGCGGATATCCCATTCGATTTGATGCCGTTTCCCACTGAGGATGCAGGCGATAACGACAGGCTGGCGACCTTACGCAGCATGGGCAAGGCGCTCTATTTCTGTGTGCCGCGCAACGACAAACTGCTGAGCTACTGGGACACAGTGGCCGACCGACTGTTCAAGATCCGCAACAGCCTGAACATCCAGGGTGTCTTCCGCCAGTTGGCGCTGTTCGAGCCGCCGATCGATCCGGCCATGCTGGCGCGAGCCGCCGCGGCTGGACTGGATGTAGGCGCCATCGTCAACGGTTTGAACCAGCCGTTGCCGCTGGTGCGCTTCCAGTTACTGGTGCAGAAGGCCGCCGAGATTTGCCAGGAAGTGAGGTCGCTGGGCAACAACCTGCTCTCGGCGATGGAGAAGGAAGACGGCGAGGCAATGGCAATCCTGCGCGCCAAACATGAGCGTATAGTCATGGAGATGGTTGAGGATGTGCGCTACGCGCAACTGCAGGAGGCGATCAAGTCCAGGGAAGGACTGCTCAAGTCGCTGGCCCTGGCCGTGCAGCGCTACACCTTCTACGAGCGGCAACTGGGCAAGAAAGCCGAGGAGATCGAGAACGCGATTCCTGATCTGGGCGAGTTGGACAGAGACAGCCTGGACAAGATGAAGTTCGCCATGAAAGAGCCGGAGGTGGCATTGCGTGAGATCGAGGTGGATATCGCGCAGGATCTGGATGACTCGGGTGGCAAAATTATCAGTTCGTACGAGCAAACAGAGTTAGATCGACTTGAGGATGGGCAAACCTGGTACGGGAGGGCTAGATGGGCCAAGCGAACGGCCCAAGGAGCGAGACTCGTTCCAGACTTCTATTTTGATCTTCACTTCTGGGGACTTGGCGCCCACACATATACGTTTGGTGGAACCGCCACCAGTGAGTGGTCATCCTTCGCGGCAGACGAGTTTCGTGCATGCGGTGATGGCTCAAACTATGACGCAAGCCGCACATCTCGTATCGGCTCTTACTCCCGCCGTGAACAAGACTGGGCCTTCCAGAGCAACCTGGCAGCAGGCGAAATCACCCAAATCTTCAAGCAAATCCGTGCCGCAGAAATACGTCAAGCCATCGCCGAACTGGAGTTAAAGAACCACCGTCAGCAAATCAAACACGCCGAGGAGATCGAGCGCTTTCTGAACGAGGAAGGCACCGAAAAGACCGGCAAGAAGACCAACAAGGCGCTGTATGCCTGGATGAAGCGCGAGGTTAAGGGGCTTTACGCGCAATGCTTCCAGTTTGCCTTCGACATTGCCAAAAAAGCCGAGCGCGCCCTGCAGCACGAACTGGGCAACCCGGAACTGAGCTATCTCCAGTTCGGCTACCTTGCGGGTAAAGAAGGCCTGCTGGCCGGAGAGAAGCTCTACCTGGACATCAAGCGCATGGAGATGGCCTATCACGACCTCAACCAGCGCGAATACGAGCTGACCAAGCACATCAGCCTACTCCAGGTGGATCCGCTGGCGCTGCTGCAACTGCGCACGACCGGCCGCTGCACAGTGAAGCTGCCTGAGTCGCTGTTCGATATGGACGGCCCCGGACATTATTTCCGGCGGCATCAAGACTGTATCACTGAGCATCCCGTGCATTACGGGTCCTTATGCCAGCGTCAATTGCACGCTGACACTGCTGAAGAGCAGCATCCGCAAGACGCAAGTGCTGCGCGACGGCAGTATCTACGCACGCGAGGATGCCGAAGACGACCGCTTCAACGACTACTTCGGAAGCCTCCAATCCGTCGTCACCAGCTCCGCCCAAAACGACAGCGGGTTGTTCGAGACCAACCTGCGCGACGAGCGCTATTTGCCATTTGAGAACTCAGGTGTGATCAGCGAATGGCAACTGGAACTGCCTGCCAACCCCAGCAAGAATGACCCGAGCCAGTTTGATTATGAAACGATAAGTGATGTTATCCTTCATTTCCGCTACACTGCGCGGGAAGGCGGAGCGCTTCTGCGCGGGGAGGCGGTGAAAAATCTTAATGCGGCCATTGAAGCGGCGCAGGCAGCCGGGTCGATGCGGCTGTTCTCCGTGCGGCATGAATTCCCGACCGAATGGGCGAAGTTCAAGCGTGTTAAGATTGAAGGTGAAACGAAGACCGCTGAGCTGACATTGAATCTCAGAGAAGAGCATTATCCGTTTTGGAGTAAAGGCAGATTGGTGAAACGGTTGGATTTGTTTGCTAAAACGAACAAGGATAGCATAGATATTGTTGACAAAGCCGATGGGACTGGCAATAAGGATACGCTGGTAAAAGATGCTTTTATAGGCAATCTCCGTGCAGGAAAACTGACGAATATTCCGTTGCCTGCACCGATTGGCGGGTTTACCCTGCATTTTACTGATAACTCGGTGGAAGACCTCTGGATGGCTTTGACTTGGGGGAAATGATATCGAATCCGGACTTTCTGGGGAACCCATGTACTGCAATATATATCTAACTATTTACGCAAAACACTATAATCATCCTGAGAAGGTTGGGTAAAGTTCTGGTAAATTCTTATTTACATGAGCATGAAATGTTATTATACATGTGGTGAGGTGAATTAAGGTTGTAAATAATATAATATGCCATATAGATTTTCATAATGGTCATAAAGATATCCACTTATCAGAGAGAAGGATTCATAATGGCAACAGACAATGAATTTTCAAAGCCTCCGGCAAAAGAACTAACCGATAAGCCTGTACCCTCAGAAGTAACTAAAGCTAAAACAGCCAAAGTAAAGGCCAAAGCAGCAGCACTACAAGAAAAACCCGCCGTTTTGATAATAATTGGTGACAATGATATTCATTTCGGAGACGACCAGAGTGTGCCTGCATTTATGTCGGCATTAAAGGACTTGGGGTATAAAGTGAGAATTGAAGAATCAAAGGAGACTTCATATTCAACATGGAACGAGTTTAATATTATCGTCTGGAGCTGCAGAGATGATTATTCTACTGTAAATATTAAAAGCATGGAGATGCTTGTAGAACAGGTAGCTAAAGGTGGGCGTCTCTTACTTAAGAGTGGAAATATGGCTGCATGGAACAAAGAATTTGCAGAGGCAACAACTATGAAGCGCAGATTTCGTGAAAAAGTGCTTCATGCAACAACGGATTGGGCATATCACGATGTTGGCGAGTTGATATTAAAAACGGAGCATCCTGTTGCGACCACACCGAATAAACTTCCAGAAGCCATTGGCTTCACTCCAACTGAACCCGGTGATTTCACAGGAGATGCAAACGCAGTTAGGATTTTACCAGGCGCTAAAGGAATATATGTTTGGTCTCATGTTGCCTATGAAACAAATGGCGGCTTAAAGTATAGGAGGAAGAAGAAATGTCAAAAATAAGTAAAGAAGGAAAATCAAAAATAAGTGAAGAAGGGAAGCAACCGCGATTATGCTCCCTGCCCATGGTGCCTGAACGCAAATTTCCACTGGGCTTCCCTGTCGATGTTGGTCGGCTAATTATTGTAAATGAGGTCAAGTGGGTGAACGGAACACCACTACCCTATTGCTTCCTCAGCCAGCCGCCCGAATTTGCCGGTGGGGAGGAGGAGAAAAGGATAGTACGCGGAGGATTCGATAAGTGGACAAACTTAGGCATAGGGATTAAGTTTGAGGAAGTCTCAAATCCTGATGAGGCAAAAATAAAAATTGGCTTTTTGCCGGATAATGGTTATTGGTCCTATCTAGGCACTGAGATTTTAAACTCCAACCACTACAGATGCCTCAATTGTGGCTTGAGTCCGTTTGGTTCATCTGCAAGTACGCCTGTATGTCCTAATCCTGACTGTAGATCCAATAACGTCGAGAAGGATCCGAGGACAATGAACTTTGACTTGAACAGTCTTAGGATAGATCCAAGGGGCATCGATGTGCCGACTCATGAGATAGGACATACTCTAGGATGCCCACACGAGCACCAGAACCCCAAAGCTGGCATTAAATGGAATGAAGATGCGGTTTACGAATGGGCCAAAAGGACGCAGGGCTGGGATAAGAATGAGACTGATAGGAACATAATAAACAAGATCGAACCAGATGAGGTAGAAGGATCCTCATGGGATCCTGACTCGATTATGCATTATGCCTTCAAAATCGGCATGATCATTGAGCCTGAGCAATATAGGAACGGCCTGATACCTGCAGGTGGTCTCTCTGATAGGGATAAGCTCTGGATCAGGACGTGGTATCCACCGCTGACGCCGCCTGATTATGAACATATCCAGCTCGATACGCCCGCTTCACTCGCCTTGAAACCAGGGGAGCAGAAGAACTTCATCTTTATACCTCCGGAGACGCGGACCTATGATCTCCAAACATCCGGGGACTCGGACACTTTGATGGTCCTGTTCGAGGAGAAGAATGGGGAACGGACCCAGCTGGCAGCAGATGACGATAGCGCTGAAGACTTTAATGCCCACATTCGCCAAGAGCTGACAGAGGGAAATAAATATGTGCTGAGCATTCGACTCTATCATGAATGGGTCCAAGGCGACACTACAGTGAAGGTGTGGTAGATCGGCATATTAGGTCTTGAATATCTATAGTGTGGAGAGCGACTGAATCCCTTTAAGGCTCCGGCATCCCTTGAAGCGAACCAGCAGAAGATACGGGAGGTGATCCTTCAAATGATTGAACAAAAGATCAGCCCAGGTAAACGTGAGTTGTAGAGATTATCAATGTATTAAGAGATGATAAAATGGACAATGAAGAGGTGTGGTTCTCTCATCGGGAGAAAAAATGGGAAGTAATAGATGGAAAATTCTCATGGACTGATAAAGAAGATATCTGGGATTTTGACTATTGCACGGTTGGAATTGCCAGAACACTGGAAAATGAATTGATATGTGTGGTCAGAAGCAGGACTGACAAGAATAGCAGCTACATGGGTAATAAACCTGTGGAACTGCGATTCATGCTGGGATTTCCCATCAATAAAGTCACCGAGCCTGCAACCGAACTATACACAGCAAGAAAAAAAATCCCTGATAAAAAAGAAGGGCCAAGGGAACGATGGGTATGCCAGTTCGATGATGATTACTGGATATGGGAATGGGCAAGAGATGGAGAAGACATCAGTAACTCCCACATATTCCAGCTATACCAGTTGATCAAGAAAGAAGGTTTGTCTCCTTCCATAAATAGTGATAACATATTCGATGTAGATGTTGAAAACAATGATGAAATAATTCCAGTGATATATCAACCAGCGGTTGATTCATTGAAAAATTTTGTGCGTGAGGTGCATTGCGCCAGGAAACCCATTGACACGTATGGATCTTATGAAGTTGAAGTTACAATAATCTTCAATGATGAACACCTTCAGAAACACGACATATCTATCGTTGATAATCTTTATAGAAGTTTTCGAGAAAAAACTTATGGCCGCATTTATGATATTGAAACATTCAAGATCATAGCAAAAAAAGATCCGAATGATAAATATTTTACTTTCGAGAATATATATAGTGATAATAGTCAACTTGTGGAAGACTCAATCCATGGGGATAAAATACCTCCTCCAGTTCCTTTTCGAAAAGTGGGATATTTTTATATGAACGGGAATCACCCTGTTGTATTTGTTAACACTGCCAACCATGCGCTGGCTGGTCATGATGCAAATAGACGGATATGGAAGTGGGAATATATTCCATGGCTGAAAAATGCTCCAATAATTTATGGGAAAAAGACCAGAGAAGAAATAAACCGTGAGTTTAAAAAGTAGAAATTATGAGCAATATTAAAGAAATTTCTTTTCAAAATGCAAATCGGGCTAAATTAGTAACAACAGCAGATGCACTGACTGATGCGATCCTGAGCCTGTTAATACGGATGGATCCTATGAAGTTAAGGTCACTATGATTTTCAACGATGAGCAGCTTCGAGAAAATGCCATTTTCTATAGCATATATAGGGTATGTCGAAGAATATATTATGGCAGGACCTGTGATATTGAAACTTTTAAGATCATTGTAAAAAAAGATCAAAAAAATAGTGTATTCACTTTTGCAGATATTTATAGCGGTGAAAATCAACTGAAAGAGGATGCAATGGCCGAGCATGATACAGGAGTTCGTGTGCATAAAGAATATTAAAAGGTGGTGGAAAAGTAATGGTACGAGAAAAAGATTTAATATTTAGTTGGAATAATATTGAGGAAAACGATATTGATAGAAGTAGTCTCATAAAGTTCCTAAAAGATGATCTCAATATAAAATGGGTAGAAAATGCAGAAATTACAAAAAAAGATGATAAAATTATAATCTCAGATGATGATAAATCGGCCGAAATAGCACTTGATAAAAAAGCGACTCTAAAATTCGGTGATCGAACTTATAATCTGGAAGTAAAAGAAGAAAATGGCAATCTGAACATCTATAAAGAAACCGAACTAGAGGGTATAGGTAAAGGTTTCGTGGGATTTCATGGTATTTTCTTGATAGCAGTCTACCATATTGGGTTAACTATTCTTTTGTTATCCAGTCTTATGTATTTTTTATCAGCAATTATTGATGGATATAATTTAAAAATTCTCAATGTCATATTTACCAAAGAAGCAAACTTGATTGTTATTGTAGCTCTATCTGGTGCGCTTGGCGGCTTGGTGCACTCACTAAGGTCATTTTACAAGTATGTCGGCTATCGGAAATTAGTATGGAGCTGGTTTGCGATGTACATTCTTTTACCTTTCGTTGGGACATCTATGGGGCTCGTTTTCTATTTAGTTATCCGTGGTGGTTTCTTTTCACCACAGGCAGGGGTTGAGCAAACAAGCCCATTTGGCTTTGCTGCCCTTGCAGCCCTTGTTGGATTGTTCTCGGAGCAGGCAGTGCTTAAGCTAAAAGAAGTCTCAGAAATAGTATTTAGTAAAGGTGAAGCAGGAGCAGATAGCATAGCTTCAGGGCATGAGAGCGGGGTTGAAGGAAAAAAGTGAAAATAATGTCTGGAACCCACCCGCACCTTCCGCATCTTTGTCTCATCCACCTTCAGCGACCTGAAAGTAGAGTGAAACGCCCTGCAGGAGCGTTTATTCCCCTACCTGCGCGAACTCTGCCAGCAGCACGGCGCGCGCTTCCAGCTGATCGACCTGCGCCGGGGAGTGAGCGAGGAAGCTGGATATGATAAGCAGACCATGAAAATCTGTCTTGGCGAGATTGAGCGCTGCCAGAAAACTTCGCCTTGCCCGAACTTCATTGTGCTAGCTATCTAGGCTGTGAACTGGCATCCTACTGATAGAAAGCTCGCACTTGCGCTCGTAGCATGTAAAAGTACTAATGGCATCGCCTCTTTTGGTCCACTTGAAATGACATGGGTTTTTCCAAATCGTGTGGGCACGTCAAAACCCGCATTCCGTACCTTAAGTATATTTAGAAATCTATTTTTACCAATAGCGATAATTAGCGAACCTCAGTAGTATATTGTAAAATATATATTATAGAGGGGATGATTGATTAATGAACATTTCTGCATATAGAGCTGATTATTTGCCCTTATTAGGGCAATTGATGAACCAGATGAAACTACCTCAAATAATTAATGAAGCAGTAACAAAACCAAACAGTCAAGCAATAGTCGATGCCGGCACAATGATTTCAGGTATGATCTTGAATCTTTTATCAGATGCCAAAATAAGGCTATATCGCTTGTCTCATTTTTTTGAAGATAAACCAATGCCATTGATATTTCCCTGGAAACCAGACATTGCTCCATCCAATTTCACCGAAGAACGTTCAGGCAATGTTCTTGATGAATTCTATCGATCCAATCCTCAAAAAATATTCTCAATGCTTACACATAGCAACATAAAATTATACAATATTAATACAAGCAGCATTCGGGTCGATACAACGAGTAAAAGCTTTTATGGAGCTTATGAGACAAATAAGCCAGTGCCTGTTGATATTACTCAAGGTTTCAGTAAAGATAAGCGGCCTGATCTGAAACAAATAATGTTCGGAACTGCAACGTCTTCAGATGGAATTCCAATTTTGGGAGAAGTAATGTCCGGCAATACTTCTGATATGAAATTCAATAACGGCTGGATAAAAAAAGTGCGTCAGGCTTTAGAAAAAAATGATGATGATTTCTTGCTCTATACAGCCGACAGTGCAGCCGTTACTGAAGATAATCTCAAACTATTCAAAGAATACCATATAGATATGATTTCCCGTTTGCCAGAGCGATACGATCTTGCAGAAGGGCTAATAGACCAGGCAATTATGGCTGGCAACTGGACAGAGATAGGCACTTTGAGCGAGGGAAAAAAGGCAGCAACCTATAAATCCATTGGTTTTGAAAGGGAATTATGTGGCGATAGATACAGGTTTGTAGTGTTTCATTCAAGTTCACTTGATAAAAGAAAATTAAAAACAATGAATTCTAAAATTGAAAAAGAGAAACTTGAATTGACCAAAAAAGCAGAAGAGGAAAGTAAGAGAGAGTTTTTTTGTGAAGCAGATGCCAGAGCAGAAATTGATAAGTTCAAAAAGGAAAATAAGTCCAAATTCCATACGATTACATCTGAAATTATTGAGGTTGAAAAAACCCTTAAAAGAAATAAGAGAGGACGTCTTAAGAATGGCGAAATCCCGTCTAAAGAAAAAAGATTTCTTGTGAAATTCGAACCTGGCCAGGATGTCACAGCTTGTAATCGGGAACAGGAGAGGTGTGGTCTTTTTGTTTTGATTACTACTCTTAAAGACATGGAAAAATATCCTGATCGGGAGATTCTCTCTCAATATAAAGGACAGCAAGCAGTTGAAAATGTTTTTAAGTTTATTAAAGATCCAACCTTGGTTGGAGCTTATTGCCTGAAAAATCCTGAACGAATTGTTGCTTTCGGTTATATTCTTCTGATGGCTGCTCAGGTCTATACAATTCTGGAAAGAGTCGTAAGGAAGAAGCTGGAAAATCCGGATGAAGAGCCAGTGGAAGGGCTTAGAGCCTATCCGAAAAGTCCGGATGCTCTGAATGTTATCCATGCACATGCGAGGTGTAATAATGCAAGATAGTTTTCAAGCTTTTTATCCCATCTGATAAGCAGTCTTCTGAAACGATTCAGCCATGAGTGTGTCCTTTCCACTACCCATCTCCTTGCTCTATAACCTGGAATCTTTTTTTTCATTATTTTCTTCTCCACGGCTTCGGATATGTGCAGTATAGCCGTAATCTTCTACCAATTCTCTGATATCGGGGAAATCATATCCTTTATCCATACACATATTCTGATATACGTTATTGGAAGAAGGTCTTTCTATAATTATGGCATCAAGAGTCCCTTTTACAAGCTTTTTATCATGGCGATTGGCACCGTCCACAGCCACTGAAAGAGGTATGCCACTTCCTTCTGTCAGCATGCTTCTTTTTGTACCTTTTTTCCCTCTGTCTGTTGGATTTGCTCCTGTTCCCTCTCCACCCAGGGGAGCTTTTGTCATTGCTCCATCCATGGATTGCCATTCCCACTCTATTCCTTTCTTCATATCATATTCCATCAGACTTGCTTTCCACATTGCATCAAATAATCCAGCCTCCCTCCACTCCTGGAATCTATCATGCACAGTGCTTGGTGCACCTAATGATCTCGGCAACGTTTTCCATTGGCAACCTGTGCGAAGGATATAAAAAATGGCAGTCATCATTTTCCTATCATCCTTTCTAGGTCTTCCAGCCTTCTTTTTTGGTTTTGGTGGCGGTATTAATGGTTCTATCTTCTTCCATAATTCATCATATATCTCGTAGTCACGTCCGATTTTTCGTGTTGTCATTACTACATTATTTCTCTATGTCATTGTTTTTCTACTTTTCGGATAGGTACTTAATCGACAGAAGACAAAAAGACCAACAACTTATGCGATAGAATACGTTCTGAGTGCTATTCTTGTGATGAGAGTACAAAAAAAGAAAAGTGAAGAATGGATACTATCTAAAGAACTGGATAAAAATCAGAAGAGAATTTTGAACTTGGCGGGATTTGATGAAAGGATTTACTGTAAATCGGTGAATAATTAGTAATGAGGAAATGGAAAGGTACGGAATGCGGGTCAAAAGATTCGTAGGGTACAGGCCAAAGGGCAAGAACAGCGTCATAAGCAGCCATATATTTTGCTTCATTTTCAGGTGTTTTAAAGATTGATGAATATCTGCTCATATATTTAATCTCCTGCTACAAGGGCGAGCTGGCGGGCAGCGATATCCGCTATCCGCTTTCGGACTTTGTAAGTCCGAAGACGGGAAACAAGCCCGGTGAGTAGTACAACCGCTTTTACAATCCACCACATTTCTTTGATCCTCCTTTTTCAGGATCATATTTGCTACATATTCACTATTCATACTCCACTCCGTTACCAATAAAGAACTTAATTTAAAACATATAATAGTATCGGTCAATTCTGCTGACGGTTTTAAGAATTTATATTTACAGTCAACGTATTGCACTACCCTCATAAAGATTAATTATTATGTCAAGTGCAAGAATAACATTTTACTTCCCAGTAGTACTGGAAGAGCTTCTTGCACCATTCCCTGAATCTGTCGTCATAGCCGAAGATGGCAGTATTTTGATCGATCTTTCCATCCTGTCCTGGTAATTCGAGGATAGAAAATTTATCGCTTACGATCACTGAAATTTTGATCTCGTCCGATACTTTGACCTTTATCTTATTCCTGTTTTTTTCGGTAAGTACCGAAGCGGAGCAGATATCTTTTGGAAGTATTACTCTGATTTCCAATCCCTCTTCCAATTTTTTTTCTATATTGGGCAGATGGTGCCTGGGAAAATCATCAGACATGTACCACATATAACTTTTTATACCATCGCCCAATTTTTCATGGGTATTTAAAATATTATAAACACCTGTTATTATTTCACCTTTAGAGAGGGCGTCTATTTGTCTTAGAAGATCAAGCGGGATTTGTGCAGTGTCATGTTTCAGGAAGTATCCTGATTTCTCTGAAATGAAGTTCATATCTGATATTGTAGATATGACCAGTTTACCTAAGAGTGTGTTATAATATATTCCGTCCCCTTTTTTCTCAATTAGTTGGGCTTCGGTTAATCTTGATAGCTGTCTTGACGCTTCTGTCGAAGTAATGTCAACTTCTTTGATCAGATTGGTGAATGTCATCGGTTTTTCATCCAGGGTTTGAAGTATACCAATCCTTTTTTCTGAGGACAGTTCTGCGAAGAGTTCGTAGACTTTCATCGTTTTTCCTTGTTACATTTGTGTAACCTTTGTTATATGCTTGTTGTATAACTCCACATTCGTGCCAGATTTTATTTAAGCTTTTCCAAACCCATTTTTCGTCTGTGATACAAAAATGATCGGAAACGAATTTGCATTCTATGTGACCCTGAAGCCAAACATGATAAAAGACCTCAAAATCAGATGCGACTACAAGAAGGAATTCGAGTTCGGAGGCACTCTGGAAGTCGATGAGATCAAGATTGTTGAGGGTGAAATCCTCAGGGTTGCGGGCAAATTCGGTATAATAGACCTGGGCATTCCAAGTCCTGAGTTAAAAGCGATCATAAAAAAGGAAAAGGAGGTAAAAATAAATGAATAAACTACAAACATTATTAACTATAGTTGCAGCATTTGTTCTAATAATCGTAATTTCTCCTGCTAATGCTGAACTTGATATCGTAATGGATCAAATCTCCCCCCAGCCGGTTGAACCCGGGCAGGACCTATCGCTGTCCATAAGGGTTCAAAATGAATGCTGCGATACGGAAAATGTAAGGATCGAGATTCTTCCGGATTCGCCAATTAAACTCAAAAATGAACATGACCGCATTATCTATAAGGGTAAAATTGTCAAATATGGCACTGTCGTTGAAACATATCTGCTTCATATAGATCCTGATGCAGCTTCCGGTACTTATGGAATTGAATTCCGGGAACGCGGGCTAAGTAATGAACAGCAATTTGAAATCAACAAGACATTCAAGGTAATGGTTCGTGGACTACCGCAACTTGTGGTTTCTAACATCACAATAAACCCTCTTCGCATAAGCCCGAAGGATAAATTTAATATTGGTTTTTCGGTCTCAAATGAAGGAACGGGTCTGGCGCGGGAAGTGCAGGTAAGTGCAGCAACGAGCAGTCTACCTTTTGTATCTGTGGATGCTGATACAAAGGTCATAAAGAGACTTGATCCCGGGGACTCCATTCAATTGAGCTATGGTTTTCAGGTTAAAGACAAGACTGAAATTTCATCGTACTCAATTCCCATCCAATTGGATTACAGGGATGAGAACGGGAAAAACATAAGTTCGAAAAGTTTTGCAGGCATCCGGGTACTTGGTAAAGCAGAACTTGCGATTTCAGATATAAAGATCGAACCGCAAAATCCGGTAGAAGGTGACCTTGTCACTGTGAACATGCGCATTGAAAATTCAGGAACCGGTGAGGCGAAATCCGTGAAAGTCAACCTCGATGCCCCATTTAAAGGGACAAGAACCGCTTTCCTTGGCAAGATCAAACCCGATGATGATGCTCCAGGCGTTTTTACCTTCTACGCAGAGAAAGGAGGCGATATTCCTTATTCTGTTAATATCGAATTCGAAGACGATCTCGGTGTTCGAACTGTCACTGAACCATTAAACCTCTATGTGAGCAACCCGAATAAAAACGGCATGGTGGTACCGGTTATTATGACTCTGCCGATCATAGTGGGGGGAATATATTATCTTCACCGCAGGAAAAAACAATAGATAATACTATATGAAGAGGGCATATGTTCAATAATGTTAAACTATCGTTGTTTCTGACATCCAAGTCAATGATGAAAGGAAATAAAAGCACACAGCTTTTAATAATCTTTATAATGTCCTTGATCTTTGTAAATTTAGTATTTATAGGTTCCATTTTTCTTGGAGTGACTGAGGCAACTAACAATCAGGTAATCAACTCGCTATATAGTAACGTAGTGATCGAACCCAAAACAGATGAAAAATATATAAACGATGTTTATTCCCTGGAACAAAAGATAAAAGGCGTTCCAGGTGTAGTGGGCATCTCATCACAATATGTAACGGGTGCGACACTTTCATATAAGGATAAACATGGAACCTGGACCGTTCGCTCCATTAATCCGGATAATGAGATGAAAGTTACTACAAATCATAAATATCTGATTGCCGGCAAATACCTTAGCAGGCTTGACGAGAACGAGATCTTGCTTGGAAAAGAGATTGCAGGAGGGTATGGAGGTGATATTGAATATAATTCGCTTGGAGTTGAAGTTGGTGATAACATAGATGTGCTTTTCAATAATGGCATAAAAAAGAGCTACAGGGTAAAGGGAATTTTTGATGCGAATTTCATACAAACCAATACGATGGCATACATCAGCCAGAAAGAGATGGAATCCGTAGTCGGCCTGGAAAACAAAGCTTCACAAATACTGGTCAAGACCAGAGATAATGGAAATGAAGACCGGTACATAAAACAGTTTTTAGAGATGGGTATTAAAGAAGAAATTAAACCATGGACTGTCTATGCCGGCATGGTAAAAAACATAACAAACAGCTTTAATATGATCTCAATGATGATATCTGCGATCGGTTTGTTCGTTGCGGTCATTACTATTTTTATAATAGTCTATACCAGTACTATCAGCAAGCGAAGGCAGATTGGAATTTTAAGGGCTGTTGGAATAGAAGAATCAGTGATCATACAATCATATATCTTCCAGGCAATTTTCATTGTGATAAGCGGCATATTTATTGGTTTGATAATAATATTTTTTGCCCTGAAACCATGGTTCATCGAACATCCATTAAAATTTCCCATTGGCCTTGCTTCATTAATGATTCTTCCTGAAAGAGTATCGATGAATGCAATAAGCCTGATCATAGCTGCGCTGGCGGCTGGTTTTATACCTTCGTGGTTAGCTGTCCGTAAAACGATAATAGATGCGATATGGGGTGAATGAAATGACTGGAGATGAAAAACTCATTGAAATAAAAAACCTTTCCCGGATTTATTCTATGGGAGAGGTGAAGGTAAAAGCACTGAATAACGTTACTCTGGACATTAAACGAGGTGAATTTGCTGCCATAATGGGTAAGAGCGGAAGCGGGAAATCTACACTGCTGCATCAACTGGGATTGCTCGATACCCCTACGTCTGGCGAGATCATTTTCCGGGGAAAAAATATTTTATGTCTTTCTGAATCCCGGAAGGCGAGATTCCGTCTTGAAAAATTTGGCTATGTCTTTCAGGAGTATGCACTTTTGCCTGAGCTTACTGCACTTGAAAATGTCTATCTTCCTGCAATGGCGCTGGGCAGGAAAAAGGAGGATTATATAAAAGCCGGGACGCAAGTACTGGAACAGGTCGGACTTGGCACAAGGCTGTATCACCGCCCCCGTGAGATGTCAGGAGGTGAGCAGCAACGTGTAGCGATCGCAAGAGCGCTGATAAACAAGCCGGATATATTGTTTGCAGATGAGCCCACGGCAAATCTTGACAGTGCCTCATCAAAACAGATCATTGGGCTATTTCAGAAATTAAATAAAGAGATGCAACTGACTATTCAGATGGTAACTCATGAACCTGATGATATGAAATATGTGAGCAGGGTAGTCTGGCTCAATGATGGAGAGCTATCAATTAGAGGAGAATAAATGAAGAAAAAAACAATATTTTTCATCGCATTTGCAGTCTTTGCCATAATCGTACTGGTATGGTTTGCCCCTCTGCAAAAAAGTAAATATGTACATATTGTTAGCGAAGTCGGTATTTCGCAGGGGACAGTAGAAAATAATGCAGAAATGGAAAGCATAAAGGTACACGGGACATTCTGGAACGACGGGAACCTGATTGCTAAAAATTTGACTGCTACGGTAATATTTACAGATGCGGCACACAATAAAACCGTCAGGAAAAATGTTCCGGTCGGAGGGGACTTACTTGCGAACAAAGGGAATGTAATGGAATTTGATTCAGAATATTTAAGAGAGAAGACCATACCAAAAACAGATGTAAACGTATCGGTCCAGTTCGATTGGATGGAAAACGGACAATTAAAAACAACAGAAACATTATTATCGGGCGATGAATCAGATTCTACGAACAAGGGGAATAATAACACTGGCAAATTTAATTATGGCAATGCCACTGTTGAGAGTATTGAAATAATGGTTCTTGAATCATTTCATGTTCAGATAAAAGTCAATGGACCGGTCGGGAATTGAACCCGAGGCCTCTCCCATGCCAAGGGAGCGATCTACCCCTGAGCTACCGGCCCTAGAAGGTGAGTTGCATAGTGCTTAATAAATGATAAAGGTATCGATTAGTTTTGAGTTCTGGCGGCTCGATATTTGTTTCACAAAGATAAGGTTTAAATTGGATGGCGTAATATGGGCGGTAGTCTCGGGCCCGTAGCTTAGCCAGGTGGAGCGCTCGGCTGATAACCGAGAGGTCTTGCGTTCAAATCGCAACGGGCCCATCACTTTTAG
>CAWCBK010000009.1:0-72114 GCA_963793805.1 Methanobacteriota archaeon
ACTGTAACCAGATAACGTTCCGATCTCCAATACATTATGCGGCCTGACCATATAACTGACCATTTGTAGGAATTTTCCCTGAACATGACCACTTAACATACCCGGATCGGGTGATATCCAATGGTAAAATCTGAAATTTCCTTCAAAAATGCATCTTCCGCCGATGTATACATGGCTGAATATGCATTGGCATTTTCATTGATCCATTCCACAGCAGCAAAAATAATGCTTATAAAGCAGTCTTTTTCGGGTTATGTGAAATGGCCCAAAGTCCCACAAAAGTAAGTAATCCGTTGAGAATCAACAGCTCAAGGCCGATCTCAAATCCTCCGAGCAGCTGAGCCTGGTATTTATCAATGATAAAACAGATCAGTGGAGAGATCACCGCGATCAGGGGTACATACCTGTCATTGACCTGCCTTCGGGTCAGGATGCCAAACGAAAACAAACCCAACAATGGCCCGTAGGTATAACCCGCTACTTTCAGGATCACCCCTATCATGCTGGGATTGTTGACTTTATAGAAAACCATAACAAAAAGCAGGAAGATGAAAGCAAAAACCAGGTGAACCCTTTGCCTTGTTTTCTTCTTCTGTGCATCGTTCCAATCGGTTCTTCTCTGCATACCCAGGATATCGATGCAGAACGAGGAGGTAAGTGCCGTGATGGCACCATCAGCGCTCGGGAACAAAGCCGAAATAAGTGCGATGATAAAGATGACTGACACAATGGGAGGCATATGGTCAAGCGCTACAACCGGGAATATCCGGTCCCCGGTAGCTTCTATACCCTGGGTTGCCGCATACAGATACAGCAAACCACCCAGGAAAAGGAACAATAAATTAACCACCAGCAAGATCACCGAGAACACGATCATATTCTTCTGCGAATCCCCGACCGTTCTGACACTGATGTTTTTCTGCATCATCTCCTGGTCCATGCCTGTCATGGTGATGGTGATGAAGGCGCCGGCCAGGATCTGTTTGACGAAAAATAATTTAGAAGCCGGATCAGTGACAAAAATATTCGTGTAGCCTTCCTTGTCCATGGCCTGCAGTGCTGATGCCATGCTGAAATCCATCGTATTCAAAATATAAATGACACAAACCACCAGTCCGATCAGCATTCCCGTTGTTTGCAGCATGTCTGTCCATACGATCGTTTTCACGCCGCCTTCGTAAGTATAGAAGAGGATCATCACCAGGATGATCAGGGTTGTAACCCAGAATGGAATTCCGAAAGAAGTCAGGATCGCGTCCTGGAGGATCTTGACCACCAGGTACAAACGAGCTGTGGCACCCAGTGTCCTTGACAAAATGAAAAAAGATGCCCCCGTTTTGTAACTCTTGAACCCGAGCCTTGTGCTCAGGTAATTATATATGGAAGTGAGGTTAAGCCTGTAATACAAGGGCAGTAAAACCAATGCTATGATCACGTAACCGATCAGGTATCCGATCACCACCTGGAAATACGTGAAAGCCGCAGTACCTACTGCTCCCGGCACACTAACAAAAGTTACTCCTGACAGCGAGGTTCCGATCATACCGAATGCTACGATCATCCAGTTGGAACTTTTATTCCCTATGAAAAAGGAATCATTATTGGAATTCCGGGAAGTATACCAGGCCACGCCCAGCAATAGCAGGAAATATCCGATCACAAAAGTGAACAACAATGTTGGTGACATCAGAAATTATGTGGGTTACTTAGAAATTGAATCCAAACGAAAAGAACATGCTGCTTCCATACGGAGAAAGCGGATCCTGTATTACGTCATATTGCAGCATGGCCATCATGGATCCACGCCCTCCGGTGGGGATCACAACACCTCCACCAAGCAATAACGACGGGATGAATTTCCCTTCCTGCTTATACTCCTGGCCACTGGGATAGTATTTGGTACTTCCCCAAACGTAGTTCATTTCCGGCTGAACATTCAGCACAATGAACTTCAGGGGATTCACCCTTCCGAAAATATTGAGGCCGGCATAGCCATACTGGCTTTTCTCCTCATTCCCGCCCTGGTAATATATTTTGCTGCTCTGGTAGATAAAATTAACTCCGCTGCCGGCACTGAAAATGGGCGTAAACCGATAACCCACTTGCGGAGATACATTCACAAACGTAAAATCACCGAACGTAAGGCCAAAATTACCTCCGAAAAAAAGCCTCTCGGAATCAAAGCCCTGTTTCTCCTTTGTTGGGATCTCATTGTCCTGGGCAGTAACTGCCAGGCATGATCAATGTAGCTGATAGTGTTAGTGCCAGTATTCTTTTTATCATAGTCATGACCTTTTTCCTGATGAAGCAATCCACTTACGATCACGAAAATAATCTAATGCCGTATAAACTGATAATAAAAGCCACACATTCGGAAAATAAGCATGGATCAACGGAAATTAGGACAGAGGGACTGCCTGAGGTCTCCATTAGCCTGCGTAGTAGAATCCTTTGTACTGCAGGTAGAATTCTGTAGCACCCTGCATGTTGTTATAACTGCCCAGGGGTGATACGGTGGCGTCATAGGAGAACATGAACCTGAAATTCTTCCACTGGTACCCGATCATGGGTATCACGGCGTCAGCAGCCCTGTAATACACACCACCGATCAGTTGCTGCTCCCCATCACCGGAAAGGTTATAATTGGCATGCAAGCCCAGAACAAACTCCGTAGCCTGGGCCTGTGCACTGAATAGGCGGATGGACTGAGGATCCATTGATCGTTCAATTTGATCATTGCATCGGCAAATGCAATATACCTCGGCGCAAGCCTGTTGTCGTAAGTAGGTGAAGCAGTAAAAAATGTTTCCCTTGGCTTGTTGATATGATGGCAGAAACTCCGGCATGAATATAAATATCGTCAGTTGGGAACCAGGCATAGTTCAAACCTATCTGCATGTCAAAATAGGTCATGTTATTCGCATTGAAGATTTCACCTGATGGAGCCCCCACATCAAAGAATTTTCCGTTCCATTGATTATCAAAAGTGAACCTTGCAATATCCACCCGCTTGCTTGACACACCAACATTAAATCCGGCACTGAGAAGGCCCGTATTACCCAGCATCTGGTGATAGGCTGCAGAGCCATAGATCTTTGTTGAAGTGAGATTGCCCGATCCTGCAACATCTCTCAGGATCACACCGCCAAGACCCAACCCAACCTGTTTCAAAGCGATCGCGGAACACCTGTGCATCCCCATAAACACTCATGGTTTTATAAGGTACCGGAAGCGAAGACCATTGGTTCCTGTAATGTGCCCCTACCCTGTAGTCGGCATCCGGAATAAAACCCGTATTTGCCGGATTGGTAGTGAGAGGGGAATTGAAGAATTGCGAGAAATGCAGGTCCTGCGCACTAGGCTGAGCTAACAGCGAATACCGCCAGGAACATCAATAATATCTGCATCACAACCCGTTTCATAGTCATCTGTTATCTTAATAACGTTATATCTCCTTTTTTAGTTGCCCTGCTTCCATCTGCAAATTCCACTTCCAGCGTATAACCATATGCATCCATTGGCTGTAGGGTTCCTTTATATCTACCATCCCAGCCATTGGCTGGTCAGCCGACTGAAATACCAATAAGCCCTGTCGATTATATATCCTCAAGGTCATTTTTGCAATGCCAAAACCTCTTACAAAAACTTTATCGTTTATCCCGTCACCATTTGGAGTAAATGCATTTGGCACATCCAATAATGAAACAACGATCGCCTCCACATCCTGGCAAACAGTATCTGTACAGCCAAACTCATTGATCGCAATCAGGCAGGTTAAAAGTTCCTGTTCCGTTGAACTGGTGAACAGGATTGACAAGCGTTGAACTATCTCCATCACCAAAAAACCATTTATAACGACGTTGCACCAGAAGAAAGATTGGTGAAATGTGTTGCCGTATTTTCCTGTGGCGGATTCGGGCTGAATGGAAATTAGCCACAGGTCCGGGACGAACACGTAATCGTTTGTGATGCAGTATCCCTGAGGTTACAGGTATTTGGATCAATGGCGATCAGCCTCACCGTATAGGTGCCAACATTGCTATAGATCTTCGGAGGCGGAGTTGGCGCCGGTAAAAGTTGTACCGTCTCCGAAATCCCATTCAAAAGTCTCACCTGCCAGTGAAGTATTGGTGAATATTGCAGTATATGGCACGCAACCCGCCTGGAGGCGTAGTGAAATGTGCTTCCACATTTGGTGCTAACCCTCAGTACTTTAACCACTGAATCAGGATAGTTACAATAATTGGTATCAACCATGATCAGTTTCACATTATAGGTTCCCGGGCCGCATAAGTATGATTGACACTTCCGCTGCCTGTAGTATCACGTTCTATTTCCATCACCAAAATCCCATATGAAAAGATTTTAGGCCAAAAGGCTTACCCGGAGGTGCAACGGAAAGATTATCGAACCGGTAATTCAGGCTCTCACAAGGCGGTAATTTGACCGAAGCAAAATCAACAATGGCTTTATCAGACCTGGCAATAATAAATTTATATGCGGTATCCGTGGGATACATTTGGTATCATCTATTGCGATCAGCCTTACCCGATAAGTACCTGTATTAGTAAATGTATGTGTAACATTAGGATCTGTTGTGGACACCACGGGCGTACCATCACCAAAATCCCACTCATAAGATTTCGCATTGGCAATAGTATCTGTAAAGTCAACAGTCAACGGAGCGCATCCGGTAGAGTCATTGATCACACCACCGATAGATGATTGAACACCTGCGATCACACCCTGGTAATCGAACAGGATCTTCACTGCTGCCAGGTTACATTCGCCGCCGCTGCCAGAACCAATGCACCATTCACCGGCGCTACAACCCCCGGTGTTACCGGCATGGGTTGTGTAATAGGAGAAGTGGAGCAGGCATTGTTACCCAGCAGTTTGCACAAATAGCCTGGTAAATCGCGCCCCTGGTATCGAACCTGCTGGTGCCGCCGTCAACATGATCACCCTCACCTCCTGTTTGCCCGAAGAAACTTCCATATAACTGCGCAGTGGCATCCTTCTCCATCACAAAGAAATAGAAATCCCTTCCATCCGTGGTTGACTTGATCGCATCAGGCGTAACGGGCATGCCTGCAGTACCAGAAGTTTTGGAATCAAAACAACTTCCGGAATTGACAAGGGTTAAGCCTGCCACCCCAACCGGAGATATAAACGTTTTCACAACGGTCAACAAGGAATGCCACCGGTGAAATATTGGGAACTGAACTGGCAGTTCCCCATACAGTTGAATATACATAGGCCGACAGGTCGGGCTGCAGTTTCGAAATAAACTGCTTGGAACCGGGATTACTGAAAGCGGCATTTGCGTTACCGTCCAGGAACCCAGTGAGATACCCATGATATAAGGGAATCCTTTGGTATCGAATTGAATACCATAGATAATATCCAAGGGAGCTGGTTCCAAAATATTTTGATCTGGATGAGAGTAGAGCCATTATTAGCGATCACTGACACATATCCGTCGATGGCATTACCATAGGCATTTGTTGCACCCGGGAAATTTGCACTGGACGTGCCGCCGGCTACATAAATATTTCC
This sequence comes from Methanobacteriota archaeon, assembly GCA_963793805.1. Lineage (GTDB taxonomy): Archaea > Halobacteriota > Methanosarcinia > Methanosarcinales > Methanoperedenaceae > Methanoperedens. The sequence continues at coordinate 5,560 of CAWCBK010000009.1, forward strand.
ATCAACAGGATTGATATCCAGAACAAATCCTGCATCGTCTTCAGCCCCACCCAGATAACTACTGAATAAAACAGTATTCAGATTTGGAGTAAGTTTCAGAACTACTGCATCCTGCTTGCCTCCCAGCGTAGTTCTGAAATGCATTATTGGTAGGAAAATTACTTGACTTGGTACTTGCGGCTATATAAATATTATTAGTCCCATCCAATACTACTTCACTGCGCGCATTATCACCATAATTATACAACAGAGAACCACAGGTGGGCTGACCGGAAGCGTCAATATTGGCACCATCATCGCCAGTACCGCCAATTTTTATAGATCCGATCAAACCCGTACCGGCAGCATTGAGCTTTGTTACAATGATATCAAATGCACCACCGGGACCAAATGTGGCTGTAGTTGGAAAATTGGGAGAAGTGGTTCTTCCCAAGTACCACAAGGTTACCCTGCACCGTCGGCAATAAGACTATGGGGAAATTCATCCCCGCTGCCGCCAAGGTAAGTTGAATAGATCCTGGCATTACCATGTGGGACTGAACCTGGTGATACCAATATCAACTCCAAGATTTTGCCCACCACCCTGGAATGTTGACTGAAACGCTCCTGGCGTAACAGGATAACCTCCGCCATTGAAAACTATACCGCCGGCAAAAAAACTTCCATCAGCGCCTGGTGTTGCAGTAAATCCCCAGTTTCCGGAACGGCTTCCTGTATATGTTGAAAAGATCAGCGTTGGATCTATGACCAACTCTGCATTCTTATCGTATCCCTTTATTTTAAAGGTCACCTGCTGACCATTGATCACATATTCACATTTACTTCCTTCTTGATCCCATTCACCACCTGGTATGCATAGGGAACCAGCTCTTTCACTTCACCAACAGAGGTTTTGATGATCAGGTCTCCATTTTTTCCTGATCGCCATCTTCTCAGCACCATCATATTGATCATGATCCGGGAAATATCAGCTCCGGGACTGGCAATGAAATCGTATTTAAGCTGGCCGCCTTCAGTATAATATTTTACATCTATTCCGGGATAGACATCCTTGAAGCGCAAAACAGAATAAGACCTGACACCTGATTGCCATTTGGACTTATCATTCCCAATGAAATAATTGTCGTACCCCTCCCTCTGTTTTTCAGGAATAACCTTGGGCATCACTGGCACTCCCAAGGAACATGACCTTGAGTGCATGGGACCTGAACAACCAGTTTCTCGAATTCACGATGAGGATTCTGATGTTTAGGATCATCTGCGTGGGCTTCCTGGCACCATGACCATGAAGCTTTTCAGAAAGCTTTTTGAAGTCTTCCAGGTGATGCTGAAGAATGGTATAACCCTTTGGATCTATGAAAAATGCACCATTACCGGCTTCTGCCCTGAATTTGAAATTGCCATCCCACTGGCCCTTATTTTCAACAAAATCAAGAGAATAATAGGATTGGCCCTTACTGAAACTTACGAAAGCAAGCAGGAAAATGAACAGGTGGATTATGGATTGGTAAAAGCGTCTGCGCATCAGTGTTAAAAATACATTTATAAACGTAATAGATGTGTTAATTGTATAAGGGAGTTGGGTTGATTTTAATCATGAAATCTTGCTCCAGGCCGTTTTTCCCTGCTGAACAGCAAGGAATTCCTTCAAAACCCTGTTTTTCTCCTGACTGAGATCAGGATCATCCTGTAACAGCGTCACCGGAAATCTGCTTGGCTATTTCGAGCAGATCCCTGTCTTCAACAATATTGGCCAGCTTAAAGTTCATCAGCCCGCTTTGCCTGGTTCCCTCAATATCACCGGGGCCCCTGATCTCAAGATCTTTTTCAGCGATCACAAAACCATCGTTTGTGCTGCACATCACCGCAAGCCTTTCCCGGGCTTCCTTGGAAATATTGTCACCGGTAAGTAAAATACAGTAGCTTTTCTCTGCACCCCGGCCTACCCTTCCCCTCAGTTGATGCAACTGGCTGAGGCCGAATTTTTCAGCACTTTCAATCACCATCACAGTGGCATTGGGCACATTCACGCCTACTTCGATCACCGTTGTGGAAACCATGATCTGTGTGTCATCGTTCACGAACCGTTTCATATTGGTATCCTTCTGGTTGGCATTCATCTTTCCATGCACCATACTGATATAGTATGCGGTTCAGGAAAATAAGCCTTGACATTTTCATACCCTTTCATCAGGTTTTCATAATTGAGCTTCTCGCTTTCTTCGATCAGCGGGAAAATAATATATGCCTGCCTGCCTTTCTTAATTCGGACTTAATGAAATCCATCACCTGGTGCCGCGAATGTTCATAGCGATGAACCGTTTTAATCGGCTGCCTGCCAGGAGGCAATTCGTCCATCACACTGTAATCGAGATCGCCATAAGCAGTCATGGCCAGTGTGCGGGGAATTGGTGTTGCAGTCATCACCAGCACATGCGGAGGTATTTCACTCTTCTCCCACAATTTGGCCCTTTGGGCAACCCCAAACCGGTGTTGCTCATCAACAATGGCCATACCCAGTTTCTGAAACTGTACATCTTTTTCAATAAGTGCGTGAGTACCTATCAGTATATGCACTTCTCCCGCCAACAACTGCCGCCAGGATCTTTCTCCGTTCTGCAGTTTTCACCGACCCCGTCAGTAACCGAACTTCCACCGGCATATCTTTCAACAATTCACTGATGCCGGCAAAATGCTGCTGTGCCAGGATCTCAGTGGGTGCCATCATACAACTCTGGTAACCATTATCAGCGGCAATCAGCATAGACATCAGGGCCACAATGGTTTTTCCGCTGCCCACATCCCCCTGCAGCAGCCTGTTCATCTGCCGCCCCCTTGCAGTATCCTGCCGGATTTCTTTCAATACCCTTTTCTGCGCACCGGTTAAAGTGAAGGGAAGGTACTTTTCATAAAACGTATTGAACAGCTCACCCACCGTATTGAAAATGATCCCTTTGGAAAACCTGTGCCGGTTGGATCTTATCATCCCAAGCCTTAACTGGGCCAGAAAGAATTCTTCAAATTTCAGCCTGTATACTGCTTTCTGCTGAGCTTCTTTGGAAACAGGAAAATGAATATTCCTATAGGCATCCCATCGTTGCATAAGATCGAGTTCCCTGATGAGATCGCCCGGAAGATTCTCCGGAATATCTTTTGATGTTATAACATTGAAGAGATTAAAAACCAGCCTGCCGATATTACGGCCATTCAGTCCCCTTGTCTTAAGTTTCTCTGTGGTTGGATTACCCAGTACGGAGGCGTTAGACCTTTCGGCACGGCGCTGCTTATTGCAGGCGTGGATGATAGCAGGGCACGTCTTTTTGAGACCGACCCGAGCGGCGCATTACTTGAATACAAAGCTACAGGTATTGGTTCAGGGCGAAACGAGACAATGGAAGTTTTCGAGAAGAAATACAGGGATGATATTGACCTGCAAGGTGCGATAATACTCGGGCTTGAGGCGCTCCACAGCACAGCAGAAGGTGTTTTCAATGCTTCGACCATCGAGGTGGGAGTGATCGAGCTTGCCAGCAGGAAATACCGGAAACTTGAGCCATCCGAAGTCGAAAAATATGTAAACCAGGTTATAAAGATGCACGCTTCTGAAACAAAAGCGAAAGGAAAGAAGAAAGAAGAGTGATTTGGTATGGTCGCGCTTGATGAATCCATAATCGCACATTTTAAGACACATGGCAAGATGTTTGAGGTTTTTGTGGATCCTGACGGAGCGCTGGCGTTCAAGAAAGGCGACCCTGTAAAGATCGAAAATATCCTGGCTGTAGAAGATGTGTTCTCAGATGCAAAGAACGGTGACAGACCTGCTGAACAGGACATCATCAATGCGTTCGGGACAAAAGATGTATTAAAGATCGCTGAAAAAATACTGCATGAGGGAGAACTCCAGCTTACTACAGAACAGAGAAGGAAGATACAGGAAGAAAAAAAGAGGCAGATAATTACTTTTATTGCGCGAAACGCCATCAATCCGCAGACTAAAGCCCCGCATCCCCCTGCGCGGATCGAAGCTGCCATGGATGAAGCGGGCGTGCATATTGACCCCATGAAAAGCGTGGATGAAATGGTGGAAATCGCAATGAAAGCGATAAGACCGGTCATTCCGATACGTTTTGAGGAAGTCAGGGTCGCAATAAAGCTCCCGCCTGAATATGCGGCAAAGGCATACGGCGCCGTGGCAAAGTTCGGGAATCTCCAGAAACAGGAGTGGCAGAACAACGGCTCATGGATAGGCGTTATAAGTATCCCGGCAGGTATGCAGGATGACCTCTACAATTTATTGAATTCTCTTACTAAAGGTTCTGCTGAAACAAAATTATTAAAGTGATAAAAAATGGATAAAAAATTAGTAATACCCGGTGAAATGCTTTCGGATGATCCGTCTCAGGCTGATGAAGGGACGTATGTCGAGAATAACAGGGTTTTTTCATCGGTTTTCGGAATAGCATCTTTTAAAAACGGCATCAGGGTAGTTCCGATGGCTGGTAAATATATCCCTAAACCCGGTGACCTGATAGTTGGCATAATCAAAGAGGTCACATATTCGAACTGGATCGTGGATATAAGGTCGCCGTATGATGGTCTTTTGCACATATCCGAATTCCCGAGACGAATAGAGAACGATGAGATGTCAAAGTATCTCAAACTCGGTGAATCAATAATGACCCTTGTAAGGGATGTAGACGCGAACATGAAAGTGGAGCTTACCCTGAACGACCAGAGACTCAGACCCATAAAAGAAGGACGTGTGATCGAAGTGACTCCGTCAAAGGTCCCCAGGTTCATAGGCAGAAGCGGCTCCATGATAGCAATGCTCAAGAATGAGACCAAATGCAACATCTTTATCGGTCAGAATGGAAGAATATGGATAACTGGAAAAGATAATGGAATGGAACTTGCTATTAAGTCCCTTCTCAAAATCGAAAAGGAAACTCATATTTCAGGTCTTACTGACAGAATCACAAAGTTCATAAAAGAAGCAAAAGGCGAGAAAGTTAAAGTTCCAGAAAAAAAGGAAGAAAGAATTGAAGAGGATATAGAAAAGCCAAAATCAGGAGGAATTCTTGATGAACTCCTCGGTGATGAGAAATAGTTTTTACAGTGATATTAGCGAAGAGGAAGAACAGAGAAGAGGAAATTTATGAGTAAACCAGAAAAGCTGATCGAAAACGGCATCCGCCTTGACGGCAGGAAGCCCGATGAGTTAAGACCTATTAAAATTGAGGTAGGCGTATTGAATAGAGCGGACGGCTCATGCTATTTTGAATTCGGCGGCAATAAAGTGATGGCAGCCGTTTATGGACCCAGGGAAGTTCACCCCAGACACCAGCAGAGATCAAACAGCGCCGTTGTTCGTTACAGGTACAACATGGCATCGTTCTCAGTCGAGGACCGAAAACGCCGGGACCTGACAGGAGAAGTATTGAAGTATCCAAGGTGAGCAGGGAGGCGCTTGAACCCGTTATATTCCAGGAATATTTCCCGCGCTCAGCTATCGATATATTTGTAGAAGTGCTTCAGGCCGATGCGGGGACAAGGACGGCAGGCATTAATGCCGCATCCATAGCCCTTGCGGACGCCGGTATACCTATGAAGAGCTTGATCTCGGCATGCGCTGTCGGGAAGATCGACGGTACTCTTGTACTTGACCTGAACAAGGACGAAGACAATTATGGGCAGGCTGATATGCCCATTGCGATGACGCCTGACGGCAATATAACGCTGATCCAGATGGATGGAAATCTGACCCGAGATGAGTTCAAAGAGGGGTTAGAGATGGCAAAGACGGGATGCATGGCGATCCATGAGATGCAAAAGGCTGCGCTTATGGAAAAATACTCAACCCAGATAGAGGGTGAAAACAATGAGTAACGAAATAATCGCGGAACTGCGTAAGGATTATATATGCAATCTTATGGTAAAGGGGGAGCGAGAGGATGGGCGTTCTTTTGACCAGTACAGGGACCTTACTATTGAGACGAACGTCATTAATAAGGCCGAAGGGTCTGCGCGGGTAAAACTTGGCGATACCCATGTTGTCGTTGGAGTTAAATGCCAGCCAGGCACTCCTTTTCCCGATACCCCTGACCAGGGCGTTATCATTACAAACCTTGAACTCATACCGCTTGCATCTCCTGTTTTCGAGTCCGGTCCCCCCAGGGAAGACGCCATCGAACTGGCGCGCGTTGTGGACAGGGGCATCAGGGAGTCCCAGTCTGTCGACCTTTCCAGATTATGTATCACACCCGGTGAAAAGGTATGGATGGTTTTCATTGATGTGCATGTCCTGGACGATGGCGGGAATATAATGGACGCTGCCTCCTTTGGGGCAGTCGCAGCGCTTTTGAGCGCAAAACTGCCAGCCAAACGGTATGATCTGGGAGAGGACTCGCCTGTTCCGATGAGGAACGTGCCGGTCTCAATAACGTCAGTTGAGATAGGCGGTTCGATAATGGTTGACCCGTCGCTTGACGAGGAAAGCATTGCCGGAACAAAACTAACTGTGACTTCCAACCAGGAAGGCGATGTATCGGCCATGCAAAAGAGCGGGATACACCCCCTTACAACTGAACAGATAAATTATATAGTGGATAATGCAATTGAGAAGGCAAAAGAAATCAGAGAAAAATTCCTGGTGATATAATCATGGTTGAACTTAAAGCAAAAGGAAGAAAAACAAGGTCAGCAGGCAGATTTGGTACGCGTTACGGTGTTAAGAACCGAAAACTTGTAGCTGACATTGAAGAAAAGATGCATGCAGATTATGCCTGCTCAAAATGCGGCGCAGTAAAACTGAAAAGGATAGCAACCGGTATCTGGAAATGCACAAAGTGCGATGTTACGTTCACTGGCGGTTCTTATGTGCCTCAAACCCCTGCGCACCTGACCGTCATGAGAGCCGTACAGGCGGAAAAAGCCGCTGCCACACCTGCTCCCCAAAAATAAGGTTAGAACATGGTATATAAATGCACCCGCTGCAAGCGGGCGGTCGAGATAGATTATCAGTACAGCGGCATTCGCTGTCCTTACTGCGGGCACCGCATACTTGTTAAAGAAAGACCCGTGCTTGTGAAGCGCGTAAAAACCGAATGATTATCACAACAGCCCGTAAACCTTCTTCCAAAATTCGCACATTCTGCAAACATCTGGGCAGGTTTACAGGCTGGGAATATGTAACCCGTGGGAAATCAAGCCATGAGGAACTCTCTGCTGAACCTTTTTTACTTATAGGTGAATTTAAGGGAAATCCGGGAAGTTTAACATTCTTTTTTAACGGAATTTCTGTTCTTTCCATATATGTCAGCGTTTCTATGGATAAGGAGATCAATACTGGAGAGGAGCCTGTCATACAGGGGGATTCTCCTTTAGCCCTCGCTTTTAGCAAAGTTACCGGGTTTAAAGCCATAGAGGGGGCTGAAAGGATCATACGTTTTAGCGACCGAATTGAATTTATTGATAAAGGTTTATCTTATATCGTTTTAAAGGTAATAAGTGTAAGAGGCGAGGGTATTGCTTGATATATTTAAGAAAGAGGAAATTAACTCCCTGAAGGCAAGAATTAAAGAGCTTGAAGAGGAGCACAGCAAACTTACGCTGCTGGTTGAGAAAAAGGGAGAGATAACCAAAAAAACAGTTGCTGCTGGTCAGGAAGTTAACAGGGAATTAAATGAAGCAAAGCAGCAGGTAATGTCGCTTGAGAATGAGATCATAAAACTCAAGAAAGAAACAAAGGGAGAGATAAATTTCAGGTTCTATGATAGTTTTTCAAAGAACAGGCTTGATGATATCATTTTTTTGCTCGGCACAATGCAGTCTCGGACTGCGGCGCTGATAACAATATATCTTGCAAAGGATGAAACCCTTGAAAATATGCCATCCGAAATAGCAGATCAGATAGATAGTTCTGATCGCGCCCTTATTGAAAAAATTGACTCTCATACAGGCAAGGCTATTTTCTTCGATACTGAAAAGGTTATAAAATTAGTAATGCTACCTGTTTTTCCGATCCTGCGATCAAAATATTCACTTGAGCGGCGTTTTGACCTGGAGCCGTTAAAGAACAGCCTAAAGAGCGGTAAGACCCTGGTTGTTAACGCCCATGCAGGCGAGACGTTCATAGGGATATTGGAGGATGACGCTTTTATTGAACATAATGTGGTAAGGAGCAGCGTAATGGGGAAGCACTCAAAGGGCGGCTGGAGCCAGAAACGTTTCCAGAGTCTTGTGGAAGAGGATTTAAAGCATCATGCTGATAAGGTCAGAGGGGGTCTTGATATGATGCTTGGGAAACACAGGGATATACATTACATTATATCAGGCGGGGAGGGTAAACTTATAAGGATGATACTTGTTGGGTACGATTATTCCATCATTATAAAAAGTATGGATGCGGTCTCGACGCGAAACGCAGAACAGGTTCTTCGCGAGGTAATGGCAGTAAGGGTTTATGGTCTCTGATCGAATTATATTAAATGAGAAACTATATTAAGCCATCAGGCAATACAAATCACCAAGAAATTTAGGGGATCAAGGAAAAATGGCTCAAAAAAATGAAATAAAAGTACATGATGAAATAATAAAAAATACGAACCGATGTAAAAAAGACCACTCCTGCCTGTCAAGTCCTTCAACAGATATCTGCAAGGTCGAAATTTGCCTGGGGGATAAAATACATTTTATCAAATGTATGAATGAACATACCTGCAATTACAGGATACCGTTCGGGTATTCTTTTGTTTGCACATGCCCTGTCAGGAAAGAACTGTATAATAAGTACAAGATATGATGGATTAAAAAAAATCAATCCTGAAGGAGTTTCAACTCCTCCTTCAGTTTCTTAATCGTCCTCTGAGTCCGCTCTCACATTCAGCGTTAAGCTGGTACTCGATTTCTTCGATCCTGCCTTTCAGTTGCTCTTTTTTCAGGTCTTTTTCTATACGGGCTTGAATTATTGAATCTCTGACGTACATTAAAGAATTATCTCGATATCCAGTTCTTCAGCCAGTTCTTTATACCTGTTGCGTATGGTAACTTCTGTGATTCCTGCGACCTCGGCTACCTCACGCTGCGTCCTCCTGTCTCCGCACAGGATAGATGCAATGTATATGGCTGCCGCAGCCACGCCAGTCGGACCTCTGCCGCTTGTGAGTTCTTTTTCCGATGCCTGCCTGAGTATCTCAACGGCTTTTGACTGCACCTCGCCGCGCAGGGTCAATCCTGAGCAGAAGCGTGGGACATAGTCAATGGGAGACGTGGGTATCAGTTTGAGACCAAGTTCCCTTGAGATGAACCTGTAAGTCCTTCCAATTTCCTTCCTGCTCACTCTTGAGACTTCGCCTATCTCATCCAGCGTGCGCGGAACATTGCATTGCCTGCATGAGGCATACAGCGCGGCTGCTGCCACGCCTTCAATGCTTCGTCCCCTGATGAGGTTCTTCTCCACGGCTTTTCTGTACACAACTGCTGCGGTCTCCCTTACGTTCCTTGATAAACCAAGAGCTGAAGCCATCCTGTCAAGCTCTGAAAGGGCAAACGCAAGGTTCCTTTCAGTCGCATTGCTGACGCGGATTCGCCTCTGCCATTTTCGAAGGCGGTAAAGCTGCGCCCTGCTTTTGGATGATATGGATTTCCCGTAAGAGTCCCTGTTCCTCCAGTCTATCATCGTTGACAGACCTTTGTCGTGTATGGTATATGTCATCGGGGCGCCCACACGTGATCGCTTCATTCTCTGGTCATGGTCAAAAGCCCTCCATTCAGGTCCCTGGTCTATGAATTCATCATCGACAACAAGACCGCATTCATTGCAGACCAGTTCTGCGCGTTCGTAGTCGTGCACAAGGGTATGACTTTTGCATTCAGGGCACTCAATGGTAGCTTTTTCGAACTGCCCCAGTTTCTGTTTTTCTTTCTTACTCCGTATGCCCTCTTTTATTTTCTCGCGTTCCGACTTTTCACTGACAATTTCTTTTACTTTTTCTTTCTCTATCATTCAGGGATCCTTCCTAATAATTATTGTAAATACACTCTTTCGTTTTTCAGACTTTTTATCTCAGAGGAATTGATATCTTTGAACATTTTTATCGAAATGTAAGGAGCTTTCACCGGACCAAAAATTTCCTTGATCTTTCCAATTTTCTTCATCCTGCTTGTCAAGACTAATAGATTTTCGCGAAAAACGCTATGCTCAAGCGTGCTATCTGCGCGCACAATCAAAAGGTTGTCCGTTATATGAATTATTGCTCCCAATCGTTTCAATTTTCATCCTCTAAAAAGGTAACCTATAAATACCGCAGGGCCTATATAAACCTTTCGAAAAACATTTATTTAAAGGTTTTTTATCAGGCTTAAAGGTTGCGAATGTGTGGCTTTACGCGCATTTTTTTCATCAAGACCGGCCCCCAATGCCACCTTAAACGCCATATCGTCAGTGAGAAGGTCATCAGGAGAATGAGTATCGGTATTTACGATCACTGCTGCCCCCGTTTCCAGGGCAATGCGCGCCACATGACCGTTCGTTCGGTTGTGCCCGCGCCTGGAAGTTATTTCAAGGGCTATTTCATTATCCCTTGCAAGTTCCGCATCCTCTGCTGTAATAAGCCCCGGATGAGCCAGGATATCAATATCAAGGGTTACAGCAGCGTGGTTCGTACCTTCGGGAACCGGTTCAACTATTGTTTCGCCGTGTACCAAGATTATCTCAGCCCCAAGAAGTCTTGCCTTCGTAACAAGCTTAGGGATTTTCCCGGGCGGCACGTGTGTCAATTCAACACCCGTAAAAACCCTGATGTCATAATCCTCTTCAAGAGATTTAATATTCTTCATGCATGATAAAATATGCTCGATGTTCGTAAAATCGGCATGGTCTGTGATCGCTATTGCCTTATATCCCTTAACAACTGCCCTGCGTACAAGTTCGCTGGGTATCAATTCGCCATCGCTGAAAGTGGAATGCGTGTGCAGGTCGATCATTTTTTCGTCCTGGTCTCATTTATCTTTGATGCGATCTGTTTTGTAATACGGGATTTCGGACCCTTCTTATCTACCAGAACCCTCCCGCCTGTTGACCACCATGATTTTGGATAGGATTTATCGGTTTCCACGACCGGCCCCAGGTTCAATTCCCTTGCCGCTTTTTCTATCTCCCTGATGACGGGTGATTTCACCGAATCTTTCGCTGAAAGTATCCTGCCTTCTCCCCTTGATTTCGTGGCATCCATATATACGGGCCAGATGACAAGCTTTGTTTTATCCTTCAACATTATGTTCATGTTATCTTCTTAAACTAATAATACTTTTCTAAAAATCAAAAAATTCTACCGATTATAAAGTATGTCGTAAAGGACATTATTGCCGATGCCGGTATTGTCAATATCCAGGCACCTACGATCTTGCGTGCAATACCCCATCTCACGGCAGAAAGCTTGTCTGTGGCTCCGACGCCCATTATGGACGATGAAATCACATGAGTGGTGCTGACAGGAACCCCCAGGGCTGCCATGCTTGCAAGCACCAGTCCCCCGATGTTTCAGCGCAAAATCCCTGATAGGGTCTTAGCTTTGTAATTTTTTGCGCCATTGTTTTTACTATTCTCCATCCACCCAAGAAAGTTCCAAGAGATATGGATATATGGGCTGCAAGTATTACCCACAGAGGTACAGCGAACGAGGCAAGGGAACCATATGCTACAAGAAGCACCGTGATAATACCCATCGTTTTCTGGGCGTCATTAGTGCCGTGAGTTACGGAATAGAAAAAGGCAGAAAACAATTGAAGGCTCTTGAAATACCTGTTGATCCTTGTTGGCGGAACATGGTAAAATGTCCTTATAACTATCGTGGTTAAAATGAAAGCTGCGACCATCCCTACAATAGGAGAAACTACCATGAACACAACAACTTTCTCAACGCCTGAAGGAATAATAGAACCGCTTCCGAGCGCCGCTAAACCCCCTCCTACAAGTCCTCCCACTAATGCATGACTGCTAGATGTCGGAAGCCCGACATACCATGTTATAAGATCCCAGATAATCGCTCCGACCAGTGCAGAAAAAATCAGAGTGACAAGAATATTGGGATCTACACCCTTTAAATCTATTATCCCTTTACCGATGGTGGCTGCTATTGCTGTTGAAAAGAAAACCGGTCCTATGAGATTACCTACAGCAGCCATGCCGACTGCCCTTATAGGCGTCAGGACTTTGGTTGCAACAACGGTTGATATCGCATTGGCTGAGTCGTGAAAACCATTTATAAAATCAAAGAACAAAGCCAGTATTATGGTAAATATTATAAATTCCTGTAAAAATAACAAAGTACCGCCTCTTAGCTATTTTTAACAACGATATCGCTTATCACGTTCGCAGCGTCCTCACATTTATCTGTCGCGAACTCGAGACGTTCATAGTATCTCTTTAAGCTTCATTATCTCGATCGCATCGGTTCGCTTGAAAAGATCAGCCACCGACCTCTTATAAATGTCATCTGCCACATTTTCAAGCCTGTTAACTTCAATGCATCGTGTTTCAATCTCTTTCGGGTTCTTGATGTTGCGCAGACCGGAAATGGCTATATTTAATTCTGTCGCCTGCTTAAGGAGCACTTCAGCCAGTTTTATCATGTTCTCTTCCGGCTTTTTTATCTCGTAAAGGATGAAGCGCGCCGCAGCGCCGTCGATGTAATCCAGCACGTCGTCAAATGCTGATGCCAGGGCAGAAATGTCTTCATGGTCAATCGGGGTTATGAATGTCTTATTGAGCTCTTCGAAAATCTCGTGGACGAAATCGTCCCCCTGGTGTTCGATATCCTTGATCTTCTGCTGTTTCTCTTTGATATTTTCATATTTATTAAGCATTTCAAGGAACGCATTCGAGCCGTCAAGCACGTTTTGCGATTCGTTCTCAAGCATGTTAAAAAAGTGTTTATCCTGTGGTATTATCCATTCTTTCAGACCCATTTCAATCGTCCTCTATCCTTTAATTTAATAGTGCATCCTGTCTTTATGTTTTTCTATTTTATTCCAATAATGTGTTAAGAAATAATGCAACACTTATGAATATATGACTTTTCCCAAGAAAATATAGATGCTATAGAAAATCAGTAGAAATTACACTTTAGTTTAACTCAACCCTCTCGCCCGTCACCATGAAAACCACACTCTCACACAGGTTCGTTATGTGATCCCCTATCCTCTCAAGATACCTTGCCACAAATGTGAGATGCTGGGCACCTGTTATCTTTTTTGGATCCTCGATCATAATTGTAATAAGTTCCCTTCTTATCTGATCAAAGAGCGCATCGATCTCATCATCCCTCCCGGCGACCTTTTTTGCAAGCTCTACATCCTTATTTTCAAAGGCGTTCATGCAGTCCCGTATCATTTCCTGACAAATCTCAGACATTCTTGGTATATCGACCAGTGGCTTTACAGGAGGCATATTGGCTGTCATTTTCGTAATAACCGCAATTTCTAAAGAAAGGTCGCCAATCCTTTCAAGGTCTATGGACATTTTTAATACTGAGATTATAAGCCTTAAATCCCTTGCCATAGGCTGCTGGAGCGCAAGAAGGCGCATGCAGTTCTCTTCAATGCTATGATCAAGGGCATCGATATCTTTATCCATATCAATGACCTTCTGAGCCAGCTCAACATCGCGATTCTTAAGAGATAGTACGGCATCTCCAATCGTCTTTCCTACAATGCTTCCCATGTTGAGTATTTCCTCCCTCAACTTGTGAAGGTCTTTGTGATACGCTTCCCGAACCATATTAACCAAACCTCCCGATTATGTAATCTTCTGTACTCTTCTCCTTTGGCTTCTTGAATATCTGATCTGTTTCTCCAAATTCTATCAGCTTTCCATAAAGAAAGAAAGCTGTATGATCGCTTACTCTTGCTGCCTGCTGCATATTATGCGTTACTATGACAAGAGTATATTTTTCCTTAAGCTCTATCATTAAATCTTCTATCTTACTTGTAGATATGGGATCAAGGGCGGAGCATGGTTCATCGAACAGGATAACTTCCGGCTCAACAGCCAGAGCCCTCGCTATGCACAGGCGCTGCTGCTGACCTCCCGATAAACTCACTCCCGATTTATTAAGGTCATTCTTAACCTCATCCCAGAGAGCAGCCTTTTTTAAGCTGTTTTCAGCTACGTTATCAAGGGTTTTTTTATCCTTTATTCCACCCAGTTTCAATCCTGCCACAACATTATCTCGTATGGACATTGTCGGGAATGGATTGGGTTTCTGGAATACCATACCTATGCGCCTTCTAATATCCACCGGGTCGATCTCCCTGTCGTAGATATCCCTGTCATCAACAAGTACTTTCCCCGATGCTTTTGCTTTGGGTACAACTTCATGCATCCTGTTGATGCATCGGATGAATGTGGATTTACCGCATCCTGAGGGACCAATGATAGAGGTAATTCCGTTTTTCTCAATACCAAGACTGATCTCGTGAAGTACCTGTTTAGCTCCAAACCATGCATTGAGATTTTCTACAGTGATCTTATTTTCCATTTTTACTCCTATACCCCATATTTTCTTTTAGTTACGAACCTCACTCCAATATTCAGAATAAGGATCAGAACGATCAGTACAAGCGCCCCTGCCCATGCTTTGGCATGCCAGTCAGGGAAGGGTGTTATTGCATATGTATAAATTTGCACAGGCATGGTAGAAATTGGCTTGATCCAATCCATTAGCCCAGAACATGTTGCCAAAAGAAGTGAACAGTAAAGGCGCTGTCTCACCTGATATCCTTGCAATGGATAATAAAGCGCCTGTGAGAATACCGCTTCTTGCGGCACTCAGAACGATATACAAGGTGGTTTTCCACTTGGATATCCCAAGCGCAAGGGAAGCTTCCTTGATCGACCCTGGCACAAGCCTGAGTGATTCTTCCGTTGTCCTTGTAACAACCGGGATCATCAAAACTGACAGCGCCACCCCGCCTGCAATAGCTGAAAAGCTTCCGAAATAGAGGACTATGAATGTATAACCGAATATTCCTGCAACTATCGAAGGCGTTCCTGTCAGGACATCAGCCACAAAACTGACAAAACGCCCAAACCTGTTATCCCCGTATTCCGAAAGATATACACCGGCAAGAATACCAACAGGAAGCCCAATCAAGCAGGCAATCCCCACAACGATGAAAGTCCCCTGTATCGCATTCCCAAGCCCTCCGCCGGCTTCACCCACAGGTCTGGGGAGCTGTGTGAGAAAATCCAGGTTTAAGGCAGATATACCGTTGACCGTTACTATGTATAGAATACTCAGCAGTGGGATTATAGCGATAACAACGCAGGCGGCTGTGAGAAAAGACATTATCCTGTCAATTAATTTTCTTTTATTCCATTTCATGCTCTTCCTCCTCCCTCTACCTTGAGAAGCTTCCAGACCAGGATGCGGGCTGCCATGTTGATCATTACTGAAAGCAGAAGGAGCAGAAATCCTATTTCAATAAGAGACGATATGTAAAGGTTTGAGGTAGCCTCCACGAACTCGTTTGCAATAACCGATGCCATCGTGTATGATGGCGCGAAAAGCGATGCCGAGATCAGCGGACTGTTACCTATGACCATTGTAACTGCCATGGTTTCACCGATGGCGCGCCCAAATCCGAGAATCACTGCCCCGAATATCCCTGATCTGGCATAAGGCAGCACTGCGATCCTTATGGTTTCCCAGCCTGTCGCTCCAAGAGCCAGAGCACCTTCTCTCTGATGTGTGGGTACTGTCAGGATTGCCTCTCTGGATATCGATGAGGTTATCGGGATTATCATTATTGCAAGTATTACGCCGCCTGTGAGCATGGAAAGACCGTACATCGGTCCCTGAAATAAAGGCAGAAACCCAAGGTATGTTGAAAGAGGCGGCGCGAGATAATCACGGATGAAGGGCGCGAGAATGAATACGCCCCAAAGCCCGATAATGACGCTCGGGACGGCGGCGAGCAATTCTATTATGAAAGAGAGGGGCGTCCTCAGCTTTTCCGGGGCAAGTTCCGAAATATAGATCGCGATCCCAAGACTGAAGGGAACTGCTATGACCAGGGCGAGTAACGATGAGACAATTGTTCCGAATATGAAGGGAAGAGCGCCAAATATCTCGTTTACCGGATCCCAGGTCAATGTTGCCGGGAAACTTAATCCAAAAGTGTTTATTGAAAGTCCTGACCCAGTAAAAAGCTCCCTGAATATTAAAAATGCGAGCGCTATTATACCAAAAGCAAAGAATCCGACCACAGCTTCAAAAATAAGATCGCCGGAGAGTTTGCTCCGGCTGAAAAAAGACAGTTTTAACTTATTCATCCATCTACCCCTGAATGAGTGTTTGCCCGTTATAGCTCATAAGTTTTATGGTTTTCTCATTCAGGTTTACGACCTCGTTCGGCAGAGGCACGTACAGGAGTTCTGAGGAATATTTCTGTCCATCGTGCACTGCCCACCAGACAAATTCCGCGAGCATTTTCCCTTTTGCCTTATCTGTCTGGTCTTTGTAGACAAGAAGATAGGTAAAGCTGCCTATTGGATATGAATTATTCCCTTCTGCATTTACGATACTCACACTTGACCAGCCCGCATCTCCTGAAGGCAGTGTCGGCACAGCGCCAGCAGCAGCGCTTGCAGTTGTTTCAAGCGTGGGTTCGATGAAATTCCCAGCTTTGTTCTTGACATATGCATAGGGGATATTCTGGAGTTTGGCATAGGCAAGTTCAATATAACCGATGGTATAGGGATTCTGGTTTAATAAACCTGCAACACCCTCATTGCCTTTCCCGCCAAGACCGACCGGCCAGTTTACTGATTTACCCTTTCCAACTTTTGATTTCCAGTCAGGGCTGACCGCTGAAAGATAATCAGTAAATACGAAGGTTGTGCCGCTGCCATCGCTCCTGTGCGCCACAATGATGTCTTTATCAGGGAACTGGATCCCGGGATTAAGGGAAACTATCCCTGGGTCATTCCATTTTTTGATCTTTCCAAGGAAAATATCTGCGATCACATCACCGCTCAATTTCACTCCCTTTTGTATGCCTGGAAGGTTGTATGATACAACTACTGCACCTATGGATTCGGGTATCTGGAGTATTCCCGAAACATTTGCATATTCCTGATCTGTAAGAGGCGCATCACTTGCGCCGAAATCTACAGTTCTTGCGGTTATCTGCTTTATCCCTGCGCCGCTTCCCACGCTCTGGTAATTTATCTGGGCATCCGGTCTTATCTTATTGTATTCCGAACTCCATTTGGATATCAGGGGATACGGGAATGTTGCTCCTGCGCCATTTAAGGTCAGGGTTTCCGGGGCTTTTGAAGGCTGCACTGTCGTTTGAACTGTAGGCTGTACTCCGTCAGGCTGCTTGCTTACACATCCTGCTAACAGCACGCCTGCCAGTATCAAAATTATAATTATTTTTAATCGATTCATCGTTCTATCACCATACGGAAATTTGACGCCAGACAATATATAATTTCTCCAAAGAATTTATAGATGCTATATAAAATCAGTAGATTAAGTAATCAAGCTCAGAGCATCTAATTATAGTAATAAGTTCAAAAAATTCAGTTCTCAACTATATATGGATATAAAAGACGCACTCTTAACTCGATAATGCCAAAATAACAGCAGGAGCTTTCTGCAGCAGTGATAATACTATTTCTTTTGTTGCATTTGGATTTCCGGTGAATACCTGACAGCAAGCACCCTTATCATTCCAAGTACAAGCAAAAGGGCCGAGAGGGCGAAAAGCATCTCGTATGTAAACGATTTGGAATAAAGCCCGACTGTGATCTCACGCATAGCTATTAAAATCGTAACGTCGGTTATGTCTGTGAGTTTGATTCTTTCATGTTTTGAATAGTCTGCAAAGGTCTTGAAGAACTCAATCACAATAAAAAGCGTGAGCACATTAGTAACTATTTTGTTAAAACCGCCATCAAGCGAATATATCGCAACTGTCCGAATATCAAGTAATATCCGCAGCATTCCTGCAATGAGAGCCAACAGCAGTACATACAGAACAATAGTAACAATGGATTCAGTAATTTTTTTGAAAATTCTTGAGTGATCTATCACTTGAATACCATCCATAGTGCAAGCAAGAAAAGAAATGTTAATAGAAATATTTCACTTTTGTTAAATCTCGCATCCCTGTGCTTTCTCATTTGGCACCAAATCCGCCGCGCAGGAACAGATAAATCTCGCGGTCTTCTTTTCTGATTTCCTCTAATTCTTCTGTTAATGAGTTTCCAGGTAACGTTTTTTTCAGAGTCTCCTTTTTTATCATTTCTTTCACCTGATTGACAATTCATATTATAAAAAGATATATTTTGTCCCAATAATCTATATATACTATAAAAAATCAGTAGATTATTGAGGTCATGTTAATGGCAGCTCCGCCATGACCCTAAGCGTCCAATCGGTGTATATAAAATAATAATAGCGCTTACCACGAGAATGCCAGGATAACAGTAGCAACGACCAGTATGCCTTCCCTGAGTATTGCAGAATATATCATTATTTGTGTTCCCAGCTTTGAACCGAATATTCCCACGTAATATGGAATAAGAATTCTTATACTCATAATACTTGAAAGTATTTTTCCGACAAGCAGGGATAATACTATTTCCTTCGTGTTGAGAATACCTGCGGATAGAAGGTTTCCGGCAATAGTATAAGCTGCAATGTTGGCTGTAAATTGCGCCGCTATTATGGGAAGCGCTTCACCCGGCACAGGTACGAAAACTGCATGTTCTTTTAAAAAACCAGCAAGAACTTCAAAAAATCCTGCATCGATCAGGACAAATACCAGTACAGTAACCGGAATAGTCATCGTGATAATCCGGAATATGGTTTTTCTGGATTTTTCAATACTTGTTTTAAATGCGTTTAAAATCAAAGGAGGCTGATAGACAGATTTCTCTGGAATATACTGCTTTTTGTCCAGCAGGAAGTGTCCGATCAGTACAGTGACGAATGTTCTCAAAAGCCCTACAGCGGTCAGTATTCCAAGGTATATCATGCCTGCCATACCAAGTAAAGGAATAAAAACTGGTAAAAGCGTTCTCCAGTGCATTATAATGGATGGAAATGAATTTATCATGGAGGCTACGATAAGCTCTTTTCTCTCGATCCGCCCATCGTCATACAGTTTTTTGAGCATCGAATTGGACGCGGCAGGAGAACCGAATGCCGTGATGAAACTTACGCTGCATTCTTCGTGAAGATGTGCAAATCTTGTCAGTGGTGAAACCATGAAACCGATCTTGTGAATCCAGCCGATATCAACCAGGAATTCTGCTGCTATAACTCCAATTACCATAACCGGGATTATGGTAAGAAGATAATCAAGCGACTGGTAAAAAGCATCATAGAGCATAAGTTCTAATGACCTGCTGCTTTGCCTTTCTGGAGGACTCTTTCTTCGAACTCGTTCAATCTTTCTTTACATTTTCCAATTTCTTTATTCAAAATCTCTATATTGGCTGTGCCAGGGCTGTGTTTCTGGATTATCTTTATTCTCCATTTATCAAGCTTATGAAGGTCGTCGTTCAATTCTTCTAATTCAGGGACTTTGAATTTTTTATTTGAAATTCTTTCAGATACATCATAAATAAAAGCCTCACATTCTTTAGAAAAATCCATAATTTCGGCGGCGATTTCTTCCGCGATCAGTTTATTCAGTGCCTGCTCCTGTTCTTCATTAAAAGCATCGGCAAAAAATTGCAGGACTTCGCCATTTCTTTCACGTACGATTTTTACAATATTTGACGTGATAAGCCTGTTTTCTTCAGTGTCATGCAATAAATATACGGAATGCGATAAAGAAACAGCACCGGTATTTTTGATATTCCGCCAGATGAACATCCGGTCTCTTGATGATACATTTACGGATTTGATTATCAGTATTATCCATTTCATGTATCACAGGATAGATACATTATATTTAAATGTTATGTTTGTAACAAATTTAAATGTAAAAATTACACATTGACAAAAGTATGAAAAATACTTTTCCGCAGATTGATTGGGAAGGAAGATATGCGCTACGGATAACATGATGAATAAGACAAGAACCAATATCGGGCGCAATCCTGAAATTAGGCCTGGTCGAATCCGAATAGACCCTTCGCTATGGCCACAAGCTGATCAAATGCACTATTTATGCCATTCAATATCCCCGATAAGAAATTGCCGTCACCGCCATCGACTTTCTCTGGCCGGGTATTCGTCTGCTGCGCCTTCACGTTAAGCAGCTTCGTGAGCGATGACCTGTCCTGGGCGGCATAATCGCACCAGACTCCTCCCCTCTCCGTGCAGTCTTCCTCACCTTTCTGAACTCTGCCCCTCGCGTACTGTATGTCATAGTCTGTTACCTGTACATCGGCCGCTGCCAGTTCCTTCTCTGTATAGGTCTGGGCATAACTCCACTTCCATTCGGCTGCCATCTGGGGGTTGTCAGGATATATCTCGGTATAAGCAAAGGCCGACTGCATCACTGCGGCCAGCGCCAGCATTAGAAGAAATATCTTGCGCATGATTCACAATTGTGCGTAAAAGTTTAAAAAGTATTGCTTTCACCTGATTGACAATTCTTTTTATAAAAGTATATATTTTATATCCCAATAATCTATATATGCTAAAAAATCAGTATATTTATCGTTTAAATATTAACGTGAAATTAAGATTTCCCGGTACAATATGATTGTTTTTAAATAATATATCGCTAATGAGATAATGAATTGACAAAATAATTCTTCAAGATAAAATATGGAACAAAAGTTTGATATTGAGGCTATAACCGGAATTTCGGAAGAAGACGCCGCAAGAAAATTGGATGAAGATGGTTTTAACGAGCTTCCATCCCAAAAAAAGCAGAGTATTTTTGCCATTCTGATCAATATTTTATTTGAGCCGATGCTGTTACTCCTTTTAGGTTCAGGACTCATATATCTGGTACTGGGAGAATCAAATGACGCTTTGATGTTGCTGTTTTTTGTGGTTGTGGTCGTGGGAATAACCTTTTATCAGGAGAGAAAAAGTGAAAGAGCATTAGAGGCTTTAAAAAACCTCTCAAGTCCCAGGGCACTTGTAATAAGGAACGCAAAGCAGAAACGAATTCCCGGGCGAGAAGTAGTTAGAGAAGACATTATTATATTAAGAGAAGGCGACCGTATCCCCGCTGATGGGAACGTGCTTTTTTGCTCAAACCTTCTTGTAGACGAATCCATGCTTACAGGTGAGTCTCTGGCTGTGCGAAAATCAGAATGGGATGGAATAACGAAGCCCACAAATCCAGGTGGCGACGATATGCCATTCGTATACTCAGGTACGCTTGTAGTCCAGGGTCATGGAATGGCGAAAATAACAGAGACCGGAATACACACGGAAATGGGAAAAATCGGAAAGGCCCTGCAGACTATCAATCAGGAAGAGACTTTGCTCAAGAAAGAGACTTCCCGGCTTGTACGAAATTTCGCTATCGCCGGGATGATACTGTGTATTTTTGTAGTGATAGTTTACGGAATGACCAGAGGGGATTGGCTAAACGGGTTGCTGGCCGGAATTAGTTTAAGTATGGCTTTGCTTCCTGAAGAGTTTTCTGTAGTCTTATTGATCTTTCTGAGCATGGGTGCATGGCGCATGTCAAAAAGGCAGGTTTTGACAAGGCGAATGCCTGCTGTTGAAACGCTTGGCTCTGCTACTGTGTTGTGTGTGGATAAGACAGGAACTCTTACAATGAATCGGATGATTTTGAGTTCCATTTTTTCCAGAGGTGAATTTTATGATGTAGCTAAGAACGGACACCTGCCACTCCCGGAAAAATTCCATGAATTGCTTGAATTTGGCTATCTTGCGAGCCAGAAGGAACCATTTGATCCGGTCGAGAAGGAAATAAAAAACGGCACAGAAAAATTTCTTTCCGATTCGGAACACGTTCATTATAACTGGAAGCTTGTCAGGGAGTATCCTTTATCCAAAAACCTTCTTGCGCTATCGAATGTATGGGAATCATATGACCATCGAAAGCATGTGATCGCTGCAAAAGGATCACCAGAAGCAATTATGGATCTCTGCCATCTGGATGAAGTGCAGAAAAAAGAGCTGATATCACGCGTGCAGAGTATGGCAGACAATGGCTTGAGGGTGCTTGGTGTAGCTCGTTCTATCTTTCCGGAAGAACTTTTGCCAAAAATGCAGCATGATTTCAAGTTTGAATTTATTGGACTGCTCGGTTTTACAGACCCGGTTCGACCTTCTGTCCCGGCAGCAGTTTCCGAATGTTACACAGCAGGAATGAGGGTTATAATGATAACGGGGGATTTTCCTGGAACTGCCAAGAATATTGCCAGGCAAATAGGTTTGAAAAACCCGGATAGGATTATTACAGGTCCTGAGCTTGCTCAAATGAGTATGATGGATCTTCAGGAAAAAATAAAAGTCACAAATGTTTTCGCCCGGGTCGTACCTGAACAAAAACTTGCAATTGTTAATGCTTTAAAGGCGAATGGGGAAGTGGTCGCGATGACCGGAGATGGTGTAAATGACGCTCCTGCGCTGAAATCAGCCCACATTGGTATCGCGATGGGCGAGCGGGGCACTGATGTGGCTCGCGAATCATCCGCGATCGTCCTGCTGAATGATGATTTTTCATCCATAGTCGCGGCAGTCAGGCTGGGAAGAAGGATATTCGATAACCTCAAGAAAGCGATATCCTACATTTTCTCGGTTCATGTGCCGATAGCGGGACTGGCGCTGTTCCCGCTGTTGTTCGGTTATCCCCTGATACTTCTTCCTGCGCATATAGCATTCCTTGAGCTGATAATTGATCCCGCCTGCTCGGTGGTCTTTGAGGCTGAACCTGAGGAAAGGAACATAATGCAAAGACCCCCGAGGGATCTAAAGGAAAAGCTGTTCGGCAGGAAGAACATGCTTACCAGCCTGCTTCAGGGCATAAGCGTTCTGACGGCGGTAATAGCCGTATTTCTTCTGGCATTGTATCTTGGCAAAGGAGATACTGAAGCTCGCACGCTTACGTTCGCTACGCTGGTTATCGCCAACATTACGCTTATATCAGCAAATCTTTCGTGGGAAAAGGATATCATAAAATCGATCAATACTGAGAACAGGGCTTTCTGGCTGGTTTCAGGTGGAGCGTTGTTTTCTCTGGCTGCAGTATTGTATGTGCCTTTCACGAGAGAACTATTCCATTTTTCCAGGCTGCATGTTGATGACCTGATAATAGCTTTTTTTGCCGGGATAATGAGCGTACTGTGGCTAAAGCTTCTGAAAATATGGTCAAGATAAGTGGCTTAAAGACGATCTTTAAAAATACATATTTTGTTTCATTGAACTATATATACTATAAAATATCAGTATATATAGTGAAATATCATGGAAACACGCAAAGTCTATGTAAGCGGCGGTTCGACTTATGTCATCTCCCTGCCTAAGAAATGGGTAAAAAAGACCGACCTTAAGGCAGGCGACTCACTTGTGGTAACAGAGCAGGGCGGCTCGCTGCTTGTTGGGACAAGCATCAGCGAGAAGAAATCCGCGACAAAAGAGGTCAGGATATCGCAGATGATGTCAGGCGATGCGCTTGAACGCATAATAATCGCATTGTATCTTGTTGGTTATGACACTATAAGAATAAGGCTTGACAGGAAAGACCACCTTCCATACAGGAAGAGCATACGCAAGATGCTTGACTACCTGATAGGCATCGAGATACTGGAAGATACGAATGACTCGATGACGCTTGAGATAATGGTGGATTACAGGCGCATGACCACGATGCAGATACTCCAGAGGATGTACTCCATCAACAGGTCGATGCTCCTTGACCTAGGAAAAGCTCTCAAAACAGGAGATACCGGGCTTGCAAAAGATGTGATGATAAGGGAGAGGGAGATAGACCGGCTGTATTTCCTGGTCGTGAGACAGCTCAAGAGCGCGGTGGAATACCCCCAGATAGCAGAGAAACTCGGTATCGAACGCCAGAGGGACTGTCTTGGCTACAGGATAGCGGTCAAGGTACTTGAAAGGATAGCTGACCATATAGAGAACATAGCTAAAAGCTATATCCAGCTGCTTGAAGTCCAGAAAAGTGTGTCGCTGGATGATTTCGTCAGGCTTAATAACAGCTTGGTAACGATCTTTGAAAAATCCATTAACTCGCTGTTCACAAGAGACCTTGAAAAGGCTGAGAAGATATTCATGGAACTCAAGGATGTCAGGAAAGCCCACACCGATCTATCCGCCGAACTGCTGCATCCGGGAAATGTCCAGTCAGCCATACTGCAAAAGACCATGCTTGACAGCTACGGGAGGATTGCAAGTTACAGCGGGGATATTGCCGAGATAGCCATAAACATGTCGGCTGACACTCACGGTAATGAATAAATTCGGAGTACTTTTCGCTCAATGGCAATTACTACGGATCATAGAAGGAATATAAATGTAATATTTAACACCAAATGATTTTACATCGTGGGGTCAAGGGGTAGAGAACGCTGCGCCCTTCGAGGGCGCAGATGAATCGTGCCCCTTGAAATAATACTTTCACGCCACTAACATCAGTAATATCTATTATGAAAATAATGGCGTGGCTGAATGAAAAAAGCCTTCAAGTTCCGAATCTATCCCAACAAGAATCAAGAAGTTAAATTGAACCGGACTCTTGGAACTTGTAGAAAACTCTATAATGAAAAACTTGCAGAACGAAAGCGACAGGCAGAGCTTAACAGATTGAAAAAGGAATTTGATGTATTTCCGTGGGGAAAACCTGAATGGATAAATAAATATGATCAGATGCTTGATTTGACTGCTTCCAAAACCCCATATCAAAAAGAAGTATTCTCTCAGGTACTCCAAGACGTAATCAAAAGGGTCGATAGAAGTTTCAAGAATTTGTTTATTGGCTTCGGCTACCCCCGGTTTCAGGGAAGGAACAGGTATAACAGTTTCACTTATCCACAATCGGGTTTTGAACTTCAAGAAAGAAAACTCTACCTCTCAAAAATAGGAAGTCTCAAGATAATCCTGCATCGAGAAATTGAAGGAAAGATCAAAACCTGTACAATCAGGAAGGATATTGATCAGTGGTATGTTTCCTTTTCATGTGAAATTGAAAAACCCATTATCCCTGTTGATATCAAGACCAGAACAGGAATCGATGTAGGTTTAATTTCCCTGATAACATTAAGCAACGGAGAACAGATAGAACCGCCAATGTTCCTGCGAGAATCAGAGTATAAATTAACACATGAACAGAAGCGGTTAAGCCGGAAAAAGAAGGGATCTGGAAAAAGGAATAAACAAAGAATCATTGTTTCAAAAGTGCATCGAAAAATCAGGAATAAGAGAAAAGATTTTGCTCATAAGACAAGCAGGAGGCTTGTCGATGACTATGACTTAATTAAATTTGAGGACTTGCAGATTAAAAACATGGTTCAGAATCATCATCTTGCTAAATCAATATCTGATGCAGGATGGTATCAGTTGATGAACTTAACGGAATACAAAGCAGCATACGCTGGTAAATTCGTAGAGTTCGTTAATCCGGCAGGAACATCACAAACCTGTATCTGTGGATATCCAGTACCCAAAGACCTGTCAGTTAGGATACATCGGTGTCCCTCTTGTGGTCTTGTAATGGGACGGGATCAAGTATCTGCAATATTAATCGATAGATCAATAAGTACCGTAGGAACTACGGGAATTAACGCCCGTCAAGGACTTCTCAATAGAGGGTCAATGCAGCGGGACGCCCAAAGCCCTTCAGGGTTTGGGTAGTTCACACACGCTTTTTTCCGTAACGTTTAAATACTATCCTATGATGATGAGATGTAAATGATAAAGTGCAACCGTATTTTACGGCGTCGCTTTGTTTATGTAGGAGGTAAAAATGGCTAAAATAATGCATGCGCAGACCGTTCTCACAGTCGCTGATATAGACGCGCTGAAAGAGAAGACGGGCGAGATCAGCACAAAGGATGCTCTTGCAAAAGCAGTGACTCATTACCTTGAGTGTGAATATACTCAGGTTGAGGACATGTGGGCAAAGAAGCTTGAGAAAGTGGTCAAACGCAAAAGAAAAGAAGAAGAAGAAGAAGTATAAAATCGCAGTGTCGATGCCGGCTGTTTTGATGAAGTTTCATCACTACAACCGCACTCTTCCTATTATAATAAAATCTATCCTGTCACTTACAACTGCATATATCATTTCTTTTTTTACGCTGTTGGCAAGGCGCACTGCGCGGGAAACCTGCTGGAGCGAAAAAATGTGGTCATGCGAAATGGCATGAACAAGATAATCGGAATGGGAGATAGAATCAAAACTCTTGTAGACCCGAAAGTGCGTCCCGAACTTGAATCCGGTCTTGGGGACTAGCCCGCTTTTTCTAAGTTTTTCATACACTTTGTATTTTATCATGAAATCTGATTCGATACTGGTCGCAATATCGGAAAACTCGGCAAAATCCAGTTTTTCATGGTTTCGCTTTTCGATCTCCACAATCCCGTTGTTCAAAAGATAACAGGATTCAACAAGCGATAGTTGCAAATGGCCTTCGTCCATGGGTTTTCCGAAAAAACCTTCTTTATGAAGCATATTTGATTCATCCGGCTCCCAAACCATACACCTGTCTTCAAGCAGGGTTACAACTGAATGCAGAGTTTTCGGTTTTAAAGCAGAACTGCCTGACGGGATGAGCTTTTTTACTTCATAATGCGTAATATCGCTTTCTTCATCCACTATTGCCAGGATAAGGCGCTTCTTTTTATTATCCGAATTGTCAAGATGCTTTTTCATGATCGAAAGTGAAAGCGGGATCCTCTCCGAAGTCACGAAGACCAGGAATTCAGCAGGACCCTTTCCTGGATGCCCTCCGCGGGGATATACCCTGAAACCTATATCCGAAGGCTGGACATAATATCCGCGCCCCCTCAGGTCTTTGTAAACTATATAAAAGAGCTCAAAATTCTTAACAATTTTTGATGCCGTGATAAAGAACTGTTCAAAATCAAGCTCTTCTCCGGGACATTTCACTGTTATCTTTTTCATATATATGAGATAAGCGCTCTCAGTAAGAGAAAGCTCAAGTGAATCACCCTTCGGGCGGCCATAAAAGCTCGTTTTATGTAATTCCTCTAAACCCTCCTTCCCTGTAATTACTACATTTCCCGTCAATTCGCCTGATAACGTCATATTATCCCTTCAAATACCTTCAAATTCCATTTTTCCGCCAATGGAAAGTTTATATCTCTTTATCGCGCTGGGGTTGGTTTCAATTATATATTTTACGTTCTTCATGGCTTTATGTCCAGTCCAGGGCTTAAGATGCGCCATTGCGACAATTATCTTTTCCTCATTTAAAAAGATCACGTCGATAGGAAAGCGCATGAAGAGCATGTGTATGCCTACTGATGCAGGTTTTTTCATCACGAATATCATTGCGTAATCAGCCGGTATATGAGAGCGGAACATCAGACCTAACATCTGGCTCGTCAGTGTCCTGCATATTTCGATATTTTTCGCTATCTCAAAACGATTATATTTTAATATCTGAAGCATCAAGAAGCTATATAATACTCTTGAGTAATATAAGATTGGAGGATTAACCCAACAAATGAGTTCAGAAATGTGCACCGTATGTGGATTGCCAAAAGAGCTTTGCATTTGCGAAGAAGTGGCAAAGGAACAGCAGCGAATCGTGATCAAAGTAGATACGAGAAAATACAAAAAAGAAGTCACCGTGATAGAGGGTCTAAACCCCGGTGAGATAAACCTGCAGGAACTGACAAGTTACCTGAAATCAAAATTCGCATGCGGTGGAACGATTAAAGATAATGTTATCGAACTTCAGGGAAACCATAAGAGCAGGATGAAAGATGTCCTTATCAAGAAGGGTTTTACGCCTGAACAAATTAAAACTTGAATTGAGTTTAAATATTAATTGACTTTTTTCAAAAAAAATCAGAAAGGAAGTGAAAAAACACTTCCTTTAAAAAAAATTACTGGGGTTTGTCCAGCAATTTAGTCTTGGTCAGCAGTCTTCCATCTTTTGCGTGGGGCTTCCTGAGGACGGAATCGTTCGCCTTCTCCAATTCACGAGCCTCATCCGCAAGTCTTGCAGCCGCGCGCATGGCTTCATGTCCTGCAGCAGCAGCTGTGGCGACCTGGTCAACCTCTTTCAGCACGAAACAAGCCGGGAAGTCGATCTCTGCAACCTTTGTGGCAATATGAAGGGCAGCCAGAGCCTTTGCTTTTGCGTAAGGATTCGTGAATCCGGCACTCTCCACGCATTTTTCGGGCTTTCCAAGGATCTTTGGAAGTACAAGGGGTTTTGTGCCTGCCGCAACCTGGTCTATGACCCTGTCTATCTCAGTCTGCACAAGCCTGCTTGCGCCGCATACTGACAGCACCTTTGAAGCATCACTGTTGAACGAAGTCATCTCGACCGGGTCAAGGAACTCCCTTTTTGCGCCGATCAACGGGTCAACAGGTAGAATTATATAACCGAATCCAGCCTGCTCCAGCTTCTCCCTGTCTTCTTTCTTTGTCGGGCCGTCAGATACCACTATCGTTGGCGTGTCCTTCCAGACATCGCGTGCCGCTGTGGGTCCCGGAGCCATTGAGTTGGGGCTTATCATGACCACAAAGTCGGGTTTCCAGTTCTTGAACGATACCGTATCCGCAGCTTCGTCTTTTCCCATCTTTGCGCCTGTCCCGAACACGCGCACTGCAATTCCCTCTCTCGCTGCTATCTCATCAAGTAACAGGTCTATTACCTGTGAGGTTCCCAGATTTCCTAGTTTTATAAAACCTACTTTCACGACCATATTTTGATCACATTGTGAGAATCGCTTGATTTGGTTATAAGGTTTTTGAAATTGTTCTGCTATTTGAAAAGTAGTATATAAATTAATAAACTCCGGAGTAAATAAGAGAAAACGTGACAGAAAAAATCATAGAAAGCAACAGGTTTGATATAGGTTTAGAAATCATTTCACAAAATCAGGTCAGATTCATAATGAGGCGATAACATTAACATACGATTTTTAGGAGGAGCAGGCGAAGTAGGAAGGTCTGCTTTTATCATAAATGAAGAACTGCTTCTCGACTACGGCATAAAGCCTACAGACCCGCCGTCATATCCCAAAAACGGGCTTCGTCCAAAAACACTGATAATCTCACATGGTCACCTTGACCACTGCGGTCTTGCGCCTAATCTCATGGACCTTGAACCTGAAATATACTCAACCAGCATCACTGCCAGGCTTTCGGGGCTGCTTGCAAGGGACACGCTTAAAATTTCCGAGAAAAAAGGGCATAACATACCATATTATAACGAAGAGATACAGGATTTTGAAAGAAAAGCAATGCCTGTGAATTACAGGGAAGAGTTTGAGACCTCAGGGTTCAATGTATGTTTCTACGATGCGGGTCATATACCCGGTTCATCTTCAGTCTATCTGGAAAAAGATAAGCAGAGCCTCTTTTATACGGGGGATATAAACACGATACAGACCGAACTCTTAAATGGAGCAGACACAAAGTATCACGAAAGCGATATTCTTCTTACTGAAAGTACATATTTCGGGAGAAACCATACACCAAGAGCTATTCTTGAAGAGCGTTTTATAGAATCCGTAAGAGAGACCGTAGAGTGCGGTGGAAAAGCGATAATACCTGCTTTCAGTATAGGAAGGACTCAGGAAATTATGCTCATCCTGAAAAAACACGGGCTTCATGCATATGTTGACGGCATGGGCACGGATGTGTTCAATATCATGAAAAGAGAGCCGGAATACGTGAGGGATATAGACAGGTTAAAAAATGTGTTCACATCATCAAATATAGTAGAGCCAGAGCAGCGCAGGGATATAATCAGGGAACCATGCATCATCGTAACAAGCGCAGGCATGCTCAACGGCGGTCCAGTATTGTATTATATTAACGAGATATATGACGACCCGAAATCGAAAATACACCTGACAGGTTATCAGGCAGAGGGCACGAACGGGCGAAAAGCGATAGAGAGCGGATATATTGAGGACCGAAGTGAAATAATACACCTGAATTGCCGGCTGGAACTATATGATTTCTCAGCACACTGCGGAGACACACAGTTAAAAGAACTTGTTAAAATATTCTGCGATAATGGGACAGAAACAGTCTTCCCTGTTCACGGGGATAATACGCAGGGTTTTGCAGACTGGATAAGAGAAGAAATAGGTGTAAGATCCATTGCCCCAGTAAATGGGGAAACAATTTATATCTGAATTATGAGAACAGTAATTTTAAGACTCGGACACCGCGTCCAGAGAGACCAGCGGATAACAACGCATGTAGGACTAACAGCCCGCGCCCTGGGTGCAGAGGGAATGCTGCTAGATTCTGATGATAGCGGCATTGAAAAAAGTATCAGTGAGGTAACGCAAAGGTGGGGCGGTTCATTCTATGTACGAAGGATAACTAACTTCAAGAACGAGATAAGAAAATGGAAAGAGGAAGGAGGCAAAGTGCTACACCTTTCCATGTACGGGGTTAATCTTCCGGATGTGATAAACGATATTATTACTGAAAATCTTCTTGTCGTTGTGGGCGCAGAAAAAGTCCCGCCTGAACTCTATGAGCTTGCTGACTGGAATGTTGGTGTGGGGAACCAGCCGCACTCCGAGGTCGCAGCCCTTGCAATTGTTCTTGACAGGCTTGCTGCATCTTCGGGCATTGAACCCCTGAGAACGCAGTTCAGCGGCGGTGAAGTTGAGATCGTCCCAAAAAGCAGGGGAAAAGAGGTCAGGGAAAAATGAGGATCCTGGTGATAGGTAACAGCACCCGGAGCATCGTCTGTTCGGCAAAAAGGGCGGGATACACGGTCTATACACTCGATAATTTCTGCGATGTAGATATGCGTAAGTGCGCCGATTCTTCCTTCCTTCTTAAAAATGCGTCTCGGAAAAAGATATACGAACTTGCCTGGACTTTTGGGGAAATGGACGGAGTCATCCTGGGTCCTGGTTTTGAGAAACTGGAATTTAAGAATGTTCTTGGAAATAGTCCCGATGTTGCAGAAAAAGTTAATGATAAATTGAATCTCGCAAAGGAGCTTCACTCTATGGGCATACCTCATCCTGAAACCGAACCGCTTTCCAAAGCATCAGGACTCAGGTTTCCGCTGATGATAAAACCCAGATGCGGTTCAGGCGGCATGATGAACTCTGTTGTAACAGATGAAGATGAACTAGCTGCAATTCAGTCAAGATGCAAAACAAGCGAGTTCATAGCCCAGGAATTCGTGAAGGGCATCCCGTGCAGTGCATCGCTGATAGGAACGGGAGATGATGCCTGTGTGATAGCCCTGAACGAGCAATTGATAGGTGTCCCGGGACTAACCGGGCTGCCTTTTGCCTACTGCGGGAACGTCACGCCATTTGTCATGGATAGAAAAAGCGATATAAGCGATGTGATAGAATATTCCGAGCATATAGCGCTTGAGTTTGGTCTTATTGGCTCAAACGGCGTTGATCTAATCCAGGCAGAAAATGGAGTAGTGGTGATCGAGGTCAATCCGCGCTTCCAGGGAAGCCTGGATACCATAGAGCTTTCATGCGGGATGAATGTCTTTGAAGCTCATGTAAAATCGTTTTCAGGAGAACTTCCAAAGCCCCAGAAGTTTCAGTGTTTTGCTGCCAGGAATATCCTGTATGCTGGTAAAAATACGGTTGTAAATGAGCGACTGTATGAGAAGCTTATAAAGTGCATGAAGATGGGACGAGCTGCGGATATCCCGGAAAAGGGAATGATCGTTAAGGAGGATGAACCACTGACAACTCTGCTTGAAACAGGCATGACGCGGGAAACAGCATTAGAAAAAGTAGAAATATCTGCACAGTATATCAAAAGGATGACGGAAGTTTAATGTTATATTAAAGCTAAATTGGATAGGTGATATTTTTTGCTTGATTCAAATGATCCTGTTATCAGAGGGTATTTTATTAATCTTGTAGGTGAGGAAGGTTTTAAAGTTGTTGAAAAGATGCCTGAAAATGAGGTAACTGATGAAAAGATAGCTGAGGCTACAGGTGTCCTGTTGAATATTGTACGCAGGACTCTGTTCATATTATATGAGAACAGGCTTGCTGTTTACCGAAGGGTACGGGACACAGACAGTGGCTGGCTTACATACCTGTGGAGACTTGACCTTAGCAACCTGGAATCCCAGCTTCTTCTGGAATCAAAGAAGATCCTAAAGAACCTGAAATCAAAACTTGAGTTCGAAGACGGCAAGGTGTTCTATACATGCAACAACCTGTGCGGACGTTTCCTTTTTGAGACCGCAGCAGAACTTGATTTTATATGCCCCGAATGTGCTGAAGACCTGCATTTCCAGGATAACGAAATGCTGATAAAAGCCCTTAAACAGAGGATCAATAAACTCCAGGGAATGACCTCTGGTGTAACAGCTTGAATGAAAATGAAGCAATAGGGATGCTAAAGATAGCGGGGTGTTCACCCGAAGTTATCGAGCACTGTAAGATAGTAGCTTCATACGCAAGAGAAATTGCGCTTGATATAAGGAAGTGTGCCCTGAAAAGGGGGGTTCAGGTAAATATTGACATCGATCTTGTTTTTGCCGGAGGGCTTCTTCATGATATTGGCAGGTCAAAAACTCACGGAATATTCCATGCAGTTGAAGGCGCCAGGATTGCGGTTAATTATGGGCTCGATAAAAAACTTGTAAATATCATAGAACGGCACATTGGCGCAGGAATTCCAGAGGAGGAAGCTGTCGATCTGGGCCTTCCGGCAAAAGATTACGTGCCTTTAACACTTGAAGAAAAAATCGTCGCGCATGCTGATAACCTCGTGTCGGGGACAAGAGTTGTAAGTCTGGATGAACTTGTGGCAAGATTGAGGAAAAAAGATATTGATGAAAAAATAATTCAGCGCATTAATAAATTGAACAATGAAATATGCGCCATGATATGTTAACTGGTGGCGATATTTCTGGTCAAAGCGCTTGTGATCACATCTACATATTCTTCTTTTAATGAGTAGACAGTAGGTGTCTTATATGATTCCTTGAAGACATGCAGAATTCCAAGCTTTGAATGGATATAACCTAAAGTCGAAGCTACTGCGCTGTATGATACCCTGAACTTCTTATTGATTTCCTTAAACAACAGGTCTACTGTAACCTTCTTTAATTTAAGCAATAAGTTCAATACGAGTTTCCTTATTCCATCAATATCAAGTTCGAGGTATACCTCAAGACGCCTCTTTATTCTAATTTTAAGTGGCTCCATCGTATCACCTTATATAAAACTTTCCTTATAATATATATACTTTTCTGATTTATTTTTACTTATTAATAATATGATTGGTTTTAAACATATTTTACATATATTTTTCTGATTTATTATTACTTATAATATGACTGATTTTACACATATTTTACATACTATTTATATATTCCCAAAACGTAAGAGGGAAAAAGGAGAATATCCATGATCGAGATTACAGATGCAGCAGCGTCAGAATTAAAACTACTGCTTGAAGAGCAAAATAAAACAGACCACGGATTGCGGATTTTTGCAGCCGGGCTCGGCTGCAGGGGAGTGCAATATGGTCTCTCGCTTGAAAAATCCCCTGGAAAAGAGGACGATGTCCTTGAAAGCAATGGCATCAAGATCATCTTCAGCAAAAACCTTCAGGAAGATATTGAAGAGTTGAAGATAGATTTTATTGATAATGATCACGGGAAGGGTTTTATCATTGATAATCCCGGTATGAAATGCGGTCCCGGATGCGGAAGCTGCGGGTGATATAAATGTTCCCTGGCCTTGGTAAAGGAATAAATCCCCGAAAAATGGCATCGATGATGAAGCAGATGGGGATAGATATCAATGAAATTGAAAATGTGGAGGAAGTGATTATCCGTACCCCTGAAAAGGACATAATATTTAAAGATGCCGAAGTTTCGATCATGGATGCAAGAGGAATGAAGACCTATCAGGTGGTAGGAACGCCTCATGAAGTGCCGCGGGAGGCAAAAATCCCTGAAGATGACGTCAAACTCGTTATGGAGCAGACAAAATCAAACGAAGTTGATGCAAGGCGTGCTCTTATTGAAAATAAAGGGGATATAGCGGCGGCGATCATGAAACTCGCTAAAACCTGATTTTTTTCAATACTGTCAGGATAATCTTTTTATCGATTCAGCCACTTTTAAGTATCGGAAAGTGTTTCAATGACAATAGCAGGCAAAAAGATCGGATTTATAGGCACAGGAAAGATGGGAGAAGCCCTTATTAAAGGCATCCTACATGCGAAACTGGTCACAACGGATAAAGTTTATGCAAGCGACGCTGATACGGCTAAATTGAAATCACTTGAGAAGTCCCATAATATCAACACATGCAGTAATAACTGCGAGGTTGTGCAGAATTCGGACATAATTATAATGGCGGTAAAACCCCAGATAGTCCCGAAGGTTCTTGAGGAAATCAAGGGTTCAATAAAGAAACAGGTAATTATATCGATAGCAGCAGGCGTTCCAATCCAGACATATGAAAACGGCCTTCCAAAAGGAACAAAAGTGATAAGAGTGATGCCAAATATAGCTGCAACAGTGCTTGAAGCGGCGTCAGCCCTGTGTTCAGGAAGCGCGGTCACTGCGGATGACGAAGCCGCTGCAATAGGGATATTTAATTCCATAGGGAGGACAGTAATACTGCCAGAACATCTTCTTGATGCTGTCACAGGTTTGTCAGGGAGCGGTCCTGC
The DNA here is from genome assembly GCA_963793805.1 of Methanobacteriota archaeon. GTDB lineage: Archaea > Halobacteriota > Methanosarcinia > Methanosarcinales > Methanoperedenaceae > Methanoperedens. Next base: position 40,381 of record CAWCBK010000009.1, read on the forward strand.
ATACATTTTCCTGATAATCGAGGCGCTGGCTGACGGGGGCGTATTTGAAGGGCTTGACAGGAAAACAGCAAAGATTCTGGCAGCCCAGACCGTCCTGGGAGCCGCAAAAATGGTGCTTGAAGATGGTGTGCATACAGGGGAACTGCGGGATATGGTCACTTCGCCAGGAGGGACAACCATACGCGGCATCAGGGTGCTTGAGGATCACGGAGTTCGTATAGCTATGATGGATGCAGTGATCGAAGCCAGTGAGCGGTCAAAGGAACTGGGCAAAAAGAAATAATATGCATCAGTTATGAACATAATTTCCAGGATCGAGAGAAAAGCAAGATCAAACCATGCAAGGATCGGGTTTGGTATAGGGAACGTTTCAGAAAAACTTATCAGGAGCGCACAGGATGCGCGCGAATATGCCGATGTCGTGCTCGTGGGCGATGAAGAAAAGATACGTTCAACAGCTACTGAACTTGAGATAATTCATTCATCTGATCCTTCAAAAAAACTGGTTGAATTGCTCGCTGGTGGAGATATTGACGGAGCAGTAAGGGGAACTCTGAGCGCCACAAAAACACTTTACGCCCTGAAAAGAACGCTTGGGATGAAGAAATTATACAGGATAGCTTTAATGGAAACAGCAGATGGGACGCCTTTTTTCCTGGCTCCTGTGGGTATAGATGAGGGGAATTCAGTCGAAGATAAGATCGAACTTATTAAAAAGGGAGTTGAGCACATTAGCCGTCTTGGTATCGAAACAAGGGTAGGTATCCTCTCTGGCGGGCGGTTTGAGGATAGAGGAAGGGATGAAATCGTGGACAGGACGCTTGATGAGGCTGAAATTGTTACGAAAAGATCATGCGATATGAAGATAAATGCAACGAATTATTCCATCCTGATAGAAGATGCGATAAAAGAGGCGAATTTCATTATCGCACCTGACGGTATATCGGGAAATCTCATCTTCAGGACGCTTGTGTTCCTTGGGGGCGGGCACGGTTACGGCGCTGCGGTCCTGATGGATAAAGTATTTGTGGATACATCGCGTGTTAAAGAAGATGCGGCAAGGGCTATCATGCTTGCCAGCGCGCTTGTGGGATAGGATTTAACATTATCTGACCACTTTTACAGCGAACTCATTTTCATATTCCCGAAAACCCGCTGCACTGACAGTGAGTTTCAGATATCCTTCCTGCGCCTTTAATTCGAGATCGTCTTTATTGAATTTCAGCAAAGTATCTCCCTTGCTATCTGTGACATTTATCGAAGCCACCGACATCCCTGTAAGAGCAACGCTTGCTTTTACAACCGGCGTGCCGTCCTTTGAGTTGATGACCTCGACAGGCAGTTCAATGGTTGCGGGGGATTCTGATAATATTATCAGGCTGTTCCCATTTATATTTGCATGCATGGGCTTTGGCATGGCAGCTTCACTGCTGCTAATGAAAGACAGCATCGCTGCAAGTCCGACCATTCCCACGATGGTAAGGACGACCATTTTTATAGGAAGTCCGAGTGCCATATTGCTTTGTTATTTCCTTGTCTGATATAGAAGAACTGCTTTTTCATCTTCGTAATCGTAGAATCCATTGGCTTTGACCACAAGTTTCAATTCTAACGTTTGCTGATTCGGTCTGAGAGTCACCTTGGTCCCACCTCCACCCCCGGATCCTCCAAGAATTATGTTCGCTTCACCATTAGAGTCTGTCTGATCTGTTCCAAACCCCCCTCCCCCGCTCATTGTTGCAGATGCTTTCTGAACAGGATTATTATCTTTATCGTAAACTTTAATTCTCACTTTAACCTGATGCTCTCCTTCACCGATTATTTTCGCAGAATTTCCATCTGTAGTATCATTATTTCCAATTGTAACGTTTATTATATCCACGCTCACGCTTTCCTTGGATTTCGGTATTATCGCAAGCAGCGCCGCAAGCGCCACCATGCCTACCACCAGCATGACAACTATATTTATCGGTAATTCAATCGCCTGCTCATCTTTTCTGAATTTTTTTGATCGCAACATAATCCACCGAATTTTCCTCTAAGTTAAGGACATATTTAAGAATATCGACTTTTTTGTTGGGGTGCTTTGCTGTGCAGGATTTTTTCACCGCAGAGGGCGCAAAGTACGCAAAGGATTCGTTCAATATCAAACTTTTTGACAGACCCGACATTTTTCAGCTTGTATTCCATTTAATATAAAATTGCATCACGCGAAAGGATTATGTACTCATCAATATATAAATAGATACAATGAAAGAAAAGGGATTTATTAGCAGCCATGAAACCTAAGATAGAATTTCCACATTCGTCACTGTCGTTAATCCTCATAATGGCTGTGTCCTTCTTCTTTGTAGAAATAGCAGAGTCGATGTTTTTACCCATGATTAAGGGTATTAATGAACTGAATATTCTTCTTATAGATGCTTTAATACCGACCATCATCATCGCTCCATTCCTGTTGTGGCTCCTCAAATCCCGCAGCCGTTTTGAAATAGCGCTTAATGAAAGTGAAAATAGGTTCAGGACTCTTTTTGAAAACTCTCCGGATGCAATATTCCTCGCTGATCCGGAAACCGGAATTATTATCGGTGCAAATTCTAAGGCATCCGAATTGACCGCAAGATCCCACGAAGAAATTATCGGTATGCATCAGGCACAACTTCATCCTCCGCGAAATGATGAGTATTCGAGAGGAGGTTTTAAGGAACACGTCATAACTACAAAACAAAAAGAAAATATCCGCCCTATTGAAAACTTTGTATTACGTCCTGACGGGACAGAAGTTCCTGTCGAAGTGCTTGCGGAAATGGTCAGTATTAAAGGCAGGCAGGTTATTCAGGGAGTTTTTCGTGACATAACAGAACGGAAGAAAATAGAGAAAGAAAAGGAACGTCTTGTTAATGCCATTAACAGAAGTACAGAGGGTATCGCACTTGCTGATGAAAATGACCGTTTTATCTATGTAAATGCGGCATACGCAGAGATTTTCGGTCGCTCCCAGAAGGAACTTATTGGAGATACGTGGCGAAAAATCGCCCCGTCTGAGTTAATAGCTCAGACCGAAAAAGGATTGTCAGAAACAATACACAACAGGGATGTGGGAGTTCTCAAGGGAGAGGTCCCGGGTCTTCGGAAAGACGGAACTATAATCCCCACAGATTTAAGCGCCACAAGTTTTTGGGGCGCCGATGGGAAATACCAGGGACATGTATGCATTGTTAAAGACATAACCGAGCGCAAGAATGCTGAAAAGAAACTGGAAGAAAGTCTGAAACGGATTAAAGAAGAAAAAGCCAAAACACAAAGTATTATTGCTGCAATCGGAGATGCCATCAGTGTCCAGGATACTGATTTTAAAGTATTATACCAGAATAAGATCCATCAGGATATCATGGGGGACCAGAAAGGAAGGTATTGTTACAGGGAATATGAGCACCGGGACCGGATATGTGAAGGGTGTCCGGTGAGTATGACATTTGAGGATGGTAAAATCCATACCGAGCAAAGGAGCATAATCAAAAACGAAAAGAAATTATTTTTTGAAATAACAGCCTCCCCATTAAGGGATTCAACCGGTAATATCATTGCTTGTATTGAAGTTGGAAGAAATATAACCGGACGGATCCAAATTGAAGAGAAGTTACGGGAGGAGGAACACTTCCTGGAAAGCGTTTTCATGAGCATACATGATGGCATAGGTATCATCGACAAAGATATGAACATTCTCAAAATCAATCAGACTGCAAAGATGTGGTATCCACATGTTACCACCTTCGTGGGGAGGAAATGCTTCGAAGCTTATCACAGCAGGAGCGAGAGATGTGAGATATGTCCGGCCAAGCGAACCTTTGAGACCGGAGAATCCGCATATGATGTTGTGCCAAAACATGGTATCGGAGGAAATAAAGTTGGATGGCTGGAAATCTACACTTACCCGATGATTGACACAGGCACAGGAGAGATGAAAGGAGTGATCGAATACGTACGCGACATCTCAGAACGCAAGAAAACTGAAGAGGAGTTATTAATGTTCAAACTTGGGATTGAACGTTCTGATGAGTCTATATTCATTACTGATATCGACGGATCGATAATTTATGTAAATCCTGCATTTGAAAAAACATATGGGTATAGCAGGGAAGAAGCGCTCGGAAAAACACCCCGTATTATTAAATCAGGATTGCTTCCTTCTGAGGCATATAAGCCATTCTGGGACACGCTTCTTTCAAAAAATGTCGTGAACGGGGAACTGGTCAATAAGACAAAGGATGGCCGTCTCCTGAATATCGGCGGCTCTGCCAATCCTATCCTGAACGATGAGGGAAATGTTATCGGTTTCCTGGCTATCCAGCGCGATATAACCAAGGCAAAACAGGCGGATGAATTGCTCAGAAAGAACATGTTGATGCTGGAAAAAGCGCAGGAAATCGGACAGATGGGAAACTGGGAGTGGGATATAGCGACGAATGAGGTCGTCTGGTCTGATCAGGTCTATAAACTATATGGACTTGACCCGGCAAAGGACCGTCCGAATTACGATGTTGTTGTCAATACCATGACACCTGAAATAAGGGACTGGTTTTTAAAAGCAATCGATGATGCCCTTAAACATGGCATGCCTTTTGATGGGGAATATAGTCTATTCCGGCCGGATGGCACCATAAGATATACTCATACACGGGGCGAAGTGACACGGGACAAAGAAGGTAATCCTGTAAGGATGTTTGGAGTGGTGCAGGACATTACCGAGCGCAAGCAGGCTGAGGAGGAACTCAAGAGTTCGAAGGAGTTTAGCGAAACAGTACTTGACAGTATGAATCACGAAATTTCCATTATCAATGTTTCAGATTTCAGCATTATCGATGCCAACAGGGCTGTCATGGAAAGATTGAAAATGAAAAAAATGAGCTGATAGGAAAGAAATGTTTTGAGATGATATACAGGCAAAATGCACCCTGCACCTTCCCTGAAAATATATGCCCGGTCCTGGAAACAAAAAAGACAGGAAAATATTCAGTGGTTGAACATATTCATTTCAATAAGGATGACGATAGCAGATATATTGAAGTCTCGACTTCACCCATTAAGAATAAAAAAGGGGAAGTAGTCCAGGTCGTTCACATCTCAAAAGACATCACCGAGCGAAAATTGGCTGAAAAGCAGATAATAGCCTCTCTCAATGAAAAAGAAGTGTTATTGCGGGAGATCCATCACCGCGTCAAGAACAATATGCAGATCGTTTCCAGTCTGTTATGGCTTCAATCCGAACATGTCAAGGACAAAAAAGATCTTGAAATATTTAAGGACAGCCAGAACAGGATAATGTCAATGTCCCTGGTTCATGAGAAACTTTATAGATCAAAAGACCTTTCAGGAATTGATATAAATGAATACATAACGGATTTAGCAAACGATCTGTTGCAGTCTTATGGGGTCAGGGCAGGTACTATTGAAATAAATATAAACGTCGGGAATGTTTCGCTTGGGATTGATTCATCGATTCCCTGCGGGTTAATTATAAATGAACTGGTTACTAATTCCCTGAAATATGCATTTCCGGAGAGCAGAACAGGTGAGATCAGAGTATCTCTTCGAATTTGAATGAAAATAAGCTTGAACTTATAGTTGGCGATAACGGTGTGGGTATCCCAGGTGATGTGGATTTCAGGAAAACCGAATCGCTGGGTTTGCGCCTTGTTACAATACTCACAGAAAATCAACTTCATGGCGAGATCAATTTGGATCGAGCAGAGGAACTGAATTTAAAATAAAATTTAAAGGAGTAAAATAATGACAGAAACACAAATAGTGATTGTTGAAGATGAAAGTATTGTTGCTGAACATATCAGAAGATACCTGCAAAAAATGGGATATTCTGTTTCTTCAGTGGCATATTCCGGTGAGAAGGCTATTGCGGAGGTAGAAAAGAAAAGTCCTGATCTGGTGCTGATGGATATTGTACTTCAAGGCGAAATGGATGGAATAGAAACCGCCAGGCAAATACGTTCCCGTTTCAATATCCCTGTTGTATATCTTACAGCTTATTCAGACGAAAAGATCCTGGAAAGGGCAAAAATTACAGAACCATTCGGATATGTCATTAAACCATTCTACGAAAGGGAATTGCGCATACAATATTGAAATAGCTCTCTACAAACACAAGATAGAACAGGAATTGAAAGAGAGCAGAACGAAGTGAGCCGATGGCTCTGCAGACACTTAAAAGTCTGGGTGAGGCTGTGATCGCCACAGATAAAAAAGGGATAATAAAAATAATAAATCCTTTTGCAGAGGCGTTAACCGGCTGGAAGCGGGAAGAAGCCTTGGGGAAACCACTGACAGCTGTCTTCAATGTTATCAGCGAAGGAAAGGACAAACAGATTGAAAATCCAGTAACAAAGGCGATCAGACAGGAAAGTTTCTACGGTCTGGCGGATCATACGGTGTTGATAGCAAAAGAGGGGACGAGAATACCCGTTGATATCATAGGTACCTCAATAAAAGATGATGCTGATAACGTCATTGGCGTTGTACTGGTTTTCTATGATATCCTTGAACGCATAAGAATCGATGAAACGCTTAAACGGGCAATAGAGTAAAACCATGACCGATTATTCACTTGGTATTAAAGAACTGGATAATGCAATCGAGGGCATAAGAAAAGGCTCGAATATCCTGATGATCGGCCCGCCCATGAGCCAGAAAGAAGTTATCCTGTATAATATAATGTACCATGGCGCAACAGTAAATCAAAATGCAGTCGTAACAGTAACTACTCATGATTCAGGAACACAAATCCTTGATTGGCTCAAAGAAAACAAACCAGTATTTCCGCTGCCAGGAATCGGGATTATTGACTGCATCACAAAAACAATTGGGGGGAAAGCAGTTGAGAGTGAAACTATAAAAATAGCAGTAAGCCCACTTGATTTAACTGGAATAGGAGTAAGGATCGGCCAGTTTTTTGAGGATTTCCTTAAGAAAAAGGATTTTAAGAAGATCCAGCTTCACATTAATTCACTTTCTACATTATTGATGTATTCAAATATTAACACGGTTTTCAGGTTCATTCATGTTTTTACGGGGCGCATCAAGGCAGCCGGCGGCCTGGGGATATTTGTAATGGATAGCGGAATGCATGACGAGCAGGCAATAGCGACCCTAAAACAACTTTTTGACGGGGTGATCGAGATAAAAACGGAAAAAGATGTGAATTACATAAGAATTATGGGTCTGTCAACAAAACCCACCCCATGGTTTGAATATGGAATCGAAGGAGGAAACCTGAAAATAGTGAGTAGAGAATAGAATAGAAATAATACCGGGCACCTTCTTCTAAATCAGACCATCGAACTGAATAAATATCTCGATATAATAGTCGTTACCGTGAACACAAATATCGACATCGGAAGCATCTGCCCCAGGTCGTACATGAACTGAGGCTTATCCCCGCCGTATTCGATCCCGCCTGCGAATCTTGTAAGGATGATAACTAAAATGATCATATATATCCCGATAATTAGCAGGAATGTATCCGGAGGAACACTCTGCGCCATTCCAGTACCTGCGTCTTTCATCATACCGCCAAAATCGAATTCTTCGGGCAGAAGCTGCGCCTCTTTTGAAATATTCAGCAATATCTTCTGTATGACCTCGGATAGCGCGAGTGTGACACCTCCAATAAGCGGTGCGAATATCATTGCTGTTGCCCTCATGGTCGAAGTCACGTCATAAAGCGACCTTTTGATATTGTCCTCCACCTCCTGAAGCTCCTTCAGGTGGTCAGCCAGTTTTATAATTGCCATCCCTGCCGCTTCATTACTTTTGTGGACGCTCTCCGTGAACATTCTCATGGTAGTATGCACTCTGTCGGAATATACATCTCTGAAAGCCCCGTATTCCTCATTGAATATTGCGCCGTGCAGTGTTGTGCGGATGCCGGTAAGGTTCTTTGACACATCTGCAAATATCTCACCGATCTTCGCTCCTTTCATGGTCTCTGAGGTATGCCCGAAAGCCTCTTCAGCCGATCGCCCTTCAGATATCCTTCTTCCGAGAATGAAAAGAGCATCAGCGAATTCGCTCTCTATCTGCTTTATCCCGTCCCGGATTTTCTTATACGGCGTATAAATCCCGAGGCAATATATCGTGATCATCGATGTTATCGCCCATATCACGGGGAAGGTAGGCGGCAGAAGCCCTGACATTGCTTCCTGTGAAATGATACTTAAGGGATTCCCCATGAACAGGAGAATATACCCTGATGTTCCTACAAACGCCCCGGCGATAAGCGCACCAGCGACAGTCATTTTTTTTGTTGAACTTATACCTGACAATTCAGGATGCCTGTCTGATATATGGGGCGGTGCAAAAGTGGCAGGGCGCTGGAGCAGGATATATTCCGAATAGAAAAACGTAGCCAGTGGAAGTACGAAATCGTATAGAAGTACAAGCGTTACAGTGTCTATCCTGACGCCGACAATGCTCACCGCAGGGATAAGCGCGACAAGCGCCAGGGGTATCAAAATGAAGATCGAATAGAGGACATAGGTAGGCGTCCTTAGCCTGGCGGAAAAACTGTCCATCATGGTCTTTGTCCCGTCAAGAACGATATCGAGCGATTTGTTCAACGTAATTAGCCTCTGAGCCTCGTCGGGTTCATTTACTGAACTCTTTACAAGGTGAAGCGAGCGCTTGAAATACTCGCTGTTCTTGCCCCACTGGTTCGCAAATGAAATGAGCGCATCGTCTATGCTGCTGAATGTACGGATATGGATGTCCCAGATAAGCTTTTTGAGATCGTTTGCAAGAGGTCTTGTGGAATTCCCTGCCGCAAAGATTATTGCCCTCTCCATGTTCGATACAAGCTTCATTGACATAACGATATAACTCTGTATCTCAGGAATATCACCGAGAGAATGTATTTTCATGAATTTTGCATGTATCTTGGGGTATTCGCTAAGGTATACCATTCCTGCAAGCGGAACGACAGCGGAGAATATGGCAACAGCAGTGAGAGAAGAGGTCTCGTATCTTGCAATGCTAAAAAGGATCGCATCAATAACGAGCATCAGTAACAGTAACACAATAAAACCTGAATATGCCAGTATATGTGCCTCCCACGGCTCGATATCATAACCTGTGAAGTTTAAAGCATCCATAAACTCCTGGCTTACGGATTTTTCACTCTTTTTCCTGTATTCATCCGTGTTCCCGACAATCCAGCCAAAACGTTTTACTGCAACCTTGCAGGCACTGCAGTACCAGGTCTGATATTCATCCATTGTTTCACGTGTTCTCTTTTACAAATGCGCTGTACCAGTCTATCCAACGCTGATACACTGCCTGAAAATCCACTTTTCCTTTTTCATCCCGCTCTTCTTCCTGGTAGTACCAGAACATATTGTTTACTTTACCCACCACATCCGCCTCCAGGAACTCAGGATTTTCCTTTCCAGCATTTGCAATGGTCTGCTTGATCATCGCACGCATCTTTATATTAAGCAGCGCCTCATCTATGCTGAGTCCCCATTTGCCCGCTATTTTATTTACCAGCTCGGACTGTCCCTTATCCAGCAGATCGGTTGCCAGTATCCTGTCAGATGCCGAATCAAATACCATAATGTCGTTAAATATATCAACTGCATCAGGCTTTTCTTTCCATTCCCCTCCAGTCACTTCTGCTATCTGAACGACCCTCTTTTTCTTGCTCATGGTGCCTGACAACCTTACGTTCTGGCAGACCACAACAGCATCGGTCGCCCTGAATGATGCAACAGGAACCCCGAGACTGTTCACAATGCGTTCAAACACCGCCCTGGTTGATGCGCCGTGAATTGTGCCTATAACGGAATTTCCCGCAGTGCCAACCTGCATGGCTTCATACAACACTTTGACTTCAGGACCCCTGACTTCGCCCAGAACAAGAGTGGAGTTCCCCATTCGAAGCGCAGCGCGAAGCGCCATTTCAGGAGCTATTTCCGCTTCCGAGCCGCCTACTGCCGCCTTCGTATGCATGCCCTGGATCTTCCAGCCGAACTTCTGAAGAGTCTCTATCGGAAGCTCGGGTGTGTCCTCGATCGTAAGTATCCTGTATTTCTGGGGTATCTCAAGAAGCATTGCTGCAAGAAGAGATGTTTTCCCTGCGCCTACCCCGCCTGCTACAAGTATGGATGACTGGCCATCTATCAGGAAACTCAACAAGCCCGCTGCCAGAGGCGTGATCGATCCCATGTTGATGAGCTTGGGGAGCGTCCACGGATTATTTGCATGTTTCCTGAAAGCGTATGCAAGCCCTCCCGCAGCCAGGGGATTCCCGATGACCGAAACGCGGGTCTTGAACTCGGAAAGGTTCATGTCAAGTACAGGATTTGCCTCCCCGAATGGTCTTCCGCTTATTGTCCTGAATCGCGTGATCATAGAATCGATGTCGTCCTGGGACAGGTATATATTGGAAATGCATTCTTCCCCGTCAACGGATATATGGATAGGATTGATATCAGCCGGGGAATTAACATAAACGTCCGTAACTCGCTCATCTGAAAGCACATCTTCCAGTATCCCGAGACCTGTGGTGTATTTTGCAAGGATGTCAGAGAAGGTATTGATCTCATCCGGCGTGAGCTTTACCCCTATCATGTGCGCCTCCTCTATTATCAACTGTTTTCCGAGCCTCCTGAAATATTCCCTGGAATTGGCGGGATCCGAGAAATTGAGGTCTCTGGGTCTATGCTTCATGAGTTTTTTCCTGACAGCTTCGATGATCTCAAGTTCTTTTGGTCTCATGTTATATTCGATGGGAATGGCAAAATACAGGGTTTCTGGTCTGTCCGTGAGCTTATAGCGGCTTATCTGCATGACCCTGCCTCCAGGTCTTTGCACTTCATACCCTTCGATGAATTCCGTGTTGGGGGGCGGTGCTGCGTATATCCGGGACGAAGAAAATCCGGGCCTGACAAGAGATTTTATTGCGGTTTCATAATAATACCCCGGCATATCGGCTTTGATCCTGTCTGAAAGACCCGGAACGCACCTGACCATTTTCTCAAGGAGAGAAATGAAATTAGTTTTTCCTTCTTCAATATCCTTGTTTTCCTTCAGGTTCTTGATCTTTAATCTGATATCGATACAGGCTTTTACCGGGTCAGAAGCACTAAGATCGATGACAGAATGAATGAATTCTTCCCCCTGCGCCTGATATTTTCCGTAACCTTTGCTCAGGTCTGCATTTTTATATACCCTGATACCATCGATAAATCTTGCAAGCAGGTATAAGAATTCCAGGTTTTCCATCTCATAATCCCTTTCATACAGATGCGAGAGTACAAGCCGGTCTGCCGCAGGCTCGGAAATAAGTATCTGGAAAATGTTCTCTCTGCATTTGATATGACTGATCGAAGCTTCGCCGGCAAGGCATTTCTTACAGTCAAGGATAATTGTCCTCCTGTTCCCCGAAACGCGTGTCTTTTGAGAACAGATGCGCTTTTCTTCTTTTTTCCTGCCTGCAATTCCCTCACTGCCATTATGATCGATGCCGCAGTGAGGGTTTTATTCTTTTTCTGGTTTTTCTGGTCGCTGGTTTGAATAAATGTGCTCATAGGGATAAAGGAATGAAATTGTGTTACTTCCTGATGCCACCGGGAAATACGGAGGATTTTTCCTGCATATAAATTAACCGATTTGCAATTGATGTAAAATTCTTTGGTGTTTTCTGTGCCTCTGCGGCTAATATTTTATGAAAAAAAGTGGGGGCAATATAAACGAAAGCCGCTGGAGGGATTCGAACCCTCGATCTGCTGATTACGAATCAGCCGCTTTACCGGGCTAAGCCACAACGGCATGGAAGTGCTGTATATCGCTATTTCTGACTATATACTTTACCTTATGAACACATAATATTTTAAGTATATAAAATAATTATATGAATATGCTGGATCTTCTAAAGGTATTGTTCTGCACGCCATTCCTGCTCTATTCATGCTATACTGATATTAAAACCCGCCGCGTGACGAATAAATTGTGGCTGATGATGCTTGCTGGCAGTGTATTCTTTGTACTTTATGATATTATGATAGAAGGGGCGCCGTATATTTTGCGCCTCCTGATCTCAGCAGGGCTGATATTCGTGCTCGTCTATATCCTCTTCCAATTGGGGTCTTTCGGGGGTGCAGATGCGAAATCGCTTATCGTCATATCTATCATCCTCCCCGCTTATCCGGTGATCCAGGCGTTTGGTCAGCATTTTCCACTCAATGAGCCGCTCATCCCTCTGTTTGCATTCGGCATACTGGGCAATGCGGTGCTGCTGACTGTGGTTGTTCCGCTTGGGCTGGCTACATATAATATTTTCAGAATGGGCATTCATATCGATAATCCGCTTTACATCTTTATAGGCTATAAATCCAGGATTTCAGATATCGCAGATAAACATATAAAACTCATCCAGTCTTTTGAAGAGGAGAACGGAGAGATTAAATTCCGCTTCAAACGAGGGGGGGTTGAGATTAACGAAGATGTCATTTCAAAACTGAAAGCGATGTCGGAAAAGGGATTAATAAAAGATGAAGTTTGGGTCACTCCCGGACTGCCGTTCATGATCCCGATAACACTTGGGTTTTTTGTGGCTGTGGTTTATGGGGATATGATAACTGAGTTAACAAAATATTTGATTTTTATGAGGTGAAGATATTATCAATTTAAGGGGGCTACTGGTGCTATATCGAAACCCCACACTTCAAAATCCAGATCGACAAAAGTCATGTTTTTTACAGAAACTGAATGTTTTTTACATGCACATGGTCATAACTTATATATCATATTATCATAATCAAAAATATATCTTATCCACAAAAAGAAACTCCAATGAAAAAAAATATGACTAAAATATGCCGTAATAATACGCCCCTTTGGTCCGGAAATGGAAAACAGTACAAGAAGTGCTGTATGAAAATATTATAGCAATCAAGAAGATGATATTTTGAATCTGATCAGTATTTTCAATCCTTTCATGATCTTCCTCCTGCGCTCACCCCTGCACATGATCGTCAGCAAAAATACACTTCTCATAACATTTACCGGATGCAAGAGCGGCAGAAGATATAACTACCCCTGTTAATTATGTGTTTGATGGTAATCCAAACCCTGAAGATGTCGCTCAGACGGCTAAGGAGAGGATTATAGTGCTGCTCAGGGTGAAGTGATCAGAATGCTGTTTGGAAAACACAATTTTTTTATCCACCAGACATTTCTCTTTTTTTATATTCATCATTTCTTGTTCCTCCCTTATTTTTTCTTCATCAATTAATTTCTATTTGCCGTTAACGGCCCGTCCCTCGAAACTCACGCCGAGTTCAAGGGAGGCCTCCTGACCTTCTACCACCATATGATCCCCCTCAAAGCGCATCCGTACCGTTATGTGGACGTTGTTGGCGATTTCATCATGCCCAAGGACAAAGGTCCGTGAATCGGCCCAGTAACCTCGATGACCTGCCGGGGCATATTTGCTGCGAACTGGCTTTGAACGATGACGAAATAGGAAAATGCCCTTGCAGAATTGTTAAGTGTTATATGGGCAACAGACGCAACAAGGATGTTCTCGGTTTTGATGTAAATATAAGCAAGGAAAAAGAAGGTGGCGAACGATCCGACTGCTGAGGCAAAAATGTTAATTATATTTTGCCAGAAAGTGAATGCGGCTGTCTGCGGAAAGACAAGCATAAGGGGAACATGCCATGCAAACCAGATGAACCCTCCCCCGATGAAAGCTGCTTTTGGCCCGATCTTATACAGCGCGGGAAACATGAATCCGCGCCAGCCCAATTCTTCCCCGAGCCCTGATATTATTCCCGGAAAAATGTTGAATATAGTCAGCCCGCCGATAAAAAATATCCACAGCATTATTTGTGGAGTAAGACCCTGCGGCAGATCGTTTATATCCTGGCCTGTCGTGGCAAACTGTGCTGCGAGGCTGTCCAAAAATGTTTTGCCAGAAAAATCCCAACAAAACTTTTTATAATTCAATATTCTAGTAGAGAGTATACGGACTTTATGAATGGAGAGGAGATTATGAAAAACATGGCAAGATATAAATTGGTTTTCATTGCATTGGCAGTTCTGGCAGTTTGCGCAATAATTGTACTGGCATGGTTTGCCCCTCTGCAAAGAACTGCTGGGGTACATATTGTTAGCGATATCGGTATTTCGCAGGGAGCGGCAGAAAATAATTCAGAAATTGAAAGCGTAAAAGTGCATGGAACAGTCTGGAATGAAGGGGATATAATTGCCAAAAATTTTCATGGCGTAGTAATATTTACAGATGCTGCCCACAATAAGGTTGTCAGGAAAAATATTTCAATATCGGGGGACCTGCCTCCGAAAAATGGGTCATTAATGGTATTTGATTCAGAATATACGAGAGAGAAGACCCTACCGAAAACAGATGTGAATGTGACTGTTCAGTTTGATTGGATGGAAAATGGGCAGTCAAGAAACACTTCAATCTACTTCAGGGCATCCCACTCCGGCGATGCCAATTACAGAGGCAATCAGAGCGATGATAACGCCGAACAGGTGATATGACCAAATCTTAAGAGGTACAGTACCTACAGAGCAGGTACAGGATGATATTTTGTTGATCTTCAGCTTTTTCCTGGTATTAGCAGTTATCGGAATTATAGTTGGAGCCATCTGGATATGGAAAAATAAGAACTGGTCCAAATTGAAAAAGGCTACCATAATCGTAATGCTTGCGGCGGGCATATTGATTGCAGCATATGCATCAATCTTTTTGATTCTGATTTCGGCAGATCAAGCTGGATATTTCACGCAAGGAAGCAACCTTGGTGAAATTGATTATGATAGAATTATCTCCAATGCCAAAAAAGCCGGATATGAGGTTGATGGTCCTTATTACGGCAATACAAAACAAAAAATCGGTGTGCATCCATCAAATATTAAAGAACTGGACGAACGATTCGGTGAGGATTATAGATTTCTTTCAGTTGGATATTTTTATAGCGGAAAAGTGTATTTTTCAACATATGATTCCGATGGTGGCACAGCTATATCCTTCTATAATGAAGAACGACCAGATGTCCTTGCACCATTCAAAACTGAGGATCTACCACCGGATGAATGGATCGTTGAAAAGTTCAGGCTGATGTTTGATTCAACTGAACTGGATTCAAGGGGTTATTTGACGCAGCTCAAGGACTCTATCAGAAATAGTCAGGGAACGTCCGGAACAATTACTATAAAAAAGGTGCTAAACCTCCCGGCATTATATTCCAGTTTAAAAGCGACAAGCACCAGCTCAAACGTTTCTATGACAAGTGGAGAAGGTGGATTTATAGAAACATTCTACAGTATGGACAAAAAGATAGGTTACTTGGATTTAAGTGTCCCGAATGTAAGAATAATCTTTCAGGATAAAGGGCGCGAGTATACAATTAAAATAGACCAGTTGGGAGGCGTAGCTCCTGAGATTAAACTCGCTGCAAGAGAGGAGATCCCGGAAGAGGAGTATCGCAGTATTTTCAAGGAAATGTTTGTTAACCTCGGATTGCCGCCAGAGAAGGTGGATGAATTTGAATTTAATTATGTGCCAAGTGTTTGGTAGATATTGAAAATAAAAGGAGATATGACAAAATGAGCGATGACCCAAAAATTACAGCTTTGACAATTCAACTCGTTACTTTATATGGCGGTGGAATCACAGGATTTGCCAGCCTTATAATGTCGCTTTTCCCTTTTTTAAATGGGGATTATTTCAGTGCAGGAATATATTTGCTGGCAGCAGCATTGTCGTTTGGGCTTATGGCAAACGCTGTCTTACGTGAAGGATTGCTGGTGCGTTAATATCCTACCATTAGTCAGACCACTGAAAATAACAATCGGATCCATGGAACTTGTGACATACGAAAGGAAGCAAAAATATGATAAAATCGATCTTGACAGGATCAGGGATTTTTATCCCTCCTGAATCATCCATTTCTTTCATATCCTTCTGATCCATGTTCCATTTCCTCCACTCATCAAGTATATGTTTGAAATTTTCATGCGGTTCATCCACAGCCCAAGTCCTGGAATTCTGTCGTGGCTTCTTTTTCAAATTTATATAGCCCTTTCAATATCCCCATGCAGTGAAGTTTTGATTCTTCTTTCATGGACAGTTTCAGGCACTTCCTGAGTTCATCGATATACGGTTCCAGCGCTTCTTCGAACATCTCAGATGCCAGTTCATTAGGATCCACATACCCATCCCGCGTACTTCCCGAATTATCCCAGACATCTTCAACAGCAAGATCATCAAGGTCAGAGAAGACACTCTCAGCGATCTGGTCAGGATCAACTTCCACCAGGTATTCAAGTGTTAATTCGTCTATCCTTTTCGAGATCTTTGCATCTTCATCAGCCAGTTTTTTCAGGATTTCATATGCGTATCTGGCGCGAACATCATCAAGGATCTGTTTTTTCTTAGTCATCTTGGAGACATGTGATTCATTATCCTTTTTGGCTATTTTCTTCATTCTTATCCACTCGCAAAAAACATTGATTTTGAATCCACACCTTTGTATATAATCTCTTTTCAAAACTGAAAGAAAGTATAAGTCAGCAGTGGTTCATGCAATGGAAGGAAAAGAATGAAAAACATGCGATCAGGCGATGATCACAAACGGGTGATAGAGGACAGCCATGCCTTCACGTTTTCTGCACCAAACCTTGTATCAAATTCCGCTTCCCTGATGTAATTGATCTTCCAGCCTTCGCTGAATGTTGCCCGTATTTCGGCCTGGGTTACTCTCCTTGGCCCGTATGATCCCGGCTCATGCTCACTGAAACAGAGCAAAAAATATCTGCCGCCGGGATAGAGCGCAGAAGACAAACTTGCAGCGAAAACCGGGCGCTCTTCATCAGTGAACACATGGAACAGCCCGCAGTCGATCACAGTATTGAATTTAGTCCGAAGTGATTGAAGGTTAAGAGCATCGAAAACAAGAAAGTTCACGGTTATTCCTCGTTCCCTGGCATTCTCTTTTGCTTTTTTGATGGCAGATGGTGCTGCATCGATGCCCCACACTTCAAAACCAAGATGAGCAAGATATAATGCGTTCTCACCTGTTCCGCACCCCACATCAAGTACTCTTCCGCCTATCTCTCCTTCTTCAGCCAGCCGGATGAACTCCTTCTGGGGACGCCCGATATCCCACGGCGGAATGCCTCCGTAGGCGGAATCAAAGAAATCCATGATTTTCCCTTCCTCTTTATGATATACGCAGATCAAATACTTTAATCCATGACCTTTATTTCTGTTTGTTCCTTTTACCTGTCTCTCTTTTGGGTCCCCGTTGTTAAGATGGTAAATTGGTGATGATAAAGATGGAGCCTTTGCAGGAGTGCATCAGCTCGATGGAAAAGATTTATCCCATAAATTAATGACAATAGACCCGTCTCATACCCATCTTCGACATAGCAGAAAAGCGCCCGCATATTAACATATTCAAGCTGGGTGGGCGCATATTATTTCAAGCATTTCTTTGATTCGGATAAAGAATTCGGTGAGAGAACTTGGATTCTGGTCAGCGTTTGTTGCATTTGTTGCAACGATCGGATATTCTGTTGCTCAAATTCTGCAGGTTGTCGGCATTGTAGGTCGTCCATGGGATGAGATTCTCATCTATGGTTTTTCACTTTTTATTGCAACGCCATTCATGCTCGGCTTGCTTGCACTTCACTATGTTACACCAGAAGAGAACAGGTTTTGGAGCCATGCGGCTGTTCTCTTTGCCGTAATATACACCACATACGTCTCTTTGAATTACATCGTTCAATTGACAGCCGTGATCCCTTATGCGGCCCCGGACCCGGTTCTTGTGCAAACACCTCATTCTCTTTTGTGGACTTTTGATGCGCTGGGATACATAGCTCTGGGATTGGCGACTTTATTTGCAGTTCCGCTCTTTGCAAAACAGGGACTGCAAAGGTGGGTCAGACGGTTTTTCCTGTCCAACAGCTTGATTACCCCTTTGATTGCTTTCGTGTATTTTTATCCGGATTTTTCCACGTCTTTACTGCTTCTCGGTCTGCCGTGGATCGTTACTGCGCCCGGATCGATGTTATTGTTGGCGCTCTATTTTAGGAGAAAGCCGGAAGCATGAAGCAAGATATCCCATTTGAAGTGACCATCCTTATGATGAACTGGATATGACCGCTGGCGAGAGGAACAAAGTGATGAAATTGATGGATGAATATGAACATGAAAAATAAGCAGGGATATGCTTAGGGTTAAATCAGAAGCAATTGAGATAGTGGCCATCACACATGGTGCGCGATTGATAGAATAAAGATCCCCCTCAGATTGAATACGGGCTTATGACGTAGCAAAGATACAGGTTCCGGATGGCGACCACAGTTCTGAATATCCAGAAAGCTGAGTCCATAAAGCCAAGCGGTAAGAATTAAAGTCTTGTGACTTTAATAGCATTGAGGGAGCAAGAGAGCGGCCCTATTATGAACACGGGATCCTGATGTCTCTGTACGGTATATTAAGCCTTTGTATATCGGGACGAAGGCAGTGGGAATCGTACTAATTATAATATGCTCCGATGGGGATTTGAACCCCAGTCGTCAGAGTGAGAGTCTGACATGATTGGCCGTGCTACACTATCGGAGCGCGGTATTCTGAAAGTCATTATGTGGTTATTAAAGTTTCGTTTAAACCCTGTACTTACTAAAATTATTAAACGAAATAATATTGATGACACCATTAATTTTATTATCATGATTAATTATTATCATGTTTAATCGTGATAAACTATAAATACAATGACCTTTATGTATAAACAAGGAGGCTTTTATGAGCGAAATCGTAAATGTTGTTTCCCGCGATAACGGGAAAGTAAGCAGGAAAAAAGTGAAGGCATCGCCGTATGAATTTACCATAGCCACCCGTGCAAAATGGGAGATGGTAATAGCGGATGAGGATGTTACCATCGGGGCAGGGAAACTTGAACGTGTTAAGGTAAAAGATGTTAAAGTACAGAAGGATATGCTTGCAATGCCCTGCGCTTTCAGTCATCATCCTCTGGTTTCGGTCATAAAAGTCGTAACCAGGGACGGTCCTGCGCCGGTCGAGACAGACCGTATCATCAACGCTGCATACGTGCTTGGACAGGAATCAGGTGAGATCAAGAAAGGCGACCTGCTGTCGGTGCTTAACCTGTATCCCATAATGTTCACAAGAGAGGCCACAAAGCCGGTGCTAGTAAGGTGAGGACAATGGAAACCTGCATGATATGCAAGGGCGAACAGGACTCAAAATGTTACCAGGGATATAACATCTGCACTGAGTGCGCCGACCTCATGGAAGACCTGATGAGCGAATATTTCCTGAGGACGATAAGAGAAGGCACAGGATCAAAAAAAGGTTATCTCAATTATCTTGAGAGCGGAAAACAGTATGTAAGCGACTACCAGAAGATCAGGAAACATACGAAGCGCCACATCCAGCACATGGAAGAGCATGTTCGAGAAGAGATAAAAAAAGGCGCTGAGGGCGGAAAAAAGAGATACCTTGAAAGGCTGCTGTTGACCATCAACTGGCTTACGAATTCCCCTGAGTTCTATAACTACTATTTCAAGGAGTATTACGTCTGCCCGGATTGCGGCGCATCCATATTCGACAACTACGAAAAACAGGAAGTTGGCGACTGGCTCATGATAACCTGCGGCAAATGCGATACTGTGATAAAGAAATATTTCTCGCCCAGGTTATTGAGTTAGTCGTTCTATTTTTTTAAAAAGTTCATACAGCAGGTGAATGAATACTCTGCCCCTACCCGAAACAAGAATCATTTATATACTGATATAATCCGCCGGGATTCCACTCCAAAAGAATCATCTATGCTACACATAACACCTCCTTTTTCTGTATTTTACATGCCAATATTGAACCAACTTGCCTGCACAGTTCAAGTTCTTCATCACCCGGCATCCGTTTTATCAATAGATCATCTATCATCACAAGGCCATAGGACGTCAATATCCTGTTGATCTGATCTGTTGCTTCAAAGCTCCAGCCATGTGAGCCGAACGACAGGCCGACTTTTCCTGAGAGGTCAAGCTCAGAAAGAGAATCAAGGAATCTTCTTACTGTCGGCATCATCGCATGGTTATAATTTGGCGAACCCACAGCAACAGCATCCGCATCCATGACATCGCTTTTATCAGCATCATTCACATTTATCAGTACTGCATCTATACCTTCAGTGCCGCCCCCTCTTTTATGGCCCGCGCCATCCGTTCGGTATTATGAGACCCCGTTCCATAGACTATTACAAGTTTCATGCTCCCAAATTATAATCATTTTTCATGCTATTTCTACTTTTTCCCAGTTTATCTGATAATTTCCACTAGGATGAATAATCAAACGGGCAAGTCTGTAACTATCAAAAAACACAGCAGAAGCTTTTCAATTTTGTTGTGATTGTCAGGCATTTTTACATCTCAAATCTCATTATTTATATCAAAAAGCGCCGAGGTAGGGATTTGAACCCTAGCTTACCGGAAGGTAAAACAGGTCTCGAGCCTGCCGCGTTAGTCCGCTCTGCCACCTCGGCACGGGTATGCTTTTAATGTAATTCATATAATAATTTTTTGATGATTTTTATATGCCTTTTAAAAGCTTCAGGATTTTACTGCTTCATTGATTTACTGCGTTTTATAATTTATTATAAGTAGTTGTTGTGTTTGAATACCCGGCAAAAGATAAAGCTTCCCAGCGATGAAGTAATATTTGTCAAATATTATCGATTATGATTATTTACTTATATTATTGAAGGCGCTGGCAAAACCTCACATTTCCTGGTGCAAAATAACACCTCTATTTTACCCACAAGAAGTACATTGCAACTAAAATAATATTTATAATTAATACAATTAATATTGTGGACCATGTGGATATCCCTGACGATGCGATCCGTGTAATGATTGCTGTTTCCGCGGGTTGTGATGATTTGTCGTTATGAACTGGCGCGTTGACCTCGAGCGGTTGAGGGATTTCGGAGCCCAGCACTTTGTCCGTAGGTTTCACCTCGGCCGTCTTTGCAGCTATTGCAAACGGTGAGAATGCATATGTTTTTCCTTCAAAAAATGTGTTTGTGTCATCTTTTGACAATACTCTTGTTTCAAGATCTATCCAGCTAGTTCCGTTCCATTTCTTCAAAATGATATCGTTGCTTGTAACGCTGTTGGCGCTCATCCAATTATTATCTACTTTGAATTTGATGAATGCTTCCTTTATATTATCTGGTGTTGCAAAGCCCGATGTCCCCACCCAGATGTTTAAATTCTTATAAACAATTCCTGGCGCTGACCTTTTTACAAGCGTAGAAGTGTTTCTAAGCACCTCGACAGCAGTGTTGATTTCTCCAACACTTCTATTGCCTGAAATATTGACAAACAAAATGGGATTACTAGTATCAGTGAATGCATACGATGTGACCTTATCCTTGAAAATATCCAAGTCATGTTTCTCTTTTATGATGATATTTGTAAAGTTCTCACCTGATGTTCCTCCACTCCCTCCTCCGCCACCCCCGCCCTTGCTACTACCACTATCTTTGTGTGTATTGTCTGGCAGAGAATATGTAACATTCACTGACGTTTCATATGTATTATTTGAATAATATGTAGCTTTT
Organism: Methanobacteriota archaeon; assembly: GCA_963793805.1. Classification (GTDB taxonomy): domain Archaea; phylum Halobacteriota; class Methanosarcinia; order Methanosarcinales; family Methanoperedenaceae; genus Methanoperedens. Next base: position 62,076 of record CAWCBK010000009.1, read on the forward strand.
GCAGTTATCATGTTCGATCCAACTGAGAGATTCATAGAAGAAACAGTCCAGGAAGTGTTTCCAGATGCCAATACCCAAGATCCATTTCCGACTTTCACTTCTACTTTGCTCAATTCCATATTATCTGAAGCAGTTCCGCTAACTGTTATCGAGGCTACGGAGAAGATCTGACCTTCGGTCGGGGATGTTATGGATATGACAGGGGTCTCAACATCAGATTGGGTATAATTCACGGTCACTGATGTTTCGTTGACATTATCAGATGCATCTGTTGCACGGGCAGTGATAATATTAGCTCCTGCTTCAAGAGGGATAGAATCAACTGACCAGGTTGTAGTGCCGGTTACAGGCAGCCAGGAACCTGAGCCGACATTCACTTCTACTTTGCTCAATGCCACATTATCTGAAGCAGTTCCGTTAACTGTTATCGAGGCTACAGAGAAGATCTGACCTTCGGTCGGGGATGTTATGGATATGACCGGTGTCTCATTATCGGATGGAGTATAAGTCACGGTCACTGATTTTTCCCTGATATTATCAGACGTATCTGTTGCACGGGCAGTGATAATATTAGCTCCTGCTTCAAGAGGGACAGAATCAACTGACCAGGTTGTATTGCCAGTAACAGGCAGCCAGGAACCTGAGCCGACTTTCACTTCTACTTTGCTCAATGCCACATTATCTGAAGCAGTTCCATTCACTGTTATCGAGGCTACAGAGAATATCTGACCATTATTCGGGGATGTTATGGATATGACCGGGTTCTTATCATCTGGAGCGGCACTCATCGGAGATACCACAAGAATGATGGTCAATAAAATTTTAACTGTAACCGAGATTTTATCTGGAAATTTAGTTTTGATTATTTCACTGAATTTCTTTATCATATCTTCCCCCATTACCACATGCATCGCTTTTTCAGGTCGTTTTATTTTCAATATATTCCGATCAATTTATTACACTCTTGCCCCCGAAATTATGAGTAAAGAGGATTATATTGATACGTTGAACAAACTGCACATAATTTTGTTTAATAGAAATATTTACGTTCGTTCTATTTAAATCCATCCCCGATACTCCCAGCGCACTGCCAAAGGGATGCTGTCAAAGCCCTCATCCTTCCTTTTGGTCAGGGCTTACCCGCTACCGGTGAGGGGGGCGACTCTGCGAACTGCGTGGCGTCGCGGTTTTCTATTTTCAGGAGGTTTAAGGTTGTATATTGGTGCGGCAGCGCATATTAAACACATTTTAAAGGTGCACATAGCAGAAAGTCTGCATATTATTTATGTTGATTATATATATAGAACCTAATATTTTGGTGAAGTACATTGAATTATATACCTTCGATGTAGTAAATTATTGTAGTTCCAGAAACATTCTTACCATAATAAATTACAATCCAATTCATCTGGTGTATCCATGAGACTTGACTCTTACCTTGTCGAAATAGGCGATCTCGGCTCCCGCGTACGTGCAAAAAGAGCCATCACAGAAGGGCACGTGAAGGTCAATGGCAGCGTTGTCACAAAACCCTCTTATGACGTTGCATACTCTGACAGCATTGAAGTGGCAGGTGATATGGATAAACCCGGTGGATACTGGAAACTTAAAGAGATACAGGAGAAGACAAATATTATAAAAGCAGGCGATACGGTTCTTGATATCGGGTCAAGTGCAGGAGGTTTCCTTTTGTTCGCCTCTGAGGTCGCATCCCTTGTTCACGGCATCGAGTTCAGCAGGGAGTTTCGCACCGAGCTTGGACAGATCGCACACGAGCGCCCAAATATCACAGTTGAGTTCGATGATGTGTTCACAATGCCTTTTGAGAAGGAAAAATTCGATGTCCTGCTCATGGATATCACTGCAGACCCATTATCTTCTATAAAGGCACTTGAAAACGCGCTTCCTGCATTGAAAAATGGCGGGATGCTCATGCAGGTTCTGAAACTGCCAAAAAAAAGGATAGGGAACCGATCCTCATGAAGCTATCTTCCTTGGGTCTTGAGATCATCGATGTGCTTGAGCCTGAGAAAAAAGAGGCGTATGTGATAGCGAGGAAATTGTAATGGAGCAATTCGATCTTGACCTGGAACGCGTGATCAGGATAATAAAGGACAGGAAATGCAAAACAGTCGGCCTCCAGTTCCCTGAGGGACTCAAAAGGCGCGCGCCGGGTATTGCAGGAGAAATCGAGGAAAAAACAGGTGCGCGTGTTATTATTTCAGGCAACCCCTGCTTTGGGGCATGCGATATCGATACCGTTCTAGCAGGCAGGGTCGATGTGCTGTTCCATTTCGGGCATGCAGGTATGGGAAATTACGACAACGTGGTTTTTATTGAAGCGCGTTCGAACATAGACGTGGTTCCGGTTGTCAGGAAGGCTCTTTCGCTTTTGAGAACCGAAAGGATAGGTTTGATAACAACAGTTCAGCATATTCATAAGCTGGATGAAGCATGCGCTGTATTAAAAGAACACTGGAGAGAATGTGTTATTGGAACCGGAGATAAAAGAGTCGCATATCCCGGCCAGGTTCTCGGATGCAATTTTACGGCGGCTCGGGTCGATTGCGAAGAGATTCTCTATATCGGGAGCGGGATTTTCCACCCGCTCGGAGTTGCGATCGCAACAGGTAAAAAAGTGATCGCGGCAGACCCGTATCTTGACCGTGTGGCAGAAGTTGATCCAGAGAAGCTACTCCGTAAGCGCGGCGGATATATTGCAAAAGCTATGAATGCAGCAGTTTTCGGGATTATCGTATCTACAAAGAGCGGTCAGAACAGGATGGAGCTTGCTATGCGGCTTAAAGCGCTGGCTGAAAAGCACGCCAAGAGGGGTTTTATAATCGAGATGGAACTTGTAACGCCGGAGCAGTTGCTGGCGTTTCGGGCTGATGCTTATGTGAACACAGCCTGCCCGAGGATCACGATAGACGATGCTGAAAGGTTCCATCAACCCGTGCTTACGCCCCAAGAGTTTGAGAGCGCACTTGGAGAGAGGGGAATTGAGGATATAGAGATGGATGAGATATTTCAGGATACCTGATTTGAGGGAATAAAAATGCAGGGTGGATTTAATGGAAGAACAGGTGGATTACTAACCCGGGGGACGCTTGAGTTGCTGGTTTATAAAGTGAACCGTGAAAAAGATATTATCAAAAGGGCAGCATTTATATTACACACCATCGCAACTTATGAGAAAAATAGCAGAGTACAAACACACAGTTAAAACCATAGAGAAATGGATCAGAGAAAAAGTAAAGGCTACATCTGCGCCAATCTTCTGAGCGCCTTATCATGTCTTCGTTTTGTTTCTCCAAGAATTCTTTTTTGATTCTGCGTTAGCCCTTTCTCCGCTGTCTTTTCTTGTATTTTTCATGCAGGAATATATTGGATATTATCCTATTTAAAGCTGTTTTGCTAATTAAGTTAAAGAATAAAGTGGAAGTAATCCTAAAAAAAAGTTAATTGAACGGTCATTGTATGGGGCTGGTGAGATTTGAACTCACGATCGACGGGTCTCTCCGAAAACGCCAGGTTTTAGGCGCACCAGACCCCGACCAGACCCGGATTTAAATCCGGGGTCTCGTGGGGTATCGAGCACGTTCAGTGCTCCAACGGTTCCTCACTGCTTACCGCGTCCGGTTCGCTCGGTTGACCCGTTGCTCATCATAACACACCGGATATACTCCGGTTTTCCGCTGGAGCCCGTCGCCATGCCGGACTAGGCCACAGCCCCTGATGACCCGCTATACTCGATTCGATGGCTATTAAAGTTATCTAAGAAGATATTGTCAATTTAATTCTCCCCGGATGATGGATTCTTAAGACGACGTTTTCAGAAAAAACATATTGTAGAGGCAGTTTCTCTTCATCAAAGCGGTCTATCATTAAGTAATGTCAAGGATCACATTTGGCAGCATCATGGTTTCTCGATGGATGATACTCCTATTGAGTCAGGATTATTCCCAGATCATCAACAATTTTACAGAGACACTTGAGCCTGAAATTAAGGGGAACGTGCATGCTGATGAATTGATTGTCAAAACAAAAGGCAAGAAAAACTGGTGTTGGGGAGCAAAGTATAGAAAGAAAAAGTTCAAAATCGCTGGAAAACTCACTAAAAGGAGAACTTTATTTTGGTAACCTTTGAATTAGGAACAGTTTTTAAAAATTTGTACTGTAGATTTTAACCTATCAAAAAAAGATTTATGAAAGTTAATAGCGATTTAGCTATCTATCGGCTCTATAAAAATCCATATCTGGTAACTATCTGGAAACATTGAAAAAAAAGGTTTTGCTCACATTTCATAAACTTTTAGTTTTTACGATATCCCCTTCAATATCTTCTATTTCATTCACAAAAGTCTCGGCTATCTCGCGAGCCAGAGGTTTCCAGTCTGTAATCCCAAGCTCCTCAAGCGATGCCGTCCTGACCTCTGCCGGCGTCCCAACTGTTGTTATGTTTATCCCGCAGTGTATTTTCTCACTCGTTACGCCTGCTGTGGCTATGCTTACCGTGAGCTTCCCGTTATCGATAAAAAGGTCATCGCCATTCCTGGTCGTCTGAATGCCCTGCTTCATAAGGACATCCCTGATACAGACAATGAGGAGGCGCTGCATGTAGTAGGCAAGCCGCATGCTGGCTGGTGAATCGAATCGTTCCACGATGATGTGGACAAGGTCATCTCCCATGATCGTCTTTCCTGCTTTTTCATCTTCAAGGTCTTTCATATTATCGAAAGAAACGTCCATCGGCCCATGGAACATCACCATTGAGTCGCCTTTTATTCCCATACTGTAAGCCCAGAGCGGAGCTATCTGCGAACCGTCGTATTTTATTTTATCAGGAAGTATCCTTGATATCATTGCTTCACGTCCCTGGGGTCAGCTATCTTTCCAAGAAGTGCGCTAGCAGCCGCGGTCTCCGGGGATGCGAGGTATATGAGCCCGCCTGCCCCCATCCGTCCCCTGAAGTTGCGGTTTGAGGTTGAGAGGCATGTTTCACCCTCAGCAAGCACACCCATGTGTGCGCCAAGGCACGGGCCGCATCCGGGCGGAGCAATTATTGCGCCTGCTTTCAGAAGCGTGGCGATGATTCCCGATTCCGTGGCTTTGATGAGCACTTCGCGCGAAGCAGGCAAGACGATAGTCCTCGCCCTGACCTTTTTTCCTTTCAGGATACGCGCCACAGTCTCAAGGTCTTCGTACCTGCCGTTGGTGCATGAGCCTATAAAGACCTGGTCAAGATGTGCTCCTGCCACTTCCCTGACAGATACCACATTGTCAACTTCATGCGGTTTTGCGACCTGCGGCTCAAGGTCGCCAACATCGAAATCGTATTCTTCTATATATTCTGCGTCCTCATCCGCGAATACCGGCGTGTATTTTTCCCGTGCTCTTCCCCTGAGATACTTTTCGGTCTTTTCATCAGGCGGCACGATTCCTGCTTTAGCTCCCATTTCGATAGCCATGTTGCACAATGTCATCCGTTCGGGTATTGAGAGGGCACTTATTGCTTCGCCATAATATTCAACAGCTTTATAGTTCGCGCCATCTGCGCCTACGTTTTTTATAATGTAAAGCGTCAGGTCTTTTGCGGAAACACTCTTTTCAAGTTTACCCTCCACAGTTATCCGGATGGTCTGGGGCACGCGCAGCCACAATTTTCCAGTGGCGAATATTTCAGCCATGTCCGTCGCCCCAACGCCTGTGGCAAATGCCCCGAATGCGCCGTAAGTGCATGAATGCGAGTCAGCGCCAATGATGAGCTTTCCAGGCATTGCAAATCCCTGCTCAGGAAGAACCTGGTGGCATATCCCGTCTCCGACATCGAAAAAATTGGCAATTTCCTGTTCTTTTATCCACTGCCTGATACCCTGCTGGAGTTTAGCCGCTGTCTCATTATTGGCTGGCGCTATGTGGTCGAACGGGATAATTATCCGTGCCGGGTCCCATACTTTCTTTGCGCCCATCTCCTTGAAAGCCTTTACTGCAAGCACGCTTGTCCCGTCATGAGCCATGGCATAATCTATATTTGCGATGACAAAATCCCCTGCGGATGCGGTTTTCCCGGAAGCCCTGCTCAGTATCTTTTCACTTATCGTTGGCATCAGGTATTAATTGGGTTTTTAAGATACATAGAAGTTTGTATGAGATTTATTCCAAAAATATTACGAATAACATCGAACCTATACGAACTGAAACGAACTCCGGCGGCGTGAGTTCGTATGGAGTTCGTACGAGTTCGTTGTTTGGTACTTCCTTTTTCAATCCAGAAGACAATAAAAAATCTCAGATTGTTTACTCAGCCTGAAAGAACCATAAACCTTTTATCCGTACCTTTCTTCTTAGCATATCATGGTGAGCTCCGAGGAGATCGAAGAATATTACATAAAACTTGAAGGGAAGCTGACACGTGACGAATTCAAGTCAAAGATCGAAGAAAAAATAACTTTTATGAATGGCCTGTGCGACCTGAAGACGGCTGCCATGCTCGTATCCAGTGAATTGGGAGTCAATGAAGCTATTAAAATCAAGGATATGTCGAAAGACAGGAGCAATGTGGTCTTCATCGCAAAAGTGCTCTCTGTGAGCGAAATTCGCGAATTCTCGCGCGATAATGACACGATAGGGCGCGTTGTGAACCTTAACCTTGCAGATGATACAGGTTCGATAAAAGCAGCGCTGTGGGACGAAGCATGCGACCTCGTGAAGATCGGGGATATCAAGCCTGGCCAGTCCCTGAAAGTTAAGGGATATGTCAAGGAAGGGAAAAGCGGCCTTGAGGTCAATGTGGGCAGGGGCGGAGGTATAGAGCATATTGATAAGGAAGTTTCCGTTGACATAAAACCCGTTAAGATCAGCGAAGTAAAGAGCGGCATGAACTCTATCAATATTGTGGGTAAGATCATTGATATGGGTGCTGTGAGGACTTTTTCCAGAAAAGACGGGACAATGGGCAAAGTCAGGAATGTAACCCTCGGGGATGGCACGGGTAAGATACGGCTGACTTTATGGGATGCAAAGGCTGATGCGCCGGAATTTAAAGCCGGGGATACCGTGGAGGTCATGAACGCCTACGCACGGGAGAACTCATTCAGCAACCAGACAGAATTGCAGATCGGCTCAGGGGGAAGCATGGTAAAAAGTGGCGCAGCAGTTGATTATTCAGAGCCGCTCACGCCTATCGCTGACATCGGGATAAATTCGTCTTACAGCGTTTCGGGGCATGTTTCTGGGCTTGACGAGATAAAGGAATTTGAGCGTGCTGATGGGACAAAGAATAAGGTTTCGAATATCTATATATCTGATGATACCGGACGGATAAGAGTGGCCCTCTGGGGTGAACATGCCGATATTGTCAATGAGCTGGATATCGGGAGCGAGATACGCATCATCGATGCCTATGCAAAGCCGGGGAGGAATGAGGAAGTGGAACTCAGCGCGGGGGCAAGGACGAGCATACAGATATTGAGGAAGTAATTTTTTTTTTCTGATTTCTATATTATGAAAAGCGGTGAATATAGACCGGATTGACAGGATACGTCTACTATTAATCCAGTTCATCCTGTTATCCTGTCAAAAATCGATGAATTGTCATGTCAGGGTAAATCGATTATATATATAAGCTAATAGAAATATGGTTTTAATAACAATTATTACCAAAAAACTCATAATTTAAACGAGGTTATGTTATGTCTTATGTTAAAATCCAACGCAATGTCTTCCAGCCAATAGAGGACATGATCAAAACCGGTTTGTATAAAAATGAGGAGGAAGCCATATCGGCGCTGGTGCATGATCAAGCCAGGTTTAAAGTAGAGCATTACACCAGGAAAATAAAAGAAATGGAAGAAAAATATAGTATGGTTTTTCCTGAATTTGAGGCCAGAATCAAGGGGACTACTAATAAAGAGATTTTTGAAGAATGGGACGATTATATTCTCTGGGAAAGTTATGTTAAAGCGCTTCAATACTGGAGCAAAATGGCATGACTGTATCGCATATTATTGTGATACTCTCAGCCTGTGATCTTATTGATGACTTGAAGATCATTGAAATCAATGTCGAACCGCCAGTTCAATCCATAAAAGTGAGAGCACGACTCAAAAACGGTTATTTTCTTCAGGTAACTGAAAGCATTGGAGAAGATTTCAGGCGATATTCATATCATCTTCAGGATAAAGATGTTATTATTAAGCGGTGGGACAACGCCCCTCATTGGAAGGATGTCGGAACATATCCGTTCCATGTGCATATTAAAGATCAAGAAGTTCCTCTTGAATCGAAAGAGATGTTTGTGAGCGATGTTATTGAAGAATTAAAAAAATTGGTTCTCGAAAGTGAAAAAAGAGAGTTAGTGGAAGAGACAAAAGAAAAATTAGATGTTAGAGATCAAGACTTGAAAAATCTGCAAAGGATTAAAAAAGGGCTTTGGAAAAAAGAAAAAACTTAGGTTATAACATGGCGCGTACAAAATCTGATATTATGCCTGAAAATAACAAAACCGAAGAATTCCTGAAGAAACTCGCGCCTTGCATCGAGCGCGGGGAACTTGAGAAGTGCGTGGAGGAGGTGGCGCGGGTGGCGGAAGAGATGGGGATAGGGGCGGAGGAAATGCTGGAGTTGTCAAAGGAAGAGGAGGGGAATAACAAGTACGGTTTCGCTTATGTGATTGCGCTCGCGGCGGCGCAGGGGCTTGAAGGAGAAGGAAAAGCAATAGCTTATTATATTGCAGGTCTTGCGGCGCAATATCTCAGAAAAGTGGAAAAAGCCGAAGAACAGTATAAACTGGCGATAGCCGCCAACCCGAATTATGCGGAAACACACTCCAATTACGCCATTTTGCTAAAGGAACTCAACAGGAAAACAGAAGCAGAAGAACAGTATAAACTGGCGATAAACGCTAACCCGAATTATGCGGAAGCGCACTACAATTACGCTAATTTGCTAAAGGAACTCAACCGGAAAACGGAAGCAGAAGAACAGTATAAACTGGCGATAAACGCTAACCCGAATTATGCGAAAGCGCACTCCAATTACGCCAATTTGCTAGAGGAACTCAACAGGAAAACAGAAGCGGAAGAATATTATAAACAGGCGATAGCTGCTAACCCGAATTATGCAGCAGCGTACTCCAATTATGCCTTTTTGCTATCTGAACTCAACCGGAAAACAGAAGCTGAAGAATATTATAAACTGGCAATAACCGTTGATCCGAATTTGGCGGCGTCGCACTACAATTATGCCATTTTGCTAAATGAACTCAATCGAAAACCAGAAGCGGAAGAACAGTATAAACTGGCGATAGCTGCTAACCCGAATTTGGCGGAGGCACACTCCAATTACGCCAATTTGCTAGAGGAACTCAACCGGAAAACAGAAGCGGAAGAACAGTATAAACTGGCGATAGCCGCGTACCCGAATTATGCAGTGGCGCACTATAATTACGCCAATTTGCTATCTGAGCTCAACCGGAAAACAGAAGCGGAAGACCACTACCAGAAAGCCATTGAAGCAAACCCGAATCTTGCAGTGGCGCATATCAATTACGCAATTCTTTTAAGAAAAGAAGCGATGTTTTTTGATGCTGAAAAGGAAGTAAGAATTGCGCTTCAAATCGAGCCAAAAGACCCCTATGCTCTCAGAACTTATGGGGACATACTTGCAGATGAAGATTATCTTGAAGAGGCAATAGAAAAGTATCATGAGGCGATAAAAAATTCAAATTCAATGGCGCACCAGGCAAAAGCAGAGATTCATAACAATCTTGGCTGGGTATATGCGCACCTTGAAAAATACAATAGAGCAAAAAAAGAATTTGAGGAAGCACACAAACTTGACCCTCAGAATGTTAAGGTGATTCGAAACATTCGTGCACTCCATAAAGTGAAGAGTGAACCAAAAATCTCAAAAATTCAATGGTGCATTGCAATTGTGCTATTTTCCGGTGTAATTGCAACATGGTATTTATTTTGGACTGAAATGCTAACGGAAAACGTTTTTGCGGCGCAGTTTATTATCTTAATAGCTATGTTAA
>CAWCBK010000010.1:0-108946 GCA_963793805.1 Methanobacteriota archaeon
AGAGGGTTTCAATTCGGGTTTGCAATTATGCTGAAGTGCAACACAAATCAAGGCACATTTGGGGATAGAGTTTGGTAATGCAGCGATAAAATAAAGAGGATTATAGGTACAATCAATCCAATAGCTTGAATAATTGTATCTTTGTTCTTATATATCCATTCTGAACGCCCCTGACCTTCCAAGTACTTTTTTGCAGAAAGACTTACGATGAGCAATAAAAAACCAATAGGAATAAGGATGAAACCAAAAGCCATCAGACCCATTAATATTAACCCGTAAACTGTCGAGGTTACAGGATCTTTGGGAGGATTATTAAGAACGACTAAAAATGTGATAAGTAGAAGCGAAGATCCAATACCCATTATAATAGAGGGAACTTCGGGATAAAGTTTTTTCAGTTCAGTTAATCTATTTTTTAATTTACTCCTTGGTATATTTAATAAAGTTAAAGTTATCAAGAATGTTCCAAATATTAATATTGAAACTGAAAGCGGACTTAATGCTTTGATAATTGATGATGTAAATGAAAAATAAAAAATAATTAGAAATATAAAGAGAGATACAAATGATGCTTTAGAAATTTTATACATCAATTTTATAGAATCTTTTTCCACAATTTCACTTATGGATAACATATTATATTAAGATGAGAATCCTTGTTATTTAAATATATCTTTTTTTAAATTCATTTCCCTATATTGACGGTCAATTATTGTATATATTCCAAGAAGTGCGCCCCACTCCCAGGCGCGCCGCCTTCGGTGCGTCTTCCAGCCGCATCCCTGATGGGACGGCACGCCAACTTTTTGACTGTCCCAATAAATAATGGGTGTAAAATCTTTTGGTGTTAAATTTCCCTTAAAGTAACTTTGCGTTCTTTGCGTCTTTGCGGTGCAGGTTTTTTTCACCGCAGAGGGCGCAAAGTACGCAAAGGATTTGTTCAACACCAAACTTTTTGACAGTCCCAATAAATAGAAACCTTTATCCCAGTTAACCCCGTTAACTCCCCTGGTGACAACCAATGAGGAATCGTCTTTGCCACCGCGAAAAGCGGTAATATAACACAAAACGTATCGATTTTGAACACTGACGTGAAGTTCGAGGCTCTTCCTCCATCCGCAAAGCTTGTTTTTAAGGTACTTGAGAAAGGCGGACTGCTTACCCAGAAAGAAATAACACGGGAAAGCTATTTGCCCCCCAGGACTGTCAGGTATGCGCTTGACAGGTTGAAGAAAACGAATATCCTTGAGGAGCGGTTCTATTTCAGGGATGCGCGGCAGAGCCTTTACGGGATAAAGAATTTCCAGGGACATAAGGGGGTGGAGCTGCACGTGTAACCTGACTTTCAGGATTTCATGGGCTACGAAGAAACCACAGAGTCAGCTATGAACCTTCGGTACGTAGATGAACCTGAAAAAAACAACGAACTGGTACGAACTAAAACGAACTCCGGTGGCGTGAGTTCGTATCGAGTTCGTTGTGTTCGTTGCTATTTTTGTTCATACCCTCAAATAATCCAAAAATAATTTTGTGGCACTATATATGCTACAACTAAAAACCATGAATCGAGCAGCTTAGGCTTATTTCTGTAAACATATCCCACATAACTCGGAATCTCAGGGCGTAAAGATCAAATATCTCCACTTTTCTTTCCAACATTTTTCAAAAACCCGATCCATCTTTTTGCATCATCTATTTTACGTCTTATTTCCATATCCGGTTCTTTCAATTTGACATTTCCGACTTCGCAATCCCTGATATCCATGATAGCGCGAATGAGGGCTGCGGATTCATGAAATAATTTTTTTGCTTCTTCCCGGGTAAGCGAGGCTTTCCCGAGGGATTCCTCATCGAGCTTTTCTTTTGTCTCAAGCATCCGGACAAGCTCCATGAAACTCTTTTTTTCCTTTTCCGAGAATTCTTTTTTATGAATGCAGCGCCATATCACGTCATGTACTTCCACATCATTCCCTTCCACATCCACCTTTGCGGGAAGCGGCTCTCCAACCCATGCCAGGAACCTGTGCAGCCCGTAGAGCAGGTGTTCTCTTTCTTCAGGCGTTATAAGTTCATCAAGCCCTGGTTGGCCTTTTTGATCCATATTGATAAATATTCAAATCATGGTAAGGTCTTTATATACCCTTGTACCATTAAAAACAGGGTGACATTAATGGCATTTGAACTTCCAGTAATAATTGCTGCTGTAGTAGTCATTTTGATACTTGCGCAGTCGGTAAAGGTTGTAAGGGAATATGAACGGGTAGTAATATTCAGGATGGGGAGATTGCAGGGAGCAAAAGGACCAGGGATATTCCTCATAATCCCGATCGTGGATAGCATTGTAAAAGTGGATCTCAGGATAATCACTATCGATGTTCCGAAGCAGACCATAATAACCAAGGACAATGTTACAGTTGATGTTGATGCAGTAATTTATTATCGAGTCGTGGAGCCCCAGAATGCGATCACAAAGGTCGAGAACTTCTGGGTAGCTACAAGCATGCTCGGGCAGACCACGCTGAGAGATATTCTCGGGCAGATCGATCTTGACGACCTGCTCTCAAAGCGTGATGAGCTTAACAAGAAACTCCAGGTGGTTCTTGACGATGCGACAGAGCCGTGGGGCATCAAGATTTCCGCTGTCACAATACGCGATGTGAGCCTTCCGGAGTCCATGATGAGAGCCATTGCAAAGCAGGCTGAAGCAGAAAGAGAGCGCAGGTCAAGGATTATCCTGGCTGACGGTGAGTTCCAGGCAAGCCAGAAGATGATAGAAGCTGCAGAGCTATATACCAAGTTCCCCCTCTCCATAAAGCTCAGGGAACTCCAGACCCTTGCTGAAATTGCGCGCGAGAAGAACATGATCGTGGTAACCAGTGGCGCCCCTGGTGGCGATATAAGCAATATTGCCGGACTGACGGGTGCTTTCTCAAAGACTGAGAAAAAATGAGGAGAATTTTTCTTTTTTTTATTCTTCTCATTCTTGCGCAATCAGCCAGCGCGCATGTAATAGTTGTTGAGTTAAACGACGCCATAACCCCTGCCAGTGATGATATCATAAGCGAGGCTCTTGAAAATGCGCGTCAGTCAGAGGCAGAGGCGCTGATAATAACCATGAACACGCCGGGCGGAGGTCTTGAAGAGACAAAAAAAATACTTGACTACATACAGAATTCACCCGTTCCCGTAATAGGGTATGTTTACCCCAATGGTGCAACAGCATGGTCAGCCGGAACTATTATACTCCTTGCAACAGACGTGGCCGCAATGGCGCCCAACACGATAATAGGTTCCGCGCAGCCCGTTGAGATGACGGGTGGGGGAATAAAACCAATAACCGAAGACAAGATAGTTAACGCAGTTGTGGCGCTGGCGAAGGAAAAGGCAAAACAGCATGGAAGGAACGAAACCGCAGCAGGTGAGTTTATTACCGCCAACCTGAACCTTGATGCTGAAAAGGCAAAAGAGGCAAAAGTCATTGAGGTTGAAGCTGAAAGTATTGAAGATCTCCTGAATAAGGTGGATGGAATGACAGTCAAGGGAAAGGTACTCAGGACATCAGGAATTGACTTTGAGTATCATTCGCCATCATTGAGATTGAACCTGATGAACATTCTGTCAAACCCGATCCTTGCATCGCTGCTTTTATTCGTCGGGATATACTCACTCATTTTCGGGCTTACAAGTCCGGGATATGGTGCAGAGATATTCGGTGTTATAGCCATCAGTCTCGGTCTGATCGGGCTTGGTTTCTCGATAAATGTGGCAGGTCTTTTCCTGATAGCTTTCGGGATAGGATTGCTGCTGTTCGAACTGCATGTTTCCACATTCGGGATCATCGGTGTGGCGGGAATAGCATGTGTCGCCCTGGGAAGCATTTTACTTGTGCCGACCGGTTATCCGAACATGTACGCCCCTGAGTTCCAGACAGGTCTTCTCATAAGCCTTCTTGTTCCTGCTATCGTTTTCGGGGTATTCCTTGCTATTGCCATATATAAAGTAATGGAGATAAGGAAAAAAAAGCCGGCGATAGGGGATTTCATAGGGGATACGGCAAAGACCATAGACGAGATAACACCTGCCGGGAAGGGTTATGTGAGATACCAGGGTGAATTATGGCTTGCGAAGTCGCAGGAGAATATTGAGCCGGGAAAGAAAGTGATAATTGATGGGAAAGATGGGGCTGTTCTCGTGGTGAAGCAGTCAGGGGAATAAAATAAAAAGTTATATGAGTACCTGAGTAATAAAACAAATATCATAATCTGGTAATAGATAAAAAACGGGGTTCATTCAAATACCAGGTGCACAAAGACAGGTGAGCATTTGAAAAAATCAATAACAATACTTGTCGGATTCATTCATGACTTTGCAGCAGGCTGCTGGGTTGCTTCAGTTCTGGCTATATACTGGCTTCACAACCTTCAATCCGGTAGTCCCGAACTTGCGAAGGCTCTTACACCGTTAGAGAATGATTTCTTCTACCTTGGTATTGCCTGTGTTGGCATCGTGCTTCTTACAGGTATGGGAAGGACATTCACATATATAGAGAACTTCTATGGGGCAAACGCCGAGAAACTCAGGAAAAAAATGCTGATGGTCAAACACATATTGCTTTTCGGTATATTCGGAACAGGCACGTACTGGCAATATACTATGACGTTCAGTTAAAATGATATGAAGATCTGTCTGCTATCTCCACCGTTCCCTTTTTCCGGCAAAGTCCCGATGGCTCCGCCGATACTTGAATATCTTGGGGCGCTGACACTAAAGGCAATGCCTGATGCGGAAATTGTGCTGATAGACGCCAATGTCCGCGAACCTGCACCTGAGGATATAAAAGCTGATATCACCGGCATAAGCTCCATGACTGCCACGATAACATGGTCATATAAATTCAGTGATAAATTAAGGGCGCTCGGTAAAAAAGTCGTGCTCGGCGGGATACATCCGACAGCGCTTCCTGATGAGGCAAAGCAGCATGCCGATGCGGTTGTTGTCGGAGAGGCGGAATCTGTCTGGTGTGATGTACTGAGGGATGCGCAGGATGGCGGTCTCAGGGAATTTTACTACGGTGAAAGGCTTCCGCTTGATGATATTCCACTTCCAATTCCAATTGAAGGACCATATAAGTTCAGGGCTGTCTTTACAGCCAGGGGCTGCCCGTACAGGTGCAGTTTTTGCTCGGTCAGGAGGTTCTTTGGAGATACGATACGCTGCCGTCCTGTTAATAAAGTTGTGGAAGAGGTTGAAAAATACGCAGGCAGGATATACTTCAACGGGGACGATAATATCTGGGGCGGGGATATGAGGCGGTCGATAGAGCTTTTTACTGAACTTTCAAGAGGCTCGAAAAAATGGTGGTACGGTTTCGGAGATCTTCGCGCCCCTCAGTCACCTTATGGCGATGAACTTCTCAAAGCCGCAAAAAAGAGCGGTCTTTTCTCTGTCTGGGCCGGGTGGGAAACATCATCAGGAGAAGGACTGAAGATGTATCATGCAGATTCAAAACAGGGTAAGGACAGGGAAGAGGCAGTGAGGAAGATCAAGAGATACGGCATAGATGTGACGCTTTTTGTGGTGCTTGGCAGCAGGTCTGATACTGCGGCTGATTTTGATAGTGTAATTGATCTTGCAAAAAGGCTCGGCGTGGTTATACACCCCGTGCTCCTTACCCCGCTTCCAGGGACAGAGCTGTATGAGGAATATAAGCCCTATCTTTTAAAGGAAAGGGGATGGGAATATTACACCGGCGCAAGCGCGGTCTTTGAGCATCCCACCATGAGCCCTTATGAGATAGAGGAGAAGTATTACAGGACATCCCTTGAACTTTTGAGCACGAAGAGGATAATGATGCATCTTTTCGAGATACCTCTCTCTGTTTTTCCCATGACGCATCTGCTTTCCCTCATGAAGCAAATACCCATGAAAAGAGCTATGCAGAAGGCTTATGAGAAATGGAAAAGTGAGAGGAGATGAGACTTGATGAATCTTGCATAATTATTACGCTATTTTTTCCAGAAGGACGGAACGAAAAGTACTAACACTGTCATGACCTCAAGTCTTCCAATCCACATATTGAGTATCAGGACGAGCTTTCCAATAACCGGAAGCGACCCGAAATTCGCCATCGGACCAACAAGCGCGCTGAGCCCGGGCCCCACATTACCCAGTGTTGTGGCTGACGCGCTGAGGCTGGTCATAAAATCAAGCCCCAGCATGCTCAGAACAAGTGAACTACCCAGGAAAACCAGAATATAAAGGATAGAGAATGATAATATTGCCTGCATAACATCTTCGGGAATAACGGTTTCTCCAAGCCTTATCGGTCGCACCATTTTGGGATGGATGGATCTGTATATTTCCCGTGCTCCGTACTTCATAAGTAATATCACGCGCACGACCTTGAGCGCGCCGCCTGTAGAACCAGCAGAGCCTCCCACGAACATGAGCAGCAGCAGGATGAACTTCGTAGATTCAGGCCATACGGCGAAATCCGTGGAGGCAAACCCTGTCGTTGTAATGATGGAAACGACCTGGAATGAAGCGAACCTGAGGGAACTTGCCAATGTTTCACCCCAGTTCCATAATTCAAGCATAATGACAAGCGTGGACAAAAGAATAATAAAAGTATATGTCTGGAATTCCCTGTCTTTTATGAGAGCTTTCCAGTCAACTCTTATAGTTCTATAGAACAGATTGAAATTAGCGCCTCCTATGAACATGAAAATCAGGATTATCAGTTCTACATTGACGTTATTATACGCAGCGATCGACAGGTTCTGTGTGGAGAAACCGCCAGTGGAAAGAGTGGGGAAGGTGTGGACTGTCGCATCGTACAGCGTCATTCCCGCAAAATAAAGAAGCCCTATCTCAAGAACAGTAAAGATAATGTAAACCCACCACAGTATCTGCGCCGTGTCCTTAAGTCTTGGTTTCAGTTTATCCTTCATCGGACCTGTAGCCTCTGACTGGAACATCTGCCTTCCCGCCACCGCGATCCTCGGCAGTATCGCCATGACAAGAACAATGATACCCATGCCGCCCAGCCACTGCGTCATGCTTCTCCAGAAAAGGATGCTTTTTGAATATATCTCAATGTCTGGAAGAATACTCGAACCTGTAGTGGTAAAGCCGGACATAGATTCAAAAAGTGCATCAACCGGAGATAAACCTGCCAGCACGAATGGGATACCGCCGAATGCCGCAGCCATCAGCCATCCTGCCGCCACGATCAAAATACTCTCCCTGTTAGAAAGCTCCTCGAATTCTGTTCTGAATATTTTCTCAAGCAACAGACCAGTTAAGAATATCAGGATAGATGAGAATGCAAAAATCCGAATGGATTCGGGCTCATAATAATACAGAGCTACAAGAAGGGGGGCCAGCATGGAAATGCCCAGGAATTTTATTACAGTTCCCAGAACGTTCAAAATGACCCTGTAATTCATGTACCTTCAGATTCGGGTGTGATTTATTAAAGCTTGTGGGGGTATAGGAAAATTATATAACGAATCTCAGAAAAGAAGTTAATTGAGTGGAAGTAAGGCAAGGTGAAAATATGACAACTCAGGATAATTTGAAAGAGGCTTTTGCCGGGGAATCACAGGCGAACAGGAAAGACTATGGAATGAACGTGATAGAGCCTTCATTAAGGATAAAACGCATTCCTGAGGATGAGGGTATAGAGGAGTGCATGAAGCTTGGGAAGAAGATTGCTGATATGGTCAGGAAATGATTTAATAGTCATTTTCTTGATGCTATTTTTTTAGCTCCATATCCTTTCCGCAACAAACAAGAGGTTTTCTTAACGCCCATGATACCTCCGTAACATCATTTGTTCAGGTAAGATATATATTCTTTCACATATAATATCTTTGAAACCTGAGATATCACGAAACAAATAATAACCACAACTATGAGCGTCATTACAACTTTTGTGTTCTATTTTCTTGCCTTCGCATTCATACACAGCCTGCTTGCTACGGATTATATCAAGAAAAAAATGAAAAAGGAACTTAAGAATAAATTCCGGTTTTACAGGATATTATATAACATTCTGAGTTTTTTGACAGCAGCTCCTGCCTTCTTTGTATGGATAACATCATCATCTTCTACACCATTGCTTTATAGCGTCCCCGGATGGCTGTTCCCATTTTTTATATTGCTCCGGCTTATTGCGATCGGATTGTTCGCCTATGCCGCATTCCAGAACGACCTGCTTGAATTTACAGGACTCAAGGCAGGTAAAACTGAAGGCAAGGTTATTACAGGCAAAGCCTATGGGATAATCCGCCACCCGCTCTACACCGGAGGTATTGTCCTGATCTTCACAAAAGCTGAAATGACGGCGCTTGATTTCACGGCGGCTGTACTTGTTTCTATTTATTTTATTATTGGTGCATACATAGAAGAAAGGCGTCTTGTTTCTGCTTTCGGGGACGAGTACAGGAAATATCAGCAGCGTGTGTCGATGTTTGTTCCGGTAAAGTGGATCATTAATAAGATAAAAGATGGCATCGGATGAGTGTAAGGTAAATATGTCTTATCTCAAAGGCTACTCCCAGGTGGTAATAGCATGCATCCTGTACGGGCTTATTGGAATTTTCATAGAGCTCATCGGCGACATGCCGCTTGGCTCCATAATATTCTACAGGCTGTTTTTCGGGCTTGCTGCAATAGCCCTGTATCTTGCGGTTTCAGGCAGGTTTTTCGAGTTGAGATTGAAAGAAAAAAAGAATAATCTCCTTATGCTTGGGCTTTTCGAAGCGGCGGCAGTGCTTGCTTATTTTTATTCGGTCAGGAACACCTCTGTCTCCACGGCAGTCCTCCTGCTTTATACCGCCCCGGTCTATGTCACTCTCCTGTCCCCACTTTTACTCAAAGAGAAGAATACATCGCGCAGCATTCTTGCACTGGCGCTGTCCATTGCAGGAGTCGTATTGATCATACAGCCGCAAAACCTGAATAATGGTAATTCCATCCCGGGAATTGCGTTTGGACTTGTCTCTGGTCTGTTATATGGCTTGATGATAATGACATCCAGGAGCCTGAAAGATAGTTACACAGGCATAGCCCAGGCGACATGGTCGATGATCGTATCACTGCTGATATTTTCACCTTTTGCCCTTGCGATAAGTGCAGAGGGGCTGAAAAATGAGATGCATATTCTCATACTGTTCGGACTGGTACCCACAGCCATAGGCGGGATACTTTATTTCAATGGTCTGAGGCTTGTAAAGGCGCAGAGCGCCAGTATTATCAGCCTGCTTGAACCAGTCAGCGCAGTGGTCTTTGCGTACATTATCCTGAGTGAACCTATTTCAATTACTACTGTTCTTGGAGGAGGGTTCATACTGCTTGGAGCCGGAATAATAAGCCGGGAAGACAAATCTAAAAATGGATCAGCAGGTTTGCAGTCTCATTGATGGAGGATTTTTAAAGAGAGAACGTGAAGTATGAACAATGGCTCTCGATACTACCTTTCCGGGCTTTTTTCTCTTCGGCATCCTTGCAGGGCTCTGTCCTTGCAACAGCGTACTTTGCCTTGCTCTTATGGGTTATGTAACAGGTGACGATAAAAAAGGAAAGAAGAGTCCGTGATGCGCTTCTGCTCACGCTCCCTTTCGGTCTTGGCACACTGCTTGTCATCGTGTTTCTTGGGGCAATTGCGGCGTACCTGGGCAGAAGCGTTGTCTTGATGGATGAAAAAATCGCATATGCCCTGGGTGGTTTTGTGCTCCTTCTGATGGCGCTCCAGTTCTTTGGCGCTTACCACCTGCCTGTGAAAAAAGTATTCAGGACTCTGCGCCTGCCACCATCGACTACACCCGCAGGAACCTTCCTACTTGGTTTATCATTTGGCGCTATAACAATGGGGAGGGTTGCGCCGATGCTTTTTGCTGTTCTTGCCGTGGCAGCAGTGTCGGGTTCTGTCATTTACGGTATTACCATATCTCTCCTTTTCGGGACCGGGATGGTGCTGCCTCTTGTCATCATAAGCTCCATTGGCGGGATAGCAGGGAAAACCATACGCATAAAGCTCGAAGAAAAAGGCGTACTGATCGACCGGCTGCTGGGGATAACACTGGTATTGGCTGCATTATATTTCTTTTTCCTTGCTTTGAATTAGGCGCTTTGTCAGGTTTTGTTATTATGTTCCACAGTTATGACGACATTTCCCTTTTTGTGTCCTTTGTCCACATATCTGTGAGCCTCGACAATTTGCTCCAACGGATAGCGTCTATCAATGACCGGTTTTATCTTTCCCGCTTCAACCAGTTCCTTTGAGTAAAATTAAATCTTCAATATGGAGCTTTGGATGACCATCATCGACTGATATGTATTTCCCGTTCGGAGTTAGCGCTTTTTTGCACTGTAATTTTTGAGCTTTTTCTCTTTCCAACGGCATCAAAGATAAAATCATAAAGCTCTCCTCTGTTCGTAAAATCCTCTTTTGTGTAATCAATTACTGTATCGGCTCCCAGAGATTTCACCAATTCTAAATTCGTGGTACTGCATACCCCGGTAACTTCTGCTCCAAAGTACCTGGCAAGCTGTACCGCGGAAGTCCCGACCGCTCCGGAAGCTCCATAAATAAGAATTTTTTGTCCGCTTTGGATATTTCCTTTTTTCAGATAATGCAATGCCAAAAGTCCACCAAAAGGAACTGCGGCGGCTTCCTCATAATTCACATTGGTTGGTTTTATTGCCAACATCCCTTCTTCGGGCATGCATTTGTACTCGGCATACGTACCAAAAGCGAAACGGTCAAATCCAAATACCTGGTCACCTTTTTTAAATGATTTTACATCTTTGCCTGCAGATTCAACTTCTCCAGCCAACACCATCCCAAGTATGGGTTGTCTCGGTTTTGGAAAACCCACCGCTAATCCCATCGGAATCCAAAATATGATAGGAACTTTGAAACCCCGGACTATACAGTCACTTGCTGTTACTGCTGTCGCGAAGATTTTTATGCATACTTCATTTTTCCTTGGGAGTAGGTTTTTCCACCTCTTTGAGCTGAAGAACATCCGGTGGTCCGTATTTTGTGCAAATAATTGCTTTCATGAGTTCCTTCCAATGTTACCAGGTTTACTTATTATCATGCCCCACAGTGATTATTACATTTCCCTTTTTGTGCCCTTTGTCTACATACCGGTGAGCTTCTACCATTTGTTCCAATGGATATGTTCTATCAATAACCGGTTTTATCTTCCCTGCCTCAATAAGCTCGTTGATGAATAGATACTCTTCAGTTTTTTCACCATCATGGTCAGATGAATCATGAACATTAAGATATATTCCATTCTTTTTAAGCGATTTTTTAACTTGCCGAGAGGTTGTTTTACTTACTGCATCGAAAATAACCTCATAGGTCTCACCATTTTTGGTAAAATCCTCTTTTGTGTAATCAATTACTTTATCGGCTCCCAGAGATTTTACCAATTCCAAATTCGTGGTACTGCATACCCCGGTGACTTCTGCTCCAAAGTACTTGGCAAGCTGCACTGCATAAGTACCGACCGCTCCAGAAGCTCCATAAATAAGCACTTTCTGTCCTTTTTGGATGTTACCTTTTCTAAGAAATCTCAATGCCATATTACTACCTCCTGGAATTGCAGCGGCTTCTTCAAAGGACACATTAGAGGGTTTTATAAATACCATTCCATTTTCTGGCATGCATTTATATTCAGCATATCCACCGAAATTCTCCCCGAAGGTAGATGCAAAAACGAGCTCCCCTTTCTTGAATTTTGTTACGTTTTTTCCTACGGATTCTATTTCCCCAGCCAGCGACATTCCGAGGATAGCTCTTTTGGGTTTTCTGATACCTAAATATATTCTGGCCGGGAGCCACATTAAAATTGGAACTGTGAAGCTTCGCATTCTGGAATCTCCCCTGGTTACCGTTGTCGCATAAGTTTTATCAGCACTTCATTGTCCCTGGGGGCAGGTTTTTCCACTTCTTTTAGTTCAAGAACTTCCGGCGGACCGTATTTTGTGTATACAACTGCTTTGATAAGTATTCCTCCAATTTTATATGGTTTTGTTATTATATTTTCTATTTCTTCTTTGCAACAATGAAATATTGTTGTCCACTTTTATGCAAACATTCAGTTTCAATAATCTCAAAATTTCCATCAGTCATTAAATCTTCTAATTCAGAAATCTTAAATGATGTGATCGGAGGTATTAATCCGATTTTGCTCACAGGCGATAACAGAACTCCTAATAATGTCCCTCTAATACACGGTGTTGCAGAAATAATCAATCCACCCGGTTTCAATAATTCGTTTATCATTTGCATAACCTTTGGCGTATCTTCCACTAAATGGAGCAGGTTGAAACATAAGATCACATCAAATGATCCTGTTTCTAATTTTTCATCAAATATTGTTGTTTGCGCGAAATCTATGTTCTTAACTTTACGGTCTACAGTTTTTCCTTTCGCAGCTTCAATCATTTTGGATGAGATATCAATACCTTTGACTGTTTTCACACTGCTCGCAATTTCAATGGCTGCTGTTCCGGTTCCACATCCATAATCTAAAACATTATCACTAATTTTAAGTCGGTTTCTTGTTTTTTCAATAATCTTAATATTAGTCGGTTCATCTTTTCTTTCTTCCCGATCAAAATACTTCGCCATCCTATCCCAGAACTTTTCTGATTTATTATGAGTATTCATATTTTTCCCTCCATTTAATTTTTTGTTCATTCATGTTGTGCAGAGCCGGAAGCGATTGCTGATGAATTAAATCCTTTAATAAAAAGCCATATTGGAAGAAATAATTCAAATAAACCTCCTGGAAGATATAAAAGCATTCCTGCACCAGCATTAATATCAAAATAGCCAAACATATCCAACAAAACTCCAAGAAACAACATTGCGTATCCTATTACGCCAAGGCCTGACAACAATCGCGGAACGAGTTTTGATTGATACAATAGATAAGAAAATATCAGCCCTCCCAGGCCAGTAAAAAGAAAAATTATCATTTCGTACTTCCACATTAGTTCTAATAAGGACAATATGTAGATTCCGCCAGCAATAATAATTGCGCACTCAATAATCCTGAAAATAACATATCCTAATGCCAATCTTTTATTAAACATTTTCAAGATTGGAAACATCAAAACTCCAATGCCAACAACTGCCACGCCGTCAGCGATTTCAAGTAGAACTCCGATTACCAATGAGGTTTTATTAGGATTTTCATCAATAAAAAAGGAGCGTATAAGGCCACTTCCTGTCATATATGTAATTGTTGCGGTCAGAAATAATACTCCCACAAGTACCGCAATTTTTCTGGTTGATTTCATTTTTTCCTCCTTTTAATTGTCTTATGTTCTACAATTATGACTACATTTCCCTTCTTCTGCCCTTTTTCGATATATCTATGAGCCTCGGCAGTCTGTTCCAAAGAATAGCACCTAGCAATGACTGATTTTATCTTTCCCTCCTCAATAAGCTCTTTGATGAAAATCAGATCTTCTTGTTTATCGATCGCCAACGCACAAATTACTCTCTTGTTGCCGATCATTGAAGTCCATAGCATTTGAAAAAGCTGTTTCATCTTAAAGCTGGCTAAAAGATAGCGTCCGTTTTGTTTTAGTGAGCTTTTACAGAATGAAAACGACGTCTTGCCTACCACATCAAAAATAACATCATAAGTTTCACCATTTTTAGTAAAATCTTCTTTCGTGTAATCAATGATCTTATCAGCTCCCAGGGATTTCACCATTTCCACATTGGTGGTACTGCATACTCCTGTAACTTCCGCGCCATAGTATTTGGCAAGCTGTACCGCAAAAGTACCTATACCTCCGGAGGCGCCATTGATAAGCACTTTTTGCCCGGCCTGGATATTTCCCAGATCCCTTATGAAATATAATGCAGTATTCCCCGCCAGGGAACAGAGGCGGCTTCCTCCCAGGTCGTGTTGGCCGATTTTATCGTCAGCACCCCGTCTTCGGGTATACATGTGTACTCGGCATGGGCGCCAAGAGCGGGTTCGGGCGTTCCAAACACCTGGTCACCTTTTTTAAATCGTTTTACATCTTTGCCTACAGCTTCAATTTCTCCGGCTAGATCAATCCCCAGTATATATATTTTTGGTTTCTTGAAACCAAAATACATTCGCGCGAAAAGCAGGAACAATTTAGGCACAAAGGTGAAATTACGAACATTACAGTCTGAGGTTGTTACTGTTGTCGCATGTATTTTTATCAGTACTTCATTGTCCTTGGGAACGGGGTTTTCGACCTCTTTAAGCTGAAGTTCATCCGGTGGTCCGTATTTTGTGTGTACAATTGCTTTCATAATTAAAAACTATTTTTTCCCCATCGATTGCAAAGATTCCTATTTGTTCATCTTGTATGGATTCAAATTGAAGTTGTGCATAAACCCCACTTTCAATAGATTTTTTTCTTTGATCAAGGTATAAATCAACAGATTTCATGACCAGAATCGAACTCCTTAAATTGATCAATCATTTTTAGAATCCCAAGTGTTCTTATCGCCTCAATCACTTCTCATCACCCTCCATCCACACGCTCTCCCGCTCCCTCATCCTCATACTCCTCCCCGCCCCCATCGGCGGTCTTTCCACCAAATGTTCCGATATCTGTATTCAAGTTTATCATTACCAGCCACCCGTTTTTGAAGCAGTAGATCTGCATTCATCCGCGTTTATCAGCGGTTCGTTTTTTATCTAAACCACTCTTATCTTGATAAATCTTTTCAGAGCGGGGCGAAAGTGTTTTTCACGGAAATCAATGGTCACTCCAGAAGCTCAAGTTCTCTTTTCAAATCCGCAAGCGAGTACTTTGATCTGTAGCCTTCCTTCACCATATATTCTTCAATCTCCCCGATTGTCAATCCAGTATCTTCTGCTGCTTTCGAGATGCTGATCTTACCCTGCTCATATTTTTGAAGAACAGTACTCTTCCTATAATTCTCGATCGCCCCGGCTATTAATCTTCTTATTACCGTTGTCCTGTCAACGTGTTCTTTATCAGCTATGCTGTTCAATTCCCTGACCATCTTTTTATCAAGCTGATACCGAGAGACACAAGTTCCGTCATATCGATCACCTCATTTCAATCTGTCGATTCATTTCATGTATTACATTTTCATCAAACCATCCAATAGTATCGAGAACGGAAATACAGTCTATAGCCTTTTCCCTGGATATCCGCCCCGTTCTGAAAAGCATAATAACAATAGCAGGGGAACCTATAATATTTATACCAAGCATGATTCTGTTCCTCCGGCATGTATCATCATCAGTCGCAAGGCAACTTTGTCTATATCAACCTCTCCTGTAAAAAAAGGAAAAGGACGTTCTTCTTATATTGAAATCACAGAAGAAGGAAAGAATACATTTGAGACTTTCATAAAAACTGTTGAAACTAAACGGTTAATGTGAGTGGAGGGTTAATTGTTTTTCCTGTGTGCAAAAATTTTATGCGATTCAGGAATTCAGAATCACAGAATTCCAAAAAACCCTTTGCTCTGTTTCTTCTCCCCGCTTATCTCAGCAAATTCCTTCAATAGCTGCTTCTGCCTGTCGTTCAGCTTTGTCGGAACTTCCACCTTTATCTTCACAAGCTCGTCGCCCTTGCCTGACATGTGAAGACTTGGAAAACCCTTGCCCCGGAGGCGGAACACCTGACCGTTCTGCGTCCCCGCAGGGATCTTCATAGAAGCTTTTCCATCAAGCGTGGGCACAAGTATCTCATCACCCAGCGCAGCCTGCGTGAAGCTTATGCTTGCTTCCATAACAACATCATTTTCATGTCGGGTGAATATCTTGTGGGGCTTGACATATATTTCCACATACAGGTCACCCGGAGGTCCGCCTTTCTGTCCTGCTTCCCCCTCGCCGGGAACCCGGAGCCTTGAACCTGAATCAACGCCCGGCGGTATCTTGACTTCCAGTTTTCGTTTTTTGTGCACAATGCCTGAACCATGGCATGTCGTGCACGGTGAATCAATAACACTCCCTGCGCCCCGGCACGTCCCGCAGGTCGAGGTCGTCATGAACCTGCCAAAGGGGGTATTCTGAGTCCTGCTCACCTGACCTGTACCGCGGCATGTCGCGCATGTCTTCGGGGATGTTCCCGGTTTTGCGCCGCTTCCTTTGCAAACATCGCATGTCTCATTCCTGGGGAATTCAAGATCGACCTTTTTTCCGGATGCCGCTTCCTCGAACTCGATAGCAAGTTCATAGAGCATATCAGACCCGCGCCTTGGTCCTTCGCGTCTTTCCCCTCCCCCGCTAAAGAACGAGTCAAAAATACCGCCGCCCCTGCCACCGCCTCCAAAACCGAAACCCCTTAAGATATCCTCGATGTCAGGAGCCGCACCCCTGAAAATATCTTCCTGCGAATACCTCTGGTCTATGCCTGCATGACCGAACTGGTCATACTGCTGGCGCTTGGTCTGGTCTTCCAGTACTGCATAGGCTTCAGATATTTCCTTGAATTTCTCCTCAGCATCAGGAGCTTTGTTCCTGTCAGGATGATACTGCATCGCAAGCTTGCGGTATGCCGTCTTGATCTCGTCGGCTGATGCTTTTTTATCCACACCGAGGATTTCGTAGTAGTCGCGTTTAGTAGCCATAATCTGGAGTTATTATGCTTTTAATGTAAAAAAAGATATGTCCTTTTCAATAATAATTATTGGTTGCTTTCTATCGACAATATTTAACCGCAGATGAACGCGGATAAACGCAGATACGATATAACAAATCTGCGTTTATCTGCGGTTTTTGACGGATGATTATTTTTTATCCTCATCCACTACTTTGTATTCAGCATCCGTTACTTTTTCATCCTTCTTTTCTTCCTGCGGAGGTTCTTCCTGCCCAGTAGCCCCTCCCTGCTGCCCCTGTTGCTGCTGCTGAGCCTGCTGCTGGTAAAGTATCGTGCTTATCGCATGCATTTCCTTTGTGAGGTCTTCGATCGCTGACTTTATCCTGCCGATATCTTCGCTCTTTAAGGCATCCCGTGTCACTTCAATAGCTTTTTCGACCTTCTGTTTCTGGTCGCCTGTGACCTTATCGCCAAGTTCCTTAAGCGTCTTCTCAGTTGAGTATATCAGAGTATCAGCCTGGTTCGTAACCTCGACTTTCTCCTTGCGCTGCCTATCCTCTTCTGCGTATTTCTCGGCGTCTTTGATCTTACGGTCTATCTCATCAGATGCCATCTTCAGAGGCGCAGTTATTGTCATCTTCTGCTCTTTGCCTGTTCCCAGGTCTTTTGCTGTCACATGAAGTATGCCGTTCGCATCGATATCGAAAGTAACCTCAATCTGCGGGATCCCGCGCGGCGCCGGGGGAACCCTACAAGGTTGAATCTGCCAAGGGTAACGTTGTCATACGCCATAGCCCTCTCTCCCTGAAGCACATGGATCTCTACCGTTGTCTGGCTGTCAGCAGCGGTTGAGAATATCTGGCTTTTCCGGGTAGGAACAGTTGTATTCCTTTCAATGAGCTTGGTCATGACATGACCAAGGGTTTCGATGCCAAGCGTAAGCGGGGTAACATCAAGCAGCAGGATATCCTTTACCTCTCCTGAGAGAACGCCTGCCTGGATGGCTGCCCCCATTGCAACACATTCCATAGGGTCAACGCCTCCTTCAACTTTCTTCCCCGCATAATCCTCAACGAATTTCTGGATTACGGGCATCCTTGTAGGTCCGCCCACCAGAATAATCCTGTTGATGTTATCCTTCGTTAATTTCGCATCCGATAACGCCTGCTCCATCGGGGCGCGGCACCTGTCGATAACTGGTCTTATCACTTCTTCAAGTTTAGACCTTGTAAGTGTCATGGTGAGGTGTTTCGGACCGCCTGCATCTGCAGTTATGAAATGGCTGGTTTATCTCCGTGGTCAGAGTTGTGGAAAGCTCGATCTTTGCTTTCTCGGCAGCATCACGAAGCCTCTGGTTCGCTACCCTGTCTTTTCGAAGGTCAATGCCGTGTTCTTTCTTGAATTCCTCTGCAATATAATCCACAAGCCTGTTATCCATGTCAGTGCCGCCAAGCTGCGTGTCGCCTGCAGTTGATTTGACTTCAAAGACACCCCCGCCCATTTCCATTATGGTCACATCAAGCGTTCCGCCGCCCAGGTCAAATACAAGTATTTTCTGGTCGCCTGATTTATCAAGACCATACGCAAGCGAGGCCGCCGTTGGCTCATTGATGATCCTTACGACCTCAAGTCCCGCTATTTCCCCTGCATCCTTGGTAGCCTGTCTCTGGTTGTCGTTGAAATAAGCAGGAACGGTTATTACAGCTTTTTCTACCTTATCTCCTAAAAACGCTTCTGCGTCCTGCTTTATCTTCTGCAGCAAAAAAGCCGAAAGCTCCTGTGGCCTGTAATCTTTTCCACGGAGAGAATATTTATAATCCGTCCCCATTTTTCTCTTGAAAGCATAAGCTGTTCCTTCAGTATTTGTTACAGCCTGCCTTCTTGCAGGCTCGCCCACAAGCCTTTGCCCGTCCTTTGTGAAAGCCACATATGACGGGAAAGCTTTACCTCCAAGAGAGGTCCCTTCCGCACTCGGTATTATTACCGGTCTGTTGCCCTGCATCACAGCAGCGGCTGAATTGCTTGTACCAAGATCTATTCCTATTATCTTTGCCATTAACTCACCTCATTTAAATTATCTGCTTCTTTATTTTTAGATACTCTTACTCTGGAATACCTAATGACTTTATTGTTCAGCATGTAACCCCGTGAAAACTCCTCAAGGACCGTGTCCTCTTCAATGTCATCAGAGGGCGTCTGCATCATAGCTTCATGCTTATACGGATCGAATTTTTCTCCCAGGGCTTTGATCGGAACAAGACCGTTTTTTTCAAGTACATTTTTGAATTGCTTATATATAAGCTCCATACCCTGGATCAATTTTTCTTTATTTGAAGATCCCTTTGAGTTCTCAAGTCCTCTTTCAAGAGATTCCATAATATCTATCAATTCTATTATGAGCTTCTCGTTTGCATATTTTACGAATTCTTCTTTTTCTTTCTGCAATCTTTTTCTTTGATTCTCAAACTCCGCATTCAGGCGAAGGCACCTGTCTTTTTCCTGTTCAAGCTGTTTCTTAATTGTTTCCAGTTCTTTTTCGGAATTATCTGCGGCTCCCTCGTTCTGAGAAGGTCGAGTATCTTCATGTTCGCCCTCAACAGGTATATCTTCCGTTTTTTTTTCTTTCTTGTTATTGCTTTCCTGGTTCAATCTCAGACAGCTCCACTTTTCATTTAGATCAAAAAATCCTAATCGTCACATAATGATAATCAACTAACACCTCGAACCGGCATTCCACAGTTAAGATATATGTTGAGTTTCCCTGTATTAAATCATTCTATTTAATATCAGTCTTCACCAACATCTGGAGCCTGTATCCCATCGTAATAATCCGCAGTATGTTCCGGTCTGACGTCCATCATGCCTGTTTCCTTTGCGGTCAGTATATCATCGATGCGCAGGATCATATTGGCTGCATCGGTGGCAGATTTTATTATCTGCGTCTTAACGCGCAATGGTTCGACTATGCCAAGTTCAAGCATGTCCTCGGCTTTTCCTGTGAACACATTGAGACCTGCTGTCTTTTTGCCTTTGCTGTGTGCAGTCCTCAATTCCGCAATAATATCGATCGCATCAAGACCTGCGTTCTCGGCAATCCCTTTTGGTATCTCCTCAAGCGCCTCGGCGTAAGCTGTTATCGCAAGCTGCTCCCTGCCCTGAAAAGTTGTAGCGTAAGCCCTGAGCTTTATCGCGAGTTCCATTTCAGGCGACCCGCCTCCAGCTACTATTTTTCCGTCCTCTATGACGTCGCCAACCACGCGCAACGCATCATCCAGCGCGCGTTCCACTTCGTCCGCCACATGCTCAGCGCCGCTGTATATTAAAATTGATACGGCTTTCGGGTTCTTGCATCCTTCGACGTATATCATCTTATAATTGCCTTGTCCACGCTCTTCGATCACGTCTGCATACCCAAGGTCTTCTTCTTCAACCCCGTCAACCTTGGAGACAACGCGTGCTCCTGTTGCCTTAACGATCTTTTTGATCTCTTCATCACTGCATCTTCGTACTGCAAATATGCCCTTCTTCGTCAGGTAATGCATCCCTGTATCATCTATGCCTTTTTCCGTAAATACGACATTGGCCCCGCTTTTTGCAAGAGCTTCAACCCTGTCTTCCACAAGTCTGCTTTCTTCAAGCCT
Source organism: Methanobacteriota archaeon (assembly GCA_963793805.1). Classification (GTDB taxonomy): domain Archaea; phylum Halobacteriota; class Methanosarcinia; order Methanosarcinales; family Methanoperedenaceae; genus Methanoperedens. Next base: position 20,244 of record CAWCBK010000010.1, read on the forward strand.
TGCCTCAGAAAGCATATCTGAAGAGGTTATATTGACTTTTGACTTAACTTTTGTTTTCTCAATTTCTATGCCCGTGTCAAGCACTGCGATCTTTGCTTTCTCTACTCTCTTTGGCATATTCTTATGTGCCCTTGCCTTATCGATCACGACGCCGTGAACGAATTTAGTATCTTTTATACTCCCGCCTCGCTGGTGAATGATGTTGATGTTCTCTTTTACGTTCACCCTGCCGCTTTCTTTGATCGAAAGGGCGGTTTTTACACACAGCTCGACCAGCGGTTCAAGAGCAAGGTCTGCGCTTTTTCCTGTTAGCGCCGTCCTTGCGATATTTTCAAGAACGTCATCTGTTGCCTCTATTGCCAGTTCATCCAGTATCTCAAGAGCTTTTCCCTGCGCAAGGCTGTACCCCTTTGTGATCAATGTTGGATGGACATTCTGTTCTACAAGGATACGCGCTTTGTTCAACAGTTCTCCTGCAAGAACCACGGCGCTTGTAGTTCCATCCCCGGCTTTATCTTCCTGTGTACGGGCTATTTCAACCATCATCTTTGCGGCTGGATGTTTTATATCCATCTCCCGGAGGATGGTCGCGCCGTCGTTGGTGATGACCATGTCGCCGACCGGATTTACAAGCATCTTGTCCATGCCTTTCGGGCCAAGTGTTGTCCTTACAGCGTCTGCTATAGCTTTTGCCGCTGTGATATTGTATCCAAGGGCTTCCCTGCCCTGGGTTCTTGTTTTATCTTTATCTAATATAATAATAGGCTGTCCGCTTAATTGTCCTGCCATAATGAATTACCTCCTGACTTAAAGATAATTCTAAGTGTTTGTGGTTCTATAAATAATTTATGCCAGCACCTTTTACATATCTTTTCATTTAATATCCCGAAATTATTTCGCCAGGATTCTACAGACTTTAATGTATTCCGAAAAGCTTATTTATTGTGTGACCAGATACTATTATGGAGGTAAGGGAAAAATGAATAAAATATTAAAATTAATTGTGGTAGTTCTTGTGCTTACAATGCTTTCATTGCCCATTTTGGGGGAAATGAATAGCGGCGATCCCAGTGGGAATAGTATGGATTCGGGCAATAATAAGGCAGGAAGTGTAGATTCAGGCATGAATGATGCACAGAAAGTGGATTCGAGTCAAAATGACAATGGCTCAATTCACGAAAAGGTAAGAGAGATGTATGACAATGGGAGCAGAATGCGAGAATCCGAGGGTATGATGGGAATGGGTTTCATGCACCGCGAAGATGACAACTTTGGAAACTATGTGACCTTCTCGGTGGATAATACCACCGGAGATGTGTTGAATTTCGGAATATCTGGTAATAGTGTCTTTGATTCAATAAAGATCACCGGATTCGATTTTAAGGCTGAAACAACAAATGGCGCCGAAACAAAAATTATCAATAAAGATGGTTCGATCGTTATCCATATGCATGATAATCCGGCTGCTGTAATCGAGATCGATTCAAATAAAAACGCCAGTCTGATATTTGATCTTGCAGCAGGAGCAAGCGCCACAAAACAAGATAATTTGGTTAAGATCACGTCAGGAAACATTACATCCTATATTATTTCAGAAAAAGCAACCTCAACAAATATTGCGGGAAGGCAGGTCAGTATTGAAACCGGTATTGGAGATACGGTCTTCAGGGCTTCTCCTGTTAATATGCCCCATGATGACATGGAAGAGCGGTTCATGGGAGAAATGATGACTAACAGGGCTGGAGCTGAGGTTTCAGTGGGAAAATCTGATAAATATTCCATTGTCAATTATTCAGAGGATGTTAATGTCACTATGGAATCAATAGAAACCGACCATATGAGAATTATGATAAATTCTTCGGATCATTCAGGCAAATTTATCCTGATGAACATTGACAACTCCTCGCTCATGTGGAATGAAGGGCAGAAGATAAGCCTGCATCTTGACAATAAATCGATGAAGCAAGTTTTGACCGAGAGAGAATTATATAGTGCTTCCGAATCCTCCTTCTGGCTCAATATGGCCGGAAGGAAGAAATTGCAGGCACTGGTGTATATCTCGAATTTCTCAACGCGCCAGATAGAGGTCATAGTAGAGGCTGCGGGAACCCCCACAACCACAGCAACGTCACCAGTGTCAACAACAAAAGCGACACCAACAAAAACGCCGGGATTTGAGATAGCGCTGGGAGTTATGGGCATAATCGCGTCTGTGTTTATTGTGAGACGAAGATTATCAAAATAGTTGCATGAAGCCATAAAATTCCTGCTATATAGCAGATGCTTCATCTTTGTTAGGGAACGAAGTTCCCTTACCTTCTTTTTTCCGGGAAATTTTCTCGTTCCAGATTCCTGAATTTTGATGATCCTAACCTGAATGTTCCTGAACCAGCACTCTCTTCATTATCCCCAGCGCCTTCCTCAAATTCGCCTCAGAAGTCGAATATGATATCCTTATGTGCCCCTTCCCGTTCACCCCAAAAGCAGAACCCGGAGTAACAATGACCCCGTTCTTCAATAACTTCTGCGGCGCCTCTTCATCCTCTACTTCGGGAAAAGCATAGAAAGCCCCCTGCGGCATGACGCATTTGATGCCCATCGAACCGAATCCTTCCATCAAAATATCCCTCCTCGCCCTGAAGCTCTCCCGCATCTTGCGCACGCAATCTTGCGGCCCCTCGATCGCAGCAAACGCAGCCTTCTGGGCGATAGAGCAGGCGCATGCCTGGATGTACTGGTGCACCTTGAGCATCTGCTCGATGTAGTCCTTACGCGCTGCTGCATAACCGATGCGCCAGCCTGTCATGGCGTAGGTCTTTGAAACTGCATTGATCGTAATTACGTTATCAGTGAACTGCGCAGGACTGACATGCTCACCCTCGTAGATGAAATGTTCATAGACCTCATCAGAAATTACTGTTATCTCGTTATCCTCAGCGATATCAGCCAGGCCCTTTATTTCCGCCCTGGTCTGCACCGTTCCTGTAGGATTTGAAGGTGAATTTATGATAATAGCGCGGGTTTTCGGGGTAAGGCACTCGTTAACAGCCTCCGGGGTCAGTGTCAGCTTTTCACCCAGCGGCACGCCCACGACCTTTCCCCCGGCAAGCTTTGTAAGGGCAGAATACGATAAAAAACCTGGGTCTGGCACCAGAACTTCATCCCCGTTATCTACCATAGCCTGAAGCGCAAGATGAAGCGCCTCAGAAGCGCCGGCTGTGACGATAATTTCATCTGGCGCGACCGTAAAATGGTTTTCCCGTTTGAACTTTGCGCACAGGGCTTCCCGCAATTCCGGGATACCGAGGTTAGCAGTATATCCGGTGAATCCTTTATTGATAGCATCGATAGCAGCTTTCTTGATATGCTCCGGCGTATCGAAATCCGGCTGGCCAAGTCCCAGGTTTATAGCATTCGGTCCCGCTCCTTCGAACATCTTCCTGATACCTGAGATGTCAAGATTCTTTACCCTCTGCGAAAACATGTTTCTCACTCAAATACAGTGTGCCGTTTTTTCAACTCATCTTCACTTGCGCCGGTCTTTACCATAAGTTCAGTAATGACCGCATCCATAAATACAAGCGCTGATATCTCAAACACAGTCCCAAGTGGCGCAAGCTGTGTATATCCTATCATCCGCCGTTCCTGGTAATCCTCATAATCTATTTCTTCTTTTGGTCTTCCGGGAATAATAACGACCACATCCGATAACTTTCCCAGCGTGGAATCCTTATTAGATGTTATTGTGGCAAGTTTTGACCCCAGCTTTTTTGAAATAAAGCCAAGGTTTGCTATTGAAGTAGTTTCTCCTGAGCCTGAAACCGCGATTACAAGGTCATCAGCCTGCACAGCAGGGGCAGTTGTTTCACCCACAACATGAACCTGGAATCCCATATGCATAAGCCTCATGGCAAAAGCCCTGGCTGCTAAACCTGACCTTCCTGCCCCCATGAGGAATATCTTTTTTGCACCCAGAATGCTGTCCACAAGAGCTGATGCCGAATCCGTATCAAGCCTGGAGGCAACCTTCTTAATATGTTCTGCAATAAAATTCATCGATGCCCTGGTTGCTTCAAAATTTTTCTTTTCACCGTTCATTTATCCTCTCATATCTTCTACAGCTTTATATTCTATCTGCTTGATCTTCATATCATCAAGCTTTTTTAGCTCATTATATAAATGGATAATCATGCCAGGACTTCCATCCCAGTGAAGAGTTATTTTAACTCCTTTTTCCTTAAGCTGGTCTATTATTGATCTCACGAAATGGTCAAGAGCGAATTTTTTCGAGAATGACAGTTTGAATATAGCCCTGTATCCTCCCTTTGTTTTTGAATATGATATCAATTTGTAGCCCAGGCTCTCGTTCAGGGATATTGTATCGAAATTACATATAATTTCCAGTTCATGGCTTACAGACGAATCTATATTGGATATACTGAAAATGACCTGGCGGATGAGCGGCTCGCTAACCTGCCTGCCTAACCACAGGTTTATCTTTCCCTGGGTGCAGGAAACGTTAATATCATCCGATCCCATTTCTATATGGGATATTTCCCTCCCGTCTGTGAGAAAACCTGCAAGTTCTTTTGCATACATGGTTTCGGTCATAAGCTTCAAATGCCCTTCTTGTACCTTACTGGATATAACTATTTTGAAATGGTGTTAATGCGAAATTGACGGCGTTTTAAAAGAAAAACTCCCGCAGCCACGGCAAACAGTCCGGCAGGCACCCCGAAAACCAACGATCCTGTGAGAATTATTCCTCCAAATAATAAACCGGAAGGAGATGCAGATTTAAATATAATTAACAAGAGCGGAAGCGGAAGAACGAGCAGTTGTGCTCCGAGTCCCATAAAGGTCCACCCGAGAATTTTATTTTGTCCATCTAACCGGTTCAGTCTTGAACAGATAAGAGGGAACACCACAATGATGGAGAGCAGAAATAAGATATACGGATCTATCTGGAATGGCAGTAACATGGTCAAAATGACAAGGATTATAACTGTACCCATGGTGAGGGAAAAACCGCATGCAATAACAGTGATTATCTTTTTTGTGAGGTTCATGTGACTAATCTTTCTTTATATGGACATCCATCTGGTTAAAGGGTATCTCTATGCCTTCTTCTTTGAACTGTTTGAACATTTCCCTTAATATCCTGTCGATGACAGGATGCCTGTCGTCATAATGTTTTATCCAAACAAGAAGTTCGAAGTTCTGGGACGAAGCTGCATATTCCGTGAACCTGACAAGGGGTTTTGGATTTTTTAAGACCGTTGGAGTGGTTTCAGCTATTTCAAGCATTATTTTATCCACTATTTCCGGGTCTGTCCCGTAAGCGACACCAACCGGTATCTTGACCCTTACCGTTGTATCCGGGGCTGCATAGTTAATGATGTTATCATTGATGACTTTAGAATTGGGGATCGTGATTATCATATTATCGAGGGTCTTTATCTTCGTGTACCTGGGTTTTATCTCATAGATATCCCCGTAAACACCGCCGAACTCTACCCTTTCCCCCACCCTGTAAAGCTGGTCAAGTGTTATCGTCATACCCCCGAACACGTTCATGAGCAGGTTCTGCGCAGCCAGGGCAATAGCCAGGCCGGCGATACCCATTCCAGCGATAATAGGACCGATCTCAAATCCCACGCCAGAGAGGGCTATCATTATGCCTATCAACCAGATTATGTACGATCCCGACATATCGGCAAGTGTAACGATCCTGTCGTCCATATCTCCCTCTGTCCTTGAAGCAAGCTCATAACCGTATTCCCGGATTATCCGTTTAAAAAAAGATGCGGCTATCCATGTCCCAAAAATAGTGAGAAGAAAATGCCTGTACCTGTAATCCCCATCGAATTTAGTTATCATCTCCCCCAGGTAAGGAGTTTCATGGGAAGCATAATATATGCCTGCCACTATCACCATGATGTAAAGGGGTCTCCCGATAGCATGCAGGATGATGTCATCAATTTTTGTCCCTGTGTTTTCAGCTTTTTTGAGAAGTATTTTTATTATCAGGTTGATGGCCGCGGCTGCTAACAGACTTGCGCCGAATATGAGGACGGGACGAATGTAGGGGGTGTAATCCATATCTGGCTTTTATTGACCGGACGGGATGAAATATCTTTCTATGAAAGAGGATTTCGTAATTACCATGTCGCCAACCGGATTTACAAAATTATTTCAGTTATAGAATACAAAAACAGAGAACACCGGCAGCCAGGGAAGACCGCCGGCACATTTTATTTTTTCAAACCTTTACCAGCTTCACCTTTGTATCATAGAACACAGCACTTCCTCCTGCCAGGTCAGATAAGCACGTATTCTTGAGATACGGGTCGAGTAGCATCGCGGCATTGGCATGGACGCCCCTGCCCCTCCTCTCATCGCCTTTTATGGTCTTGCCATCAATTTCGATGTCCCTCGAACCCGCCGCCCAGTTGCCGAATCCGAGAACGAAACTCACTACGCCGGGTGAAATGGTCTGGGTAACTTTGACCTTTCCAACGATAGGCTTCATTCCGGCCTCCTGGAGGTTCCACTCACCTTCCGTATTCGTGGGAGATGCTACTTTAACCTTATCTCCGTCTTTCAAACCCAGCCTGTCCGCATCCTGTTCGCTTATCAGGATCGCGTTCTCAGGCAGGAGTGACAGCATCCAGTAATCCACGTTCGTCCTTGACTTGGTCTGCGTGACATCCCTCTGGGTGAGAAGCTGCAGGTCATACTCTGGTCCGAAAATAAGCTCCTTACCCTGCGAATCCGTTATCGGGATAAATGATGGGAGCCCCTGGAACGATTTTCCTGTGATCGCGTTCTTCGTTGTCGCTGTCTTCTCCTGATACATGTTTATCAGGTTCTGGTTGGATTTCTTGTATGTGTTCTTTATCCAGCCTTCGACCTTACCATTCTTACCTTCCTCGAAATTCTCAAATGCTCCGCCGCGGTTTAGCACATACACGACCTTCCTCCAGTCCTTGCCTGCTATCTTCTGCCACCGTGCGGCATCAAATACGGTCGCGGGCAAATGCCTTCTTGCTTTAGTGAAAAGTTCTACCTCTGCATCGCTGGCTTCTGAGGCTTTTGCGCTTGCTGCAACGTTTGCTACCATCCGTATATAGTAGTCATCCGGATGCTTCAGGTCCACACCCGTCTCAAAACCGTCTTTGCCAAATCCAGGAAGACCGGCTTTCTCAGCTATCGCCATGAGCATCGCTTCAAGACCATGAGGGATATCTTCACCATATACCTTAACCGTTTCAACAAGCGGCACTGCTACCGGGCTTCTCACCGGCTGCACTTTATAGATGATGCTCGGATGCGAGCCAGGGAATTCCCATCTCTCAAGATACGTGACGTCAGGGAAGATGTAGTCGGCATAAAGTGAGGTCACGCCAACTGTTATGTCGTTGTATATGAAAAGGGGTATTTTGTTCACATCAGAGAGTATCTCTATGTTGGTCTGCCCCCCCGGCAAAGAATACGTGGGCGCTCCCATGTAATTTATCAGTATCTTTATCGGGTACGGGTACGCATCGCCGGCGCTCGGGATTATTTCCTGGTACACATCGCTGCTCAGGTAATACCACGGGCGTTTCGCAGGGTATCCGCTAAATAGCGTTGTATTCTCGTACTTGATGCCATAACGTATGCTGTTTACACCGAAGGCTGTGATCTTCCCCGGCTGCTTTCCGATATCATACGCCCCGCTGCTCGCGCTGTATGTGGAGAGCTGCGAAGAGCCTCCAAGCCAGGAATTGTTACCCAACATCGTATTCAGGAGCATCCATGAACCCACGTTGTAGAAACCGTTCGTGTGCTGGCTTACACCTCTGTGTACATCTACGACAGCCTTTTTACCGTGTGAGGTGAACTCGGAAGCCAAAGATATAACATCATCTTCCTTTGCTCCGCACACTTCTGCCCATTCCTTTATGCTGTTCTTCTCGGATTCTTCTTTCACAAGCTGCATGGCACTCTTAACCGTGATGTCCTTACCGTCCTTGTCTTTTAGCGTTTCTGACACGAACAGGTCGCCCACTACCGGGGTAGTTTCATCATACGGGTCAAATGCTACCGGTTTTCCGCCCACAAATGTGATCAGTGGGTCCATCTCAACTTCTTCTTCTTTGTCTCCGACCTTCTCTTTCTTCTTTATTGCTGCAAGACCCAGGTCTGAGCCGTATAGCCACTTCCCTGGCTTTCCATCAGTTACAACCACAAGCCACGTTGAGTTCGTGAAAGTGGGCTCTTCTGCATCCGATGCTGCTTTTTTGTTGGAGTTCCTGAGATAGGTCTCATCGTATTTTTTGTTCTCCACTATCCAGCGCAGCATTCCCCATGCAAAAGCCGCATCTTTTCCAGGTTTTGTGGGTATCCACTTCCATGCCTTTGAGGCTTCCTTGGTGAACCTGGGGTTTAAAGTTGCGAACTTGAGCCGCCCTGAGTCCAGACCCTCCATCACTTTCATCGCCCTGTTGGTGGGACCGTAATTCCCCTCAAAGAGCGTTGTGCCCACAAAGATTATGAACTCTGAGTTCGCTTCATCAGCCTGGAAATAAAACTTATCGCCGCCAGTCCACTTGTATTTTTTATCCTTTGTATCGTAAATGTACTGCTCGCTCATCGCCTTGCCTGTAAAGTATAAGGAACCCTGACAAACAGTTGTATGGCCGTGGGCATTAACAGTGCCGCATGCAGTCTGTAAACCGCTTGATAAGGTCGCTCCTCCCTCCTTTTAACCTGCCCCACATGAACACGAACTGGTTGTTCTTCGGGCCAAGGTCAGGATGTTCTGGATCAATGAGCTTATCAAGATTCTCCTTAAACTTTTCTTTGAATGCATCGATCAGTTCTTTCTTCTTATTAGCGTCCTTCTCAGCCCAGATCTTATCTATTTCCGAGGACATTTCTTTTGATAACTTTGCATCCCGAAGCGCGACTACGTCCTTAAAACCCTCAACATTGCGGTTCTCCTCACCGGGGACATGACTGAAAAGTTTGCCGCCGTTAACTATTTCCTCGATCGCCTTATCAAAATCGATGGTCATCCATTTGTTCTCACCGCGTTTCCCGGCTCTCTTTAAGACCTTTGTTATCCTGTAAGGATCGTAATAGGTCTGTACCCCTGCCTGTCCCTTGGGACAAAGCCCTGCATCCATGACCGCCGCTTTTTCAAGGGGCGTGGAATAGCTGATATGGGGGTACATGTTCCATGGTGAGTAGGGGTTTCCGTCTATCTTTGCGATATGCCCGTCAAGGAACTTTACCTTGATGGGACAGCCAGTGTTGCACTGCTGGCAGCTTGAGTACAATATGTTTTCGGGTTTTGATAACTCGTATGCGGCCCTCTGGGGCTCTGCATTTGCAATACGCACCAGGAACTCATTATTCTCATCAAAAAGTGAGGTTCCAAGTATGGCGCCTCCAACGGCTGCTGTTGACCTGATGAAATCTCTTCTTGTTATTTGCATTTAGATCATCTCCTTCATTGCTATCTGGTATTTTTTCAATTCCATGTTCATCACTCCCTGGTTCGAAGAGGCAGACGCTCGTACCCGATCAGAAAAGCCAGTACTGCCAGACCTGAGGTGCCAAGCATTACTGCCCATTCCATCAGGCTCGGGAAATATTCGAACGAGAGATGGGGGCCAGAGAATGCCGTGGTCATCGCCGCAATCTCAGGTACTGTAAGCGCAGGGAAGACTATGTTGGCGCGCGCAACAGCAAGTCCGATAAGCACAAGTACAGCCATCCATCCGGCCCATTCCGGGCTCCTGTAAAATCTGGGCTGCACAAGTATTACAAAAGGTATCAGCGTGCCAAGGACTATCTGCAGTATCCAGAATCCCCACCAGTAAGTGCCGAACAATAGTTCATTGACTGCCATTACGTTCTGCGGAACATTACCATAAAGGGACAATGAGAAATCCGCCCAGAAGAAGTACACTTTGACGAACAATAGCGCAATTGTGGCAATAGAGAGCACTTTCATCTGTTCCGGGAGATCCGGATCATCACGCTTTCCAAAAAGACCAAGAGCTATCGTCACGGCTGCAACGCCTGATGCAAGTGAAGCGAACGGGAACTGCACAGGGAACAGACCTACATGCCAGAACAAGCGGCTTGCCTGTACCCCAAGCAGAGCACCAACCGCGCCGCTCACGAACAGCGAAAGAGGCAGCCCAATTATCATAAGTATACGAAGTTCCCTGCTCTGCGGTTTGCGGATAGCCAGGTATAGCGAAGCAACGAGGAGCAGACCGAACACCGTATAGCCCCATACCATCTGCGCCATCACGGAGTCAATATTTCCTTGCAGGTAGACCTTCCATATACGTTCTGGATGCCCGAGGTCCAGAAATATCATCAGCAGACCGGCAGCGAGACTTACAAGCGCTACCCAGAGCGAAGTTGGCCCTGTACCTTTGAATATCCTGACGTTGAAAAGCATATCCAGCGTAGAGACCATAAAAGCTCCTGCTGCTGTGCCCGCAAAGAACAGGTACATCGCTACCCACAGTCCCCATACAACAAATGAACCATACGCAGCATCCTGGTGCCCGGTCGTCAGCCTGACGAACAGACCCCAAATGCCGAATAATACAGTCAGAATACAAATTGCATATATGATTTTTTTAAGTTCCATGTAATCCCCTCCTATACCAGATAATATACCTGCGGTTCTGTTCCCATTTCTTCTTTCAGCCTCATTACGTTGGGTTTGCCAGCCATCTTTGCAGCAAAACTGTCAGGGTCATTTGCATCCCCGAATATATTGGCGCGCCCGATGCAGGTGGTGACGCAAGCAGGCAGCATCCCTTCTTCCAGGCGATGTTTGCAGAAGTGGCATTTGCGCACGTTGCCAACCGGTGATTTATCATCCAGCCGCTCGCGGGCTATTCCATATTCATAATTGGCATCCCTTTCGTAATCGTCGGCATTTGATCTTCCCACAATTGAGGTTTTCTCGTCTGAAGTTCCTTCTGTATAGAGATTCCCGAAGTCGAAAGTGCGGGCAGCATACGGGCATGCTGTGATGCAATAGCGGCAGCCGATGCACTGGTCGTAGTTCACGACAACCACGCCGTCTTGATCTTTGTATGTTGCACCCACAGGGCAAACAGGAATGCACGGTGGATGCTCACACTGCATGCACGGTCTTGGCATGAACCTCCTTCCCACGTTCGGGTACTTTCCGATCTCCTCTTCAAGAACCGGGCGGTACACCACCCCTGGTGGGAGCTTGTTCTCAGATACGCAGGCTACGGTACACGCCTGGCATCCCACGCATTTCTTCAGGTCTATCACCATTATCCAGTGACGCTCATTCGCTGGTTTTGCCATGGCTTTTTTCAATTCACCTTGCATGGAAACCAGAATATCCTCAGTCATTTTATTCCTCCTCAAATTCCTTCATAGCCATCATATTCCACCTCATCAAACCACATTTTCCCGTTTTTACTTCTTCCGATTTTTAAAAAGGGGAAACTCTCAGGGAATCTCCCTGTCAAAGATAATATTAATTATGATAATTAGTATATATATTTTTCAGATAGTCTATTATTTTTCCATTAATCACAAAGTATAAGATTGATTCAGTATTTTTATTAAAAAATGAAAACACCTCTAACTATTTTTGAAGCCCATAAAAAATTGACTGAATTAAAGTATCATTATTATTTCAGGCGCGAGTCTGAAAAGGTCGCTCTTAATGATTCGGTAGGAAGAGAACTCAGTGAAACGATTTCTGCAAATTCAATGTCCCCCTTAGTCGATATTGCAGCTATGGACGGATTTGCCATCAGGTTCGAAGATGGATTTCCCCTGAAGGTAATCGGAAGCGCATACGCTGGCGACATTGCTGCAAAGATAGAACCCGGTCAGGCAATTGCGATAGCGACAGGCGCCTTTCTCCCGCATGGCGCCGATGCAGTGCTCAAAATTGAAGATGCAAAGGTCATAGATGATGTTCTTCATGGCAAGACCCTTAAAATATGGGAGAACGTGTTCCGCGCAGGCTCTGACTATAAGGCTGGGGACAGGATATTCGAGAAAAATCACCGCATCATGCCGCAAAGCGCAGCGCTGCTGTATAGCCTTGGCATCGAGACAGTTCCGGTATATGCTAAAATAAGGGCTGGAATAATATCCACAGGCACAGAGATACATAACGGTATGATCAAAAATACCAACGCTGTGCTTGTGCGGGGGTTCATGAAAGAATTCGGCTGCGATCCCACGTTCATAGGTACTGTGCCGGATGACTATGAGAAAACTAAAAAAATGCTGATTGAAGCGACAGAAAAGTATGACGTTGTATTTACAACAGGGGGCGTCTCTGTGGGTGAGCGGGATTATGTCGCGGATATAATAGCAGAAACGGGTGAACTTATATTTCATAGAGTCGCCATAAGACCGGGGAAACCAGTCGCTGTCGGCATAGTCAATGATACGCCTGTATTCGGACTTCCCGGCAAGCCCACTGGCGCCTTTGCAGCGCTTGAAATTGTGGTGCGCAGGTATTTCACCGACATACCAAGAGCCACGCGCAGGATTGCCATAAATGAAGATATTGAGGTGCAAGAGAAGGGTTTTAGCTACATCCTGTTCGTGAAGATCGAACGTGATGCGGCAAATACGATGGGATATGACTGTTCGGATATGAAGCTTTTTGAAAAGCAGTACGAAACCGCCATCATCGCATCATCGCCCCGCTCTACTATTGTTGACGGGTATGTGATAACAGACAGGGATATTAAGAAAGGTGAACTTGTAGAAGCAAATCTATTCAGTTGAGGGAACATGGACAAAAAGACCGTGGAACTTGCTATCGGACTGCACGGGCACCTGGCGCCTGGTATTGCCCTTGGATTGAGGATGAGCGAAATTGCACTTTTGCGCCTTAATATGAAAAAAGGGGACAAGCATCTCATAGGTATATCTGAGACAGCACGCTGCCTGGCTGATGCGATGCAGGCTGCCACAGGATGCACGCTCGGGCACGGGAATGCTTTTGTGGAAGACTACGGGAAGCTTGCGATAACGATAGGCGATACGCGAACGAAAAGAGGCGCGCGTTTAGCTCTCAGGGATGAAGCGAATAAATTTTCAGACCTGATGAACAAATGGATGATGCGGCTGGGGAAACTTTCGCATGAGGAAGAAGATGAACTGGGCGCGCTGCTGCTTGAGATGGATGAAAGATATTTTTTGATACAGGATGTGATCATCAGCAGGGCTTCGAATTTTGAAAAGTCTGCAATATCAAAATGTATGAAATGCGGGGAGTTCGTGCCAGAAAGCCTTGTTGTGAAAAATGATGAAGGAGTTCATTGCAGGGCCTGCGAGGGGAATGCTTATTACGAAATGCTCCAGGACTGATAATTAAATCGACTGTAATCCACTATCCTCAGCCTGAATAAATCTTCCCGTCCTTTTGTACCCTCCACCAGGTCTATTTCGGAAACGGTCAATTCCACTTTCAAAAGAGATTTCCCAGGTATCTTGAAGATTTAGATGTCAGGAGAGGGGGATAAATGAATTTTGTCCCAAAGCCCCGTTAGACCCCAAACAATATTTTAGAACTCGCTCTTTCTCCTCTTCTTCATCTGCGACCCGCACACAGGACACTCATCCCCCTGCGGGAACCTCCTCTTGCACCCTATACACTGCTTCTCCCAGATGAGCACATCCTTTATCTTCCTCTGCCCCGCAGGCATGACCTTGATTCTTAGCTGGATTGCGGTGTTTTGCACTGCAAAATCATCGGTCACAAGCACAGTTTCCTCCCGTTCTGAATATTCCAGCGCCTTTGCAAGGATATCGATGTCTGTATCCGAAAGCTCCTCGCTGTCCCCGGTGATGCCGGATTTTGTCTTTACCTTCTTCTTAAAACTCTGAAGCGGAGGCTCGATCCTCACGTTCATCAATTCCAGAATCGTCCGGGAATTCTCATCGCGCAGTTCTTCGACTACAGAAGGAACTGTAATAACATTTCCCTCAATGCGTTTTCGAATGATAAAAAGGGAAGCATCTGCGATATGGATCATACTTTATTTAAACCTTCTTCAGACGGGATAACATGATTTTCAGGATTGATTATAAATCGAACACGGATGACACGGATCAGACGGATTTTCTCTTGACATATAACGAATGATTAGATTTTGGCTATCGATTACCTGGAATCGATCTCATTCCCGTATGCAGTTCTCGGCGTCACTGCCACTGCAATCGCAGCCGCGATCATTGCTTTATAAACATCAACTGCTATGAACGGCAACGATCCCTTTTCGAACGCGGTCTGCGCGTTCACCTGCAATACGGCAGAAAGCTGTATAACCCCGAACAGATGGATCACGCCGATCCCGAAAACCATGAGGATCAAAAGACCTGCGAAGCTGCGCGATCTTACATACCTGTCAGTGAACCAGCCAATCACAAGCGCGGCTGCAATAAATCCAACTATATAGCCGCCAGTGACCCCGCTCAATACTTCCATCCCGCCTTTCATGCCTGTGAACCACGGAAGACCTGCTGCGCCAATTCCGGCGTATAAGCCCTGGCTTAACCCACCATACCATTTCCCCAGGATAACTCCTGAGAGAAGGACGGCAAACACCTGACCTGTTACGGGTACAGGCGTGAATGGCAGATATAACCTTACCTGGGCAAGAAGTCCGGTCAGGCATGCAAAACCAAAAGCAAGCGCGACTTTATTTGCAAACGTGGATTCAAACCGCCATTTAAAAAAATTAAACTTTGCAGACTCGTATTTTACAAACATATTTTTTATTTCGTTGTTGAATTCTGACATGGGTCACCTTTTGTAAACCATTTTGCCAACTAAGGTTTACAATCCATATAAACATTGCCGGGGTTGCATATAAATACTTAAAACGCAATAATAACAGACGGGAGAAATGTATGGAACTCATCATAGTGAAGATCAATGCTCCAAAGGAAGCAAACCTTATACTCGGACAGACGCATTTCATTAAAAGCGTCGAAGACCTGTACGAAGCGCTTATCTCATCTGTTCCCGGGATAAAGTTCGGGCTGGCGTTCTGCGAGGCTTCAGCTGACTGTCTTGTCAGAAGTGATGGCAATGATGAAGAACTCAAAAAAGCCGCACAGCAGAACGCACTTGCTATCGGAGCAGGTCATAGCTTCTTAATATTCATGAGAAACGCATTTCCGATAAATGTTCTAACTGCAATAAAAAACGTACAGGAAGTATGCAGCATTTTCTGCGCCACCGCAAACCCGGTTGAAGTTGTCATTGCCAAAACAGAACAGGGCAGGGGAATACTTGGCGTTATTGACGGTGAGAGCCCGAAAGGTATAGAGACATCAAAAGATGAAGCAGAGAGGAAAAAATTCCTTCGCTCCATCGGGTACAAAAGATAATGGGAATAGATCACATAAAGGTCAGGGTGCCTGCGACTTCTGCGAACCTTGGCGCAGGGTTTGATGTATTCGGAATAGCTCTCGGGTCTCCGGCAGATGTTATTGAAGTACAAAAAAGCGATAAGATTGAGATAGAGGTCAGAGGAGTTGGCAGAGATCACATACCAACTGACCCGCAAAGGAACACAGCCGGGATTGTTGCTTCCATTCTTGAAAAACCTGTAAAGATCATCATACACAGGTCCATACCCCTCTCAAGCGGGATGGGAAGCAGCGCCGCGCCTGCAGCAGGGGTAGCGGTCGCTTTGAACATGATGTATGACCTTGGATTATCCAGCGAGGAGCTTGTGCGGCTTGCGGCTCAGGGGGAAAAAGCGGCTTCTGGCGTTTCGCATGCAGATAACGTGGCGCCTGCTATCTGCGGCGGTTTTGTGATAGCGCATAAAGGAAGGGTGATCTCTTTGACGCCTGAGAACATCGGCATAGTTGCAGTTCACCCGCAAATTATCGTAAGCACGCGTTTAGCGCGCACGCTCCTGCCTAAGAAGATGTGGCTTGGTGATGTTTCATTTAATACGGGAAGCGCAGCTTCTATGGTCGTGGGAATGATGAAGAGCGATATCAGGCTGATCGGAGAGAGCATGGACAACAGGATGATAGAGCAGGTGCGCTCAAGGCTTATAAGGGGGTATTCACAGGTCAGAAAAAGCGCGCTTGATGCGGGAGCGGCCGGAGTGACCATCAGTGGCTCAGGTCCGACAATGATCGCTGTATGCAGAATGGATGAAAGGGAGAAGATATCGCAGGCTATGACGCAGGCTTTTCAGGAAAATCATGTCAAAAGCGAGACATTCATCACCACCATTGGCAAGGGTGCGGAAATCATTGGATGAATTATCAATGTTAATAAAAAATAAAAAACTTAAGGGCACGATCGTGCCCTATCTTTGTAACAGATAACGAGATATTAAAAAAATTAGTATCTCTTTGGTTTGTGTTTCTGGTAGCAGTCCCTGCAATATACCGGTCTGTCACCGGATGGCTTGAAAGGTACTTCGGTTTCCTGACCGCAATCTGCACAGGTTGCCTTATGCATTTCTCTTGGTCCGCCAAAACCGCCGCCTCTTCCGCCTCGGAAGCCGCCGCCGCCACGTCTATCGTCGCCCATATTTATCTCTCCGTATAGTTTATTTTTCTAATAAAAAAGTCCGGGGCATGATAATTTTCATATCTATACCCATTTATCTTTTACTGAAATTCATCTATTAGTTCAATATCTTTTCGGTTTATGTTTCTGGTAGCAGTCCCTGCAATATACCGGTCTGTCGCCGGATGGCTGGAAAGGTACTTCGGTTTCCTGACCGCAATCTGCACAGGTTGCCTTGTGCATTTCTCTTGGTCCGCCAAAACCGCCGCCTCTTCCGCCTCGGAAGCCGCCGCCGCCACGTCTATCGTCGCCCATATTTATTTCTCCGTATAGTTTATTTTTCTAATAAAAAAGTCCGGGGCATGATAATTTTCATATCTATACCCATTTATCTTTTACTGAAATTCATCTATTAGTTCAATATCTTTTCGGTTTATGTTTCTGGTAGCAGTCCCTGCAATATACCGGTCTGTCGCCGGATGGCTGGAAAGGTACTTCGGTTTCCTGACCGCAATCTGCACAGGTTGCCTTATGCATTTCTCTTGGTCCGCCAAAACCGCCGCCTCTTCCGCCTCGGAAGCCGCCGCCACGTCTATCGTCGCCCATATTTATTTCTCCGTATAGTTTATTTTTCTAATAAAAAAGTCCGGGGCATGATAATTTTCATATCTATACCCATTTATCTTTTACTGAAATTCATCTATTAGTTCAATATCTTTTCGGTTTATGTTTCTGGTAGCAGTCCCTGCAATATACCGGTCTGTCGCCGGATGGCTGGAAAGGTACTTCGGTTTCCTGACCGCAATCTGCACAGGTTGCCTTATGCATTTCTCTTGGTCCGCCAAAACCGCCGCCTCTTCCGCCTCGGAAGCCGCCGCCACGTCTATCGTCGCCCATATTTATTTCTCCGTATAGTTAATTCGTCTCAAGGGCTGCTATTGCGAACTTTCGCAAGACCTTCTCAATTTTAATCTTGACCTGGTCTCCGACTTTTGTCCCGGGCACAAAAATTACAAATCCCTGGATCCTCGCGATTCCATCCCCTTCTCTGGCTATGCCCTCGATAGTTACATCGTGGACAGCGCCTGCTGAGACAGGAGCGTTTCTATCTTGTCCTTCATTAAACAATGTTTTCCCTCTGTTCTATTAATCAATCAACCTAAAAGAAGCACACACAGAGGGGATGTACCCTTACTCTATTAGTTACCTGTTAAGCCAACTGATAGGATGTAATTACCACCTGAAGATATATATAGTCTTGGTTGCAGGGAAAAAACGCTTTTTTATGTCTACTGCATCTGTTTTCAAAGCTGTTTTTTTTTGGCATATCATAATAATATCCTCTTAAAAAAGCCACGAATCTTTTCCATTAAATTTCATGTTTTTCTTCTTCAAGCGGCATATCTCACCCGAAAGTAAATGCCGAGGGACAAATCCGGTTCAAAATACAATCTTTGCACAAAGGTTTTTTTGCTGCGCAAACTTTGCGCCCGTGATGTATCAGAAGCAGCGAAAAAACATCCCAGTAATTTTTCGGGACAAGTTCCATGAGGTCTTTTTCTATCTTATCAGGATTTGAATTTTTCGTAAGTCCCAGTCTATAGGATAGTCTTTTTACATGCGTGTCAACAGCTATTCCCTCAACTTTTCCGAATGCACCTGACAGCACGATGTTGGCAGTTTTTCTTGCCACGCCGGGAAGTGTGAGAAGTCCTTCCATGGTTTCCGGTACTTTCCCGTCGAAATCATTTACAAGGATCTCACACAGCTTTTTTATGTTCTTTGCTTTGTTCCTGTAGAAACCGGTTGAGTATATATCCTTCTCAAGCTCTTCCTGCGAAGTCGCAGTATAATCATGCAAAGACCTGTATTTCTTGAAAAGTTTTCTTGTGACTTCGTTCACTTGTTTATCGGTGCACTGTGCAGAGAGAATTGTGGCGATCAGAAGTTCAAGTGGATTTGAGTGATTGAGTGCCACCCTCACATCCGGATTTTCTTTTCTTAACAGTTCGATGATCTCAAAAATTTTTTCATTCACCATTATTTCAAATAATTTGATACAAGATAATTAAGCCTTTTGACCGATATATTTAAATCTTATCACGTATAACAATAATAATATAGAATACATGGAGGAAAAATATATGGTAACTAAAGCAAAAGGATTGCCCACAGCAGCATCGTGGTGGAAAGAGAGACCAAAAATAGTGAAAATCGTTCCGACAAAACTAAAAAAGCCCGGTAAAGCCAGACCAAAGAAAGTGGTCAGGGCTAAGCCAAAGAAAGCAAAGGCTAAACCAAAGAAAGTGGTCAGGGCTAAGCCAAAGAAAGCAAAGGCTAAACCAAAGAAAGTGGTCAGGGCAAAACCAAAGAAGGCAGTCAAGTCAAAGAAATCCAGAAGATAAAATACTTCCTTTTTTTCATATATTCCAGCGGCTCTGCAATTTCAGGCATGACAGCCCGTTGTTGCATTCCACCCCTTTTTTCTGTATCAGTACCTTGAAAGTTTCACCCATTTCCATCATAAGCGTTTTTATCGGAAGCATTTTTTTCCAGTATTTCACAGGGTCTTTTTCCTGTAACTTTTTCAGGTATTTATCGATCCCCATTCCCATCATGAAATGTGCCTGGTCTGTGAAACCACACAGCTCAAGTCCGTTTTTTTTCCCCCAGTGAGAAAGCGCCGAGAAATTTACGTGGGATGTGATATCCTGTTCTCCCGGATATCCGTATGGGTCTTCGTTTGCAGTATGCCTGTAATAACACATGACAGTGCCCCTGTTCCTGTATTCCTGGTATAATTCGGAGGATGGATAACCGTAATCTATCGTGATGATAAATCCTTTTTCAAGTATCCTGCCAAGTTCATGTATCCATTTTACAGCATCAAGGTTTACCTCAGTCCTGTATCCGTGGGGGAGGACAACTCCAAGCTCTGCAAAATAATCGTTGAGTTCATCTGAAGCAGGTTTAAGTATCTCCACGAAACCGTCCTTATGATCCACAAAGACTTCCATGAGTTCTTCATCCATGACTACCTGATGAACCGGGAATGCATCCACGAGTTCGTTCGAGAACACGCATCCGGTCATTCCAGAGAGCTCACCCAGGGAACTGCACCATCTCGCATTCTCACCGAGCCTTTCGTGCTGTTCTTTTCGAAAAGCAGGGCTTTTTTCGACGATGCAGTAATCAAGGTCCCGGGATAATTCGGGATTTCCTTTGAGATACCTGAGTACATCCATTGACATAAGTCCTGTACCTGCTCCCATCTCTACGACAGTGAACTCTTTTTTACCGAGGATGCGCCACATCTCTTCAAGCTGCATACCCAGCATCTCGCCGAATGCAGGGGTCAGGTTTGGGCTTGTGTAGTAATCCCCCTTTTTTCCGATCCTGTCTTTCTCTGAAGTATAGTATCCAAGACTGGGGTAATATAGAGCCATATCCATAAAGTCGCGAAAGGATATCGGGCCATCCCGATGGATCGTCTGGATTATTATATCTGATAAGGACATTAATTCCATATACTATTATCAGTGTATAAATACTGTATATCAATCCTAATCAAACATTTTATAAATTAAGCAGTCATGATTAGAAGCGGTCAGAGGAGAATCATGATTTTAGAGATAAACTTGATGTTCGTTTCTGATACAAAATACAGGTGATATTAAATGATCGGAGAACAAAGAAATAAAGACGAAATGCCACATAAGTCATATTTGTCTGATTTCATGAATAAAGTAATTGTTTGTGAAACCATGAGCGGCAAAACAATAACAGGGATATTGACTGGTTTTGACAAGTATGAACTTATTTTAGTGGAAACCAAGGATATAAAATCAAAAAAACCGATGAAGATCATTGTCTATAAACATGGTTTGGTGAGTGTCCGGGAATTTGAGTGATTTTGACAGGGCGATCGACGACGCGAACAAGCTCGTACTGATTGGTTCTGCCCTGAAGACCGGTATTTTTTCGGCGCTTACCCGGGAAAAAGATATAGACACACTTACACACGAACTCAACGCAGACAAGCGCGCCATGTACATTGTACTTGAGGCGCTTTGCGATATGGGGTACGTGGAAAAGAGAAAAGAAACGTACATCATCGCGGACATGGCGCGTTCCCTCTTTATCGAAGGCGGCGATGAGTATGTGGGAGGCTACCTTCCGCATTTCATGAATAAAATGAAGGCATGGCTTGAGCTTCCTCTAATAATAAAGGGGGAAAAGCAGGGAAGAAAAAAGCCGGAGTCAATATCAGTGTTCATGAATGCAATGGCTTCAAGACCTGATGCTTTCGTGGAAAAAGTGGTTGATGAGTGCCTGAAAAGAAAGAAAGATGCACGGACTGTTCTTGACCTTGGCGGGGGGCCGGGGAAATATTCAAGAGCTTTTGCGAATAGAGGACTTAAGGCAGTTCTCTTTGACATGCCTGAGACCATAGATCATGTCGGCAGGGAATTCGGGCTTACAGGTATCAGGAACCTTACACTCAAGAAAGGTGATTTCACGGATGACGGGTTCGTCACGGAATTCAAAGAACACTCATTCGATATCGTGTTCATGGGAAATATTACGCATATATATTCAGAGGAAGAGAACCTGAAACTAATTTTGCGTGCCGGGAAACTGCTCAAACCAGGCGGGATAGTGGCCATCGAGGACTTCGTTCGCGGAAGAAGCCCTTCAGCTTCTATGTTCGCGGTCAACATGCTTGCAAGCACAGAAAGCGGCGGCACATATACAGAAGCGCAGTACAGGGAATGGCTTACTGGCGCAGGATTTGGCGGCATCGAAGTAATTGATATGGACGGCAATGAAAAACAGCTTATAACGGCTTTCCTGGGAACATGATCTCAGGTATTTTTCAAGCTATTTCCCACCGCTTTCATGAACCTCTCCTTGATCTCTTTTGCTGAAATGGGTATCTCCCTGCATATGGCATTGACAGGCTTCACGATCACATGAATGAAGGCATTCCTGCGCAGTAAAGCCTCCTTCAATTCGCCACATGTATTCACCTTTTGAGTATCACTGATACCGTTTGCCTTTGCAAGGAGTTCAAGGTCTATCTGATTGTTCGTGCATGTCATCTGGTTCCCGGTTGAACCGCATGCTGCATTATCGATCGCCATGACTGTCAGGTTCTCCTTTCTGTAAGCCCCAATGGATGCAAGGGCGTTCGGGTTCATGAGAATGCTCCCGTCGCCGTCGATGACATACACATGCCTATCCTGCGAAAACGCAAGCCCAAGCCCGATAGACGAGACAAGACCCATTGACCCGGTCATATAAAAATTAAGCTCCCTGTCTTTTACCTCATAAAGTTCTTTTGAAGGTATTCCAAGGTTAGATACAATGATGTCATCACCCACAACCGAAGCAAGAGACTTGATCGCCTCATAGCGCGTCATTTCAGGTTTTTTTATTTCTGATATGAACCCTATCTGAGAGAGCCTTGGTGTTATCTCACATGGGACGTGATTCTCACAGGATGAGCCTTCCCATACTGCCGGGGAGATCAAAACAACATGAGGGCGGGCATTATCGAAAGAATCCTTAATCGCAAGATCAATTTTATCCATCTCATTTTTCGCTTCAACGGTTGTGAACTCTATACCGGCTGCATCCAGTAATGCGGGCAGTTTTTTCCCGAACTGCCACTGCGCCTCGATCGCCTCCTTATAAACGCCGCGCCAGCTTGCAAGCACAGGCAGAGGTATGCCGTATGTAAGGTCCAGGGATTCAAGCGCATTTATCATATTGCCAATGCCAGTACTCTGGATGACCATGACAGGTCGTTTACCTCCGAGATAAAGTCCTGCGCAAATCCCCACACCGTTCTCCTCTCTTGTCAGAGGTATGGTATTAAAGTTTTTTTCAATCAGGGGCAGAAGCGCTTTTATCCTGTCGCACGGCAGGGTGGCTGCAAAATCTATCCTGTTTTTCTTGAGAATATCAATTACTCGCAGTTCCGGTATTTCCTTCAAGCCAGTACCTTTCTTTTAATTATCTCTTCAAGAGGGACGTTTGCATTTTCAACGATGGATTCGGGCTCAATTTTCCACAGGGTATGATCCTGTTCAAGGCGCTTAACTCCCCCACCGGTGATATTTAACAGGATATGGTCCTCTGCATCGACTTTATGTTCATTCACCGCTTCGATGAGCGATGCAACAGCAACTCCTGCGGGTGCAAATATATCGATCCCTTCATACCGTTCGAACAACTGTTGTGCTTTTTTTGCTTCGTTATTGGAAATCCCGTACATCGTGCCCTGGGTAGAGCACAGTGCATCATATACGCCGCCAGCTACTGAATATGGAGGCTCTCTGTTAGAAAGGATGTCTGCATACATCTCGTGTATGAGTTTCTTCGGGTCAGGCATATCAATGTCCTTGATTATTTCACGCCGTCCTGCTTTCCATGCATTGAACATCGGGGCAAATGGCAGGTTCTGTGAGAGATGGAGTTGAGGGAGACAACTTCCGAACCTCCCATCATCACGCAGCCGCAGCGAGGCTTCCCATGCTGCTATTCCGCCCGTCCCGCTCCCTATGGCCTGGAAATAATGGTCAGGCATCCGTTTCATTGTTACAGCGGCATCCAGCATCACAGTCCCCATACCATCCCTTCGCGCCACATTCCTTGCGCCGCCTTCTGCCTGCATGCCGGGGAGCGCAGCTATCCTGTCTGCAAGATGTATCGAATCCGTATAATCGCAGTTGTTACCCATTTGTATAATGTGGATAGAATCCGTTGGTCTTTCAGGCAGCCACATCCTTGACATCCCGCTTGAAGGTACGACGATATATACTTCTGCGCCTGTCATCGCTGATACATGGGAAAAAGCGCGTGCGGTATTCCCTGCCGAGGCAAGTACCAGCGAGCGGTTTTTGCCTCTTGTTTTCTGGAATGTGGGAAAAGCCTCCAGTTCCTTGAAACTGCACGTCTTTATGTAAGCGCCTTTTTCCGGCCAGTAGCCGTTGAAAGAGATATGCAGGTTGTTGAGCCCAAGTTCTGCTGCAAGTTCTGTGCTCCTGTAAGTGACAGGACCTGAATCAGTGGTCATTATTTCGTGTATAGGAAGCCAGTCGTGGAACTTCCCCATCCCTGGCACGTCCTTTAATGTCAGTTGCTTCTTCCTGTAATTTGCACGCAGGAGCGCGGCGTCGTTGGAGCATTTTAATCTGTCATCAGTATAAACACTTGAACATCCTGCGCATACAAGATCATATTTTGTATCCACTGTATGACGAACTGTATTCGTTACACAAGTTGTTGTTTTCCGGTATGTCATGAAAAATGGTTTCATTCAGGAGGGTATATATGTTTTTCCTTTGAAGACGAATCTTCATCCGGTTCAGGACACTAATTCAATTTTATAATACATTTGTCCACGTATCAATATCTGGGGCATCTTGCGCGCGCAAGAATTGCTGAAATACCCTTTTTTGCAAGCTTCTTTTCAAGGATTTTTTTTATTTCAGTTTCCGCACTCAGGTCAATTATCTCTGTGTCCCTGATATAAGAACTGACAAGCCCAGTAAGGTCTGGCACACTCTGCCCACCTGTCATGGCAGCCAATTCGTTTTGCAGCACTATCACCACAAGTTCATGCTTATTGTGGACTGCATTGATAAGTCCCGCGATACCTGAATGGGCAAGTCCGAAATCCCCAACTATCGCAATGCCTTTCCTTGTAAAGCCGCATGCTGTACTCACCGATGAACCAAGCGCGAAAGCCGCGTCAAGAAGGGACATTGGAGGCGCTGATGTAAGTATGGAACATCCCAGGTCACCGGCAACGGGAACGCCAAGCTCTTTTACAGCATCGTAGAGAGGAAGGTAGGGACAATCCTCGCATACCGGGCGTGCACCCCTTTCTGCTATAGTTTGCGGCTTGATTGTACGTTCAACCGTATCCTCACCGAAATTCCCGATAGCCGTCTGTATATCCCCGGCTTCCACAAGTCCGTAAGGCAAATGCCCTGTAAGTTTACCGAGAACTCGACCCGATAACTGTCTTTCGATAAAAGTTTCTGTCTCTTCAACGACAAGTACGCGCTCATGCTCGTTTATGAAACGGTTGATAAGAGCAAGCGGGAGAGGATTAACGACACCAAGAGAAAGATGAGAAACATTTTCCGGAATAACAGATTCGACAAGTGATGATGGGAAGCCCGAAGAGATTATTCCGCATTTTCCCTTCTTGTTATAATAGTTAAGCGCTGAGGTTTCTGCATAACTGCACATTTTCGGGTAGGACTCCAGGTGAAAACGCTGGTGCTTGCCTAGCATGGTAAGATGCCAAATTTTCTTATCAAAGGATACGGATGGTGAAGATTTCCCTGTTCTCTCAATACTTCCCTTGCTTTTCAGGAGCCTGTCCGTGATCCTGATTATTACAGGGGCTTTTGTATCTTCAGACAGCACAAAAGCATCAATGATGCTCTGGTAAAGCGCCTGCGCAGTCGAAGGGTCAAATACCGGAACTTCGGCTACAGGCCCATAAAATCGTGAATCCTGCTCGTTCTGTGATTTCTGTATTCCGGGATCATCTCCAGCAAAAATCACCACTCCTGCACCTATCGTATGGGTTGTAGAACTTACAAGCGGGTCTGAAAGTACGTTCATCCCCACATGCTTTGTGATAACTGCACTGCGCTCACCGTTTATGGATGAACCCAATGCAAGCTCGAGAGCAACTTTCTCATTCACAGACCATTCTTTTTTGATTTTTACTGTAAGGTTCTCCATAAGGTCGATTATTGGAAAACCTGGAACTCCTGTCGCTCTCTTAATATCACAGTCAGAAAGTGCATACATTGCGGCTTCAAGACCACTCATTAATGTTTTCACAACACCACCGACTCATCGTTTCGCGAGAACCATGGAATCGCCCCCAGCGCCCCGATTATCCCTTTTCCGCCAATGCAGATCTCAACGCCGTTCTCTCGTGCTGTTTCTATTGCCAGCTCCTTCGTGATCATCCGGCTCCTGCACAACCTGCTGTATTTCATAAGCGCCTGTGCATCGAAATCAGACATTGCGACCATGCCCGTTTCATTCGATACGCTGTATTTTTCAAGCCCCCCTCTAATAGCGTCAAGCAATTCTTTTTTTGCGCCATTTGTGCATGCGAATTCAAGCACTGTCCCAACGCAGTTCTGAGTCTTATCAGGAACCGGAAATAACTGGACAAGAGTATGAGATATGTATTTGCGCTCAGGGGAATCCACCGCATCCGCGATATTATGCGCAAGCGTCCATGTTGCTCCCACCTCTTTTGAGTCGGTATTGTCAATTCCTACAAGGACACGCTCTCTTTTTGGAACAACGATGGTACCGCTTGCTCTCTTGCCGCCCCCGGATTCAGATATCCGGCAGCGCAGGACGCCGTCGGCATAAGCCCTGCACGTCGTAGCCCCGACACCACCTCCGCCAAGACCGCTGTACGTTATCTCAATCTCGTCACCGTTCACAATAACCGATTCAATCCCGGCAGCAGCGACCGATGACTGCAGGTCGAGGGGGATGTGTCCTGTCCTGACAAGGTAGCGCATCATGTCCCCGACTGCACGGCTCTTTATCACGAGCGGGCTTTTGGAATAATGGTAGAGCGCCCAGGCTGAGCCGCCGTAGCAGCTTGATAGTTCCATTATTTCAACATGTTCGTTCTTCCTGTCAGCTACTGCGTATATGCCTTTGTAAGTGATATTATAAGGGTCAGATAATTCCATAATTTTCCATTGGTTTTAAGTATTTACTCTAATATATGACTATTGTGAGTAAATGACTAACAAATTCCTGAAAGTATTATTAATATTCATAATTGTTGTCAGTACAGCCCATGCACTTGAAGACGGGGTCACCATCCCGCTTGTTGCAGACAGCGGCACGCCGGATAGAGAACAGGGGACTCTTTTATTTGCCAGGGTGATAGCTACCAACGGTACAGGTCATGTTTTTGTAGATACAAGCCCTTACACACAAGTCGACTTGCAGGGTTCTGCAAGGCTGGCAGCCATGGTGGCATCCGATGTGCTGGGGATTGACCAGCGCAATTATGATTTTTATTATATTATTGAAATAAACTCGCCCATCATAGGCGGCCCTTCTGCTGGCGGGGCACTGACAGTGGCGACCATCGCTGCTGTAAAAAACTGGACGCTCGATCCTGATGTAGTGATGACAGGCATGATAAACCCGGATGAATCTATTGGTCCTGTTGGCGGGATACCATACAAGCTTGAAGCTGCGGCTGCCAGTAATTACACGCTCTTCCTTATACCTGAAGGACAGGGAAAGGTCAACTTAACAAAACTCATTACAAGAGCAAAAGGGAACACTATTATTACAGGAGATGTGGAAGAGACCATTGACATACTAAAACTTGGAAAAGACCTGAATGTTACTGTAGAAGAAGTTGGCACTATCCAGGAAGTCGTAAAGATATTTACGGGTCATGAGATCACGAAACCGAAATTTAACGGAACTGTGCTTACTCCAGGATATATCGGTCTTCTTGAGCCGCTTGCCACGAACCTGAGAAAAGAAGCCACTGATATGTATAATGAGACCGAGGCAGGAACGCCGCAGAGCATTTACTTTGCACAGGCTAAAGATATTATCAGCCGGGCTGATAATATGTATGACGAACAGAAATATTATGCTGCCACCTCACTTTATTTCAATTCGATGATTAACATTCGTACAGCAGGATGGATTTACGGTTATAGCAAAGCGGCAGATAAAGAAAAATATGTAGATGAACTCATAGCAATGGCACAAGGGCGGATAAACCAGTCCGAGAGCGACCTTGAAGTGTTCAAATCCATAGGTGTGGATGATGTTGGGGCTGTGGGAGCGGCAGAATCCCGCATAACTTCCTCGAAGATAAAACTTGATGAGGCAAAGAAACTGAATAATACGGATGAAAAAATATATGCGATCGCTTTCTCACATGAAAGGGCGCGAACTGCGCAGTGGTGGATGACGCTTTCAACACCAGGCGGGAAAGTGGTGCCTGAAAAAATTTTAAAAGACCGGGCAGGATGGTATCTTAGCCAGGCGCAATCTATCAGTACGTACATGCAGGAACTGCTGTCGGAAAGCGATGTGCATCCTGACGTAATAAGCGGTTCGGATGAAGATTTGGTCCATGCACAGAAAGAGATGCAGCGTGGGTATTATTCAGGGGCGATCTTTGATTCCCTCCAGGGTTCGGTGAAATCCAGTACACTTATCGGGTTTATGGGAATGCCTGATGGGCAAAGGAAGGCAGACCAGAGCGCAAGTGATGCAAAGCTTGCAATAAATGAAGCGCGCCTGGCTGGAATAGAGCCCACTCTTGCCGTGAGCGCGTTTGAATATGCTGAAACAATCCCAGACAACTATGAGAAGATCAACCAGTACGCTTATGCAAAAATGGTCGCAAAGACTTTAGTTGTGCTGAATTCCCATGCAGTTCCAACTGATAAGATCCCGGTCAAGCCGGTACTTACACCATATGTACCGGTGGCGACGGTTCCAGAAGCTGTACCATCCCAGGAAGCTGCTAAAGAAACTCCTGCTGTCGGCGCGGCTTCTGTATTGATTGCAATGCTCATATTAAGACGTCTCTGTAATAAATAATATGAAGCATGTAATATGAAGCACAGGATATATTTTTCTGTATGCGGCGAAGGTTACGGGCATTCAAGCAGGGATATGGCTATAGCCCGGATGCTTTCAGATGCGGGCGCCAATGTGCTTATGGGAAGCTACGGTTATGTGCTTTTACGGCTCAAGGAGAACTTCAATGCGGTTGAGATGGAAAGGGAATTCGAGATGGTCGGGAACTCCGGGGCTTTTGATCTTAAAGCCACTATTTTGCGAAGCAAAAAGACGGCCCTGTTGTTTTCAAAACTAATTTCCGATGAAAAAAAGGCAATTGAGGATTTCAATGCAACATGCGTGGTCGCGGACGGGAGAAGTGCTGCTGTTATTTCTGCTCTAAAGCTTGGAATTCCGTGTGTAATTATTTCCAATCAGACAAGCATTGAACCTTTTTTCAGGGATTCAAGTTTTGTTTTGAAGCTTATCGGAAAGCCCGTGGATATAACTCTTAAGACCCTGACTGTGCTTGCAGAGAATACACTGATCCCGGACTTCCCTCCCCCAAATACGGTATGCATTAACACTTTAAGCAATAACGGGAATATCATGAAAAAACAAATTTTTGTCGGGCCGGTTGTTTCTGATAAATTCAGGAATCCAGGGAAACGTGTTGAAATTGACAGTCCTTTTGTACTGACGCTTCTTGGAGGACATTCATACAGGCTTCCTATTTTTAACGGGATTTTGAAAATAGCAGACAGGTTCCCGGATATGAAATTCATCATATTTACAAAGTTCAGGAGTGAAAATACTCCAGAGAATGTCATTGTATCGGAATTTGCGCAGGATATTTCAGCTTATATGCATTCTGCCCAAATGATCATAACACAGGCTGGCCACAGCACGGCAATGGAAATACTGACGCTCGGAAAACCATCCCTGATTATCCCTGATAAGGGGCAGATAGAACAGGAAAGCAATGCGGCGCAGATGAGGGATTTGGGGGTATGCGAGACTCTGGATTATGGCTCCATGACAACTGGCTCCCTTTTTGAAAAGATCAATATGCTTCTAAAAGATGGAAAATACAGGGACAAAGCCGCGCAGTTTAGCGAAATGGCAAAACAGATGAACGGGACAAAAAGAGCGGCTGATATTATTATTGAACTGTCTGAGAGGATACAATGCTACGGGGTTAAAAATGATACTTGAATATCTTGAGTCCATTGACAATGCTGTTTTCCTGGGTATTAACCATAATCTCACGAATCCATTATTTGATGCTGTTTTTCCTTCCCTGAGGGAGCTTACTTATGTTATCTGGCTTTTTGTTATCGTCTATTTCTGGAGTAAGAACGAAAAGAAACTGGCTTTGCTCCTGACAGTCAGTATTGCCGCGGGGGCGCTTTTTACATACCCGCTA
This sequence comes from Methanobacteriota archaeon, assembly GCA_963793805.1. GTDB lineage: Archaea > Halobacteriota > Methanosarcinia > Methanosarcinales > Methanoperedenaceae > Methanoperedens. Next base: position 49,847 of record CAWCBK010000010.1, read on the forward strand.
AAATTCCTTATTGACAGGGCAAGACCTTATGAGACCATAGAATCTGCAAGGCTTTTGACGCCTGGAGAGTTTGACCCTTCATTCCCTTCAGGTCATGCCGAGATGAGCTTCCTTGCTGCCACGGTCGTTTCGAGGTTCCATCCGGAGTATGCAAAATATCTGTATGCTTTCTCGTCTATCGTAATTCTCAGCAGGATATATGTGGGTGTGCATTTCCCTGGAGACGTATTAGCAGGGGTGATTATCGGGATTATAATCGGAAAGGGTATGCTTGTGGTGGCAGAGAGAAAGAAGAATATTTTTTGGGATAAAGATATTTGACCGGCATCACTTTGATTTACCAGATTATTCTATAAATATCTTGATACCAGAAGGCTTCCCTCAAACAGCATCACAAGCACAGCAGCTACTATCAGCCCTGATATCCCGTCAGGACCGGGCGATAAAAATAAAGCTACCGCGATCAGGGTGCCATAAATTAGCTTCCTCTGCCCTCGCAAGGTCTCACGCTTCAGAAGCTTCATTTTCAAAGCTGCCATAATGAGAAGAGGGAACTGGAAAATGATCCCGAAACCCACGACCATCGCCAATATTGAATTAAATGTCGATATTGCCCTGTTCTGCGGGATTGCAATGTCCGCTGAATAAAACATCGCGCTCTTAAAAACGATCGGGACTACTATAAAATAAGCCAGCACCGCCCCTGAAAAGAACAGGATGAACGAAACGGGCACAATACTTTTGAAAAACTTTTTTTCATTGCTGTACAGCCCTTTCCCAACGAACATGAAAACCTCGTACATCATAAGCGGTATCCCGATAAAAAGCGCGCATACTAAAGAGAATGTCAGTTCAGTGGTTATCAGCTCAAGCGGGGAATAGATATACATGGGAACAGGCACTGCCCTTTCCCACATCGCCTTAAGCAAATCCCCCGAAAAATTGAAGACCACTAATGTGATCACCACTATCGGGACTGCAACGATTATCATTCTTGAGCGCAGTTCCTCTATATGTTCAACCAGCGGCTGTTCTTCATCTCCCGGTACGGTGGTCATCGCATTTTAACTGAGTCTTTATTGCTTATAAATCCATTATATACATGAACATCCAACCGTAATTATTATTAAGTATTGAAGTGTAGAGTGGGGCTAGATGAGTGACATAATGGCATTCGATCTGGCGGGTAGCCCTGTTAAGATTGGAAGTATTGTGCTCTATAGCGCAACTGGTACCCGTGGCACAGTGACAGAGCTTATGTCCGATGAAGATGGTACATGGGCGCTTGTTGACAAGACGAACCTTTTTTATAAAACAGATGTCCTGAAAATCATTGAAAAACAGGACGAAAAAGAACTCAGTGAAAAACAGTTCACTATTGATGAAGTAAATCAGGCATTGGAGAAGCAAAAGGAGTTCGTCCCGACTGAGATGGACCATTCTAATGTGGAAAGTGGCGGATAAGTTATAATATAAATATATTATTGAAAGCGTGAAGCTTCGCCTCGAATTATTTTATAATGTATTATCATGAACGATTCGCAATATTTAAGTACTATAAGAGAATAGGATGGTTGTACAAGGGATTGTAATGGCAGAACGATACAATAAAAAAACAATATTCTGTGGTAAGAACGTTAACTTCTTTTTCTAGGTTCTAACCCGGATCATTGTGAATCACTCTTGTTGTTTCGCTGCCAAGTGACCAGTTTCTTGGACACTGAAAAAATAAGGAGGTAAATAAACGTGGCTGACACAGTAGACCTATATAGCGACAGAGGAGCAAAACTCAAGTCAGGCGTGGACATCAATGCCATAAGCCCGATGAGAAATGCCGCTATCAAAAATATAGTCACCGGTATCAAGCGAACAGCAGCCGTTGACTTAGCAGGAATCGAGAAAACCTTAGCTACATCAGCAATTGGTGGCAAGGGCAGAAAGATCCCTGGAAGAGAAATGAAATTAGATATTGTTAAGAACGCAGAAAAGATCCGCGCTGCAGTTGCCGATATGGTAAAGGTAGACAGCGGGGACGACACAGTTGTTAAGGCCTTAAACGGCGGAAAACAACTCATAGTCCAGGTGCCATCAACAAGAATCGATGTAGCAGCAGAGTATGTATCATCACTCACCTGCGCAGCATCAGCAACCACTCAGGCAATCGTAAGCCAGTTCAACGTTGGCATGTTCGATGCACCGACAGTCAAGTCCGCAGTCTGGGGACAGTACCCACAGACACTTGATATGGTCGGCGGAAACGTCAAGTCAATCGTTGAAATCCCACAGAAAGATGAAGGCTTTGGGTATACACTGAGAAACGTTATGGCAAACCACCTTGCAGCAACCTGTAAGATGAACGCTATGAACACAGCAGCACTGTGCTCTATCCTTGAGAACACCGGTGTCTTCGAAATGGGAGATGCGATCGGTAACCAGGAGAGACACAGATTAATGGCATTCGCATATCAGGGCTTGAATGCTAATAACCTGGTATATTCAACAGTAAAGGCGAATGGAAAGACCGGCACAATCGGCACAGTCGTCCAGGCAATCGTCGGGAAGGCAATTGACGACAAGGTAATAACAGCTGACAAGAAATTCGCGTCAGGCTATACAACCTATAAGACCGCAGATGTCGGAAAGTGGAACGCTTATGCAGCAGCAGCAACACTTGCAGCAACGCTCGTGAACTGCGGCTCACAGAGAGCACCACAGTCTGTATCAGCAGTATTGCTGTACACCAATGACCTCATTGAAAAGGAGACCTCACTCCCAGGATGCGACTTCGGTAAGGTACAGGGAGCTGCAGTCGGCTTCTCGTTCTTCTCGCACTCCATCTATGGCGGCGGAGGACCTGGTGTCTTCAACGGTAACCACGTCGTTACCAGACACTCAAAGGGTCTCGCAGTACCATGCGTAGCAGCAGCAGTTGCTCTTGACGCAGGTGTGCAGATATACAGCCCTGCAAAGACATCCGGATTAGTAGGAGATGTTTTCAGCTCGGTCGATGAGTTCAGAGAGCCTATCAAGGCAGTAGCGGGGGCCGTATAAGGAGAATTGAATGGTAAGAACTGCTAATAAATCGGATAAATTAAAACAGGTCAAGATATTTCCACAAAGATTATTGCTGCCTGAAACCGCTGAGAAGCTCCTGAATGAGATCGATTCGGTAAAAGGTGTGATAAGAATGCTTATCAGTGGGAAGAACCTGCCCAGAAAGATTTCATGCGGACCCGGGACGGGAATGGATGTGAACCATCCTGACAGGATAATTATTCATGTCAGTGGATGCGCATTCGAATTGCATGTCATAGTGGGTGAAGTTCTTGTCGAAGTGGAAGATGAAAGTGTCGTAGAAGATTTAAAGAAAGCGTGTGAACGCGCGCTGCCTTTCCCGTTTGAAATGAAACGAGGCTACTTCATAAAAACAAAAGCCACACTGACCGATTACGGCAAGTATGGGTTCAAAAGCAAGTATGATGAAACCATCAATCTTGAAGATGAACGGATGCTTGGTATGGTCGACCCGCATGCAAAGTTGGAAACAAACCTCTGTATGGTAAAAGCAGGGGAAAATGTATGAGTTTATCCAGAACAGCAGAAGGAACCAGTTCAATAATATAAGGAGGAAAAAATATGGCTTATAAACCACAGTATTATCCTGGCAACACATCAGTTGCTAAGAATAGAAGAAAACATATGGCCGGCGATCTTGAGAAATTGCGCGACATTTCCGATGAGGACTTAACCGCAATTCTCGGGCACAGAGCACCAGGCTCTGACTATCCAAGCACCCACCCGCCACTTGCGGAAATGGGCGAACCAGATTGCCCAATAAGAGAAATCGTTGAACCAACACCAGGTGCAGCAGCAGGCGACAGACTTAGATATGTACAGTTCGCCGACTCCATGTACAATGCTCCGGCAGTACCATACTGGAGATCGTACCATGCAGCAATCAACTACAAAGGAGTTGACCCAGGAACACTGTCAGGCAGACAGGTCAACGAAATGAGAGAGAGAGACCTTGAAGCATTCTCCAAGGATGTTTGCGAGTCCGAGATCACTGACTGGGGACTTTCAGGCATGAGAGGATGCACAGTTCACGGCCACTCCCTGAGACTTCAGGAAGACGGCACTATGTTCGATATGCTGGACAGGCGCAGACTCGAAGGCAGCGTAATGGTAATGGACAAGGATCAGGTCGGCGTACCAATTGACAGAAAGGTCAACCTTGGGAAACCAATGAGCGAGTCCGAAGCAGCCAAGAGAACTACCTTCTACAGAATAGACAATGTCTCATTCAGAAGCGACAAGGAAGTAATCGAGCACGTGCAGAAAGTCTGGGAATTAAGAACCAAATATGGCTTCGTCCCAAAGGCGTGAGGTGACTTAAATGGCAGAAGTAAGATTTAAGAAAGCAATGGAAACAAAGTACGCAAAAGAATGGGGATCCAACAAGTGCGGCGGCGTTGCAAAGAGCAAAATAACAGATAAGAAGACCAAATACCTCAGACTTGGATACCAGCAGAACCCAAGAAAGGTAGAAATGGCAAAGTGCGGAGCAGCAATCACAAAGAAGAGAGGATTGCAGGCATATGATCCCAAGCTGCACTTAGCAGGTATACCCATGGGTCAGAGACAGTTGACCCCATACACCATATCTGGAACAGATATCGTATGCGACGGCGACGATCTCCACTTCGTCAACAATGCTGCAATGCAGCAGGAATGGGACGACATAAGGAGAACATGCGTAGTAGGTCTTGACCTGGCACACGAGACACTTGAGAAGAGATTGGGCAAGGAAGTTACCCCTGAGACAATCAACTACTATCTCGAAGTCTTGAACCATGCATTACCAGGCGCAGCAATCGTCCAGGAACACATGGTCGAAACACACCCGGCACTCGTAGATGACTGCTATGTGAAAATATTCACTGGCGACGAGACACTCCAGGATGAAGTAGACAAACAGTTCGTTATCAACATCGACAACGAATTCCCGGATAACCAGGCAAAACAGATCAAGGCAGCAGTTGGCAAGACAACATGGCAGGCAGTGCACATCCCGACAATAGTCACAAGGACTGAGGACGGACCAGGCACAAGCCGCTGGATGGCAATGCAGGTCGGCATGACCTTTATCAGCGCATATCACATGTGCGCCGGTGAAGCAGCAGTCGGAGAACTTGCATTCACAGCCAAGCACGCTGGACTTGTCGAAATGGGTGATATGATCCCGGCTCGCAGAGCCAGGGGACCAAATGAGCCCGGAGGATTGTCCTTCGGTCATATGGCAGATATCGTCCAGACCAACAGAAAGACACCAGAAGATCCAGTCAATGTAGTATTGCAGACCGCAAGCGCGGCCACAATGCTGTATGACCAGATCTGGCTCGGCGGCTACATGTCAGGCGGCGTCGGTTTCACAATGTATGCAACACCAGCATACACCAATGATATCGTCGATGACTTCCTGTACTGGGGCAACGACTATGCAGCAAAGAAATACGGCGGAAATGGCAAGGCAAAAGCCACCATCGAAACTGTAAAGGATATCGCTACAGAAACAACACTGTACGGTCTTGAAGCATACGAAAAGTACCCGACAACACTGGAAGACCACTTCGGTGGTTCACAGAGAGCAACAGTCGTCTCAATCGCAGCAGGCGGCGCAACAGCTCTGGCAACCGGACACAGCCAGGCCGGTCTCTCCGCATGGTATCTCTCCATGTACCTCCACAAAGAGGCACACGGCAGACTTGGATTCTACGGATATGACCTGCAGGATCAGTGCGGTGCAACCAACGTGTTCTCTATCGCATCAGATGAAGGCTGCATAGGCGAATGCAGAGGCGCAAACTACCCGAACTACGCAATGAACGTAGGTCACCAGGGTGGATACACCTCAGTAGTCGCAGCAGCTCACGCTGGCAAGGATGCATTCTGCGTCAACCCATTGGTCAAACTCTGCTTCGCAGATGAATTGGTCAACTTTGACTTCGCAGATCCGAGAGGAGCATTCGGCAAGGCGGCACTCAGAGAGTGGGACCGCTGCGCTGGTGAGAGAGCATTCGTTATCCCGGCAAGGTAAATTTGTAAAGTAGGCAGTTTGCCTACTTTTCTTATTTTTTTTTGGGACCGAATTAAAAGGGAAAATTTATATTATAGTTTGCTATTCATGGCGGTGTGATTTAAATGTCAGAAGCAAAAGGAGAAGTCAAAAGAACGCCGAAAGTGCCCGGTGAAGTAAAATGCGCATATTGCGACGGGACAGGAAAGCAAGAGGGCAAAAGCTGCATTGTTTGCGGCGGGAAGGGAAAAGTAGAGGTCGTGGATTCTACAAGAAAATGCCAGTGGTGCAAGGGAAGAGGTTACTTGATGAAGGGAATTCCATGCACGAACTGCGGTGGAACCGGCTATACAAGACCCGTAGGAAAAGAGCGCCTGTTTTAAGGAAAGAGGGGATGAAATCCCCGAAATCCTTATATTTTGTTTTTTAGAAAGAATTTATATTTAAATGAATTATCTTTTCTTATAATTATATTTCTCACTCATTTTTTGAAAAATGTAATCATGGGCATTATTAACTGAATCCAATTCACCACGCAAGATCAGAAGATTATCCGTATCTACATCGATTGTTTTGACTGCACATTTTCTGGCTGAAACTTCAAGATTGAATTTTTCCATAGCTTCCAGAATCAGCTTATGCGGCACTCCAGGAGGCAAAACCAGGTCATACAAACCTTCCAGTTCCTTTTCTTTCTCAGTAACAGTATTTTCATCTTCCTCAACAAATTCATCGCCAACATATTTAGTATCATCATTAGTCATAGAAATCACTTTTTAGCATGAAATCATTATAAGGTTAGATAAAGCTTATGGTGTTTTTATGCTTACAAAGTTAATATTCCCTCCCCAGTGGATACCGACCCAGCCATACCTGAGTCTCCCTTCACTTACAGCCTTTTTAAAGGCTCATAATTGCGATGTAGAGCAGAAAGATGTAAATGTATCATTTTATGACTACCTATTAAGTAAAAATGGGCTAACTCCCTTCTACGAGCGGGCTAATTTGAAATTTCAGGAGCTTGAATCCAGAAAAGAACTGCCGGCAGAGCTTAAAAAAAAGTACTCCCTCCTAGGCGGCTCGATTATGGCCGGAAAATACACTTTGGATAGGGTGGATGAGGCTAAAGGCATCCTGAAAGATAAAGATAAATTCTATGATTTTAATGAATTGAACGATGCCTTCAGGATACTGGAAATAGGACTTAAGCTTGCGTCAGTGGCATATTATCCCACGAACCTGACCTTTCACGCTTATGACATGAGCCATTCATGCCGCGTAAGTCAGGATGTCCTTGCTTCGGTAAACGACAGGGAAGAAAATCTATTCATTGATTACTTCGAAAAAAAAACAGTTCCGGAGATACTCGAAAAAAAACCTGGTCTTGTTGGTATTTCAATTATCAATACAAGCCAGTTGATCCCGGGGCTGACTCTGGCAAATCTTATCAAAAAAGCTGATGAAAAAATACATATCAACATCGGTGGAAGTGTTTTTACCCGCCTTATAAATGAAATAAGCCATAATGAAGGGCTGTTCTCTGTCGTTGACAGCATTATCGTTCATGAAGGCGAAACTGCCCTTCTTGGACTCATCAAACACATGGAAAACGGCTTTGATATAGAAAACGTTCCGAACCTCATCTATAAAAAAGAAGACCGGATCAGGATGAATAAATTAAGCCCGGCAGGTGAGGATATCAATTCGCTTCCTACTCCAGATTTCGACGGTTTTCCGCTTGAACTGTACCTGTCCCCGCAACTCATTTTGCCTCTTCTTTCATCGAGAGGATGCTACTGGGGAAGATGCACATTCTGCGACCATAGCTTCGGTTATTCTGGAAAATACCGGCCAAGGAATGTGGATCTGCTATACAATGATCTTGATACTCTCAAAAATAAATACGGTACAGGTTTTTTTACGTTTCAGGATGAAGGATTATCTCCAAAATTAATAAGCGCCCTGTCGGATAAGATAATTGAGAACGACCTGAATATATCATGGCTTGCGGATTCCAGATTTGAACCTGCATTTTCAGAAGAGATGACCAAGAAACTGGCTAGCTCAGGATGTAAAATGCTGTATTTCGGACTGGAATCCGGGAATGAGCGCATCCTTGCATGCATGGATAAAGGGATAAAGAAAGAAAATGTCAGGAGAATCTGCAAATACTGCTCTGATGCTGGTATCTGGACGCACCTTTTCCTGATATTCGGATTCCCGACAGAGACGCCGGATGAAGCAAAAGATACCATGAATTTCGTTCTTGCCAACAGCAGCATAATCCGTTCAATGTCTTTCGGGAGTTTCCAGCTTACAAAACATTCAAAAGTGTATGAGAACCCGGAGAAATTCGGAGTTGCCAGCATAGCAATGGATGATAAACTGGATATTTCACTCTGGTACGAATGCAATGTCCAGCGAGGTATGTCGAAAAGAGATACCGACACTGTAATAAAGACCTTCGACGCACTGCTTTCTAAAAGGTATAAGGATTTCCAGATATGGAGAAACCTTGACAGGGAGCATCTTTTCCTTTATATCTCGCATCATAAAAAAGTTACGGGCAACGTTGACCTTGTTGAGGTGATGAACAGGGCTTACAGGGAAAAATCTATGAAAAGTATGGGAACGACCGATCTAAGAAATATGGGGTCTTATCCGGTCATAAATGATGGAGTGTTCGTGGGGACGTTCAACTTTAACTGGGGGAAGATAATGCACGATGTCATGATAAATGAACATCAGGTCGGCAGCGCAAAACCAGAGAAGACTCACGGGCTGTTCGATATAAAGAACAGGTTCCTTACAATATCGGATCTTGCAAAGGATATCCTTGACCGGTGCGATGGAAAGTCAGGTATTCCCGAAATTATCGAGGCTATGAGGATAAAATACCATCTATCACAGAACGAGGCAGCGTTCAAATGCCAGAGCCTGATCAAAAGCTTCTATGAAAAAAATATTATTAGCGATCGCACAACATGATAAAAGTTATTACGCTTGCAGGTAATCTAACGCAAAACAGGATGAGATTTCATGGTATATGACGTTGTTATTATTGGCGGAGGTCCAGCAGGTCTTACAGCAGGGATATATGCGAAAAGGGCGATGCTGAATGCATTGCTTCTTGAAAAAATGGGTGTGGGCGGTCAAATAATTGTCACCGACCTCGTGGAGAATTTTCCCGGTTTCCAGGAGATATCAGGCGCAGAGCTTGCAGGAAAATTCGAGCAGCATGCGCGAAAGTTCGGGCTTGAGACAAAGAGCATGATCGAGGTCATGAGTATTGAGGACAGGGGAAAGACCAAGGTCGTTAAAACGAACGAAGGCGAGTTTGAGACAAAAACCGTGATTATCACTACAGGTACAACCCCAAAGAAACTTGGCGCGAAGGGTGAACTTGAATTGATCGGCAGGGGCGTTTCTTACTGCGCCACATGCGACGGCTTTTTCTTCAGGGACAAGACCGTTGTAGTGGTGGGCGGCGGGGACTCTGCAATTACTGAAGCGATATTCCTCACCAAGATGGCAAAAAAGGTCATTGTGGTGCACAGGCGGGACAAACTGCGTGCAGAAAAGATCAACCAGGAACATGCTTTTGCGAATCCAAAGATAAGTTTTGTTTGGGATTCGGTGGTCGAGAAAATAGCTGGAAAGCATATCGTTGAGAAGGTAATGGTAAGGAACGTGAAAACGAAGGCGGTATCAGAGATAAAGACCGACGGTGTGTTCATCTATGTGGGACTTATCCCGAACACCGGTTTTGCTGACGTGAAGAAGGACGAATGGGGATTCATTATCACTGACGATTGCAGGGAAACATCTGTAAAAGGCATCTTTGCGGCAGGAGACTGCAGGGTCACGCCACTTCGGCAGATAGCAACGGCTGTAGGGGATGGGGCAATAGCTGCAGTGGCTGCTGAAAGGTATATTGAAGGGCTTTGAAATTGACAATAAAAATCTGTGTGTAAATCGGCGTTAATTAATATATAAAATCACGTATGCTCCGGGCATACGTGCCATGTTCTTATAATTCCGCGTTCAGTTCCGAATCGAATTTTCCGCTATTTATAGCAGAGATGGCTTCCTTGGTATTAAGACCCTCGAAAGTCACGCCAAGAGGCAGACATGAACCTACGACCTCTTTCACAGCACCTTTAAGGGTCTTTGAGAGAGTGTCGTTCTTCTTCATATGAGCTATCTTGACAGCCTGTTTGACCGTAAGGTTGCCGACAGTCTTTGTATTAGGTGTCCCTGAACCTGTTTCGACTCCAAGCTCTTTTTTGATAAGAGCCGATGTGGGCGGTGTCCCGACCTTTATCGTGAACTGTTTCTTGTCATCGACAGTGATCTTGACAGGAACCTGCATTCCCTTGAATGCAACTGTTTCTTTATTGATCGCATCTATGACTGCTTTTACGTTAACGCCGAGCGGACCAAGCGAAGGACCAAGTGGTGGTCCCGCGGTAGCCGCGCCGCCTGCAACTAATGCATCTAAAACGCTTGCCATTTTTGTATTCTCCTTATAAATATCAGACCTCGTATTTAAATACGGGATCTTACTTCTCTATTTCTTCTCTCTTTAATATTCTAACATTATCGCCGCGTACCGTTACGGGGATGGGTACCATCGCCTCGAACAGTTCCACAGTGATCTCTTCATGAGCTTCATCAATACGTTTAACCCTTGCCTTTTCTCCCTTGAACGGGCCGGATATGAGTTCAACGATGCTTCCTTCGGTTATTCCGGTAACGGTAAGCTTTGGAGTCAGGAAATGCTCTATTTCAGCAAAGCTTGACTGTCCTTTCACCATGGTACGGGCATGCGGAAGGGTCTGGATTACCTGCTCTACGATCTCAGGTCCAGCAGCCTCGATCAGGATATATCCTTTAAGTTCGTCAGGCGCAAGTATCGCCCTGACATCAAAATGTTCTTTCTTAGCGACTTTCTCAATAAGATTTGCGACCGCCCTTTCCTGGTTCGCAGTCGTCTTTACCACGTAGATGGCAGAATCTTCACCGTTCATACGAACCAGCCTGGTATTACGGTTATCAATAAATATATTATGAAACCAATAAACCCTATCAGCAGGATGCCTGCTCCTGCTACCTTTGCGATCACTGTGAATTCCTCTCGTGTGGGTTTTCTTGTCAGTTTAAGTACTCTTATATATTCACTGAGGTTCAAAGGAATATTAGCCGGCATTTTATTGTCTTCTACCAATGTATTTCACATCCATGATTTAAATGATATTGATAACGTTATAAAAGCTATCTTAGAATAATAGCAGCCCTTCAATTAAGCTCAATGTAAAAATAGTTTTCGATTGAACGGTTCTGTCAAGTCTGCGTTTGCTCGGAATACCTGTCAAAAGTCGTTTGATATCCCACACCTATAAGTATTCTGCTTGTCCTACCGTTCAGCCTCTTGGCTATGAAACTGAGCGAATGTTCCTACCACGACACTACCCTGTCGCACTCAAATATCATCTTTACGATCCCGTCATACCCCACGCATTCATGCGCCGTAACCCCTCTCGCCTCTGCATCATCCCTGCATGCAAAAGCTTTCATTCCAGGAACCATATACACCGCATCATGCATAAGGAGAAGCGCCACATCATGCTCTTTGCCCTGCGCTTTTGCTATCTCGATGGGCGTTGTGTCGTGCGGGTTCCGGATAATATGCAATATCTTCATAATTAAAATGGTATCACGATATCAGATTCAGTTATCATTCTCACTATCTCATCCCTCTCTGCGATCTTCACGTTTGGAACAGGGTTCTTGATACCTCTTTTTTCAAGCGATGGTTTATCAGCAAGCAGTGTGCATTTTAACATCTCAAAAACCTCAAAATCCTTCTTCAGCGACGGAGCGCCGATCAGTTCAGGCTTTGCGGGAGCGGCTGAATACACGCCGTCGTCCATGAAAATGACAGAGACCTTATCCCCGCACAGCGTCAGCCCCACGCTCATTCGAAGCGCCTCTGCGTTACTGCGAGTGTTCATCGGAAGGTTCCGCACTATAACAGTTATCTTCTTCATAGCTCACCCGAAAGAAATGAACCTGTCCACATCGCCCGCGATGCAGGCATGGTCGTACTGGCTGCCGAACAGTATTCCGTCCACTTTCCCGACTTTTCTCTGCTCAGCGTTCATCGCGCACAATGCAATGCTCACACCTTTATCAGCGAGCGCCGCGAACTCCTTTTTATGAACATTATAAACGCCGTCATACATTAAAAAAACAGACACTTCATGACCCTGCCCGCGCGCGGCCCTGCATAATGAAATAACCGTACTGGTATTCTCATTCTCAGGGCTTGAGGTCAGGAGTATCCCGAGCTTCATGCCTTGCGTATCCTCACTTTCCAGAGATGGTCGCCTTTCTTCTCTATCCCCATTATCTTATGCCCCTCATTCTTCAGGCTTCGCGGCACGTTCTCCACAGCCGGGGCATGGTCAAAGGTCACTATAAGCTCCTCACCGCTTTCGATATCTTCAAGTTTCAGCTTTGTCTTCACGAATGTGTAAGGGCATACTTCACCACACAGATCAAGTTCTGTTGTCATGTTCACCATATCCTGCATGATTCACCATATATTTCTTCCTGTATGGATGTTATCTTTGGCTTTTCACCGCATACAGGGCATTCCTTGTTCCAGCGCATTTTGATCTCTTCAAAGCTCATGTTGAGCGCATCATAATAAATAAGCCTGCCAACAAGTAGTTCACCTATACCGAGCAGGTATTTAACGACCTCGGTCGCCTGGATAACTCCGACTATGCCGGGCAGCACGCCAAGAACCCCGGCCTCCTGGCAGCTTGGCACCATTCCCGGAGGAGGCGCATGTTCGAACAGGCAGCGGTAGCACGGTCCTTTGTGCGGCAATATCGTTGTGACCTGCCCCTCGAACCTGTAGATGCTGCCGTGAGAGAGCGGTTTGTCAAGAAGGACGCACGCATCGTTCACAAGATATCTCGTAGCAAAGTTGTCTGAGCCATCCACGATAATATCATAATCCCTGAAAATATCCTCAACATTTTTAGCATTCAGCCTTTCGATGTAAGTATTTACCTGTATGTCAGGATTGAGGTTATTCACGAACTGCTTTGCAGATTCGACTTTGTGCTTTCCGACGTTGCCGCCGTGAATGACCTGCCGCTGGAGGTTGCTGAGGTCAACGATATCGTCATCGATAATACCCAGCGTCCCTATTCCTGCCGCTGCAAGGTATTCGATTATGGGCGCGCCAAGACCACCCGCACCTATGCATAATACCTTTGATGAAAGGAGTTTTTTCTGTCCTTTCCCGCCAACTTCGGGAAGGATGATATGACGCGAGTATCGCTTTATCTGTTCTTCGCTGAATCCGCCTAACATTTTTTTCACCTGATTATTACTGGTAGTATTATTTAGCACCATAAAGTATTACCACCATAAATAATTTGTGGTTATTATTTGTATTACATTGTATTACAAAATCTGGAATGGCACCGGAGTAATACAGAGCAACCCAAGAACAAATGTGACAACACCAAGCACCATCCTTTTCCTGTCAAGCGGAATATCGTCATTTACAGGCCTGGGATGACCCGCAGCAGAAACAATGATCAAAAGAATGCTCCAGAATATCCAAACAAAACCACTTGTTTTCAGGACTATTATCAGGTAAGCGCCTATTGAGAACAGGACAGCAGGCAGGACCGCTGAAACACTGGATGCCTTTTCACCCATCATGGCGCGAAGCACATGACCGCCATCCAGTCTGCCCGACAGGCATGAGGTTAATTGCTGTCAAAAGCATCCCAACCCATCCCGCAAAAGCGATAGGATGAATGTATGTATTTGAATTCGGTATGAAATACATGATAAACCCGAAAAGAGGCGGTATGCCCAGAGCAGTACCCGACTCTTCTGAAGATATTTGGACAGGAGGTTGAAGAAGACCTATAACAGTAACGATCACTGATGCCAAAAGCCCTATCACAGGACCGGATACTCCCACATCGAACAGCGCTTTTCTACCCGGTATGGGACCCCTGTGCTTGATGAATGCCCCCATTGTTCCGATGCCGGCGGGGAAAGGGATGAAATACGGCAGGGATGTTCGCATCCCGTGCTTTTTCGCAACAAAATAGTGTCCCGCTTCATGCGCACAAAGTATTGTCATAATAGCAATCGTGAACGGGATGCCTTTCAGGATATCATAAGGGGCGCTTTCAGGGTCTGCTCTATAAAGCACTGAACCCACCGCCATTGTAGTAAAAAATGTAGCGATCAACAGAGCAACATTTATCCAAATTTTCTCCCTGACCGGAGCGAATTGCGAAGCCACAAGAACATGCTCGCCCAGTTCATATTTCACCGAAAATTCAAAGCCCTTTTCAGCAAAAACAGCCCAGAGTTCCTGATATATTATCCTGATATCCTTTTTCGGAAGCCCGAAAAAGTAGATATTGCCTTCATGCTGCTTTATTTCATAAATGGAAAAAACCGGGCTTATCTTTTCAGCCAGTTCATCCACAGCTTTTGATCTTTGAATACCGTTCATTTATCTTAATACTCTAAATCCTGCTTAATGAATGTAACCATACCAAGTAAAAGCAATATCAAAGAAGCGGCAGTCAGTAAAATAAAATAACCAGTAAAGACAGAAGGATTATAAACCGCCATCAGCTCAAGGGTAAAAGGGGATATCCAGGTGAGCTTTTCAAGATATACCAGAAAATCCGTGCTGTTATTTGTCAGGTTCAACATGAAATCAATGAAAGGTATCATGATCCATAGAGAGGTCAGCATGGCAGTAACTGTGACTAACTTTGTCCCTGCCCATGAGGCTTTCTTCTCGTTCTTAAACAGTACTGAAACGAACATGCCTGCTGATGCGAACAAAACAGTATTGATTAAAAGCACCTTCAGTACCAGTATGCCCATGTTATATACAGAACTGAACTGGGATGTGAAAACCCGATCTGTAATGAAATAAAAGAAAAGTATCATGGGTATGGTCAAAAGTATAAGCCCGATGAACTTACCAATGTATATGGATGGTCTTGTCTGTGGACTTGAAGCCATAATGAAAAGCGTCTTTTTTTCAACCTCCCCTGCTATAGTTGTGCTTGCTTTTTTAATTATCTGGTTGCCCATGAAAGTGAGGCTTAGCATGAGAGGGAACATTATGAAGAGTATTACCCCTATGGAGACCGGAAAAACCATTGTAGGGACTTTACCCGATATGACCTCTGTTGACGAAGTTGCTGCAAAGGATACAATGTAGTTCAGTACTTCAGTCATGGGATTATCTACGTATTTGAAAGCCATGAGAGGCCGTTCGAGGCTTAAGTTAACATCATACTTTCCTGCAAAGAGAGAGTATGTTGATACCAGGACAAGCGCGGCAAACCAGACATACGAAAGTAAAAAGCTTTTTATAAGGCGCCTTGTTTCATTGTACACAATTGATAGAAAACCCGAAATGAAATACATCATATTTATTTCTCCACGGGATGATACTTCGCGAAAATGTCATCGATCGATATCTTCACAGGTCTTGCATCAATGATATCAGCGACCCCGGCTGCTATCTTCATAATACCCGGGATCTCGGAGTCGTCCTTATAATGCACATATATTGATTCGCCGCTGACAGTTACCTTTG
This sequence comes from Methanobacteriota archaeon, assembly GCA_963793805.1. Classification (GTDB taxonomy): domain Archaea; phylum Halobacteriota; class Methanosarcinia; order Methanosarcinales; family Methanoperedenaceae; genus Methanoperedens. Next base: position 65,590 of record CAWCBK010000010.1, read on the forward strand.
CCCCGTTCTTTTCAAGTTCAAAAAGCAGCTTCTGGGTTTGCCCCACATCATATAGTTTGATCTCAATGGCTCCTTTGCCTATTTGCTGCCTGATAGAAGCCATTTCACCGTCCACTATGACAGAACCGCTTCTCATTACGGTTACACTGTTGCACAATCCGTCCACTGTATCAAGGTCATGCCCTGTAAGAAGTACAGTCCTGCCCGATGCAAGAAGGAACTCTCTTATCTTTTTTTTTGAAACCGGGTCAAGACCTGCCATTGGCTCATCAAGCAGTAAAACAAGAGGGTTATGAACGCACGCCATCGCAAACGCAACATTTTTCTCCATAGCCTGGGAGAAACGGTCAAGCCTCTGGTCAGCAACAGATTCAAGCCCTAATTGTTTTAAAACGCTTTCAGTGATGTTCCTGTCATGTATCCCGTGAAGTGAAGCTGCAAAACCAACAAGTTCCCTGGCTGTGTAATCTTTCGGAAGACTGGGCGTCTTTGGAACGTAACCGACGATTTTCCTTATGTGTAAACCCTTTCCCAGCGGGATATCGTTAATATTTACTTCACCAGAATCGGGTCTGATGAGGGTGGATAGTATCCTGAGCAGGGTTGTCTTTCCGCAGGCTTCGGGACCGATGAGCCCGTGGATTACACCTTTTTTTACATAAAGGTCAAGGTCTTTTATGGCTCTTGTTTTTCCATATTTCTTGTTCAGCTTGCGCGCGACTATCATTTATCCCTGGACCCCATAGGAACGAATTTCGTGCCGTAATACAGCATACCTTTCTCACTCTCTTCACCCAGCTTCCTGAAAGTGGATTTTACCTTCATGCCTATGTGGATTTCTTTATGATCGCATATCACCTGCGAAGTAAGGTGTGGGCCTTCCTCCAGTTTGATTATTGCCAGTATGTAAGGTGTCTGCTTCTCGAAATCCTTTGTAGAGCTATGCACTATCGTGTATGTCACAACTTCACCCTTGCCATTGAATTTGAAAGGCACTGTCCTGCTGCTGCGCCTGCATTTCGGGCACAGGTTCCTTGGAGGATAGTGGTATTCACCGCATTTTTCACAATGAGTGCCAATAAGACTGTACAGGTTCTTGAGCCGTCTCCAGAATCTTGCTACTGTCATGGTTACCTCCCGAAAATATGGATAACAGCAGTGCCGCCTGAGCCTCCCACGTTATGGGTAAGACCGATCTCGGCGCCGTCGATCTGACGTTTGCCAGCTTCACCGCGAAGCTGCAATACTATCTCGACAGCCTGCTTGATGCCGGTTGCGCCTACAGGATGACCGCATGCCTTAAGACCGCCTGACGTGTTAATGGGTATCTGTCCCCCGATAGCGGTCATACCTTCCATGGTAGCTTTCCCGCCTTCTCCCTTTTTCACAAAACCCAGGTCTTCGATGGCGCATATCTCTGCGATAGTGAAGCAATCATGCACTTCTGCGAAATCGATATCTTTTGGAGTGACCTTTGCCATCTTATACGCCCTGTTCGCTGCAGCGACAGTTGCATCAAGTGTGGTAATGTCAGGTCTGTCATGAAGCGACAGTGTGCCGCTTGCCTGTCCTGACCCTTTTACATATATGGGAGTGTCGGTATATTTTTTTGCAATTTCAGCAGGCGCAAGTACGACCGCTGAAGCGCCGTCTGAAATAGGTGAGCAGTCAAAGACATGCAGAGGGTCTGCCACCATGACAGAATTGAGGACTGCATCTATTGATATCTCATTCTGGAACTGCGCTTTGGGGTTCATTGTCCCATGATGATGGTTCTTGACAGCCACAGAAGCAAGCTGTTCTGAAGTAGTCCCGTATTTATGCATGTGAAGCCGCGCTATCATGGCATAAAGTCCCGGGAACGTAGCGCCCATTACGCCTTCCCATTCCCTGTCAGCGGCTGCCGCAAGGGCATCGGTGGTTGTCTCGACATCAACATCAGTCATCTTTTCAGCTCCCCGGCTATCACGATGTCATGATAACCTGAAGCTACTGCCAGTATCCCCTGCCGCAAGGCAAGACCGCCTGAGGCGCATGCCGCTTCGACTCTCGTTGATGGAGTATGAAAGCCTGCCAGGCCGGAATAATCCGCTATCAATGAACCTATATGTTCCTGTTCGATGAACCGCCCCCCGCTCATGTTGCCCACATAGAGCGCATCTATCTTTCCGCCCTGGAGGTTCGCGTCCTGTATTGCGGATACTCCGGCCTCCACAAAAATATCCCTGAATGATTTATCCCATAATTCGCCGAATTCCGTACATCCGACTCCGATAATAGCTACATCTCGCATTTTATCACCTCACAACTTGATCTTTCCTTTATGTTTTGCATAGGTCGCGTAATCGATATATACAGGGTTCGCCAGCAGCTCTTCCACACTTGGCGCCCCGTTCCTTACTTCATCTATCCTGTCAGTAACGCTGAAGCTGAACGCGTCACTGCCAGCACCTGAACCGAACGCAGTCATGAATATCCTGTCACCGGGTTTTGCGATATCAAGTGTGGCGGCAAGACCCATCATACATGAACCTGAGTAAGTGTTCCCCAGTCGCGATACTACAAGTCCGGGTTTTATCTGTTCGCCCGAAAAACCGAGCATCTTTGCAACACGCGTTGGGAACTTGCCGTTCGGCTGGTGGAATACCGCATACTTATAGTCAGAGGGCTTTGTTCCAAGCCGTTCCATAAGACCGTTGGCTGCAGAGGTCACATGCTTGAAATAACCGGGTTCGCCTGTGAACCTCCCGCCGTGTTCTGGATATGGTTTCCCCTCCCTTCTCCAGAAATCAGGCGTATCAGTGGTGAATGAATACGTTGATTCCAGCTTAGCTATGATGTTATCTTTTCCTATTATGTACGCCACACCGCCTGCCGCGGCGGTATATTCAAGAGCGTCACCAGGTGCGCCCTGAGAGACATCCGAGCCTATTGCCAGCCCCAGTTCGATCATATCGGATTCGACCATCCCTGCGCATGCCTGGATAGCAGCAGTGCCGGCTTTGCAGGCGAACTCAAAATCTGCCGCTGTGAGGTTTGGCGTAGCGCCAATCGCTTCCGCAACGATCGTACTTGTGGGTTTTACTGCATAAGGGTGGCTTTCCGAACCCGTAAATACAGCCCCGATTTTTTCCGGATTAACACCGGCGCGGTTTACTGCGTTTCGCGCAGCTTCCACTGCTATTGTAATGGTATCTTCGTCCATGTCAGGAACGGATTTTTCAAATACCATCAATCCGTCAATGATGCTGTTTGGGTTGTCACCCCAGACTTTTGCGATTTCTTCTATTTTAATTCTATAGCGCGGTATGTAGGCGCCATATGATACGATTCCAGATTTCATTTTTACCTCAGTCTTTTTTAATAGATCAGCAATTAATGTTTCATATCGTAGGATTGAAGGGCCCGGATCAGTTCGTTTAGCGGCATTACCGTGGCTATAAGCGGCACGCGCTCTATTTCTGCGATCTTGGCTGCGATCGGGTCGATCTCTGCTGCAGGAAGCCCGTGAAGCACTATCAAACCTGGTTTCAGGTTCGTGACCCGCAGTGCCACCAGCGGGGACCGGCCTGTTGATATCCTGGTATACACCATAGCCCTTTCAGAACTCCATCCGTACAGTTTCTGGAACTCATTGTAGGAAAGCTCCAGTATGGCCTTCAGGCTGTCGATCACAGTGTAACCATACAATGGTTTGATGTGTTCGCTGCCAGGACTGTAAACCACCTCTCCCTTAAGCAGTTTTGTCATCTCTTCCACAGAGATCGGAGAAAGATACTCATGAATGTCATAGATGGCATTTGCAGTGACTTCACCGCGCAGCATGCCTTCGAAAGAGCGTATCTTCGCCCCTCCCCGCCCAACGTCCATGTCCAGGATGGCATCAATTATCTTGCTTACGATAAATATGCCAGGGGATTTTCTTCTGCCGCTCTCATAATCGCTGATCACAGAGGGCGACACTTTAAGGTATGCGGCAGATCTGACTGGGATATCTCAAAAACAGTACGCCATTTTTTTAGCGTCTCACCGGGATTGTCGGATAATGTTATTTCCCCAGCCATTTTCTCTGCAAGCTTATGCCTCAAATCTTCATATGGAGCATTTATGCCGGATGCCGACGGGGCAGGCATGGAAGCAATGGCTGTGTTTTCAGTCATATAAGTTAGTTAGTAACGATGTAGGGGCATATAAAACTAACGAAAGGCACTTCGTCAAATAACGAAGTTCATGTCTGAACATGGAAACCATCAATGATTTTCAGAAATCCGGTCCCGTTCTATTAGAAAAAGTCAAATACCAACAGGATATCTAAGGGGATGCACCCATTGATGAATCGTCGGTCATGATTCAGCAAATGAGGGGCCGTAGGGTAGCCTGGTCCATCCTTCATGCTTGGGGTGCATGAGACCTGAGTTCAAATCTCAGCGGCCCCATTTCATATCAGAAAATATTTATTGTGAAGATTTATTTATTTTGCTGAAGGCAAAATCGGCGCTGGAAGTACGTTTACATTTTTTAGGCCGTAAAAAACAGGAAAAACTTCCATTCGTGAAACTGGAAGTTTTATCGCACACCTCTTAGCTTATGGTTGACCTCTATTCCCAGTTCTGTCAGGGCATATTTTTTGCCTTCTGTCTTCAGAAGCTTTCTTGCAAGAAGTTCTTCTATTCCCTTATCTGCCCCGACTATACGGATCGTCTTGGCGATGGTCGTGCTTTCCATCGGACCTTTTGAATCCAGTACCGCAAGAATCTTACTTAATTTATTATTGCTAGCAACAAAACCGATCAATTCTTCCATGATATAACATTGTCTCACGTTGAGATAACTTTATTGCATGCAAGAACAAATTTAGCGGCGGCGGGCTAGCCCGGGTAACTCGGCGTTATCTGTAACCCGAAACCGTCGATAGCGGGGGGCGAAGCCAGGCAGAAGATGTTCTAACTGCTGCCCAACCCGCAGGTTCTACTGTGAAACCCCGTCCTATGGGGCTGGTGCCGATGCAGGGGCTTTCCTGAAGGAAGGTTTCTGTTTCTTAATCGCGGACAAAGGTTCAGGCCCGGAAGGGAGCAAACCGGCCGTGAGCAACTATCGCTCATGGGGTCGCGGGGCGGAGGCGGATCTGCGGACCACTGGACAGCGGAAGGAGCAACGACCGTCGGCATGCCCGCTACTTACTTTGTTAAAGTAAAAAGTATTATATAGCAAACAGTAAATTAGAAAGAATCCCAAATGCTGTTTTCTAATGAGATAGTGATTCATCTCAAATATGACGAGATAGCCAAGCCCGGTATGGCGCAGGGTTGCTAACCCTGTGTTCCTTAATCGGAACTCGGGGGTTCAAGTCCCCCTCTCGTCGCTTGTTCTTACATGATCAAGAATGGATCAGGTAATGTTGTTAACAATGATCTAAACGAATTTAGAGAGATTTTTATTGAATATCAGGTGATCAAATAATCAGACTTCATCCATATTCATACTAACATTTATTGCTTTAAAATTCAATATAGAGAATAAGGGGAGATGCATGATAAGAGTAATTATTTTTCTTGCTATCCTTAGTATTGCGGGATTTGTATCAGAAATAGGTTCCACCTCTGATATCGTAATTACGATAACTCCAACAAAAGAAACAATGATAGTTTCGGGTTTTTCAGAAGATAATATATACTTTGAACTAAAAGAATACGAAACTACGGATAATATTGTATTATCGTCATTCAGAGAACTCAAACTCAATAAAAGCTCGACAGTAAGAGGGAGAATAATTGGAATAGAAAATGGAAAATACGTTTTTTCAGTAGCAGAAAACTTATTAAATCTTTCTGAGATTGGCAATAAATAAATGCTTTTTATGAGAAAATGAGTTCCAGAGCATTTTCAACAATACACCATCGAAAAGGATTAATACTTTGGATAATCCTACTATCCTAATACGAGGGACGCATGACTGAGGAAGAAGCCAGAATAACACCAGCCCCTGATGAGAAAAAAGAACCGGCCATCTTAGTCCAGCCTGACGCAAAGCGCGCTTTCTGCGTGGCGCTTCCTGTAACTGGTGGAAAACCCCTAAAAATGACAGGCGATAATCCCCACGATTTTATACAGTTCCTGAGTGAGTCCTCGCTATCCTGGTTGAACTTCCCTGTAAAAGATATAAAAAAAGATGCAGATATCATTGCAACATCTCTAGGCTTCAGTTCTACCCTTGTACCCACGCTGCTCTCAAGTTATCTTTCAGCGTATGAAGACAGGGATACTGAACTTGGCGTAATGCTCCCGGCTGTCGCTGTGAAGAAATTCGATGTTCTTATCAGTCCGATATTGATACTCATAAGAAAAGACCTGATACTCACAATTCATGATGAGAACGTCAACAGATTGATCCGGCTATCCCGTTACGGCGACGCCTTCATGAGAAAAATTAAACCCACACTTATTACCCAGGATAAACTGACCATCATACTTACAAGGATAATAGATGAAAACATAAACAGGAACTTTGACCATCTGCGCGAGATAGAGGCGCAGGGGGACGAGTTGACAAGAATGCTGGTTGACACGACGGCTCCAAGGGCTTCGATAGCCCCCGAGATACACAATATGAAGCATGCTTTGATAAGCTACCTTGATACATTGTGGGCGACCCTTGATGTAGTAAATTCACTGCGCCACGGTGATGCTGAGATAATTTCAGACAGCCCCAAACTGCTGGCGCGAGTTGGCATTCTCTCGGATGACGTTAACCGGCATATCGCTCTCAGTGAACACATGTCAGAAGTGCTGGCTTCCGGTCTTGAAGTGATGCAGAGCATATACAACAACCAGCTTCAGATATTGAACAACAGGCTTGCCCTAGTGGTAGCATGGCTTACTATACTGGGTACGGCTGTGCTTGTGCCCAATACGATCGCCACAGTTATGGGCAGTTCAGCATTTGATCTCGGCCCTGAAGACAGATTGTGGTATTTAGCCCTGATTATTACATTTACAGTATTGGCCACATGGGCTGCCTACTGGTGGATAAAGAAAAAAGGGATGCTCCCATTTAAAGTTGATTGATCATTTTTTGAAGTGATCTTTTAAAGCCATCATAACAAGCAGCAATATTACTGCAGCGCCAAGTACCATTAACACCGTCCGGAGAACATTATCATTCTCTTCAGGCACCTCTTTGGTAATTGTTGGCGTCGTCTTCAAAGGAGTCATGGTTGCGGGCGTTGTGCCAGTGATAACAGGAGTTGCTGTGCCGGCTATTCCAGTTACATCCCCGACTGCTATCTTAACATTTCCAGAAACATCAATTGCGTCATAAGCGAATTTCCTGCCGTCGCTGCTGAAAGATGGGTATCTCTGTTTGTAATCCCCATCTGTAAACGATCTCAGGTTTGTTCCATCCTGATTGATCGCAAACAGTTTTTCTCCGGACGACGTCACGCTTTCATATGAAACGAATATTATCGTACCTTCAGGTCCCCAGACTGGATAGTCCTTTTTTATCTCATCGAAGGTAATTTGTTTTCTGGTATTTCCTGAAATTTCAACCGTGAAAAGTTCTTCTTTGTATTTTGTTTCAGGATATGATACATACACCAAACTTTTGGAGTCAGATCTAAAGGATGGACTCCATTGTTTAAAAGTATCATTTAGTACCTGTTTTTTTCCGGTTCCATCTGCATTGACAATATAAATTTTCTCATTCTGTTTCTCGTCCAGCGATGTATATGCCAGAAGACTACCGTCAGGGCTCCACGAGGGGGCACCCCATTCCAACATGTATTTTTCAAAATTGCCCTGTCTTGTATTATCAAGAATAAGCTGCATGTTCCCGGTACCGTCAGGGTTTATTATGAATATCTTCTCAAGCCCATCTGTTCCATAAGATACATAAGCAATCTTATCCTTTCCCCATGCAAGTCCCCATTTTTTATCTGCATTATCTGTCAGCTTTTTTTTATCTGTCCCATCGGTGTTTATCAAAAATATCTGCTGGGTGCGCTTTTCATCGTAAGCGATAAATGCTAATCGTGTGCCGTCTGGACTCAGTACGGAATCCCACAGGTCTGTTTCGGTTATATCGAGTTTAGTTACGTTCTCAACGGAAATTGCATTGACCCCACCAGCCAGTACCAGCAGAACGAAAGCGCTAATACAGGCCGAAGCTGTTTTATTCATAAGATTTACAGTTGTTTCGAACCTTATTAAATGTTACGCAACAATTTTACGAGGTAGACAACCCAAGAGCTTTGTTGGTTTTCTTTATTGAGCGCATCCCTTCGTTTTCAAGTTCCAGAAGCGCGCGTATGGCATCTATGTTTTCAGGAACAACATCGGATTCCTGGTGTATCGCCTGGAAGAAATACAGTTCTCCTTTGTTGATCGCGACCGAGTCCTTCCACACTACATTCTCCCACATATCGCCCCTGGGTCTTCCCATGTCTTTAGCTAATTCCATAGCTTCCGCTGTGGATTTTATCCGGTCTTTACTGCTCACTAGCCTTATACGGGGCCTTGTCCCGAAGAGTTTTATTATTTCATCTTCGCTGCATGTCTTTTTCAGTTCGATGTTCAATGCGTGAAGGTGCATGAGAGTTGTTGATGTTTTCACAGCCATTGTAGTGATGTCTATATCCGGAAGTATGGAATTTACATCAGGTCCCGTGGTGGGACGGGAGTTTGATAGGGTCTGGAACAAGCGCGTTGATGGGTCCGGTCTTTATGTCACCGGGATTCTGCCGCACGTCTCATGAGAGTTACGCGCGCTTTTCTCACGCCATATCCAGAATCAAGAGCATACAGTACCCTCACAAGCCCTGTGGTATTACATGAGACCACCCTGGCAAATTGCCTGCCAAGAGCATCATTATAATTGGCTTCAGAATTGAATGAGAATCCGGTAAGTTCATGATCTTCCCCGCCCTGCCAGATGGCTTTAAGCCCGTGTTTTTCATACAGCTTCTTGTATTCCTCTCCGGTATCGCCAGGAGTTGCGTCTATCACGATGTCAGCTTTATCAAGCAGGTCAACAAGCGTCCCGCTGACCTCGATATTTGCTTTCGTGAAATCATCGATATTCTCATTTGAAGCGGCATATAGTTCATATCCCTTTTCAAGCGCCATTTTTGCTTCAAAGCCCGGGCGTGTTTGACAACTCCCGCGACTTCCATGTCATCCTGAACTGCTACTGCATCAGCAACGCGTTTTCCTATCGTTCCATAGCCATTTATTGCAACCTTAGCTGTCATAATTCCCACCACATGATTCAACCGTCAATTATTGCTTCCTGTTTTGTTATGTTGATGTCTTTTATCCTGCCTGAAATTGTTTTTGTTTCTCCAAGCATTCCGAAAAGTTTGATCGAATCCCCGTCAGCTTTTATTCGCACAACATCTTCCATAATGACGCTTCCCTTGAAAATTATCTTTAGCTCGCACATGACCGCTTCAACGCACTGAATGATATTAAGATTTATGATACCCTGCAACTATATTGAGGTGGAGACATTGTTATTGCTGAACTGAAGGGACTGATAATACCGGATTATACAGTGATGGAGGAACACTCGATCATAGTTGATGGGGACATACTGGTAGGGAACTATTCAGAGCTGGGCTTTGGACTGATAGGCAATAGTGTTGTAGCAGGCGAGCATGTGAAGATTAATGGAAACATTCTCTCTGAGAGCGATGTGAGGATAGACCTGTGGTCTGAGATAACAGGAGACGTCAGGACAAAGACGGACGCCTATCTGGGAGAATTCGTAAATATCAAAGGAAAGCTCCATGCCGCAGGCAGCCTTGAACTTGGGAACAATGTTAAAATAGACGGGAGCTATGATGTAAAAGGCTGGATTACCGTGAGAAAACCTCTTCCGATCTTAATGTTCATTTTCTTCTATATGATGGCGCTTTTGCAAATGGGGAAGGAAGAGGAGGTTGAAAAAGCACTTGAGGATCTTTTTTCAGATGATTCGCCTGCCGGCAGGGTGATGTCAATCCCCAATAAGACAAAGATGGACCTTGATATGATAAAGACCACCTCGCGCGCTGTGATCGGGAACCACTGCCGCCTGCTCGGCAATATCCGCGCCCGGTCCATGTCCATGGGGAACAAGGTCACGCTTTTCGGCAGCGTCCGCACCACAGGCGGCATTGTTACAGGCTCGGGATGCACCATTCATGGAAATCTTGATTCAAGGGAAAAAGTGAGGGTCGGAAGGAACTGCAGAATACTTGGTAAGATCACTGCTGACTCAGTAATATTGCACGAATCTTCAAAGGCTGATGGGAAGCTGATCGCTGCGAACGGGGTAACAATAGAAAAGGATGACCTCGAAGGTCTGGATGATATTGAGAAAAAGCTGTTCTATGGATTTACGATGCTTGAGGAAATATAACTTTTTCTCATTCAAACTCTATCGTCGCAGGCGGCTTCGGCGTAATGTCATAAAGTACCCTCGCTACGCTTGGTATCTCAGACGTAATGCGCGACTCGATCTTTCCCAGAACTTCCCAGGGAAGCTCCATCGCCTCAGCCGTCATCCCGTCCCTTGAACTCACGGCGCGCACTGCGATAATCCAGCCATGCACCCGGTTATCACCCTTTACCCCTGTTCCTTTTTCGATCAGCGCAGCAAATGTCTGCCACGGCGCGAACTGCTCGATCAGTTCCTCCTCTACTATGGCATTGGCGGCTCTCACCACATCAAGCTTTTCTTCAGTTACTTCGCCGATAATCCTGACCGAAAGACCTGGTCCCGGGAAAAGGCATCCTGTCAGATATCTCCCTGGGGAGACCAAGCGCCCTTGCAACCTCACGCACCTCATCCTTGTAGAGTTCCTGGATAGGCTCGACTATGCCTTCAAAATCGATAACTGACGGAAGACCTCCAACGTTATGATGGCTTTTTATCCCGCCTTCGGATTCTATCCTGTCGGGATATATCGTCCCCTGAATAAGGTATCTTGCGCCAGGTTTGCGGGCTTCTCTTTCAAATTCCCTGATAAAAGCTTCGCCAACAGCCTTCCTTTTTTTCTCAGGATCTGTCTGGCCTTTCAGGGCTTTCAGGAACCTTTCTTTCCCGTCAACTACCTGGAGGTTCATATCAGCAAATATCGTTTTTATCCTTTCAGTCTCGCCTTTACGCATGAGCCCTGTATCGATGTAGATCGGGGTGAGGAGGTCACCTATAGCCCTGTGAGCAAGGACGGCGCAGACTGAGCTATCCACGCCTCCTGAGAGCGCGATTATTGCCCTGCCTTTCACATCTTTCTTGATCTTTTCGATACTGTCATGGATGAATTTATCAACTTTTACCATTCTACTCCTACATATTTTTCCTGCTTTAAATGGTTTTACATATTTGATATGTGTTTGGCAGGAACTGCGTGTGTTCGATCACCTGAATTGGCGATACTGGAATACTTTCATGGTGCTTACTGATATCTTATATCGGCAGATGAATACATGAAAGAGATGGTGGTAATATGAACAGGAAAGAACTGCGTCACGACAGGCCATACTGTGTCGCTACTGATGGATCATATGGTGTTCGCCCCGAAATACAGGGGCAAGATGCTGGTTGGCGATGTGGCGATGATATGCGAAGGGATAATACTGAGAGTTATGGTTAAATCTGATATCAACGAGACATATGCTGAGCAATATATTATCCTAAAAGATCCTGAGCAGATTAGAAATTTTATTGGATCTCTGTAATGAAAGGGGTGAATTTTATGCCGAGCTGGACTATCCATTCAAAATCCTCTATAAAGAATTGAAAAATAGTAACATACCAATAACAAGCATAAAATCTAAATCCCAAACTTCGGAACAGCCTTAAGATATTCCTTTCGTATAACCTCAAACGGTAGAACCTGATTGACATAAAAAGCCCTTATCGAGCTTGCTACGTCTCCCCTAATTGCATCTATAACCGCTGGATTACATCCATTTATTTGAAGCGTATATGTACACCATGCACGGAAGAAATGCGGAACGATCTTTTTATCGGTTTCATTGGTATCAATACCGATTTTAGTTTTAATACCCCATTCCTTAACGATTCTTGAAATATCATGCTCATATAAACGGATTCCATTATGACTTATAAATAAAGCAGCGGTTTTGGATTTTGGTCTTGAAGTAAGGTAAAATTTCAAAGCTCTAATTGTCTCATCATCTAACGGTATTAAGGTCTCATTACCGTTTTTCCTGCCCTTTGTTATTGTATTTGATGAAACATTGTTTACGTGCTTATCGATGGTTAAAGTCTCATCATCGAAGTCTATATCTTCGATGTTTAAGGCTGTTAATTCACCATTACGTATAGCGGTTTTAGCTAATAAGGTAATAATTGCTCGATCTCTTGGGTTATGAATGGCTTTAATGAATTTGCTTATTTCCTCAATGCTTTTAATTGGTCTTTTTGTTTGAGTTTTTTTATGGTTAAGTCTCTTTGCTATTCTTGTTACTGGATTATCTACTAAACCGTATTTTTTGCTTTCAATAACAAATGAATAGAACCTTTCTATAGCTCGGATGTTTTCAGTTAATGTCCTATCCACAAGACTCTGGTTTCTCATATCCTGAATAAAGGTCTTAATGACCTCTTCATCTACCTTAAGAATGTCTTTCCCGTTACAGGAACCTTGAAATTTCCTTAAAGCATAATTAACACTTTTGATATATCCTATGGATCTACCAAATAATTTTAATTCGCTCAGGTAATCATTAACCGGATTCATTCTTTTAACCTCCACTTATTACCGGATTTATCCGATTCAATAACACCACTTAATGCTAATTTTTGTAATGTATTAAAAGTATTCTCTGCTTCTGTATTGATTAATTCCTGAACTATATCATCAAATGAAAGATAGTTATCCTTCTGTAAAATCCTTATAATCCTATCGTCAGATACTCCAATTTCTTTATTCTGTAATTCTAAGATTCTTTTATTAAGTTTCTCTATCTCTACTTGTTTATTATGTAAGATAGCTTTTAATTGATAGGTATTATCTCCATTATCTGCAGGTAATTGATTAATGTTTAATGCAGTTGTAACCTTTGTTTGCAGCCATTCAGACCAGCCCATAGGCTTTTCTGGATTACTGGATTCCAACAATCTTTGCTTTTCCCATTGATCTTTGGTTTCAGGTAACACCCAGGCAGTTAAATTTATAACGTCTCTGTGTTTTTTCATAAGATCACCTGATAACTTCTATACCCTTATCCTATTTAAGATATTGTATCATAGAGTAAGTATAAAGGCATTTGCTTATTCCTACAGGAATAACAACCAGCAAGGAGAATTGACCACAGAGCACACAAAGAGCGCCTGTGATTTAACAAGGAGTAGTTCTTTATACTATATATTTCCTAATAAATACAAATATTTATGAAAGTCATACGCGACCCGATACATGATCACATCGAACTCGATGAACTTGCGCTTTCATTGATAGATACACCTGTTGTCCAGAGGCTTCGAAGGATCAGGCAGCTTGGCTTCTCAAACCTTGTTTATCCTGGCGCGAACCATACAAGGTTCGAGCACTCACTCGGAGTATATCACCTCACGCGGATGCTGATCGATCAGGTGGAAAAGCACAGGCAGAAAGAACTGCTTTCCGCCGCGCTGCTTCATGACGTGGGACACGGTCCGTTCTCCCATGCCACAGAAAATCTCATACAGCGATACACCAAAAGAAAACATGACGATGTTGAAGCAATATTGAGAAAAGGGTCAGTTTCTGACGTCCTCAGGGATGATTCCATCTCTATTTCAGCAGTTGCGAGTCACATTAGAGGCGAGACCAGCATCGGTCAGATAATCAACAGTGAGATAGATGTGGACAAGATGGATTATCTTGTACGTGATGCGCATTATACGGGCGTGGCTTTCGGCTTAGTTGACCACATAAGGCTCATCCATGAGATAAGTTTCAAAGAAAATAGACTTGTTTTGAACACAGGAGGGCTTCAGGCTGCCGAATCACTCCTTGTTTCACGGTTCCTGATGCATCCAACTGTATATTTCCATCATGTCAGCAGGATATCAGAGTCAATGTGCACTCATGCGGCGCAGCACCTGATAGAGAACGAAGGTCTCTCCCCCGCCTCGCTCCATAGGATGGACGATGCTGAGCTGATGATGAAAATGAAGACTTCAAAAGGTTATGCAGCCGATATTGCAGAAAGGCTTGATGAAAGGCGGCTGTTCAAACGGGCGCTATATGTTGGTTTTGAGTCACTTGATTCTGATGCGTTAAGATTCAGGAAAAGCATGAACAGAGTAGAGAACGAAATAGCAGAAACCGCAAGTGTTGAACCGGGATACGTGATAGTGGACATCCCCGAAGAACCGCATCTTATAGAAATGAGGGCGCAGGTTTTGATAAACGGTAGAATGACACCCCTTGATAAAGCGTCAAGCCTTGTAGCAGCGCTTGAGAAGGCACAGACCGACAACTGGAGGCTCGGGGTTTTCACGCCCCCGGAATACAGGGAGAAGGTTGGGAAGATTGCGAGGGATTTCTTCGAGGTAAAAAAGGATACAAAGCAGTTCAGGCTGACAGAGATCTGAGCGCTTTCCTTATCACGTCTTCGTTTTCAGGTCTTATTAATTCCTTTATGCCGTATGATTCATGATACATATCAAGTCCCCGGATCACTACGACCGGAGTGCCTCCGTCGCCTTCTCCCATCATGAGATTGGCAAAACAGGCAAGTTCGTCCGCTACCCCTTCGTTCTTTACTTCAAGTATTCTCCCGAAAAGGTCGCAGGTTCCGCGCCAGTCACGCATGGCTTTTATTCCTGCAATACCGATGGCTGCGCCGGTCTGCCCGATCCTGAAAGCCCTGCCGTTCGTGTCCGTGATGATAACGCTTACTTTTTTCCCAGTTAATTTAAAAATCGAATCTTTTATTTTCCGTGCGCTTTCGTCCGGGTCTTCAGGCAGCAGGAGGATGTTATCAGACCCCTCGACATTTGAATGGTCAATACCTGCATTGACGCAGATGCTGCCGTTTTTCATGCTGACAAGAAGGAAAGGGGACTCAAGAAGCACTTCAATGCTTTCATTAAGCACAGCCTGTACGAATCCCGGCTCATTATTGTTTCGCAATGCGATATTTTTGGCCCTCTCTGTAACAGGAATATCACGTATGGAACGCATCATGTTCTCAGATTTTGATACAACCGTGGATGAGATTATGACGATATCATGCTGTTTGAGTTCTGTTCTTTCAGATATCAACTGCCCGATATTGTCACCAGGCTTTATAAGGGGGATTTTTTCAACAGTGAACGCGGTTGCTTTCAATGGGATTCCTCGCCCCTTTAACTGTGGTTGTGATTATAATGGTTTCTGAAAGGTTCCTGAAATGAAGACAGAGTTCACTCCCTTTAAAATTGTTTATTTTCACCGGTCCGCCGCCAACAGGCCAGCCCTCACATCCTTTATCATCCCGCCCCCATCAGCCTTCGCCAGCTCATCAAATAGCATCCGTGCACGCCCGACCGTCCCTGTGTATCCATTGATCTCCCGCGCAGCCTTATACGCAGAATTGGCTTCAGCGACACGGCTCCTGTCTCCTTCGCACAGCGCCAGCCCTGACAGCGCAAGACCCTTCGCATAAAGTGCGCCGTAATTATTCTTGCTTTTGGCAAGCATTTCGTCAGCCTTTGTTATTGCAGTTATAAAAGCATTTTTTGCCGCTTTCGTTTCGCCCATCCTGAGCGCAATTACCCCGGCAAGCGCAAGGACATTGTGATCATTGGGTGGATATTCATAACGACTCGCTGCTTCGATAGAGGAAAGCGCTCCCTTCACATCCATGCAAATGAGCCGGGCAAGCGCCTGTCCGTATCGCGCTTCATTCTGATTTTGCTGATTTTTTATCCCTTCTGCTATCAATACCGCTCTATCATATTCCATCAAGGCTTTTTCTGGTTGGTTTAAATTTACCAATGAATCGCCTAAATTTATAAGTTGATTTGTCTCACTATATTTATTCCCGATCTCGCGTGCTATCACTAGCGCTTTTTCATAATATTCAATGGCTTTTTCGACCTGCCCTAGGTCGCTGTACGCAACTCCAATGTTTCCGAGGTATGAGCCTTCGTTGCGCTTGCTCCCTATCTCGCGGGAAATGACACGCGCCTGTTCATAATGTTCTATTGCTTTTTCGACTTGCCCCAGACCGCTGTACGCACGTCCCAAGTTTCCGAGCCATACGCTTTCGTTGTATCTGTCCCCGATATCACGGGAAATAGCAAGTGCCTGCTCATGATGTTCTATTGCTTTTTCGACCTGCCCCAGGTCACTGTACACATTGCCCAGGCTTCCGAGCCATGAGCCTTCCCCTCGCCTGTCCCCGATCTCGCGGGAAATGGCAAGTGCTTGTTCATAATGTTCTATTGCTTTTTCGACTTGCCCCAGATAGCTGTACGCACGTCCCAGGCTTCCGAGCCATGAGCCTTCCCCTTGCCTGTCCCCGATCTCGCGGGAAATGGCAAGCGCGTCTTCATAATGTTCTATTGCTTTTTCGACTTGCGCCAGATCGTTGTACGCATTGCCTAGGTTTCCAAGCCATGCGCCTTCCCCTTCCCTGTCCCAGACCTCGCGGGAAATGGCAAGCGCCTGTTCATAATATTCTATTGCTTTTTCGACCTGCCCCAGATCGCTGTACGCATTGCCCAAGTTTCCGAGCCATGTGCCTTCCCCCTGTTTAGTATTATTTTTTCTTGCGATATCGAGAGCTTTTTCATAGTATTTTATGGCTTTCTGATATTCACAGACTGAGTAGTAAGCAGTGCCCAGATTGCCTGAACTTCTGCCCATTAGATCGACATCAGCAAGTTTTCCCTGAAGGCGCTCATGCATATCTATGACCGTCTTATAGTGTCCCCACACGAGCAGGTTAAAATCAATATCAAGAAGCACTCTTGCAGCAGTTTCATGATCCTCTCCTGCATAGCGAAGCTCAAACTCAGCTATCTGCGGCTCAAGATCAGCTTTTGTTTTCCATTCCTCTCGCGGTGTTCTCACCTGTTCGAAATAATCGGCGCCGCGGTGAAGGAGGGCGAACTGGGTGAACAGCCCCTCATCGCTATCCCTGTCATCAGGTTTTCCAGAAGGGATACGGGAGAAGGCATAGGCGCGGTCAACCGGATGAAGGTAGTACCTTCCTTCTTCTTTCCTGACTAAATGCATGTTAAGAAGCCTGCCAAGGACAGGCGCGCTGTCAATTCCGGGAATACCGGACGAAAGCATGAAATCAATAGCCGCCGGGGTCACGGGACGGGCATAAACAGAAAGAGCTTCCATTACGCTCTGCGCTGTGGTATCAAGGCGGCTGAAAGCCTCACCTACGAGCACTTCCACCACGCGTTCAGGCAGTAGATTTTTTGTGTCAGCCAGTATATCAGGAAGCGTTGTATCCCTGTCATTTGAAAGTATCGCAAAAAGATGCTCAAGCGCCCTGGGATTTCCCTGTGTGCGGTCACGTGCCTCAGAAAGAAGCTTAACAGGAGCATTCTTTAGCCTGAATTTTCCATCTTCGTCCATCTCTCGAAGGATATTCTCAGCATAAGGGGATTCCAGTCCCTTATTAAGATCAAGAGGCATCTGTCTTTCAGGATGCACAAAGGCAAGATCCTTCGGTGCGATCCGGGTCGTCACGATGACCTTCACTGCATGCTGGGGCAGGTTCAGCATCGCGCGCAGAGCCTCATCCAGTTCGGTATCTTTGATATTCCTCGTCTGCAGATCGATCGAATTCTCAAAATTATCAAGCAGCAGTATCACGCGCCCTGATGGAAAAGCTTCAAGAAGAGGGATCATTTTGGCTTCAGTGCTGGCTTTTGGATTCTTATAGATGTCATCCAGTTCCTTTGCCTTATTATCAGGCAGTAACCTGCACATATCTGCAAAAATATTCGGCACCGTCACCTTATGCGTCCCGTATTCGCTGAGATAGACTATACCATCAACGCCCATATCCCCGCCGTTATCAGGAACCTTCCCGCTCTCAAGGGATTTCAAGAGGCGGCAAACCATCGCGGTCTTTCCCATGCCCCCGCGCCCCACGACTGTTATCATTCGCTGAGCATCGTTCTTCAGGAAATCCACGACCAGTTTGGTTTCAACAGTCCTGTCCTGGAAATAATCGGGTGCGGCACCGGGAGGGGGATTGATGAACTTCGTGCATGATATCCCGGAAACGGGTCGTTCCGGCTGGCGTTCCCTTTCCTGGGCGGTCTTTATGCTTTGCTCGACCTTCTCTTTCACGCCCTGCGGATCCGCGATGATGCGCTGCTGGTTTTCTATGTCTTTTTGAAGCTGATTGATCTCATCTTTAATAAGTGGTTCCTGTTCCGGAGAAGCCCGGGAAAGATCACGCTCTGCATCCTCCAGACGGTCTTTCAATGTATGGAGGATCCCTTCAGGCCAAGCAAGCCAGCCAATATGCATACGCAATTTTGCAAGACCGACCTCAAAATCCGTTGTAAAGTCGATATACTGTCTGCTTCCCAGACGGAATGGCATTTCAGCATCAGGATGAAGAAGGATAGGGATAACAGGTTTTTTGTATTTTAGCGCCCGGTTCGATTCATTTTTGCAGACTGATTTTGGTTTCACACTGTCCCTCGTCATAATAAATAGAAGACTCATGCATTTCATGATAGCTTCAACCAGTTGTTCATCCCAGTCTTCGCCCGGTTTCATGTCACGTTTGTTCAGCCAGGTTGAGATCGATGGAGGCCCCACCTTTAATGAATCACAGAGCTTGATCGAGAAATCTTTCGCATCCAGACCTGAATAACTGATAAAATGATGGTCAGTCATGATTCTACTTCCTGCTGATACCAGATATTGTTTCAATTACCACTGCGATACCCCGGTATGTGTATATGGATGATGATATACTGCACCCTGGTATATAATGTTTCTTAAAATTATCCTTTTTCCTTACAAGGAAACTTCTTTTGCCCTGTTAAGGAAATAGTGCACCAGATAAATAAAGAACCAGAAAGCCAGTGCCCCGGATAAGGCGCTTTCCCAGTCAATAACAGCATTCTCTAAAAAAAATTTTATCAAAATATATATGATAAAATATGATGCCGATGCTGCAAATGCCACACGTATCGTTTTTTCCATAGATTCAACTATTATTTCTACATATTTAAAGACCTTTTCCAGAATTACATCCAAATTTTATACCTTTTTTCGCCCAAATCTATTTATGTAACTAAATGTCTATTCCAGAGTGGCTGAGGAAACGATGCATTTAATCATTACTGAGAAGCATGACACAGCGAAGAGAATCGCGGCTATACTATCCGAAAAGAAACCCAAAAAGGAGAGAATAAACGGCGTTGATACCTATAAATACGATGAAACAGCGGTTATAGGTCTTTCCGGGCATATCGTGGAAGTGGATTTCCCGAAAGAATATAATAACTGGCAAAAGACAGACCTTAAGGAACTTATCCATGCCGATATCCACACTTCGCCCACACATGCCAACATTGTCACTGCGCTTCGAAAGCTCGGGAAGGAGGCAAAACATCTGACAATAGCCACTGACTACGACAGGGAAGGCGAACTGATCGGAGTTGAAGCCCTTAAGGTGATACAGAAGATAAATCCCGATGTCCCGGCAGACCGGGTTCATTACAGCACTATTACCCCTGCAGAGATAAAACAGGCTTTTGCTTCTCCCACGAAAATAGATTTTAACCTGGCTGCAGCAGGCGAATCCAGGCAGATAATAGACCTTGTCTGGGGGGCTGTGCTGACTCGCTTTGTCTCGATCAATTCAGGACGACTCGGTGACAAGTTCCTTTCTGTAGGGCGCGTCCAGTCGCCAACCCTTGCTATTCTTGTGAACAGGGAAAAAGAAAGGGATATTTTCGTGCCTGTTCCGTACTGGGAAATATATGCGATACTTGCAAACGGCGGCGAATTTGAAGCCCAGCATAAAAAAGGACGGTTCCTGGACAAAGCCGAAGCAGAAGCTGTATATGCGAAACTTGGAAAGACAGGGATCGTCAAAAGCATAGAAACAGGAAAACGAAGCGAGAAACCACCCACTCCATTTAATACCACAGAGTTCCTCAGAGCCGCAAGCGCCATAGGGGTATCTCCGGCCAATGCCATGAGGATAGCAGAGTATCTCTATGTTAACGGGTTCATCTCATACCCACGTACCGATAATACCGTTTATCCTGTTACTCTTGACACCAAAGGCATTATCGCCTCATTTTTGAACACGGAATTCCAGGAGTATGCGCAGAAGCTCCTCTCAGGAGAGCTCATACCAACAAGAGGAAAGAAAGAGACCACAGACCATCCTCCAATACACCCTGCAACGCCTGTTAAACGAAGCGAACTCAGGGAGGATGAATGGAAGATATACGAACTTGTTGTCCGCCGTTTCTTTGCCACATTTGCAGGCGAAACGAAATGGGAGACCATGTCTGTGATCGTAGATATAAGCGGCGAAGATTTCGGGGCGAACGGCGCAAGGTTGATCGACCAGGGCTGGCGATGGTATTACACTTATAACGTTCCTGAGGACCGGATCCTGCCAGAACTTAAGGAAGGACAGGTCCTTACTGTCAAAGATACGAAACTTGTAGGAAAAGAAACACAGCCCCCCTCCAGATACGGTCAGGGGCATCTGATAAAGATTATGGAAGACCTGGGGCTCGGCACGAAATCCACGCGCCACGAGATAATCTCAAAACTATATTCCAGGGCTTATGTTGTGGGCAATCCCATCCAGCCTACAAGGACAGCTTATGCAGTTATCGAAGCGCTTGAGGCGTATGCAAATACCATCACAAAACCTGAGATGACAAGCAAACTCGAAAAGGATATGGATGAGATATCTGAAGGCAAGATCACTGAGGATTTTGTGATAAAGGGATCGAGGGAAATGCTAGATGGGGTGTTCAAGGATATGGACAAGAACAAAGAGCATATTGGTGAAGCGCTCAGGAACGGTCTTTACGAAGACCGCATTATCGGGACATGCAAGAAGTGCTCATCCGACCTGATAATCAGGAAATCTAAAAAAGGTTCGCGGTTTATAGGATGCTCCGGATACCCGAAGTGTGATTTTTCCCTTCCCCTCCCAAGAGCGGGGCAGATAGTGGTCACTGAAAAACAGTGCGAGCAGCATGGTCTTTATTTAATCAAGATAGTGACTAAAGGGAAGCGTCCCTGGGATATCGGATGCCCTCACTGCAATTTCATCGAGTGGCAAAAGAAACTTGAAGAAGAGAAGAAGAACGGGTCAGTAAAAGAGCCTGAAAAGGAACATGAAAACAAAGTTAAAAGGGTACCGAAAAAGGAAGCCGTAAATAAAGAAAGGAAACAAAAAAGGAAACGACAGAGATTGAAGGATAAAGAATAATGTTTATTTTCGTTTCCTCAAAATTATTTTGAAAAACACTTCTTCATCTTCAATTTTTATTATTTCCTGGTCGTGCATTCTGCTCCATTTCTGGATAGTTTCTTTTGCGGTCGGGTCGTCCGCGATTATCTCAAGGTCTTCCCCGGGCTTCATTTCTGTTATCTTTCGTTTTACATAGAACAGTGGAAAGGGACAGGTTTTGCCCCTTACGTCAAGTTTTTCCATACAGTTGAATTTGTTGTTGAGATATTTTAATTTTGCCGGCGGATGTTAAAAAACCTGTAGCAAACCTTTTGAAGCTGGCAATTTAATATCTATTAAGACAATATTTATTGATATGGGCACTATCGTGATCGCAATAGGTGGGAATGCGATACTTAACCCGGAAAAGGGGGACCCGCAGGAGCAGCAGAGGCTGATAGACAAAACAGCAGTGGAGATAGTAGAGATCATCCGGAAAGGTTACGATGTCGTCCTCACGCATGGCAACGGGCCCCAGATTGGGAACATCCTTGCGATGCAGGAAGAGTGCGGTCTTGTCCACCCGCAGCCCCTTGACGTGTGCGGAGCACAGACTCAGGGGATGATTGGCTATTCGCTGCAGCAGTCCATCGACAACAGGTTAAAAGAGAAGGTGATGAATAAACAGGTGGTGACAGTATTAACGCAGGTGCTGGTGGATGATTCCTGCGCTTCCTTTGAGAACCCGACAAAGCCAGTCGGTCTTTATTATCCAGAATTCAAAGCGCGTAAGATGATGGAAAGGGGAATCCATATGATACGGGATAAAAAAGGATTCAGGCGCGTGGTAGCTTCGCCCATGCCGGAAAGTATAGTAGAGGTTGATGCGATCAAAAAGCTGGTCGATGCTGGAATTATTGTAATTGCCGCAGGCGGCGGCGGGATACCTGTTGTCAGGAAGAACGGTCTCCTCGCCGGTGTCGAAGCTGTGGTCGATAAAGACCTGACAGGCAGCCTGCTTGCTACTGCCGTGGGAGCAGAAACTTTCCTTATTCTAACTGATGTAGATAAGGCGGCGCTGTTTTATGGAAAAGAAAAACAGGTGGATATTGATGAAATGACTGTGGGCGAGGCAGAACGGTATATCAAGGAAGGGCACTTCGGGAAGGGCAGCATGGAGCCAAAGGTGCTCGCTGCCGTGCGGTTCGTAAGATCCGGTGGAAAAATGGCGATAATTTCAAGCCTTGATAAAGCGCTTCTGGCTATCGAGGGCAGGGCGGGCACAAGGGTAACTATGTAATATTCAGGCATGTATCATCAGTATTTTAGAGCATATTTGAAGAAACAAAGAAGCAGGCTGTCTTAAAAAATTTCTTTATCCCGCACATGTTCGGGATAAAATCTAATTCCAATCACATGGAAGTAAGTACGTCTGTACTACATTATTTTTTATTTTGACAGCGAAAACATTTAGCAACTTCAGCAGTTCAAAAAATAGTACAGGCTAAAAGAAAAATAAGGAGGTAAATAAACGTGGCTGACACAGTAGACCTATATAGCGACAGAGGAGCAAAACTCAAGTCAGGCGTGGACATCAATGCCATAAGCCCGATGAGAAATGCCGCTATCAAAAATATAGTCACCGGTATCAAGCGAACAGCAGCCGTTGACTTAGCAGGAATCGAGAAAACCTTAGCTACATCAGCAATTGGTGGCAAGGGCAGAAATATCCCTGGAAGAGAAATGAAATTAGATATTGTTAAGAACGCAGAAAAGATCCGCGCTGCAGTTGCCGATATGGTAAAGGTAGACAGCGGGGACGACACAGTTGTTAAGGCTTTAAACGGCGGAAAACAACTCATAGTCCAGGTGCCATCAACAAGAATCGATGTAGCAGCAGAGTATGTATCATCACTCACCTGCGCAGCATCAGCAACCACTCAGGCAATCGTAAGCCAGTTCAACGTTGGCATGTTCGATGCACCGACAGTCAAGTCCGCAGTCTGGGGCCAGTACCCACAGACACTTGATATGGTCGGCGGAAACGTCAAGTCAATCGTTGAAATCCCACAGAAAGATGAAGGCTTTGGGTATACACTGAGAAACGTTATGGCAAACCACCTTGCAGCAACCTGTAAGATGAACGCTATGAACACAGCAGCACTGTGCTCTATCCTTGAGAACACCGGTGTCTTCGAAATGGGAGATGCGATCGGTAACCAGGAGAGACACAGATTAATGGCATTCGCATATCAGGGCTTGAATGCTAATAACCTGGTATATTCAACAGTAAAGGCGAATGGAAAGACCGGCACAATCGGCACAGTCGTCCAGGCAATCGTCGGGAAGGCAATTGACGACAAGGTAATAACAGCTGACAAGAAATTCGCGTCAGGCTATACAACCTATAAGACCGCAGATGTCGGAAAGTGGAACGCTTATGCAGCAGCAGCAACACTTGCAGCAACGCTCGTGAACTGCGGCTCACAGAGAGCACCACAGTCTGTATCAGCAGTATTGCTGTACACCAATGACCTCATTGAAAAGGAGACCTCACTCCCAGGATGCGACTTCGGTAAGGTACAGGGAGTGCAGTCGGCTTCTCGTTCTTCTCGCACTCCATCTATGGCGGCGGAGGACCTGGTGTCTTCAACGGTAACCACGTCGTTACCAGACACTCAAAGGGTCTAGCAGTACCATGCGTAGCAGCAGCAGTTGCTCTTGACGCAGGTGTGCAGATATACAGCCCTGCAAAGACATCCGGATTAGTAGGAGATGTCTTCAGCTCGGTCGATGAATTCAGAGAGCCTATCAAGGCAGTTGCGGGAGCCGTATAAGGAGGAAAAAATATGGCTTATAAACCACAGTATTATCCTGGCAACACATCAGTTGCTAAGAATAGAAGAAAACATATGGCCGGCGATCTTGAGAAATTGCGCGACATTTCCGATGAGGACTTAACCGCAATTCTCGGGACAGAGCACCAGGCTCTGACTATCCAAGCACCCACCCGCCACTTGCGGAAATGGGCGAACCAGATTGCCCAATAAGAGAAATCGTTGAACCAACACCAGGTGCAGCAGCAGGCGACAGACTTAGATATGTACAGTTCGCCGACTCCATGTACAATGCTCCGGCAGTACCATACTGGAGATCGTACCATGCAGCAATCAACTACAAAGGAGTTGACCCAGGAACACTGTCAGGCAGACAGGTCAACGAAATGAGAGAGAGAGACCTTGAAGCATTCTCCAAGGATGTTTGCGAGTCCGAGATCACTGACTGGGGACTTTCAGGCATGAGAGGATGCACAGTTCACGGCCACTCCCTGAGACTTCAGGAAGACGGCACTATGTTCGATATGCTGGACAGGCGCAGACTCGAAGGCAGCGTAATGGTAATGGACAAGGATCAGGTCGGCGTACCAATTGACAGAAAGGTCAACCTTGGGAAACCAATGAGCGAGTCCGAAGCAGCCAAGAGAACTACCTTCTACAGAATAGACAATGTCTCATTCAGAAGCGACAAGGAAGTAATCGAGCACGTGCAGAAAGTCTGGGAATTAAGAACCAAATATGGCTTCGTCCCAAAGGCGTGAGGTGACTTAAATGGCAGAAGTAAGATTTAAGAAAGCAATGGAAACAAAGTACGCAAAAGAATGGGATCCAACAAGTGCGGCGGCGTTGCAAAGAGCAAAATAACAGATAAGAAGACCAAATACCTCAGACTTGGATACCAGCAGAACCCAAGAAAGGTAGAAATGGCAAAGTGCGGAGCAGCAATCACAAAGAAGAGAGGATTGCAGGCATATGATCCCAAGCTGCACTTAGCAGGTATACCCATGGGTCAGAGACAGTTGACCCCATACACCATATCTGGAACAGATATCGTATGCGACGGCGACGATCTCCACTTCGTCAACAATGCTGCAATGCAGCAGGAATGGGACGACATAAGGAGAACATGCGTAGTAGGTCTTGACCTGGCACACGAGACACTTGAGAAGAGATTGGGCAAGGAAGTTACCCCTGAGACAATCAACTACTATCTCGAAGTCTTGAACCATGCATTACCAGGCGCAGCAATCGTCCAGGAACACATGGTCGAAACACACCCGGCACTCGTAGATGACTGCTATGTGAAAATATTCACTGGCGACGAGACACTCCAGGATGAAGTAGACAAACAGTTCGTTATCAACATCGACAACGAATTCCCGGATAACCAGGCAAAACAGATCAAGGCAGCAGTTGGCAAGACAACATGGCAGGCAGTGCACATCCCGACAATAGTCACAAGGACTGAGGACGGACCAGGCACAAGCCGCTGGATGGCAATGCAGGTCGGCATGACCTTTATCAGCGCATATCACATGTGCGCCGGTGAAGCAGCAGTCGGAGAACTTGCATTCACAGCCAAGCACGCTGGACTTGTCGAAATGGGTGATATGATCCCGGCTCGCAGAGCCAGGGGACCAAATGAGCCCGGAGGATTGTCCTTCGGTCATATGGCAGATATCGTCCAGACCAACAGAAAGACACCAGAAGATCCATGTAACGTAGTTTGTGCAGTAGCAACTGCAGCATCCATGTTGTATGACCAGATATGGCTCGGCGGGTACATGTCAGGCGGCGTCGGTTTCACAATGTATGCAACACCAGCATACACCAATGACATTCTCGATGACTTCCTGTACTGGGGCAACGACTATGCAGCAAAGAAATACGGCGGAAATGGCAAGGCAAAAGCCACCATCGAAACTGTAAAGGATATAGCTACAGAAACAACACTGTACGGTCTTGAAGCATACGAGAAGTATCCGACAACACTGGAAGACCACTTCGGCGGTTCACAGAGAGCTACGGTCATTGCACTCGCAGCAGGCAGTGCAACATCTCTTGCAACCGGACACAGCCAGGCCGGTCTCTCCGCATGGTATCTCTCCATGTACCTCCACAAAGAGGCACACGGCAGACTTGGATTCTACGGATATGACCTGCAGGACCAGTGCGGTGCAACCAACGTGTTCTCTATCGCTTCAGATGAAGGCTGCATAGGCGAATGCAGAGGCGCTAACTACCCCAACTACGCAATGAACGTAGGTCACCAGGGTGGATACACCTCAGTAGTCGCAGGAGCTCACGCTGGCAAGGATGCGTTCTGCGTCAATCCACTGGTCAAACTCTGCTTCGCAGATGAATTGGTCAACTTTGACTTCGCAGATCCACGAGCAGCATTCGGCAAGGCGGCACTCAGAGAGTGGGACCGCTGCGCTGGTGAGAGAGCATTCGTTATCCCGGCAAGGTAAATATGTAAAAATGTGTAAAAAGTAGGCATAAAAGCCTACTTTTTAATTTTACGTTCACCATTGAGTGATGGTGAAGGGAAGGAGGTGTCAGCCACATGTAGATTCTACATCCTTCCCCCCATTTTTAATAAGCTTATGTTTTGCAACATTTGAGCTTTTAGGGAGACTATATCTCGAACTTGGGAGGATTTACAAAATACTCCGAAAAAATCCTACGCTGCCCTGCCCTCAGGATTTCTGACATTGTTGAAGGAGAGACATCAAATATCAGAGAGAGATCGCGAAGGCGAATTCTCCTTGGATATTCATAATACCCATTAATATATGCAAATTGAAGGATTTCGTCCTGCCTTGGGGTAAGACTCGAACCCCCAGAAAAGTTTGATATTCGAGTCAAATGAACATCGCATCTGTTTCTCTTTAATCGATCAATCAGGTCATGGATTGCACCGTTATTCTCTGCAGCAACAGTCCATTCAAGCCAACCTCCCACCGTTGACTCTGATGAGACCATGAAACAATCAGACTGTTTCAATGCCATACAGGCTGCACATTTGTCAATAACAACCTCCCCTACGATCGTCCGATCAGGTGCAAAGGAGAAGCATGTCCTAATTACTTCACGGCGATTCCGTATCAAGTCCAATAAAGCATCTATATTTTCATTTGAACTAAGTCTAATGAGCCCTCTTCCTCCCTCAATTTCATATGGCATGCAATTGAAAACTTTAATATGAACATTATGATCATGAAGCAACCATGTCATCCAATTATTTGGAATCTTAAGCAGGAATTTAGCCCACCTCATGCAAAACCACTCATATTATGAATATTATCCCATAAACAATAGTGTATGTATATATAAAGTTATTTAAAAGATTTTAAAGCAGCTTTTCTATTTCCCTGAAATCCACCCTGGCAGTGGAATCAAGCGATAGCGGCGTGATTGAGATATGCCCTTTTTTCATCACAGCCCTGACGTCAGTTCCTTCTTCTGCGTCGCGGATAAGTTCCCCGTTGATCCAGTAATAAGGTCTGCCTCTGGGGTCAAAGCGCTCCTCCACACCTGTTACGAATATTTTCCGCGCCAGTCTTGTTATCTCGATCTCAGTATCAGGAGAGGCATGCCTTGGAATATTGACATTTAGCAGATCGACGCCTTCAGGAAGCCCTTTCTCAAGAACGCTCTTTGCTATCCTGTTCACGATACTGACACCCACTTCAAAGTCATAACTGTAAGCGCGGTGGTCGTCGAACTTATCGCCCTCATCAAGCACCTGGATGGAAGCTGCAATGGCGGGTATCCCGTAGCTTGCTGCTTCAAGCGCCGCGCCTATCGTTCCGCTTGTGGTCACAGTGTCTGTGCTAATGTTCTCACCCACGTTGAAACCCGATAGTACAAGGTCTGGATTCTCTTTCATTATAGCGAAAATACCAAGGATTACAGAATCGGTAGGAGTCCCTGCAACGGCATACGCCCTGAAACCGTTAACATTAGCCTGGGATACGCGAAGAGGTTCGAATATTGAAATTCCGCGCCCCACACCGCTTTTTTGCGAGGACGGCGCAACGACCGTCACTTCACCGAGGTCGTGAACGCTGTCGTATGCTGCTTTGAGACCTGTGGAGTAGACGCCGTCATCGTTGGTCAGAAGTATCTTTTTCATTCTTTTCAGAATATGCTTATATCAAAATAAACCTGTGGTAGAGGCAAGAATGAATCAATGTATTTAATCTTGTTTAAAAATAATAATCATATTTCAGATTCCCTCTCCGGTGATAGCTCTTGAAGCAAAGATGTCTTATTCGAGAACTCTTTTAACATACAATGCCATTCAAATGCAAATAATGAAAGACATAAAAACGCAAGCATTTCAAAGAATTCAAAATATAATGCGGCATTCGGGATAGTTGTTCCTTCTAAAAATTCATGGATCATAAAAAATATACTGAACAGGAAAACATAAATGGAATTCTTTTTGAAAAAAGATCCGTCTGTGAAGGTTTTTGACATTAGTTTGTTTTTATCAACATGTTTCCATAAAAACCATATCTGTATCGATAAAAATATAAAGATCAAATAAGATGTAAATATCGTATACTCGATAATTTTATAAATAATAAATAGATTCAATTTTTCAATACCTCCAATCATTACTAAGTTTATTTGCTCAAAAGATTTAATATTAAATAAACAAATTGGTAATTTTCAAAGTTTATTTCAATTTTTAAACTTTAATTTTGATTTATTTTTGTTTTTATAGTTATATGATATTCTAAAACAATAAAAATACGTTGAAGGACTTTAAAAGATGAATTACATAAGTTTTATGTATATTGCAGAGAATATTTCTATTGGAGGTTTAGTAAATGCCAGATACATGGGATGATTTTAGAAGATTCGAAGAAATGATGAACCGGATGTTTGAGGATTTCCGGGGGGACCCCGCAGAAAACTTTTGCCTTCGGGGGAAAGGGAAGAGATAGTGCCAGCCGGATACAGGGAGCCTTTTATTGATGTTATTGAGACGGACAAGGAGGTCATAGCAAGCGCCGAACTGCCGGGTCTTGAAAAAGAGGACATCAATATCAATGTGACCGAAGACAACCTTGAGATATCGGCACAGACAAAGCACGAAGAGAAGAAAGAAGAGAAGGGTTATGTGTACAGGGAAAGACGCAGCGGGAGCTATTACAGGGCGATCTCACTGCCCTCGCCTGTGGACCCTGACGGCTCAAAGGCTTCATATAAGAACGGCGTTCTTGAAGTAAAGATGCCAAAGACTGAGATAAAAAAGAAGAAGCCCCTCAAGATCGAGTGAGTTATAATAAGGATCAAGGATGCATGAAGGATGATACCTTGAGATATAATGACCTCAGGCGATATCCTTTGTTGTATCTATCTGGATGCCGTCCCCTACCCTGAACTTAACCATTTCCATTGTCGGCACCCTGCCTCTTAGCTTGGGGATTGACAGGCGGTTTATAAGCTTATCCCCTGTCTTTTCAAGTTCAACATCGAATATCACATCGCATGATTTCAAGATTTCACCTTCAAGCTTGTTCTTATCAGAATCCTTAAGTCCGTATAAAAAGGACAGGCAGTTAAGGTGTTTTGATGTTTCATAAATAGTATTTATAAGCCGTTTTATAATGCCAGGATTGACATTAAGGTTAAGATAAAACGAAAATGAGTCTATGATTATGTTAATATCAGATTCTCCCTGGTCCAATATTTTTTTCAGGGTATTTTCAGTAAATTCCACTATCTTGGCATCCACAAATTCGTTCCCTACATTGTCAACCATTTCTCCTTGTGCGGTGAGGTAATATGCGCTGTAAATGTCAACGAATGTGACATTATCAGGCTTAAACCCATAATTCTTTATATCCCTCATCACATATGCTGGACGCCTTTCGTTTGAGAAATAATAGGTTTTGCGCGCCTGTGTGAATTGATAAAGGAATACTTCGCCCATGGATTTCGGGTCTGCTAATATGTATGCTACTGAGCCTGACGGAAGTCCGCCACCCATCGTGCGGTCCAGAATGGATATTGAAGTACTCCGGGTTAACTGCTCGGGAATCTTATCCGGGTTGATTTCAACTCGAGCAGCAGCTTTTGCCTGCTCTTTTAATACAGCCTTAATAGGATTTTCAGCAGTCATTTTTCCTTCGATTATATTAATTTTTTAAATAATAATATTGATCAGGATGTTGCAGCGCCCGCCTTTTTTCCTGATTTTACGAAATATTCGTTGCACAGTTCTATGCCCTTAATAGCAGTTTTACTATCAGGATTTTTCTCAAGAGCTGTTCTATAACACTCCAATGCCTCGCTGACACGCCCTTTCTTAAAAAGTGCGCTTCCTTTATTATTGAGAACAACCGGGTCTCTTGGAGCTATTTCAAGTGCTTTATCATAGCAATCTATCGCTTCATAGACCCTTCCGAATTTACCAAGAGCAAGCCCTTTATTATTCCATGCAGTCTTGTTTTTAGGGTCTTTATCAAGCAGCTTTGTAAAGCATTCGATTGCTTCTTCGTACTTCCCCTGTGAATAGAGCGAATTCCCTTTTACCATGTTTTCATCGGGCGCTTTGACCTGAGAAGCAGAAGCAGGTTTCCCGGACACATTTTCATGCTGAACTGTTTTCTCGAAAACAGGCATTGTTTTTTCCATTATGGATCTAATTAAAGGATTATCAAACGCTTCATTACCTGCTGGCGTCTCTGTGGGTGCAGGCCCTATCCGGGGAGCTGCAGGTTTTTCCTTTGGCAGTGTAACTGCGATCTTCTGCAGGTCGATCTTTTCTCCCTTTTCATTCATTTTTGCGATAGCAAGCCCTTTATTACTCCATATCTTCTCTATTCTTGGATTGATCTCAAGTGCTTTATCATAAGATTCTATTGCATCTTCATAGCGATTGAACTTTACAAGGGTCATCCCCCTGTTATTCCATGCGGTCTCATCATTTGGATTTAACCGGATGGTTTGATCATAAGCCTTTAGAGCCTCTTCATAATTTCCACCCTCAAAAAGTACATCTCCTCTGCTGCACCATGAATTGGAGTCTTTGGGGTTCGCCTCAATAAGCCTGTCATAACAGGCAAGTGCTTCGTCCGTTTTTCCTATCTGCGCAAGCGCAATCCCTTTGTTGTATATTACTTCGAGATCGTCAGGTTTCAACTCAAGCGCCCGGTCATATGACAGTATGGCATCCCCAAGCCTCCCTGTTCTGGCAAGAGCAAGTCCCCTGTTGTTAAGGACTTCCACGGATCGGGGATTTATCTCAAGGGCTTTATTGTAACACCGGACTGCTTCCGCATACATACTGCTCTCGACAAGGTTGTTGCCTTTGTCAGCCCACATTGAAACCTCCTTATCTGTCGGTTCACCTGCGGCTTTTGAGGGAATGTCATCATTTCCCTTAGTATCCGGTATTATCTTCTTTTTTCCAGGTGTCATGTGATATATTACCTTGTTTAAGTTTCAGTTAATGAATTGACATCTAACTATATAATACTTAGTTATTAACATTATGATAATTATGAGATTTTTATATCTTCCATGTTCCGTCAGATCCTTTCATCAGATCAATTCTTGTAGTCCCGGAATCCCTTAGCAGTATCACTGACAACATACCCCCTGACGGATCATCCTCTCCGGATTCAAGATTGAACATATATGGTTCTTTAACATTCTTATTCATGGATCGATACGATTCAAGTACCTGCGCTGCGTCGTATCCCATGCCTGCCCAGTAGTCCTTTGTCCTCTGTGACATTATAAGATACACCGCTTCTGCATCATTATTTGCTAATATCTCAGCAAATGCAAGGGTTGTTTCCTTCGGATTCGAAAGGTTATAAAGCATCCTTTTATGCCCTGAATCCCACTTCACCTCTCCCGGTACGATATAAGCTGCATTCACCCCTGAAATATTTACAATTTTCAAATTGACCGGAACAGTGTATTCGTCCTGTACGCTTCCGGCAAGCGCAGGGTCAGGAGACCTGTCGCTTAAGAACAGCATTCCCAGAAGGGCAGTTACCAATGCCCCAAGAACTATCAGGATGGAAATTATGATAAGGGCCGGTCTGCCGGCAGGAAGTTTCATGATTATTTTTAATATATTATATTTGGTAGTAATATATTTTATGGTAATACTTGAAACAACTGCGCAATCTTAATATAGTTTAAACATATACCATTATCATCATTATGATTGTAAGTAGCATGCAAAATGAACGCGGACAGGTAAGCCTGGATTACATCATCGGCATTACCTTATTTATTATTGCCTTTCTATTTATGTATAACCTGTTAACCAGCCTTCTTCTTCCATTCCAGCTCAATGCAGATGAAGTAAAACCCATGGCCGAAAGGGCAAGTATGGTGCTTGCGGAAAGTTCAAGCGGACTTGCTATCAGTGAATCCAATCCAAATGTCATAGATATGGACAAGGTGATACAGCTTAACGACGACCTGAAGAATCCTTCGATATATGACACTAAGCTGGAGGAACTTGGTCTTTCGACCACGAATATAAATTACAATATAAATGTCTCGCTGCGATACATTAACAATACACTGTATCCAGGTATCATGCCTTCAGTTCCTTTGCTAAATGCAGGGAAAACGCCTGACGAATCCTCCAATGTTGGAAAGATCATACGGGTCGTATATCTCTCCCAGGAATCACAAATCTTAATACTTGATGTTAAGGTGTGGCTATGATACGCAACGACAGGGCTCAACTCTATACAATGGAAGGAATTGCTTCAGCCATGTTAATGATCGTTGTGGTCATCTTCGTCCTGAAGGCTGCCCCTCTTACCCCAAACTCTGCTTCTGCATCTCACATGCACATAGAAAAGGAGCTTGAACTGCGGGGGCAGGACCTGCTTACTGTTCTTGATTACACGCCTCCTGACAGCGAGTATTCCCAGCTCAAGGAGGGTATCCTGGGATGGACGGGTTCACAATTTGACGGTCAGGCTGCTATCATGCCCCTGGGAGGTCCCACAAACATTACAGACTGGGATTTTCAGGGAAACGCTTGGAGATATCGGGATAGCCTATAATGTTGAGGTATTTTACAATACGCCTTCAGACTCACAATCAAAAGCTATTCTCTGGAACGGAAGACCATCTGATAACGCAGTCGTAGTATCAAGGAAGATAATATTACATAACGAAGAAATGGACTCCCATCCAATTTTGAGAGATGAAGTCCTGCGTGATGATATGGGCCCAGGCACCGAATTTTACAATATCGCAGAAGTGAGGGTGACGCTATGGCGGATGTAATAAAGAACGAAGAAGGGCAGCTAATGCTGTTGACCGTGTTCCTGATTATCATAGGGGTAGTAAGTTTCACTTCCATCCTCAACAGCATGATCTTCTCTTCCAATCTCCAGTCGTCGGGGCTTGAGGAATCAAAGCAGGAAATCAGGGATTTCAGAATTATTACGGAAGCCGAGGTGAGCAAAGCCGCGTACTATGCTAACACCACATACCCTGCAAACCAGACACTGAATTTAGAATATTTTTATAATTACATGAAGTCATTTAATGAAACCGTCAAAAAGACATACTCGGCAAAGGGCGCATCAGTTGATGTCATTGTAAATAACATATCCATCAATGAAACGACCTCAAATATCATCGTGAATAAGTATTACATCGAATGGAAAAACCAAATATTCCATGCAAAGTCGCTTGTAATACCGATGGATGAGAACCAGACCCAGCTACTGAAAGTTTACGGGCTTGTTTACAAGATACTGGATGTTAGTGGTACTCAACCATTGAACCAGACACAGATCCCGGTCTGGACCATCCTTCAGAATCCTGTCAACGATTCGGTTTCAAATTTTTCAAGTACGCTTTATACGGATGATAATGCCACAACCGGATATGACGGAATTATTCAAGACAGGACATACTCAGGCGGTCCTTTTATTATCGATTTTGATGACGTTTATTTGAACGAAACCAGCAAAAACTGGATACTGGACGAGGCAAAGAAAAATAACATTACAGTGCATGAATTAAAAGCAGAATTCACTTACGATAAGAGCATACAGATGGTATCGCCGCCAAAAGTGGCGATTTATCCCAGTTATGACGCGACCAGTAGTGCATTGATGAAAAGATATTATGATAATGGAGACGTCCCATATACCCTGCTCAACGACAGTCAGATCCAGAGCAGTCTTGCGGATTTTGATATACTTACAATCGCTCATCATGATATGAGAGGTAAGCAGGATGGTGTATATACTGCCATAGCAGGATGGGTGGCGAATGGGGGGATTCTTCATTTACATTGCTATGCGACATGGACTATGGACGAGGCAGTGGAGAATTCATCGGTTGGTTCGGCAAAACCCTGGTACGGATTTATTGGAGTCAATGATACAAATGAAAGTAATATTGATCATGAGAATATGACATATGGGAAATTCGTTGACACTAATTCGAAATTAAATGACTCATTCTGGCTTAATTCTCCCCCGCTTGTTCCGCTTTCAGGACTTGCCGACCCCGGGTCGCAGTTCAGCCCGCTTGCCCAGTCATCTAACAGGAGCGGAATGATGACATCGGAAAATGGTTTAACTGAGTTATTTACCCTGCGGAATAATGCCGATCAGATAAATCCCGCGACCAACATTCTCGCACATGCGGCATATTCTAATAAC
Organism: Methanobacteriota archaeon; assembly: GCA_963793805.1. Classification (GTDB taxonomy): domain Archaea; phylum Halobacteriota; class Methanosarcinia; order Methanosarcinales; family Methanoperedenaceae; genus Methanoperedens. The sequence goes on from CAWCBK010000010.1 coordinate 100,499, forward strand.
GGGTCCCAGGTATACGCGGATTTTGACAACCCGCCTGATAATAAGAACGAAGCACAGTTGATATACGTGGAAGCGCCTTACGAAAATGGGCTTGTATCTTATCTTGCAGGTCGTAACCAGTCAGAACGAGCCGGCGGGGAACGTTTGGTCTTTGAGAACGTCTTCGCAGCTTCCATGAAAACACAGCTATACTCTTCCATCACATCCAGGAAGATCAATGTCACAATAAAATATTTTGATGGCAATGTGAGGTACACTGACACTTTCATTATAAACTCTTGAGGCACGATCATGATAACAAAGAAATTCCTTTCTGACGAATCCGGTCTTACCGTAGCTTTAGAGACCATACTGCTGTTTGCCATATCAGTTATTTTTCTTGGAATGATATTTTATTCATTCCAGGATATGAACCAGAGGCAGAGTAAAGTCCTGACTGAAGAAGAACTCATTACAATTGGAAACAGCATAGCTAAACAGATGTATGACATGACAGTCGAGGCAAGAGCCAGCAATAAAATGGGCTCACATTCCACGATAACATCGGAATTCTGGATACCTTACAATATTGCGGATAACTCTTACAGGGTCACGCTTATGCCCGGCAAGATCATTCTTGAAACCACTTCCTCGCCATATATCAGTGTTGAGGTGCCGGTCAACTCAGATATAAACCTGGCTGAGAACAGCTCTATATACAGCAATGACGGAAAATATACACTGGAGTACGATTCGAAAAGCAGCGCAATTTATTTTATGAACGGGGGCGTAGTGCCGTTTCCCGACTTAAATCCGCCCACAATCTCTATTGATGCACCGCCCGAAGGCGAAAAGCTTGAAGGGTCTAAGTATATCAATGTTACGGTATGGGACGATGTGGGCGTGAGCCGCGTGGAGTATTATGTAAATGGTTCATACAGATATACAGCCGGTTCCTCGTATAACTGGCTCTGGTATACCCCGGAAGAAAATGATGGTAACTATACGGTCACAGCCGTGGCTTATGACGCGGCAGGACATACAAAGCCGGCTTCACGCAATTATACTGTTTATAATCCCAATTCAACTGCTCCCGTAATTACAATAATATCTCCGTCAGACGGAGAAAACACGACTTTCAAAAAACCCATTATAAAAGCGGTAATAACCGATGACAAACAACTGAATTTCTCTTCGATCAGGTTAAAAATCGGCACCAATGATCAGACATCCAACGCAACGTTTGAGACTTTTCCGCCGAGAAAATCCATTCTCACCTACACGCCATCACAGAACATGGATATAGGGCATTATATTGTTGAAATTAGCGCAGCAGATGTTAATACCACGCCGAATTGGACTACAAAAACATGGAGTTTCAATATTACGCCCATACCAGGAGATGGGGATCTTCCGATGGCCATCATTGTTTATCCGACAGAAGCCACCAAGCTTGAGCCAGGCTCTACTATAACCGTATCATATATTGCTTCTGATATTGATTCAGGTCTTGAGAACCTTACTATCAATGTCATGCGCAGCGATGGTCTCCTGTATAAATATCAGCGAAGTATTTCCATATATCCTGACCCGGTTTACAACCTCGATCAGAATACATGGGATAACAACTCCAATAAATACATGGAGGGAATGAGTTATACTTATAACATCACGGTCTTTGACAGGGCAGGAAACCCGGGGATCGCTGTATTAGGACCGCTCGCGGTGTCGGTTCCGGGAATGTCCAGCGAACTTGAGGTCGATACAAGCAGTGTAACAAGATCCAATACTAAATTGCAGAACATCAGGCTCATGGATAATGTTTCAGACAGTGTTTCCGTAACCATAACAGGTGTAAATATTTCATGGAGCGGAGAAGGGCAGCAGATCGAAATTGTGAAATTTGGTACCGGTACTTACTGGAAACATAACGGAGCAGGCACCCCTGACGGCAAACAGAATTCAGGGACTTTACTTACTCTGGGAAATACATACACTGCTGCACAGGGGACCTTTGAGAACATGGAAATACAACTTTCGTCCAATGTGCTGCCAGGTGAGACCTTTACTATCGTATTCCATTTGAGCGACACCACTACAAAGACTGTTACATTTACAGTGACTTAGGAGTTATATGAATAAATTTATAAAATCCGATATCGCAGTTTCCGAAGCAGTCGGGTTCATCCAGACCCTTGCCATAGTTATCATCTCGACGGCCATAGTCTATTATGCAGGCGCTCCAATTCTCGAAAAAGCAGAAAAGACCGCGCATTTCAATGAGATGGAAAAGGGTTTTATTTTTTTATCAGCGAACATCGATAAGGTCGGATTTGACAGGGCTCCTATACGTAATACTGAACTTAAAATAATGGGGGGAGCTTTGACCGTGGCTCACGATAGCAGAATTACAATAGGCGACTCAACATTCACGCTCGGTTCGGTTGAGTACATATACGATGATAAAGTGATCGCTTATGAGGACGGAGGCATCTGGATAAAATATCCGGGCGGCGAGGTTACTATGGTATCACAGCCCAGGTTCTCCACAGGAAACCTTAGTACTATACCCGTGTTCGAATTACATGGCGATTACTGGGTTGCAGGAGAAGGAGGCATAAGGATCAACTCAAAGATTTCATCCTCTAGACTTTACTCTATTGATGGAGTAAATGGCACAGTGCCGGTTAAAGTCAACAGCAGTTACTACAGGGGATGGGAAGAATACCTTGAAAGCATCGGTGCAAAGGACATAGTTACAGACGATGCAGGAACTACAGTCTCGACAAATTTCACAGCAGATATGATCAACGTTGACCATAACCAGATAATAATCAAAATACTGGAGGAATAATATGGATTATCATAAAATCAAAATAATAAGTTCTGAAGACGCGGTCTCTGAAACCATTGGCTATTCGCTTATTCTTGGTATCGTAATAATCGCTGTAGGGATACTTGTAGTCATCGCGTTCCCCATACAATCAGAAATCCAGAATACAGCATTCATTGAGAGCCAGATACAGTCGCTCACCATGCTGGACAGCAGGATAAGTTCTGTTGCTCTTGGGACGACCCCATCCCAGTTAACGCGCATAAACTTAAATGGTGGTGTCATGAATGTTCGGAATGACACTGATAACTATCTGAAAGTGAGAGTGTCTAATGATACCGATTATAATATTACGGTATTCAACGGGTCACTTGGTTTAATAGAATACAAACTGGGCGATGAGAGACTGGTATTTGAGAACGGAGGTATGTTCAGGATATATCCCAACGGTGAATCCGTGATGTTATCCCCTCCTGAGTTCTATTTTAATGGTGAAACTCTTACCTTCCCGGTAATAAGAATAGCTAATTCAGCGTCCGCGGGCGGGAAAGGGACGATTTCTGTGCGTGCGAGTTCCGGGGAAGACCTGAATATAATTTACCCAAACCTGTCATCGAGCTTACTCTTTAACCCGATATATGGGAAGCAGATAATGATCAGGTTAAAATCTGATAACTATAAAGCGTGGGCGAGGTATATTCAAGAAAGGACGGAAGCTATTCCCGGGACCGATGATATTAATAAGGAAGTTGTTGTGACATTTAATTCGAAACCATCGGAAAAACCTGCTGAACTGAAAGTTCCTATCGAACTTTTTGGGATTGATACTACGAACAGTACGCCTCTTACCCAATTTTATTTCAATCTTTCAAATGTGACTTCAAGTTACAATATGGTACTGCGGGCGCCATCAGCGATATCACCCGATCTTGTGATTGAATTGCAGAAAAGCGGAGGATTAGGGCCAGCAGGTATGACGATATTTATTTCATATAACAAGGGCGGCTACAATGAGACATGGACGACGGACACTATAGGAATAATAAACGCTAATGTTACGTCAATAAATATGCTTAATTCAAGCGCATTTGCCACATATGAATCCAATGACCCGTCAGGCACATGGATTAATGAAACATCACCGTATAACCAAACCTTTAACAAGACTGTTTCGGGTCATGGTCCGGTGCCTCTGGACAAACTACTGCAGCATTACATCACTCTTGTAAGCAATTCAGGTACTTTCGCTCTCTACCCTGGAACGAAGCCCGGAGACCCTGCTTACCCATCTGGCTTTAATGCCACCGGCTCGACTTATGCGCTTACCTATGTCATAAAGCCCCCGAACATAAACTACCTGCACATCGTAAACCATGCAGTGAATATCACACTCTCTTAGGCGTTCACTTTTTTTGCCAAAAAAAAATCAGTTCCGCATCCTCCCGGCATAAAAGTACAATGGAACCGCCACAGCCGCATACGGCAGGATACCGGTAAGCGTTTCCATGCCGCCTGCCGCGCCTGATGAAAGCCTTGTCACAAGATTGAATGGCGAATCGGCAAAAAGGTACGCGCCCAGGAATAAGAAAATAAGGATCAGTGAATACAGATATTGTGAGATAGTCCTGTCCCTGTATTTTACTGCAATAATGGCGCCGAGAAGGACTATAACGACTGCTGTTGCGGTCGCCACAAGCAGTATGCCGGGGATATTATGCACTGCGATACGGTTGATACCAACAAGAGCAAGCCACAGGAGCACCTGCATGGGGACTATGAGAACGGCTACGAGCATCTTGCCGTTCATGATCTGGGAAAAGGACATTGGAGCCACTTCAAGCAGTTCCATCGTCCTGCGCTCGTATTCTTCTGTGACCATGTCTATGATAAGACCGCCTGAGATAAAGACGGGAGTAAATACAAGGAGCGGAATAAGTATCCCGTAGATGAATTCAAAGTACGTTGACGTTTTCTTCAGGATATCATCAACGTAAAGTATTACAGGCTCAAAACCGACGCGGGGGGATCTCACGTCGCGGACATAGGATTCAAACTCCTCAAGCGGCTTTTTCAACTGCATGGTGGCAATAGTGCCCCTGATATCAGAAGCGGGCAGGTATAGCTCAAGCTGTATGATCTCGCTGCCCGATGATGCAACTGGCGGGATAACAAGGACAGCGTCAATCCTGTTATTGTTAAAATCCGAAAGCGCTGAATCAAGGCTGGAATAATTGCGTGGTTTTATGTGAGCTTCACGCAGGAACTGCTTTATTTCCCCGCCTCCAACTATCCCTATCTTTCCTTTCTGCATATCATAGCTGTTAAGGGCGGAAGGGTCAAAGAAAGACGCAAGCCCGATGACAAGGAGAGATGAGAACGAAGCTATCAGGAGCTGGATTATCATCGCGAGGATGAGTGTTTTCTCAAGAAGGAGCGAGTTCCATTCCTTCCGGGCTACTATCAGAATTTTACCCAGACAGAACCCCCCTGACGATATAAAGGTTATAACCCGCATGGACAACAGTTGCAAGTACCACAGACAGGAAGTATCTCCCTGTGCCAAGATACCTCAAGCCCAGTGCTGATATCATGGCTCCCGAAACATGCAGAATGAACGGGAATACCAGGAGACCTATGCCCATTGCAGACCCGAACACTGAGCCTGATATGCCTGCTATGACCGCAAGCAAGAGAAGCTTTTCACCTAAAAAGAAACCTGTGCCTGAATATATCCCTGCTTTTATCGCGGTGCGTGTATCAATAACTGACATTTTCCTTGAGAATGAGGTGTATATGCCCACTGATTTTACCACTTCTTCTATGAACGCTGCCAGGAAAATGAAACCCACTATACCTATCCTGATGGGAAAATTGAACACCAGCACTATCAATATCAACTGGACAGAATACACAAGCGGTAAAAGCGATATGCTCAAAAAGAATATAGGTACAGGTATGCGCTGAAGGAATATCTGGACAGAATCCAGTAATTTTCCTTTGACCGATCTCTGGGTGAACAGGTCTTCCTCCCTGTAAATGAATATGCCGAAGGTAAATATAAGAATAGAGACCAGGTAGAATGGCAGGGTCGAAAAGAGATATTCCTGTGCTGTAACAGCTTCGCTTTCGAGCATTTTTACCACGAGCGTCATGGGAGATATCATGCTTATGGCATGGATATTGGCAAACATGGCAGGAAGGAATATATATCCGGACAGGCTGACTGAAAGAAAGACCAGGACAAATGTCAGTTCCTTGAAACTTCGGGATATTATGGCGCCCAAAAAAGCCGTTGAAAGGAACATAAGCACCATCGGCAGGAGGATCGTCAGCATCCAGAAATTGCCGCCGATATACAGCGCTATGCCCGCCATCAGGACAAGCGTGAGCAGAAGATACGGGACAAGTTTTCCGAGCACTATCTCCCATGAACTAACCGGGGACACTAGCAGGAGTTCCCCTTTCCTCTTCACCCTTTCTTCCATGATGCTGGCTGAATATAGCTGGGCTATGAAATACATCGGAAAGATGAAAAGGAAGCTTAAGACCACGGATCTGAAGGGGATGGGGGGGTTGAAATGTGATGGAGTTGATAACGCATTCTCTTTTATTGGAAGGACATTTTTCTGCGTTATTACTTCGCTTATAGATGGGGTTGACGCGGTCCCTTTTACTGGTGTTCCTGCTGGCGTGAGCGTTGTGCCAGGTGAGTTTGTCGTTCCGGGTGAGGGTTCGGATTCAGGTTCAAGTTCCGGTAATTTCTGTAGTGACGGCGCAGCAAAAGCCTGTTCCCTTGGTATGTTATTTATTGTTATCCAAACCGGGAAGGTATTGTTCAGGTCATTGTAGGACAAAAGCCTGTTCTCATCATATTTTATAACTGCTTTATCCAGCGCGTCCATTGCTGATATGGATCTTTCAGAGCCCTGGAAACTGACATTCTGTCCGATGATCAGGATGTCAAAACCGCCTTGCTGGAACATCTCTCTTGCTTTTGCTTCTTCATCCAGATAAACCTCGAATTTACTGTCCGTTCCAACCACCGACGCAATTCCAGGGTCTGTGACCACCACTTTGTAGATATTATCGTTAAGGTGAAAGCCGGTCTGGGCTATGAAAAATGAGACTATTCCTATCAGTAGGACGAGCAGCAGAGAGAAAACAATTGTCTTTTTCCCGAAACTGCGCTTTGTCCGTCTCAGTTCCCATCTGGAAATGGTCAGTAAACCCATCACATTTATATTACTTCGTGATTAAATAATAGTTTCTATGAATGAGATCTCGGTGAGCGGACTGAAGAAAGAATACGATGGTCACACTGCTGTTCATTCTCTTGATTTTGATGTAAATAAAGGTGAGATATTCGGCATCGTGGGACCAAACGGCGCGGGAAAGACGACCACGCTGAAAATGCTATCGGGGCTTATCATCCCTACACAGGGGAGTATTACGATACAGGGAATGGATTATAATAAGGATGCTAAAAGGATAAAACAGAAGCTGGGTTTCCTGCCTGAGGAAAGCCCGCTGTACGAAGGGATGACGGCGGATGATTACCTCATGTTCTTTTCAGAGATATACGGGATAAAGAGGAACGAGGCATCTTCAAGGATTAAAGACCTCCTTGCGGCGCTTCGGCTTGATGCGCGTGATAAGAAGATAGGCGAGATGTCAAAAGGGATGCAGAGGAAGGTAGCCATAGCCCGGGCGCTTATAAACGACCCTGAATACCTTGTCCTTGATGAGATGACCTCGGGTCTTGACCCGACGACCTCAAAATACCTTGCTGATTTTGTGGCAGACCTGGGAAAACAGGGTAAGACCATCGTATTTTCCGCGCATAACCTCTACCAGGTGGAAAGCCTGTGCGACCGGGTGCTTATCATGAACGCGGGGCGCGAGGTGGCAGGCGGGACAATGGCTGAGATAAAAAGATCCTGCAGCGCGGTGGAGTATGTGATAGAGTTCAGCGTGGATGAGAGCGTTGATTTTGAGGCTGTCAGGAAAAACGGGCATTTTATGGCACGGACGAATGACCTTGAGGAGTTCAACAGGATAACGGGCTGGGTTACGAAGCATAACGGGAAGATACTCGATATAAAGACTGTGGAGCCGTCGCTTGAGGAGATATTTTTGAAACTGATGGGTTAGTTCATATTTAATTACCCCCCTCTCAATGGTTACATAGCTGCAAGCTCTCTGACACCTATATTGAACGATTGGATGAGATGGACTACGAGGGGGTCTGGAAACTATCATCAATATCATTCTCGTAAGGTATTGCCCTGCCGAAGATTATACACAACCGAAAGTTTATGTATTACAGATAATAATCATAAATCAACAATAGGAGGTATTATGGTTTTATTAGAGGTTTTAACGATTGCAGCAGGAACGATTCTACGGATACCTGAAACCCGGAAAGGAAGACCGCACATCTCTCCTTAAAAAAGGGGTGTTGATAGGCATAATACTGGGTCTTGTCTTTACGGGACTTGGAATGTTGGTAAATATAAAATTCCTCTTGCTAAGCAGCGTGGTAGGATTTCTAATGTTTATCGAAGTGGTGATCATTGCAGTTCTATTCATACTCGGCACGTTCATTGGGGACTGGCTTGAAGAGAAAATGAAATAGC